>NZ_JAGGQQ010000025.1 GCF_018613195.1 Bacillus sp. ISL-45
CACAATTATATGGACTTAATCTCGAAAGATACCCTTATGCAAGCCATTCCCCCTTCATAAGGGTACCATTCATGGTGAAAGATACCCTTATGCAAGCCATTCCCCCTCCATAAGGGTACCATTCATGGTGAAAGATACCCTTATGCAAGCCATTCCCCCTCCATAAGGGCACCATTCAAGGTGAAAGATACTCTTTAACAAGCCATTCTACTGGTTGAGCCTTATAAAGGTTAAATCCTGCTGTATTGGCGGTTCAAGACACCGGACATATGGATGAAAAAAAATCCCCTGACGTCTGGATGCATCAGGGGGACTTTGCTTTATTTTACGGGGATTACAGCTTCATTCAAAGCCCCTTCAAGCTCCAAAGTAAAGGCTTCAGTTTGCTGTTTACTCCAGCTGAATTGGTCACGCATGAAGTTAATAACATTTTCCTTGAAGTTATACACAAGGTGGATATCGAATAAAATCGCTCCTGTACGTCTGTTGAAGAAGTCGACTGGTGTGGCTGCCGCTTCATAATGGATGCCGTAAATCAGTTTCGCGAACAATTCCAGTGGCAGGCCATATTGGTTTGCTTCCTTCTGGTGTTCAGATGCAAGCTGGAACACAATCGGGGTATTCGATCCATACTGGCAGGCAAGACGGCGGGCTTCTTCTTTAGTGAAGCCGACTCTCATGCCTTTTTCAAGCTGTTTTTCCACAAATGAGTCAAGGTTTGCGGAACCGCCGACATCTCCGCCGGAAATCGGCAGATTCTTCGTCTGGCAGCCAGGGAAGTTGAGTCCATCTTCTTTAGCGAATTTCTCGGCAAGCAGATCGACAATCGTTTCCGCCATTTTACGGTAGCCAGTCAATTTTCCGCCGGCGATGGTGATCAGTTTTGAATTGGATTCCCAGATTTCATCTTTTCTTGAGATTTCAGAAGGTGCTTTGCCTTCCTCGTGGATCAGCGGCCTTATGCCTGCCCAGCTGGATTCCACATCTGTTTCTGTGACATTGACGCCCGGGAACATATAATGAATCGCTTTAAGCAGATAGCTTCTGTCTTCTTTCGTCATGCCCGGGTTGATTGGATCTTCATTGTAAAAAGTATCGGTCGTGCCGACATAGGTTTTGCCATCTCGCGGAATCGCGAATACCATCCGTCCGTCAGGCGTGTCAAAATAGATGGCTTGTTTAAGCGGGAAGCGTGATTGATCGATTACGATATGGACACCTTTTGAAAGCTTCAGGGTTTTTCCTTTTTTCGAATCATCCATTTCTCGGATGCCGTCCACCCATGGGCCTGTCGCATTGATAAATTTTTTGGCCTGGACTTCAAATTTTTCTCCTGTTAAAAGATCCTCGACAAGGACACCTGAAACGATTCCATTGTTATAAATCAAATTTTCAACTTTGGAATAGTTCAAAGCCGTTGCGCCTTTTTCAACAGCCTTCTTCATGACCTCGATGGTAAGGCGGGCATCATCGGTGCGATATTCAACATAATAGCCGCCACCCTTTAGTCCGTCTTTTTTTACGAGTGGTTCCTTTGCTAATGTTTCGGAGGCGCTGAACATCTTCCGTCGCTCCGATCTTTTGACGCCTGCTAAAAAGTCATACACCCTCAGGCCGATAGAGGTACTGAAGCTGCCGAATGTTCCGCCTTTATGGAAGGGTAGAAGCATCCATTCCGGTGTCGTGACGTGCGGGCCATTTTCATACACAATCGCACGTTCCTTGCCAACTTCAGCCACCATTTTCACTTCGAATTGTTTTAAATAACGGAGCCCGCCGTGCACGAGCTTTGTGGAACGGCTTGAAGTGCCTGCCGCAAAATCCTGCATTTCCAATAATGCGATGTTCATTCCTCTTGTTGCAGCATCCACTGCGATTCCGGCACCGGTAATGCCGCCGCCAATGACAAGCACATCAAATGCCTCATTTTTTAGTTTCGATACTATATTTTTACGATCGAGATTTGTGAATCTCATACGATACGCCTCCTAGATAATGAAAAAAAGAGAGACCACAAACAACATTATCGCCAAAAGCCGAAATGTTATTGTGGTCTCTCCAGTTCTCCTACCCGATTTATTAACTTGTAATCATTATATCACAGAAACCCCGAATTTTCATGTGTCGGATTCTTGAAAATGGGAAATTTCCCATAATTCCCTTTTCGATGTGGTGATTGCCGCCGCGCCAGCATCCAGTGCGTTTTTTACTTCCTCAGGAGTTCTGATCAGGCCGCCTGCAAAAATCGGGATGTTCACTCGTTCCTTAACTTCTTTGATCATCCATGGCATCGCTCCCGGTAAAACCTCTATATAATCAGGTCGCGTTTTTTCAATAAGTTTGTAGCTTTTCTCGAGTGCATGGGAATCAATCAGGAATATCCTTTGCACTGCGAGAACTCCTTTTTGCTTCGCCTTTAAAATGACACTCGACTTTGTGGAGATCAGGCCATACGGTTTGTATTCCTGGCATAGATATTCAGTTGAATAATCGTCACTTTTTAATCCCTGAATCATATCCACATGATAGATCATTTTTTTGCCATAGCGTTTGGCCATCGCATTGATATTTTTCAATTGAGCGATATGTACTTCCAGAATGACGCCTATTTCAAAAGGGCTTTCGAGAAACAGCTCAAACTCTTTCATGTTCGAAGAGGCGGGCAAGATTTTTTGATCCAAAAGAATCCCATCCTTAATTTAGATTATCCATTATCTTAACATGAGAGGCTTGTTTTTTTCTACGGTGCAGAGGACACGAGCATACTCAAAAAATTGTCGAAGAGCATCAAGGTTAGTACGATAGTAACAAAGATATATCAAATGACGATGAGGAGACAACATGCAGATTAGAATGGAAAAGAAGAGCACACAGGTTTTTGAGCAAGACGCCGTCCTGGCAGCCATTGAAAGGTCTTTGGCCATGATCGAGTTTGATCCAGATGGAAAAGTGCTCTGGGCGAATGAGAATTTTGCGGAGACAATGGACTATCGGGTTGAAGAAATGCCAGGACTTTTACATAAACAGTTTTGTACAGCAGAGCCTATATAGAATTATGGAGAAACCTGCGCAACGGAAAAAGCTTTCAGGAAAAAATACAGCGAGTCAATAAGAGGGGCAAACTCCTCTGGCTTGAGGCTACCTATACACCGGTTTACGATTCTTTAGGCCGAGTTGCTGGTGTGGTCAAGGTGGCTACTGACATAACTGAGCGCGAATTGACTGCGACAAGACTTGCAAAGTAGCTTCAGCAAATGTCCGAAGATCTGAGCGCACGGGCGCAAATGGGTTTAACAAGAAGTGAAGAAGCAGCCACGGCGGCCAGCAAGCTAGTTGAGGAGTCAAAAGAAAATTCCGGAATTCTGGAATCGCTGCAATCACAGGCGAAATCAATCGGCAGCATCGTGCAGACCATTCGCGAAATTGCTGCACAAACCAACCTGCTTGCCCTGAACGCAGCCATCGAAGCCGCAAGGGCCGGGGAACATGGAAGAGGCTTTAATGTCGTTGCCGAAGAAGTCAGGAAGCTCGCCACACGTGTCCAGGATTCGATCCAGGAAGTCAATGAACACATAAAAGGAATAGCAGGCGAAATCACCAAAATCAACGAAGCCACCCAGCGTTCGCAAAATGGCATCAACCACAACCAGATACTCAATGAACAAGCGGTAGCTGCCTTCAAAGAAATCGGCAGTGCTGCCCGCGAATTGGATCAGCAGGCAAAGACCTTAAAGGACATATTGTAAGGAAAACGGACACCGTCGATCATGGGGGTGTTTTTTTTGTAAGTAGGAAGATTTATAAAGAGCGGGCGAGCACTCCGGAATAAAGAGGCCGTCTATGTGACCAAATGAGGCGATCTGTTGAAGAAAAAGCCAGATAGGAAAGTTCTATAAGCCAAATGGGGTGAAAAAACCGATAAAAAAAGGTTATATAGGTGGAATCAATAAGCAGCTGCATTGTCCGAAAGAGAGCCGCAAGAAGAAGAACGGTAAAAGCAGAAGTTCTTTTCTTACCCGGACAAACGAATAAAACACATACGACGCAAAATCTAGCTGGTCTCAGCAACTTTTCACCTGAAATTCCCGTCTCAATAGTACAGGGGATAGCATTATTTGTTGTAACGCTTAATTTATGGTATATTTTAAGAACTTCAAACCCCTATTTTCTCCATCTAATTTCTTCACTATTCTTTATTAAGAGATATGATTCCCATGGGAATTTATAAATACATTTGCACAAAGAAACAGGAGTTGAACTATGGAAACGAAATTAAAAAAGGATCTTAAGATTTTCGCTTTGGGCGGTCTTGGTGAGATCGGAAAAAATACGTATGTAATCGAATACAAAAATGAAATGGTGCTGGTGGATTGCGGAATCAAGTTTCCGGATAATGAGTTGTTCGGGATTGACTATGTACTCGCGGATTACACCTATTTAAAGCAAAACCAGGACAAGCTGGTCGGGATTTTCGTTACTCATGGCCATGAAGACCATATTGGCGGCCTGCCGTTTTTGCTGCAGGATGTGAAGGCGCCGATTTATGGAGGCGATTTTGCCGTTGAGCTGATCAAGTCCAAGCTGCAGGAGCACAAAATCAAGGGTGTGAAATTCCACCAAATCAACAATGATACAGTGGTGGAATTCCAGAATATTAAGGTACGCTTTTTCAGGACGACGCACAGTATCGCCGATTCATTCGGTGTGGTGGTGACGACGCCGGAAGGGAATATTGTCCACACGGGTGACTTCAAATTTGACTTGACGCCGGTGGGCGCGGGCACTGATTTTCAGAAAATCGCTGAAATCAGCAGCGAGGGCGTGCTATGTCTGTTATCAGACAGCACGAACAGTGAGCAGCCAGGTTTTTCCGTATCTGAAAGACGTGTCGGGGAAGCAATCGAAGATATTTTCCAGACAGTGGACGGCCGCGTTATTTTCGCGACGTTTGCATCAAATATTGACCGTGTACAACAGGTGGTGAAGTCTTCCCTCAAGTACAGCCGTAAGATAGCTATTGTGGGCCGAAGCATGGAGAAGACCTTCGAGATCGGTCGCAGGCTTGGTTATATCGCTGCGCCGGATGAGGCTTTCGTCAGCATCAATGATATCGGACAGGTTCCAAGCAATCAGCTGACGATCATTTGTACGGGAAGCCAGGGTGAACCGATGGCAGCACTTGCGCGGATCGCTAATGGTACGCACAGACAAATCTCCGTTATTCCTGGAGACACGATTGTCTTTTCGTCATCACCGATTCCTGGTAACACAATCAGCGTGAATCGGGTTATTGATAAGCTGCACCGAATTGGCGCGGATGTCATCCATCATAAAATCAGTGAGGTCCATACGTCAGGGCATGGCAAGCAGGAAGAGCAAAAGCTGATGATCAAACTGCTCAATCCGAAATTCTTCATTCCGATTCACGGTGAATACCGCATGCTTGACCAGCATGTTAAATTAGCCGAACAATGCGGAATCCCGCGTGAAAACTCCTTTATATTAGATAATGGGGATGTCCTGGAACTGTCTGCAGATGGCGGCCAGCTTGGCGGAAAAGTGCCGGCACAGCCAGTATATGTCGATGGCAGCGGAATCGGCGATATTGGACATATCGTGTTAAAAGACAGAAGAGTTCTGTCCCAGGATGGACTTGTGATCGTCACAATGATGATCGATCGCGAGAAAAAGCAGCTTGTCAACAAGCCGACAGTCGTGACAAGAGGATTCGTTTACGTCAGGGAGTCAGGCGATCTGATGAAAAACGTTGAAGAACTGATCAAGGATAAAATTGTGACAGAACTGGCAGGCGGCACGAAGGACTGGTCAAGCATCAAGAAGGCAGTCATCGACGTCGTCAATCCATTCCTGTATAGCCAGACAGGCAGAAGGCCAATGATTTTGCCGATTATTATGGAAGTCTAATGAGAGAACGCTCCTTTATGGGGCGTTTTTTTTTTGACTATATTACACACAATAAACCCAGAAAGGAGGAGCGGCATTGGAAAATCAAAGTTATTTGCATTCTTGGTTTGGAAATATTAAAGGAGATATTCTTTCTGGGCTTGTTGTTGCCATTGCCCTGATTCCGGAGGCGATCGCCTTTTCAATCATCGCAGGTGTCGATCCGATGGTTGGATTATATGCTTCTTTTACCATATCCGTTGTGATTGCTTTCGTTGGAGGAAGGCCAGGAATGATTTCGGCTGCCACGGGAGCAATGGCTTTATTGTTTATCGATCTGGTTGCGGAGCATGGAATTGAGTACCTATTGGCTGCAACAATTCTAACAGGAATTATTCAAATTTTGTTCGGTGTTTTCAAGCTATCCCGATATATGAGATTCATTCCCCGCTCTGTCATGGTGGGCTTTGTCAATGCACTGGCCATCCTGATTTTCATGTCGCAGCTCGACAATTTTGAAAATGCGACCTGGCATGTATATGCATTAGCAGGTTTAACACTGCTGATTATCTATTTGCTTCCTTACTTAACGAAAGCTGTGCCATCGACCCTAGTCGCGATTGTCGTTGTGACCTCCATAGTAATCATTATGGGCGTGGACGTCAGGACGGTAGGGGACATGGGCACATTGACGAGGACCCTGCCTGTTTTTTTGCTTCCAGATATCCCTTTGACACTTGAAACGGTTCTGATTTTACTTCCCTACTCATTAGCGCTTGCAGTAGTTGGGTTGTTAGAGTCGCTGCTGACTGCCACGATTGTCGATGACATGACGGACTCAGAAAGTGATAAGAACACGGAAAGCAAGGGGCAGGGGATTGCCAATATCGTAACCGGCTTTTTTGGCGGAATGGCTGGATGCGCAATGATTGGTCAATCGGTCATAAATGTTAAATCTGGCGGCAGGAAAAGGTTATCTGCCCTCGTAGCAGGAGTTTTCTTAATGCTGTTGATCGTGCTGTTAGGTGATATTGTCGTCCGAATTCCGATGGCCACGCTAGCCGGGGTTATGATTATGGTTTCAATCAGCACCTTTGACTGGTCTTCGATCAGGACACTTCATCTATTGCCAAGAACAGATGCGATTGTGATGGTTGTTACGGTATTGACGGTAATTTTCACTCACAATCTTGCCATTGGAGTGTTCACGGGAATACTGTTGAGCGCAATTTTCTTCGTTTCGAAGATTTCACAAGTAGAGGTCAAGAGCACAATAGTGAATGATCGACGGACATACAAACTAGAAGGACAGCTGTTTTTCGCATCTGTTACAGAGCTCCAAAAGCAATTCGATTACAAGGAGGACATCGAATTCATTGAACTGGATTTACGGAAGACTCACCTTTGGGATGATTCAGCAGTTGCTGCAGTCGAGAAAATCGTCAATAAATTCGAAGAGACTGGCAAGAAGGTTGTTGTCACGGGCATGAATCAGGAAAGCTCAGATTTAGCTGAAAAGCTTGCAAATAAATTAGGTTCGCATTAATGAAGAGGTGATGATATGTATCAAAAAATACTCCTGGCAGCGGATGGCTCTGAACATTCTATACGTGCAGCGGACCATGCAATCATGATTACAAAATGCCAGGGAGATGCCAAAATGGAGATTGTGTATGCGGTCGATGGTGGCAGGTCCAAGTCTGATGTGCTTAGCAATTGGAACTCGGCAGACATCAATCATAAACGCAAGGAGCGTCTGAAGGATATTGAGCAGAAGGCAAGGGATTCTGGAATCAGATTCGAGTTCAAAATCCTTCATGGGGAACCAGGCCCAGCAGTTGTCGATTACACTAACAAGAATAACTTTGACCTCGTTGTCATCGGAAGCAGAGGCTTGAATGGGCTCCAGGAACTCATGCTCGGAAGCGTAAGCCATAAAGTGGCTAAAAGGGCCAATTGTCCAGTAATGATTGTGAAATAAATAAGAAGGTAAAACAAAAAGACACACCGAACATTGTTCGGTGTGTCTTTGCATTATTATTCCTCATCTTTTTCATAAAAACGAAGCAAATCTCCGTAAATAATCTGGTCTGAGTAGCTCAGTTCGTTCTTGGCATGCTCGATATAAGGTTCACAGCCTGCGCCCTCTGTCGGCTCTCCAGTGGCTTTATCGTAACAGACGCCTTTCGTGTAAACTACGTCTTCAGTAATGAAGCTTCCGTCTCTTAGGGCAACAAAGTTATCCTGCTTCTCGGAGAACATGTCTGCTCCAAACTGGATATCTTGTTTTGTATCGATCCCAGCGAGATTCAGCAATGTTGGGCGAAGATCGATTTGACCAGTTACAGTTGAAATGGTCTTGCCTTCGTGGCCAGGAATGTGAATGATCATTGGCACACGCTGTAATTGTGTTGAAACAAATGGCGTGATTTCCTTGCCAAGGTACTGCTCCATTGCCTTGTTATGGTTTTCGGAAATTCCATAGTGGTCACCGTAGATCACTATGATTGAATCCTCGTAAAGACCTTCCGCCTTCAAATCTTCGATGAAAAGCTTAAAGGCTTCATCCGTATAGCGAACGGTTGGGAAGTAGCGGTTCAAAGTGCCGCTGTTTGAATCAAACTCATCAATGAATTTATCTTCTTCATCCAGTTCGAACGGGAAGTGGTTTGTCAGCGTAATGAACTTCGCGAAGAACGGCTTTGGCATTGCTTTTAAATGTTCAACTGACTGGTCAAAGAAATCGACGTCCTTCATACCCCAGCCAACAGAATTTTCTTCATTCACTTCATAATCCGGCAATGAGTAGAAACGGTCATAGCCGAAGTTATTGTACATTACGTCACGATTCCAGAAGCTCTTGTTGTTCGCATGAAGCTTCGCAGTGTAATAAGAGTTTTCCTTCAGCCTTTCAGCAAGTGACATGTACTGATTCCCTGAATGGGTGAAGAAAACTGCTCCGCGTCCAAGCGGATATAAAGAGTTTTCCAATAGGAATTCTGAATCAGACGTTTTACCCTGTGCCGTCTGATGGTAAAAGTTATCAAAGTAATAGCTGTCTTTAATGAACTCATTCAGGAATGGCGTGATTTCCTGGCCATTCACTTTCTGTCCGATGACAAAATTCTGGGTAGATTCCATTGAAATCACAATGAGGTTCTTGCCCTTTGCCGCGCCGAACATTTCTTTAGATGGTTCTGTGTATTGAGCACGAGTATAGTTCTCGATTTCGGTCAGCTGGTTGCCATCTGCCATGGCTCTTTGTGCGGTTGTCTTTGTTTGCAGGTACGCATCATAAATATGGTGATTGTACGTCCCGATATTCTTCACTAGGATTTCTCTGTCAAATGTACGAGTCAGCAATTCCGGACGCTCGGACTCTGAAAGCCCAAGGTTGAAAAATGCAAGGCCGATCGCACTAAAGTAAAAGGCAGCTGCATATACGCTTTTGTACTTTTTAAAAGAAATCTTTGGTGTTTTCACAAAAGCCAGGGCTAAAATCAACAATGCATCCGCAAAATAAATGATGTCAGTCCAGCCGATCAATTCCCCGACACTGCTCTTTAAATCGCCCATATTGCTTGTCTGTGTCAAAAGAGGAATCGTGATGAAATCACTGAATTCCTTATAGTAAACAACATTGGCGTAAAGGATAAAGGAAGTGATGAAGCTTGTTGCGACAACAAAGATTTTCTGCTTTCTGCCGGCCATTAAGATCCCAAGTCCCAAAGCGAACATGAGGAAGCTTAAAGGGTTGATGAACAGGATGAATTCCTGCATTTTATTTTCAATATCTATATCAAAATTGAACTTATAAACGGTGTAGGTTTTAAGCCATAATAGAACAATGGCAATTAAGACGAAACTTACGGACATGTTC
The DNA here is from genome assembly GCF_018613195.1 of Bacillus sp. ISL-45. GTDB lineage: Bacteria > Bacillota > Bacilli > Bacillales > Cytobacillaceae > Mesobacillus. Next base: position 9,785 of record NZ_JAGGQQ010000025.1, read on the forward strand.
TTTTTTGTCCCCATGCAATCCCTCCTAGGAATCTATTGAAGTTTTCATTTTACCACAATTGAAAATAGTTTTGTAGCTGTACCGTTAATCGCGTAATTTTCCGATATTTATTAGTACGAAATAAACACCTGAAAAGTTTCTGGTAATTTTTCCTATTTTATTTTTACTAACTGCGCTTGCCGGGCTGCCCAAGGCGATTGCGCTTTTCTTTACCTGAGGAAACTTTTTTGCTGGCCTGTTAATTAAATGGATTAGGGTAAAAAGGTTGCTGTAGACTCACTCGCACTTAGATTGTTAAAATGTTCTAGCAGTTGAATGGAGGCCAGTCATGAATGAACAACGTTATTCTAATTTAAAACTAGGTGAACGCGGGGCCATTATAAGTATCCTCGCTTATATACTTCTCTCTGTCTTGAAGCTTTCTGTAGGTTACATCAGCGATTCCGAAGCATTAAAGGCTGATGGCCTGAATAATACGACCGATATTCTAGCCTCAGTGTCCGTTTTGATCGGTCTGAGGCTGTCACAAAAACCTGCGGATGATGACCATCTTTATGGCCATTGGAAATCGGAAATGGTCGCTTCGATGGTGGCGTCATTTATCATCATCCTTGTCGGTTTCCAGGTTCTAACCAGCGCCTTCACCTCGTTTTTTGAAGGAGCTGCCGAAGCACCAGATCTTATTGCAGCATGGACAGGTTTATTTTCGGCACTCATTATGTATTTCGTGTATCGGTATAACCGGAACCTCGCCAGCAAAATAAAAAGCCACTCGGTCATGGCCGCGGCTAAAGATAACCTGTCCGATTCCTGGGTGAGTATTGGAACTGCCGCAGGCATCATCGGCTCTCAATTTGGTTTGCCCTGGCTTGACCCCGTAACTGCATTCATCGTTGGTGCACTGATTTTAAAAACAGGCTGGGGCATCTTCCGTGAAGCATCCCACCAGCTGACAGACGGCTTTGATGTTGACCTAATTAAAGAATATAACGATACGATCTGTAATATTCCTGGTGTCAAAGGAATTAAGGATTTAAAGGCAAGAAGCTACGGAAACAATATTGTCGTGGACTGCGTCATCACTGTGAAACCCACCCTCGACATCAGCACCGCTCATGATATCTCGACAATGGTCGAAGAGAAACTAATGGAAGAATACGATATATATGACGTCCATGTACATGTAGAGCCGGATTGATCAAGAAAAAGTTATGAACGACTATAGACTTGTTCATGCTATACTTAGCTGTACATTTAGATTTTGAAGGGTAAAGGTAAAAATAGATGAAGTTTGTAAAATCTCAGATGAAACAATTGATTAAGAATAATCCAGAACTGCAAACGCGCTTATCCAGTTTGATTAAAGAACATGATCTGGAGAAAAATTATGCCCTTAAGGCTTTGTATCATTCTGAAGTAGCTGAGGGTGGAAAGTATCAGCTCGCATATCAAGCACTTGACTTGCCCAAGGGGTAAGTCATTTTTATTTCGATTTCTACAAGGCACTTTATTCTTTTTAGTTGTAGGCTGTTTTCGTAAAGATTGTTGTTAAAATCCTAAAGCCGATTTTAACGTAATAGAAGGCCGTTTAGCAGGTCGGTATTAAGTTTGCATGCTCTTTTCTCACAAAAGAGTCAACTTTGCGAAGAAAAATAGGTCATTCAATCCTATTTTGTTCTCAATAGCAACAAAGTTTGAGAAAAGAGCCTAGTAATATGTTATGGAATGGAGAAAAACAAGGAGAGGAATTGTTTACTTTGCTATTAACTAACCTTGAGCCTGGCTCTTATATATACAATTATGCTTTACCGGATGAAGAAAAATCTTTGTGTGCCCTGGAAATGCGTTCGTTCTTTGGTTTCGATACAGAGTTAAGTACACTGGAGAGTTCGGTGAAAATCGACCAAAGCCGCAGTCCGTTTATGAGGGGACGTATGGATGTCATCTTTGAAGGTGAGCAATTAGAGGACGTTATTGAGCAAGTGAAGAAGTTAGAATTGAATGGTTCTACTTTTAAAGTGATGTATGTAAAAGTGGCAGGTCCTGAAAAGGTGGATTTTAAAGAAAGGCGCCGAATCGAACGGGTAGTGGGCCTGCAAATTCCCGGAGAGCCGGAGCTCATAAATCCAGATGTTCTGTTTGGGATCATGAATGTAAACGGGGGTTGGGTATTTGGAGAATACCACAGCAGTGAAGCGGTCTGGCTGTACCATCAGCAAAAACCTCATAGCTACTCGACTTCATTAAGCACCCGTGTCGCAAGAGCCGTTGCCAATATTGCCGTACCTGATCCAGCCGGAGTTAAAGCGATCGACCCATGCTGTGGAATTGGAACGGTAGTCGTGGAAGCATTGTCGATGGGCATCGACATCGTTGCCAGTGATGTCAATCCGCTCATACTGCCTGGTACAAGGGAGAACATCGCGCATTTTGGCTATGCAGCGGAAGTGACGTTTAAGGACATCCGCAAGGTAACTGGGAGCTATGACGTGGCGATTATTGATATGCCTTACAATCTGTGCTCGGTCATCACACCCGAAGAGCAGCTCGAGATGCTCCAAAGCACATTCAAATTCGCTGATAAAGTCGTCATCGTCACGATTGAACCAATCGATTCAATTATCGGAGATGCCGGCTTTGAAATTGCTGACCGCTGTGTCGTGAGAAAAGGGAACTTCGAACGCGAGATCATTGTATGTAAAAAATAAGATAAATTTAAGGACGATTATGCTTGTCATAATCGTCCTTTCTTCTTGTTTAGATTAAAATTTAGTTGTGGATTACTAAAGGTAGTATTCTTAATCCAGCTCCAGCGCTTATCGGGGCTGAACGAGGCGCTTGCGCTTTTTATTCTATTTAATCGCCTTGCTGACTCTAAGCTTCTTCCCTTTGATCGTTGCATTCTCCATTGCCTGCATGACAAGCGAGCCTTTTCCGTTCAGGATATCGACATAGGACATTGTATCGTGGATCGTGATGATGCCGATATCGTCTGCGGTTACTCCAGGGATTTTTGCAATTGTTCCCACGAAGTCGACGGCACGAAGCTTCTTCTTTTTCCCGCCGCTGAAATGAAGCTTCATGATTCCCTGGTTGATGCGGGCTGTTTTGTTGTTTTTCACGACACGGCGCCCGCTGATTTTTTCATCGAAAGTAGCCTGGTTTCTTGCAACGTCCTGCTTGCTAGGACCTTCTGTCACAGGAATCTCAAAGCCAATGTATCTTTCGATTGACCTGATGAACTTCCCTTCATAAGGTGTAGCAAGCGTAATCGCTTTTCCCTTGTTTCCGGCACGCCCGGTTCGGCCTGTCCGGTGCACATAACCCTCTTTTTCCATTGGAACGTCATAGTTGATGACAAGCGATACGTTATCGACGTCAATTCCCCGCGCAGCCACATCGGTAGCCACTAGATAACGGAAATTCCCCATCTTGAAGCCATTCATCACAGCAAAACGGTCTTCTTGTTCCAATCCGCCATGAAGTCTTTCACAGGAATAATTGGCACCCTCAAGCTCTGCAAAAACTGTATCGACATTTTCCTTCGTCCGGCAAAAAATGATGCAGCTGTCAGGGTTTTCAACAACCGTAATATCTTTTAGAAGGGAAATCTTTTCCTCTTCCTTCACTTCGATCAGCATATGGACAATCGTTTTTGTCGTAATACCGGTAGAAGCGATTTCGATATTAACCGGATCTTCCATATATTTGTGACAGAGACTTTCAACGTCTTTAGGCAATGTCGCAGAAAACACCATCGTTACTCTGTCTGATGGAAGTTCTTCAATAATCGATTCCACATCATTGATAAAGCCCATATTTAGCATTTCATCCGCTTCATCGATGATTAGATATTTTATTTGGTCTAAAACCAGCGTTCCTCTTTCAATATGATCGATAACGCGTCCTGGCGTACCAACAACAACATGAGTCTTTTGCTTCAATTCCTCTTTCTGTTTCGAGAAAGGCTCCTTGCCATAAACGGCCATCGCTTTGATTCGTTTAAACCTTCCAATATTCGTAATGTCTTCACGAACCTGAACAGCCAGTTCCCTTGTTGGAGTGAGAATCAACGCTTGAGGATTCTTTTCCTCCCAATCGACCATATCGCTAATGGGAATTCCGAATGAAGCCGTCTTTCCGCTTCCTGTCTGAGATTTAACAACAAGATCTTGTTTTTCCAAAGCTAATGGAATGACTTCTTCCTGCACCTCTGTTGGCGATTCATATTTCAACACTGAGAGGGCCCGTTTAATTTCGTCACTTAAGTTGTAATCGTCAAAACTTCGTTTACTCATGTAAAAAACCTCATTTTATTTAGTATTATCCGACTTATATATAGGATTCTCGCAAAGAATCAGCATATGCATAAACTGAATGGTATTCATTATACTTTAAATGCAGCACTATGCGACCCGGAATTTGAAATGTAGTAGAAGGGAATCTTAGAAATGCTACTTTGGTATTCATGGGAAGTAGAGAATCTGACGTGAGGTTTGACTCGAATTTCTATAATAAGGTTTCACAAAATCACAATAATTTCGATGATACCCTTTAGGGTGTGTGAAGTATAATAATAATATAAGGAAAGCGATTTCATTTTACGAGGAAGGGTGTTGGACATGAACTATCAAGAAGTTAAATCACATTTAGAAGCATTACAGATGCAGCTGGCGAACAAGATGCAGAATCCAAGCCTGTCTATAGATGAAAAATCCGAGCTTCAGAGGGCAATTGCGAACTACGATTACATCATCGAATTGACTTGCATGAACCATTTTGAGCGTGGTAAGGCGATTCATTAAAACGAAGCCTGGAGGTACATTCCCTCCAGGCTATTTTTATAGACAAAATATAAAATTCACCGAAACAAGGCTCCAGCTTTGCTGAATGACCAAGGCGCTTGTGCTTTACTTATAGGACTCCACTTAATGGCTTTTGGCTGAAATAATCGAGGGCATAATTGACCTGGTCAATTTCATAGATTTTTCTTTCGATGCAAAACTGAATCACAAGGTCAGATGTTTCGCTGTCTGACAAAGAGTAGCCGGCAGAGCCTAACAGCTTGTCGGTTTCTTTTTTATTCAGTTCAAGGGCCATCGCAAGGGCAGTGACCGTGTTTTTGCCTGGTCTGTATTCAGGATTTGAGCGGATCTTTGAAAAAAGCCTTCGGTCGATGCCGGCTTTCTTATAAATCTCGGAGTCCTTGCAGCCTTTCTTATCTATAAAGCCAAACAGTACCTTTTGCAAAGTTGGCTTCCGTTTCTCTGCAATGAAACTTTCAATCTCCAGCGGCGAAATGCTTTCAAGGACATAATCCTCAATCGGGCCCATAGACTTTTCACAAACTACATACATTAAATTCCGGTCAATATACTGCTGCAGTTCTTCTAATAGCATTTTATCGAGCATGGGCCAGCCTCCTTAAAATGTCGCTTAACAGGCGACCAAAATATGGATGATTCTAGATATGATTATATCAGATTCAGCTTAGGAGGATGATAGTGATGAAGAATAATTTAACGGAAATCATATTTTTGCTGGACCGGAGCGGCTCGATGGCAGGACTCGAGGGCGACACAGTTGGCGGATTCAATGCTTTTGTCAAAAAACAGACCGAACTCGAAGGCGAAACCATCATGACAACTGTGCTTTTTGATGATCAATATGAAGTGCTCTGGAACGGAATTGATGCGAGGGAGGCGAAGCTGACTGAAGATGAGTATTATGTCCGCGGGATGACTGCACTTTTGGATGCGGTCGGAAAGACGATCCTTGATGTGGGCTACCGTCTCGCCAGAACAAGTGAGGAAAGGAGACCAGGCAAAGTCATCTTCGTCATCACGACCGATGGCATGGAGAATGCGAGCAGCGAGTTCACATATGGAAAGGTGAAAGAGCTGATCCGGCATCAGCAGGAAAAATACAGCTGGGAATTCATCTTCATGGGTGCAAATATCGACGTCGCCAAAGAAGCTGACAGCCTTGGAATCAATATCGAGAATTCCTTTAACTTCGATGCCACAGAAAAAGGCATTGAAATCATGTATGAAATGGTTTCGGAATCTATTATGGAAAAAAGAATGAAAGGAGTACATGATGATGAAAATCTTTAAAAAATGGTGGTTCTGGCTGATTGCAGTTATTGTTGTCATTGCTTTAGCAGGAGGCGGAGGAGAGGAGGAAACAGCGACGAAGGTAGATGAAGCTGGGGAAACTTCAGCTCAGGCAGAAAAAGATGATAAAGCTGTGGAAACCTCAACATCGGCAGGAAGCGAAGAAGAATCGCCGCCTGCAAAGGAGGAATTCTCGGTCGGGGAGAAGGTTCAACTAGGTGACAATGTGCTGACTGTCACGAAAGCTGAGAAGTCAGCAGGCAGTGATTTCGACCAGCCAAAGGATGGACATGAGTATGTCGTCGTCACGGTTGTGATTGAAAATGCCGGCGATGAAAACATCTCTTATAATCCATTTGATTTTAAGATGTCGAACAGCCAGGGACAAATCCTTGACCAGACATTCACGACAATCGATACTAATACCGCGCTCCAATCCGGTGAACTGGCTCCAGGGGGAAAAGTAACCGGCACGATTGCCTTTGAACAGCCAGCAGGTGATCCTGGCCTGCAGCTTCAGTACACACCCAGCTTCTGGTCCGATAAGACAATCATGGTGAATTTGCAATGATAGCAAGGGAGCGGGTTTACCGTTCCCTGCTTTTGACGTTTTCCTGACATATTAAACATTATTGTGTAGTAAAAACTCCTTGATGCAGTCCATATATTCCTTTTTTAAAATTTTTTATAAAAAATTTCACCTGACATTTTGCTGACATATTCACAGAGTAAATTATGAGTATAAGGTTCATGTCCATCTTGAATCTGAAAAAGAAATGATTAACAGGAGGATGTCAGATATGAAAAAGAAATCAGTTATTGGCTTTACGGTCGCAGGCGCATTATTGCTTGGAGGGTACGCAACTACTTCTCTGGCTAATGACGACAGTACGACGAGTTCAGCTGCCGCCACTGTCAAAGGTTTTTTCGGTAAAGGTTTTGGCCATAAAGGATTTTACGGAGGGAACTCAGAAGCGCTGCTTGAAAGAGCAAAAGACCTTGGCATCAGCACCTCTGGAAAAGATGCTCAAACATTGATGGGTGAAATTCGCGAAGCTACACTTAAAAATGAAGCAAAAGAATTGGGAATCGAGACAGACGGCAAGGATGTCGCAACGCTGGCTGAGGAAGTCCAACTGGCCAACCTTAAGGAGAGAGCGAAGGACTTGGGCATCTCGACCGATGGGAAGGATGCAGCAGCACTTCATGACGCCATCCGTTTAGAGAACCTGATGGATAAGGCGAAAGAACTCGGCGTATCAACAGAAAATAAGGATGCTCAAACTCTAATGGAAGAGATCCGGACAGCGAACTTGAATAAAAGAGCGAAGGAGCTTGGTGTTTCTTCCGAGGGCAAAGACATTCAGACACTGCAGCAGGAAGTTCATACTGCATATATAAACCAAGAGGCTAAGAAATATGGGATTACAGTAGACGGCAAGGATATCCGCGAACTTACGCAGGAGGTCCAGTCAGCCAAAGTAAAAGCAGACGCAAAAGAGCTGAACATCACAATTGACGGGAAAACAATCGGCGAAATCGCCCAGGAAGTACAGGAAAAGAAAGTCATGAACCTGGCGAAGGAACTTGGAATATCCACTGCTGATAAAGATACACGCCAGCTGATGGAAGAAATTCAAGCCAAGGATTCTGATAAGCTTGATGAGCTGTTCGAAGATGGATTCGGGCGCCATGGAATGGGACTTGGGCATGGCGGAGGTTTCGGAATGGGCAGTGGCTTTGGAAATGGTGAAGGTTTCGGAATGGGCAGCGGCTTTGGAAATGATGAAGGTTTCGGAAAAGGCAATGGTTTTGGACATGGCGGAGGTAAAGGCAGAATGGGACAAGGCGGTTTCGGCGGTGAAGGTGGCCGAGGCGGCATGCACCAAAACGGCGGCGGACGCGGGTTTTAATTTTATGGCTCTGTTAAAGGCCAATGTTGTTTTAAAGCCCTGTTGATTGTAGTGGAAGGCGCGTGGACTCCTCCGAAAATGCTAACGCATTTTCATCGTGCGTGGGCATTTTCAGGGAAGCTCATTCAATGTCCTGCGGGATGAGCAAGTCATAGGGAAACCCCCAGGCGCATAAAGCGCCGAGGAGGCTTCCCGACTGCAAGGAAGAATTTGATCTTTGAAAAAGCCGGCAGTTGGGCTTTTTCTTAATTCTTCCCCGCGGAAAACGAAGCGCCTGGAACGAAAATCAACTGCCGAGTTTAACAAGCAAATTTTTATAAAATAGCTATTGGATCCCCCGGTATCAAGCGGGGGATTTTTCCTGTAAGATTAAAAATAGAAAAGTCACCGGGAATGATCCATTTCAGCCATTGGGGCTTGTTGATGATGACGGGAGGGGCGACAATGAAAAGCATATTAATAGTAGAAGATGAACAAACGATCTCAAGAGTGCTGGCGGTTTACCTGAAGCATGAAGGCTATGAGGTCTTACAGGCCTTCGATGGAAAAGAAGGTCTCCGTTTATTCACTCAAGGCCAGCCGGATCTTGTTCTGCTGGATGTGATGCTGCCGGAAATGGACGGCTGGGATGTTCTGAAGGAAATCCGGAAAATCAGCTCCTGTCCGGTCATCATGCTGACTGCCCTTGGGGACATTGACTATCGCTTAAAAGGGCTGAACCAGGGAGCAGACGATTATATTTCCAAGCCGTTTGTTGGCGAAGAGGTGGTTGCCAGAGTGAATGCGGTGCTGCGCCGTTCTTCGAATGTCATTGATACGGATATTACAAAACAGTTTGGCAGCCTGAAAATAAATATGGATTCACATGTCGTCACAGTCAATGGCGAAAAAGTGGTGTTAACGCCCAAAGATCTCAGTTTGCTGATTTTCCTGGCAGAGCGGCCAAACCGGACCTTCACAAGGGAAGATTTGATCGAAAGTGTCTGGGGAATGGATTATGACGGCAGCGATCGCGCGGTAGATCTTTCGATAAAAAGAATCCGCCATTCATTGGCAGAGTGGCCGGCGGCACAGGGAGAAATCAGGACATTAAGAGGATTGGGGTATCAGTTCAGTGTTTACGAAAAATAAAAAGCACGTTCCATTATTGAGATATTGGACAACCAGATACCTTCTGACCCTGATTGTCGGGCTGCTTTTGCTCGGTGCCGGCTCGGTGTGGTGGATAAAGGAAACGACACTGGAAAACCGATTGAAGTTAATGGAGTACATGGCTGTCGAAACGGCTGACCGGGTCGCGCAGTCCAGCGATTTCGGCGGTTTTGACAAAAGGATGGGAGACCGGACCAGGTTCTTCGAAATGGAAAACCAGCCACTGCTTATGATTACTGATATGGAAGGGAACGTCCTGAACACTGGTCCGATGCATGGCGGTGGGGGTCCCCGTCATTTTTCAGGAAAGGTACCCTCAGAAATCATTACAAATGATGACAGCATTAAGAGATTCAGTGAAAATGGAACAGATCTATATGCTGTTAAGGCGCCGATTACCATCGATCAGCTTCAGTCCGGCTGGGTTGTCGTGATGCAAAACGCTGGCGATTTGACTGACGTTGACCAGGAATACCGTTTGCTGCTCATTTTACTGGTGGGACTGGGCTTGCTTGGCTGGATTGTTATTTATCTTCTCACCAAAAGAATCCTGAAACCTATCCAGGATGTAGCGGCGGCAGCGGCACAGGTGCGTGAAGGGGATTATGACATCAAGCTTGATTCGGAACAGAAGGAACTTGAAATATATGAACTCATTACTTCTTTTAAAGAAATGACCAGCCGACTGACCCAGCTCGAGCAAATGCGTGCTGAATTGCTGGCTGGAGTGACGCATGATTTGAAGACGCCTGTTACCTCGATCAGCGGCCTCGTCCAGGCTGTTCGCGACGGAGTGGTGACGGGGGAGGAACGCCAGGAATTTCTCGACATCACGCTAAAAGAAATCAATAGATTGCAAACCATGATTGCTGACTTGCTGGAATTCAATTCACTGGCAGCCGGCGCATTCACAATCCGGCAAGAGAATTGTGATATGAATAAACTTTTTGAGGATATTGGGAGGCAGTGGCAAGTCACGCAAACTGAACCTGTTGATCTGAAGGTCATCACGCCAGGCCACACCATATGCACTATGACGGATCCATTGCGATTGCAGCAAATCCTGATAAACTTGCTGAATAACTCCTATCAGTCGATTGATGGCGAAGGCACTATTACCCTCCTTCTTTCAGAGGGAAGGATTGATGTAAAAGACACAGGATCCGGCATACCAGAAGCTGAGCAGGCACTGGTGTTTGAGCGCTTCTTCCGCGGTGAGAAAAAGAAACTCAAAGTCAGGGGTCTAGGCCTCGGCCTGCCTTTCAGCAAAATGCTCGCCCGATCGCTTGGTGCGGATTTGATTTTAAAAGAAAGCAACCCTACTGGAACGACTTTTTCTCTTGTGTGGGAGAAAAATGGAGAATAGCACAATAGTAAATAGAAAGCCTTCCCGAATCTAAATGTTGGGAAGGTTTTTTTTTGTCAGCTCCTGAGCCTGTCCAGGTTTTTCTCCCTTGTCAAAATATTGCTAGTATCCATGAGGCGCCTTATTATGAGCAAATCGAATCGCTTGCCAGGGTTGCAAAAGAGAAAAGTGTGTAATTCGGTGGGGATTCGAATTGTAGGTCAGGAGTCCTCTCTGATATTTCAAGGGTAGGAATCGAAATTTATCAATTAATTAACAGATTACAGTAGCAAATAGGCGCATAGGTCAATATCCTAATGTGTATAGGAAGATATTCCCTTGAAAAAGGAAGTGAACGGTAATATTGCAGGAGGGTTATGAAAAAAGTTTTTATAGAAGAGGGTAAAAAGATGCGTAAGCAAAGAAAACGATTGATGTTTATTATCAGTGATATGGTCATTATTTCCCTGTCAGTAGTAGTGAGCTTTTATATTTTAATGGAAGGGAATACGACAGGCTTAGATGGTTACAGCATCTTTCAAAGCTTGTTGATTGTTCTTCCAGCGTGCCTGCTGGCCTTTATTTTATATAAGGTTTATCACAGGCTGTGGAAATATGCGAGTGTTATCGAAGCAATGCTTGTCTTTAAGGCTGTTTCTCTTGCAGTTATCACCTCTTTTATAATCCAGTTCCTCCTTGAAAACCTTCGGATCATAAGCCATATTTCACCTGTTGTCTTTGTGCTGTTCTGGTTATTTATATTGACTGGTATATTCACCTCACGCTTTATTTTCAGGTATAGGCAGGAGTCAAAATATCCAATCAGCCAGGAAAGGGAAAGGGCATTGATCGTTGGTGCGGGGGATGCCGGGATGCTTGTTGTTAAGGAGCTTAAAAACTATCGGAAAACATTGCTGCCTGTAGCCATGATCGATGACAATGCTTCGAAGCAGAGAATGAAGATTTTTGGCATCCCGATCGTTGGCGGCAGGGAGGATATCCCTCTGGCTGCTGAGCAATACCAGGTCCATACGATCGTTATCGCGATGCCTTCTGCCCCTAAGCAGGAAATAGCAGAGGTCGTGAATATTTGCAGGCAGACAAAATGCAATGTGAAAATCCTGCCTCGTGTCAGCGATATTATCGACGGTAAAGTATCAGTCAACAGGATCAGGGATGTGGAGGTTGAGGATTTGCTGGGCAGGGACCCCAGTATTCTTGATCTGGAAGGAATAGCAGAATACCTTGAATCGAAGACGGTATTGGTCACAGGTGCGGGCGGCTCGATCGGGTCGGAATTATGCCGCCAGCTCACACGGTTCAAAGTGAAGGAGCTGATTCTATTAGGCCACGGAGAAAACAGCATTTACCAGGTTAAGAGTGAACTGATGAAGAAGAATCCTGATCTCCCTCTAATAGGGCTGATTTGCGATATCCAGGATCAAAAAAGAGTGAACAGCATCTTCAGGAAATATAAGCCGCAGATTGTTTTTCATGCGGCAGCGCACAAGCATGTTCCGATTATGGAAGAGAATCCCCTGGAAGCGGTCAAGAATAATATTCTTGGTACGAGAAATTTAGCGGAAGCAGCCGACGCCAGCGGAGCAGAACGTTTTGTACAGATTTCAACAGATAAAGCGGTAAGGCCGACAAGTATCATGGGAGCCACGAAAAGAGCGGCTGAAATGATCATCCAGGCCATGGATAAAAAAAGCGCTGCTAATTTTTGTATTGTTCGCTTCGGCAATGTATTGGGAAGCCGTGGCAGCGTTGTGCCCTTATTCAAAAAACAAATCAGTGAAGGTGGTCCGGTGACGCTGACACATCCTGACATGGTCAGGTATTTTATGACCATTCCAGAGGCCGTCCAGCTGGTCATCCAGGCTGGTGCCTTTGTTAAAGGAGGAGAGCTTTTCCTTCTGGATATGGGTGAGCCAGTAAAAATCAAGCATTTGGCCGAGACCTTGATCTCCCTGTCCGGACTTGAGCCGGGAGTTGATATCGAACTGAAGTATACTGGGATCCGTCCGGGAGAAAAGCTCTATGAAGAATTACTGACAGCTGAGGAAGAGGTACTGGATACAGAGCATCATTTAATATACAAAGCAAAGAATGTCTCGGCCATCGACCCTGACTTTTTTAGAAAACTGCAACAGCTTGAAGATCTGGCAGAACAGGAAATAGAGGACCCAGACCTTATGCTGCCAGCACTTAAGTCGATTGTTCCAACCTATCAGCCAAACAGATAACAGCTGCACTATAATCCCCAGTAAGTTTCCTGCCATGGCACTGCAACCAACCAGAGAAAGGAGGCTTTTTGTGAAGGTTCCCTTTTATACCCCTTATATCGGCCAGGAAGAAATAGATGAGGTCACTTCGGCAATTCAGTCAAATTGGCTGACCAAGGGCCAGAAGACGAAGGATTTCGAGGTGAAGTTTGCCCAGTATGTAGGAAGCAAACATGCTCTAGGGCTGAATTCCTGTACGGCAGGACTGCACCTCGCCCAGAAAGTCCTTGGCATCGGCGAAGGAGACCAGGTCATCACCACCCCTTATACTTTTGCGGCAACAGTGAATACGATTCTCCATTGTGGTGCAGAACCCGTGCTTGCAGACATTGATCCCTTGACCATGAACATTGATCCTGAGGAAATTGAAAAAGCAATAACTCCAAAAACAAAAGCGATCATACCGGTCCATTTTGCGGGTTTTCCGTGTGAAATGGATATGATCATGGAAATTGCCAGGCGACATAATGTTAAGGTGATCGAGGATGCAGCCCATGCAGTCTATACAAAATACCATGACCGCCTAGTCGGAAGCATAGGCGATATAACCTGTTTCAGCTTTTACGCCACGAAGAACCTTTGCACAGGTGAGGGCGGAATGATCACGTCAGATGATGATGGGATCATGAATGAGCTTCAAATCCTGAGCCTGCATGGAATGAGCAAGAATGCCTGGAACCGCTATTCTGATAAAGGAACGTGGTTTTACGAGATTGAAAGTCCAGGATACAAATATAATATGACAGATATTCAGGCATCGCTTGGAATCGTCCAGCTTGGAAAATTAGAAGAAATGCAGGATTTGAGAAAAAAGATAGCTGATCAATACCAAATTTCTTTCTCAAAAGTCGAACAGCTGCTGGTGCCGCATGATGATCCGAAGCACCGGCACGCCTGGCATCTGTATCCTGTCAGGTTGAAGGGAGATACCCTGAAAATTGGCCGGGATGAATTTATCGAGAAGCTGAAGGAAGCGGGAATAGGCACAAGTGTGCATTTCATCCCGATACCAATCCATCCGTATTATAAGAAGCTGGGTTATAAGATTTCCGACTACCCCCACACACTAGGGGCATATGAAGGAGTCATCTCACTGCCTTTATTTCCGGGAATGACCGAAAAGCAGGTAGAGTATGTCATACAACAGGTTATAAAACTGGCAGATCAATATAAAAATTGAGAAGGTGAAGCAGCTCTGCAGAAAAGGATTCTTGATCTCACTGTATCTATTGTTGTGCTTGCTCTGTTAATCCCCGTTTTTATCCTGGCTGCTGCCGGGATAAAATTAACAAGCCCCGGTCCTGTATTTTACAAGGCGAAAAGAATTGGGCTGGGAGGGGAACCATTTATCATGTATAAATTCAGGACGATGCATGTCCTTCAGGCAGAAAAAAGACTAGTCACAAGCGTGGATGATCCCAGAATCTTTTCCTTCGGTGCACTCCTTCGAAAATCGAAGGTGGATGAATTGCCTCAGCTGCTGAATGTGCTAATGGGAGACATGTCAATCGTTGGTCCGCGGCCAGAGGATCCTGTTATCGTAGAAAGGCACTATACGGAAGAGCAATTAAGGACTCTTGGTGTTCTGCCAGGCTTAACGAGTCCGGGAAGCCTTTATTACTACACATCGGGAGAGTCCCTGCTGACCGGAGAAAATACCGACCAAAAGTATATTGAAGACGTCATGCCTATGAAACTGGCAATTGATCTCTGTTACACCGAAAATATCTCATTTATGTACGATTTGAAAATCATGCTTCGGACCGCGTATGTGATCGTCGCGAAACTGGCTGGCCGGAAAAATTTCAAAGAGATTTGGGAATGTTCCAAAATAAAAACAGAAAAGAAGTAGCCCCCTGGTTTTTGCCAAGGGGCTGTTTTTAGGGCTTATAAAAAGTTAAGGTCTCTGCCAAACCTTGATCCAGGGTGTATTGAGGGGTCAATTTCAACCCTTGTCTGGCAAGTGTATTATTCAGCTGGCTGTGGAGAATGTCGCCTGGACGCGATGCTTCATATGAAACCACTAATCTTGAGTTGGAGATCGCCTCTAAGCGTCTCACTAGTGTATTAAGAGAGGTTTGAGCATTAGTCCCTATATTGAACGTAGACCTGCTGCCTGCTGCCAGTGCCGCCAGATTGGCAGCGGCGATATCTTTTACATAAATGAAATCACGGGTTTGCTCGCCATCACCATAGATGGAAAGCGCCTTTCCCTGGACAAGCCGGTCCATGAAGATTGAAATGACACCACCTTCACCAAGGGGGTCCTGTTTTGGGCCGAATACATTGGCGTAGCGGAGAATGCTATAGTCGATCCCGTAAAGAGTGGAAAATAACCTGATATAATGCTCTGCTGTTAGCTTTGAAAGCCCGTAAAATGATTCTGGCTGTAACGGATGCTTTTCATCGACTCCAATGTATTGAGGATTGCCATAAACAGCTGCCGATGATGCGAAGATGAATTTTCCTGTCTTGTATTGTTGGCATAATTTCAGAAGTGAAAGGGCGCCGGCAATATTGATTTCAGCATCATTGCGCGGGTCCTCCAGCGATTTCTGGACACTGATCTGGGCTGCCTGGTGGATTACCACATCGGGACGGACCAGCTTGAAAACGACAGCAAGATCGCCGTTATCCAGCAGGTCGACAGGGAAGAAGGCAGCACGGGCTGGCACGTATTCTCTTTTTCCAGTTGAAAGGTTATCGACAATGAACACTTCATGCCCGGCTTTTAGCAGTTCCTCTGCTATGGTTGAGCCAATGAAACCGGCGCCGCCTGTTACCAGTACTTTCATAACATCAACTCCTTTTTTTAAGGATCAAGCTTGCTATCCCAATCATGTTGCCGAATCCATAGGAAAAATGAAGGGTTGGGAAAGAGAGCAGAAGGCACAGACGGAACAGGATTTTTGGTTTCTTAATAGACCTGCTTGCTTTAAAAGCAAAAAAAACTGCAGCTCCCATGTACAGGATGAACTGGAGGAAAAATAGAGCTGGTATGAAGAAAGCAAAGAATAATAGAGTTGCCGTGAATAAGAAAGGGATGCATTTGCGGAAGGCAGGGACCTTTTTGTGCTTCGCGAAGGTTCTGGTTGTCCAGTACCCGTAGCGATAGTATTGCTGCCATAAATCGATGTAGGTTGGACGAGAGTAATACTCAAGGATAATCGCAGGATTCAGGAGGATCCGCAGTCCCCTTGCTCGGGCTCTGAGGCAGAAATCATAATCTTCATCGCCCAAGAGCTCTTCGTCATATCCACCTAAGAGCTGCCATGTTTCCTTTGTAAAAGCGCCAAAGGGTACCGTATCGGTCTCCACCATGTCAATTCCCTGATACGTTCGGTAAGAGGCATTGCCAATGCCAAATGGATGGCAGACCGCAGTGGAAATGGCGGTGGATACCAGCGTGCCCGAACCTGGAGAAATCCTGAGCCTTCCGCCGGCTATACCATTAAATTCAATAGATTCGAGGGTTGTTACAGCTTCGGAAATATAGTTTTCCGGAGCTTTTGTATGCCCGTCAATCCGGACGATGATCTTTGAAGACGCAGCTTCACATGCCATATTCAGCGATCGGGGAATCGCCCTGTGCGGGTTGGTCAGCAATTTAATTTCCCGATTGGCCTTTAGGTTGTTTGCTTTATCAAGAACTTGATTCCTCGTACTGTCAGTTGAATTGCCGTCTATGATGATGATTTCAATAGGACCGTCCCAGGATTGATCATTTATGCTCTCGATCACTTCTGATATATATTTTTCTTCATTATATACAGGTATAATGACTGAAATTTTGCGTGTTTCCATTTACATCCTCCTCTCCTCGAGCACTTCCAGGTAAACTTGCTTTGTTTCCTGGATCATCGTCTGGAGATTGAATTTGGATTCAGCTGCTTTTCTTGCACCTGTCCGGATCCGTTCTGCCTTTTCAATATCCATCAATAGTTCAGTAATCTTTGAGGCGAATTCCTCTGCTGAATGCGTCCCAATAAGAATTCCTGTCTTCTCATCGACGACTGCTTCGCTGATTCCCCCGACATCAATTGTCACGACGGGAGTGCCAACCGCGAATGCCTCAAGGATGCTCATTGGGAAAGCCTCCCGAAAGGAAGTCAGCACAAAGACATCAATTGATGCCAGGAAAGCATCCGGGTTGCTGATATCCCCGAGCATTCGCACTCTCCTCTCCATTCCAGACTGTCTGATTCTTTGCTCGATTTTCCCGCGGTCCGGTCCATCTCCGGCAATAACGAATTCACAGCTTCCTTTTTCAAGTGTTTCGGCAATCTCCAAAAAGAATGGAATATTCTTTTCCGGAGAGATTCTGCCGAGGATTCCGATCGTTTTTTTGGCTCGATCCTGCCTGATGTTCACATACTGGAACTGCTGCAAATCCACTCCGTTATAAATGGTCTTTATTTTTGCCGCCGGGACACCCATAATGGTCAGTTCATCTGCCTGAGCCCGATAGACAGTGATCGTTCGATCAACAAAGTATATTAAAAGAACCACAAGCAAGGACGGAAAATGATGGTCCAGAAGTGTCACGTTATGCTTCGTATAGATCAGCTTTATCCGGGGAAAGAAGCATTTTAAAAGAAGGGCATGGAACAGCATCCTCAGGCTGTTGGCATGGATGGCTGATATGTCTTTTTTCACGATTAGCCAGAACAATATGAAAAGGTTCGAAATGGGATTCCCGCTGATTTCAGTAAAATTGGCTGGATTGCTTAAGTATTGGACAAATGAACCTTTCCTGGCAGCTGTATAGATCTGCAGCTTTTCGTCAGGAATCATATTCTCGCATTTAACAAAATATCTCTCTGCACCCCCGGTATCCAGGAAGTCTGTTATAAATAATAGATTCATTGGTTTCATCCTCATCTTGGTAAAAGATATCTCGAAAAATAGTTTATGCTCGACATGGGAATTTGGTAACAAAATCGGAAGGCCCAGGCAGTAAAAAGGAACCTTTTTCTTGAAAATCGATATAAATAATACAGTCATATGAACCAGGAAGGGGGAAGTGTGTTTGTCAATCATAGAACTTGCATGGGTGCTGAAACGGAGAGTAAAGCTGATTGTTGCTTCGTTTCTAAGCGTAGTCCTTTTGGCTTTGATCTTGCTGCAATTCGTCCTCAATCCAGTCCACCAGTATAAAAAGCAAATTTTAATTGGAAACATCAATACTTCCACTTCTTATGTGGATCCGATTACAAATGAACAGTTAATTCAAACGTATATAGATTTAGTTGAAAGCTCGGCGGTACTAGAGCCTGTCATCTCAAAACTAGAGCTGAAGCGTACAGTCAAGGATGTCCAGGATCAATTACACATTTCAAACAATAAAAACTCTTTAGTCGTGACGTTGGCGGTTCATGATAAGAGTCCGGACCTCGCGAGGGAAATTGCAAATGAGATTGCTGAATCTTCTGCCGTTGAGTTCAAGGAAGTAACGGAGGTCGATGTTGTCCATATCCTCGAAGGAAAGGGCAATCAGACAAAGCCGGAAAAGATTTTTCCGAACATGGGTGTATCGATGGCCATTGCTGCCGTTGTCGGCCTTTTTGCTGGACTCGGAATAGCGCTGCTGAAGGATTATTTTGATAGCGCCGGAAAGAATCCGGCAGCGAAGGAATTCACAAGGGCACGCACCAGCAAGGGCGAAAGGAATAAGTACTAGGTCGGAATAAAAGTGGGGAAGTTTATGAGCAAGGCTGTCAAAAACGGAATCGGAAAAAATGTCTTTCATCTGTTTTACAGTACGGCACTTTCCAGAGGGATCAATACAGTGGTGTTGATTGTGCTGGTCAATTATTTAAACGCTGAGAATTATGGAATGTTCAGTGTGGCACTGGCATTTGCGATGGTCATGGGGTATTTTACAGACGCCGGCCTGAGCAATACCGTGCTGAGGGAAGGGTCCAAACAGAATGCAGATATTCCTGCCATTGTTGTTTCGTATATAAAATTACGGGGCATCCTTCTTGCTGCGACATTTTTGGTTTCGTATGCCATCATCCATTTCTCATACGATCAGCCACAGTTAAAAGGAATCATGTTTTCCCTGGTCATTCCAATGGTTGCCGGACTTGCGCTGCAAAGTATCGGGATTACCTACTTCCAGCTGAAAGAAAAGATGGAGTATTTAGGTTATATTCGCATTTGTTCTTCGCTGGTGCTAGTGATCCTCATTCCAATTGGCATGTTGTTATCGCTTCATGTGCTTATGATTGCCTTTTTATTCGGGCTTTCCTATCTGATCGCTGGTTTTTACGGCCTGTATCTGGTGGGAAGGCAGGTCAAGCTCAACCTCCGGACTCCGTTCAAGAAATCCCTGCTTAAAAATATCTGGTCCTTTGTGCTGAGCGGTTTGCTGATCATGCTCCTGCCGCAATTAGGGCCGCTCGTCCTGGAAAAAACGATCACAATGACTGAAGTGGGGTTGTTCGCAGTAGCCTACCGGATTCCATCTGCACTGTATCAGATTCCAGGTGTCATCGCCGGAGCATTTTACCCGGTGCTGTTCCGCCATTTCCATCATGGTAATCATCAGGAACACTTGAGGCTCAACATTCTCCAGGCAAAAATGATGGGGGTGATTGGCATGCTTATGACAATCCCCATTTTCTTTTTGTCGAATGAAATGGTTTCCCTGCTTTTCGGCACAAAATGGGCCGGAGCGGCAGAACCGTTGAAAATTGCCGGCCTGATCTTATTTTTTCAGAGCATCAGTATCGCCTTTGCCGATGGGCTGACAACAAAAAATCTCCAGACGAGACGAACGACAGTCCAGTTTGTGGTCGTTGTGGCAGCGCTGTTCCTCTATTACCTTTTAAGCGGGGAATTTGCGGTCATGGGGGCCGTCTATGCTGCTGTCCTGATTGAAATCATTTCCGTCCTCGGGTTTCTGGCGATGAACCCGGATCGCTGGTCCATCGCAAAAAAGTCTGCGAATTATTTTGTGTTTTTTGCGCTGTGTTTCTATGGAATAGATTTCCTGCTTCCAGGCAATCCGTACTTGGCGTCATTCGTCAGCTTTGTTTCCATCTGTCTGCTCTGCTTGCTGGATCAGGAGTTAAGGAAATTAATCCTTTCTTTGAAAAAAAGGAGGGGGATCTCTTGAAGCAAAATCGAAAATACCTCATCCTGATGGGACTCTTCATATTGATCCATCTGGGGAAATACAGCATAGATGTGGGGTTTTCAATGCAGCCATATATGCTGCTGCTATTTGGGTACTATCTCTTTCATCTTCGCGAAGTCGTTTTTGGAAAAACTGCTGAATATGAGGCGGCCATGTATTTGTTTTATCTATACTATGCTTTTACAGGAGTTTTTTCCTTATTCCCGGCAAGCAGCCTGCGGATCATCCTCGGCTTCATTCTGGTCATCAGCTGCTATTTATTAATGAAATCGTTAATTTCTGGCTTTTCGACTAAGGTGATAGAAAAGGCTGTGGCAAATGCAGGTCTGCTGTTCAATGGCATGAGCCTGCTTCTGTATTTTTACGGGCTGAAACAACTGGGGTTCCAGTTCTCATCCGGTGGGGATGAAGACATTCGAATGCATGGGGTGCTCCTGGACCGGGATTATCCTCGGCTGATTGGACTTCTTGATGACCCGAATTTTTATATCCTTCACAATACCCTTTTTTTTGCCTATTACTTAACTAACCTGCAAGCCCGAAAAAATCGCTCTGGCCTCTTGCTGTCGGTTGTATGCAATGTGCTGACCTTTTCACGCGGAGGTCTTGCTGCCATGCTATTCATCGCATTGATGTACATTTTTCTGAAGAGGGTAAAATTCTGGACACTCTTAAAAACCTTCAGCATCACCATTGCAACCGGGTTCATTGTTTCACGTTTCACGAATTTTAACATATTCGAAATGATTACAGACAGAATGACCGGAATCGGCAATGACGGTGGCAGCGGCCGGTTTGAAATATGGGAAAAAGCGCTGCAGTATTTTTTAAGCAGTCCGCTGACCGGAATCGGCGTCTTCAACTTTTCAGACTATTATCTCAGGGATACAGGCAAGCTTAAATACGCGCATAATACCTTTCTGGAAGTGTTAGCTGAATCGGGAGTGATCGGTATTTCCTTATTCCTGGCCATGCTGGCTCTCATTTTTGCTAAGCTCCAGACAGAGAAGATTTACAAAAATGCCCCATACCTTTATCTAGCCTATTTTGGAATCCTGATCCAGATTTTTTTCCTTTCAAGCATTCCAAATGAGATGTTTTTTCTGTTTTTAGCTGTTCTCTGTCCTTATGTCGTTAAGGAGAACTTCACTTCCCGTATTCGGCTGTAATTTGGATTCTCAATGGATTAACGATGATTTACGCAATAAAATGCACCGTATAAACAAAATGTTTCCGCTTTCATTCACTATCTCGCCAGTATGCTCCTGAATTGGCTGTATATCCTTGAATCTCATTCTGAGGATGTTACTATAGGTAACGTTGATAAAATATGAACGGAAATAAACTTTTTATGAGGTGAATGCGGTTGTTAAAACATAAAAAAGTAGCATTTTTAGGTGCAGGATCAATGGCGGAAGCGATGATTTCAGGTGTAGTCAAATCAGGTAAAATGCGCGCGGAAAATGTTTATGTGACGAACAAGAGCAATGCGGCGAAACTGGAGCGTCTGAAATCCAGATACGGAATTAATGCGATGCCCCAGGCTGAATTGCCATATGAAGACATTGATATGTTTATTTTAGCGATGAAGCCAAAAGGTGCAGCGGGAGCACTTGAAGCTTTGAAGGATCAATTAGTGCCTGGCCAGGTGGTTGTGTCCGTTCTGGCTGGTATTTCAACAGGTTTT
This sequence comes from Bacillus sp. ISL-45, assembly GCF_018613195.1. Taxonomy (GTDB): domain Bacteria; phylum Bacillota; class Bacilli; order Bacillales; family Cytobacillaceae; genus Mesobacillus. Next base: position 31,430 of record NZ_JAGGQQ010000025.1, read on the forward strand.
ATGGAAGATAAACTGAAAGATGGCCAGCAGGTTGTCCGCGTCATGCCGAACACATCGAGCATGATCCAGGAATCAGCCACTGCCATTTCTCCAGGGCTGCACACAACGGATGAAAACATTGAGGATATAAAAGAGCTTTTAAGCAGCATGGGCAAAGTGTTCCTGATTGAAGAGGAGCAGATGGATATCTTCACAGGCCTTGCCGGAAGCGGACCTGCTTATTTTTACTACTTGATGGAGCACATGGAGCGAGTCGGCAGGGAAAACGGCATGGACGAAAAGATGGCCCGTGAAATCATTGCGCAGACGATTCTTGGTGCAGCAAAAATGATCATCGAAAAAGACGAAACTCCAGAGGTCCTCAGAAAAAATGTAACCTCTCCGAATGGAACGACAGCATCCGGTTTGAACGCATTAAGGAAGTACAACGGCGGAACGGCCATCTCCCAGGCGGTCAACCATGCAGCGAACCGCTCAAAAGAAATCAATCGAGAACTTGAAGGAGTCCTTGTTCCTTCTTAACAAAAAAACACTTCGGGCATCGCAGCCCAGAGCGTTTTTTACATATATAGCCGATAACCCCTCATTTTCTCATACAGGTATTGCACCCCATACAGCAGGTAGGCTTTGTAATGTATGTAGAAAAAGAATTGAAGGTGATTCAGCTTGTGCAGCTTGATGATTTTTAACTTCTTGAGTACATCAATAAAAAAGAAAGCAAAAAACGCATCGGCAATCGCATTCAGCGTAATGAATTTTTTGAAATTCCCATATGAGTTTTTCAGCAGCCACATTGATAGCGGCATATATGGTCCAATGCTGAATGGAAGTTCATCCCTTAGGAAGGACTTACGTTTATTGTAAAACTTCCACCATTTCCTTTTATGACCATACAAATGGTTGATAATTTCAAAACCAATAATAAAAATACCAGCAAAAGAGTAACGCTTGAAACTTCTTCTGCCAATGAACAATAAAGATAGCCAGGGAACAGCTATAATGATCACATTAAACAGGAAATGTCTCTTGGAAATCAAGGAGTTTTCACCTCAGCCACTTTTCGATTCTCTCTATAAACTAACCAACATTTAGTAAATATAACCGCGCGTTGAAAAATTATCCTCTGTGTTATTTTTTTCGAAATTATTGAAATAGTGTCACTCCTTGGCATATAATCACTTGAAGATATTAAAGGAGATAGGAAAATGATACGGAGATTCTTTACTTATTACCGCCCTCATCGGCGGTTATTCATCATTGACTTCAGCAGTGCGGTGATAGTTGCCTTGTTGGAGCTTGCTTTTCCGCTCGCTGTGCAATGGTTTATTGATACCTTATTACCTGGCGGGAACTGGAATATGATCGTCAGTGTTAGCATCGGGTTGCTGCTGTTGTATGTCATCAGCACATTGCTTCAATTCATCGTCAATTATTGGGGCCACAAGCTGGGAATCAATATTGAGACCGACATGAGGCAGCAGCTGTTTCAGCATGTGCAGAAGCAATCGTTCCGCTTTTTCGATAATACGAAGACCGGACATATCATGAGCCGGATCACCAATGACCTTTTTGATTTAGGCGAGCTGGCGCACCATGGACCGGAGGATTTATTCATTGCGGTGATGACATTCGTCGGTGCATTCTGGATCATGCTGACGATCAACGTCAATCTGGCATTGACTACGATGATCATCGTGCCATTCCTGATCTGGCTGATTACCTATTCCAACCTGAAGATGAACGCGGCGTGGAAAAACATGTACACAGATATTGCCGATGTCAATGCCAGGGTTGAGGACAGCGTGTCCGGTATCAGGGTGGTCCAGTCTTTTACGAATGAAGATTTTGAGATTGAGAGATTCACAAAGAATAATCGCAAGTTCCGTCGTGCTAAATTGAGTGCCTATAAGGTGATGTCCTTCAGTTCATCGAGCATTTATATGCTGACAAGGCTGATTGTTCTTGTTGTTCTCGTGTACGGTGCATGGCTGAGTTTCCAGGGGACCTTGAGCTATGGTGAATTGGTCGGCTTCGTCCTGTATGTGAACGTTCTTTTCAAGCCAATCGATAAAATCAGTGCCATCCTTGAGTTGTATCCAAAAGGGATGGCAGGTTTCAAACGGTTTACCGAACTGATGGACCAGAGTCCAGATGTCGTTGACCGGGAAGAGGCGATTGAGGTCGCTGGTTTGAAAGGGAATATTGAATTACGGGATGTCACGTTCAGCTATGATGAAAATAAACCGGTCTTGGAAGCAATCGATTTGAGAATCAATCATGGGGAAACGGTCGCGTTCGTCGGGCCTTCTGGTGCAGGGAAAACGACGATATGTTCATTGATTCCGCGCTTTTACGATGTTAACAGCGGCGCGATCGCGATCGATGGCATCGATATCCGCGAGATGACGAAGAAATCACTGCGCTCGCAAATCGGGATTGTCCAGCAGGATGTATTCCTTTTTACCGGAACGCTGCGTGAGAATATTGCATACGGTTCACTCGGGGCAACGCATGAGGATATCGTTAAAGCCGCTAAGCAAGCGCATCTGGAAGATTTCATCGCTGCCCTGCCGGATGGCTATGAAACGCAGATCGGAGAACGCGGCCTGAAGCTGTCGGGAGGACAGAAGCAGCGGATTGCGATTGCGCGGATGTTCTTGAAGAATCCGCCGATTCTGATTCTTGATGAAGCGACCTCGGCCCTCGATACCGAAACAGAAAGAATCATCCAGAAAGCTCTCGGGGAATTATCCAAGAACCGGACAACACTCGTCATTGCCCACAGACTGGCAACGATTCGAAGTGCCGACAGAATTGTCGTTGTCACTGAGGACGGAATTGCCGAGGAAGGCAGCCATGATGAGCTGATTGAACATGGAGGCATCTTCGCGAACCTGCATAAAGTCCAGTTTGAAACTTCTGTTTAGGGTTGGTTTATTTTTCCTGTATTTGCTATGATATAGGTAAAATCATGATAGATTTGGAGTGAAGTTCCATGACAGGAACCATAACAATCATAATGGTATTTTCGATCCCGCTAGTCGCGATTGTCACAAGCCATTATCAAAGAGTAGCCAAAATCAAACACAGCATGATTAAAGACGAAATCGAGCTTGAAAGATTGAAACACGAAAACTACCTGCTGGAAACGGAAAAGATGAAGCTTGAACTTATGAAGATCGAAAGTCCCCTGGATAAAACCAAAGTGTTATAGGATTTGCCCTCTCGCAGAATTGAATGCGAGGGGGTTTTTATATTTAGAGACTTACAGAGTTGATTGATAGCACCAGGTGATTTTCGATTTTCCAATATTAGGCTGAAGAGGAGATTATCCTGTTTTTTCGGGAGATTATCCTTAATGATCGGGAGAATAACCATGTTTTTTGGGAGATTACGCTTATTGATTGGGCAAATAACCAGGTTGTTCGGGAGATTATGCTGCCTCATCGGAAAGTATAGGGCAGTCAGCCAGGTTGAACAGGTAAAAAGATGATTTGCCATGAAATTTCCGAGTTGAAATTGTACCGACAATCAACTTTCCACTCAATTTTATATGAAACTTTCAATTTTTTGAGTGAATTATTCCTCCCACAGGTTACTCCTGCCTCTTCCTTGGCTAATTCCAAGCCTAATTCCCGGTCTAATTCCCCTTATTTTAAAAAAATGGTTAAATATCCCTTGTGATATGGCGTAAAATGTTATATAGTGCATTACAACAGTAATGCACTATATAGCCTGTTAGAGGAGGTGCGGGATTGATCCTGAATTCAGATAGCATGAAACCGATTTACGTCCAGATTGCTGAGTGGCTGGAAACGGAGATTCTCAGCGAGAGTATCAAGAGGGATGAGAAGGTTTATTCACAATATCAGCTTGCGGAAATGCTGAATATCAATCCGGCGACAGCAGCAAAAGGGTTGAATATTTTGGCGGATGAAAACATTGTTTATAAAAAACGCGGTCTCGGGATGTTCGTATCTGAGGATGCGAAGAAAATTATCATGGCGAAACGGAGGAACCAGACATTGAAGTCATTGGTGGCTGAGTTGGTGCGGGAAGCGGAGCATCTCCAGGTGACGGAAGAGGAATTGATCGAGATGATCCAGGAAGCCAAACGGGATTTAAAGGGGGATACATGATGAGTGTGCTGGAGTTCGAATCTGTAACAAAAACATATGGGAAGAAAAAAGCTTTGGATAATCTTTCGTTTTCCATAGGTGAAAATAAAATCACCGGTTTGATTGGCAGGAATGGCGCCGGCAAGACGACGATGCTGAAAATCGCTGCAGGTTTTATGCGAGAGAGTTCAGGTGGAGTCACAGTGTTTGGAGAGAATCCGTTTAATAATCTTACCGTGTCTGCGAACATGATCATGATTGATAATGACATGAACTTGCCAGCCGCACTGAATCTCGGAGAACTTCTGGAGGCAGCTGGCGATTTTTATCATAACTGGGATATGAAATTGGCACGGAATCTGCTTGATTATTTCGGCCTGGATCCAAAGCAGACGCATGCTGGGCTGTCAAAGGGGATGAAAAATACCTTCAATGCGATTTTAGGGCTGGCTGCCCGCTGCCCGCTGACCATTTTCGATGAACCGACAAACGGAATGGATGCGGGTGTAAGGAAGGATTTTTACCGGGCGCTCTTGAAGGATTACATCGCCAATCCCCGCACGATCATCATCTCAAGCCATCACCTGAACGAGGTGGAAGATATCCTTGAAGACATACTGCTCCTGAAGGACGGAAAGCAATTTTTGCATATGCCGATTGAAGAGCTCCGGGAGTTTGCAGTTATTGTGAGCGGAAAAGAAGAAGCAATGAAGAACTGGCTCCGAGGCCATGAGGTATTTCATAAAAGCAATACCGAATTCGGCAGGACGTATACGGTGATCCGCAATGACCTTTCCGATGACCAGATTGCCGCAGCGATGAAAAATAGCCTGGAGTTCTCGACCATTTCAAACGAGGATCTCTGTCTGTACTTGACGAGCCAGGAGAAAGGCGGGATTGATGATGTATTTAACAAAGGTTAGCCTTTGGGATGTTGTGAAAAAACAGTTTCGTTTTAAGTTGAAATCATACCGGGGGGTATTCACTTCCTTGATGCTGCTGCAGATCATCGGGCTTCTTTTTTCGCTTGGCGGAGAAGGAGGCAGTGGCGGAGGATCGGAAAGTTTCAGTTATGATATGAACTATTACTCTGGCAATTTCCTCCTTGCATTTATGATGATTTGGGCTTTCATCTCAGCGATCGTCGTTACCACCCAGGCTTATCGATATGATGATTACTCTTTTGTGGCCAACAGGCTGAGCAGTCATTTATCGAATATCCTGTTCCTGGGCTGGGCAAGCATCATCGGTGGTGTCACATTCGTGCTTGCAAGCCAATCACTGAAGCTTGTTTTTTTATTCCAACAGGACCGGAAATTCATTGAAAGCGAGCCAATGACAGTGCTGCAAGTGGCAGAAGGTCTTGCTGCTACAATTCTCTATTTGTTCCTGTTCACAGCGGTGGGCTACCTGGTCGGGATACTGGTTCAAAAGAGCAAAATTTTTACCATAATCCTTCCAGCGCTCCTTTTCGGAAGCATATTTTTAAATGTGTTCCTGGCGAATGAGTCTACCTATGTGATTGATATCGGCCAAGTTTTTATGAGAGAAACATCCTTTCTGCTATTCATGTTAAAAGTACTGCTGACATCCGCGCTTGCCTATGGGATATCAGCCCTGATTTCTAACAGCCTGGAGGTGAGGAAATGAGTTTGGTAGTTTTACTTTTATTTATCATTTTGCTGATCGTAAGTTTCGGCAGCTTTTCAAATAGATTTCTAGGTGCCAGATTCATGAGCGGCAGCATCGTCACAAAGGTCTTTGCAGGGTACCTCGTCATCCTGCTGGTGGCGGGAATTCTCGCATTCATGGTGCCTGTGGAGGATACCATAAAAGGCGAGTATCTGACGGATGAGGAGTTAGCGGAAAATGATCGGTTGAATAGCGATATTTACCAAACGGTCCAATCAGGTAAAATTGACGAAGCGGAAGGGCTCACCAAAAAAGGATCCTGGGATTTTCCCCTCGAAGGGAAGCATCTGGACATGAATATCATGGCACAGAATTTAATGGTGTTCATCGAAAAGGATCCATCTGATGAGGGGAAAGTAGAAGTGACTCATTACTCCACTTATTCCTATATCGACAATATAGATATAACCAGCCGCATCAAATCACCGGACATTGAATTAAATGGAACCACTCTGAAAATCTACCCGGTCGAACCTTTAAATATCAAGCTTATTAAGTATAAAAACGCATTTCCTTTTACTCAATTCACCGAAGACGAAGAGCAGTTCACCAGCGGTTATGGATTGATGCAAGGATTGGAATTCATCTATATCACTGTTCCTTCTGATACCGAGGTGAGCGGCGGCGGATATGTGATCAACTGACTTTGGAGTCCCTCTTATCAGGGGCTCTTTTTCGTATCCGGGTTATGTACGGTATAATGAGAGTATGTATTTAAAAATGAGGAATGAAAAATGGCTATACTAAAAAAATTCAATTTTGTCGGAGGAAGGGTTCTAAAAACGGGGATTGCGGTGTTCATTACGGCATTGATCTGCGAGCTGTTAGGCTGGCCGCCGATGTTCGCCGTGATTACCGCGATTGTGACGATTGAACCAACCGCGGCAGATTCGATAAGAAAAGCATATGTAAGATTCCCGGCGTCGGCGATTGGAGCTGCTTTTTCCGTCGTCTTCAACTTTGCCTTCGGCGACAGCCCGCTAACCTATATGCTCGTTGCCGTCGCAACCATCATTGCCTGCCACAGGCTGCACCTGCAGGATGGTGCGCTGGTGGCGGTGCTCACCGGCGTCGCCATGATTTCTACTGTCCATGACCACTATCTGTCCAGTTTTTTCATCCGTCTTGGTACAACTTTGACTGGGCTGACGGTATCGACCCTGGTGAACCTGCTCGTGATCCGTCCTGATTATTCTAAATCAATCAAGGCAAAAATCCGGCAGCTGATTGTGGAAACGGGAGACTTGATAGAAGGCAGGGGAACGGAAATCACAAGGCATCAGCCTTTGCACCGGGAAACTAGGTCCGACTTCCAGAAAATCCTGAAAGACTTGGAAGCGATTGAAACACTGTGCAAGTATCAAAAGAAAGAATGGAAACTGCACCAATTTGACCGGAAGGACATGCGGAATATCCATTATGAATTCAAGAAGCTGACGATTTTGAGACAAGTCCATTATCACGTCGGAAATTTGGTTTCCCTCCCATCGATGCACCTTCCCGAGGCAAAATCACAGATAGTCGAAGCCATGGTAAAATCGATCAAGTCCGCGTTCCACCATCCCGATTTTGCGATGGATGAATCCCACGATGCTATTGTAAAAGAACTGCTGGATTTATTGAGGCATGAGGTAGATGGACGGGATGCTTGCTCCCACCGATTCTCCGAAGAAACAGTCATCTATTATGAACTGGTCTCGATCCACGACCTGCTGGAAGAGTTGAACCATATTCACAAATTCGAAATCAGGCATCAAAAGCTGCTTGAAAAATCATTGGATATAAGCTCCTGATCGGGGCTTTTTTGTTTTGCATTAAAGCATCGGACAGGTATGTAGAAGAAGCCAGAAAAGTTATCCGAACCCGGTGACAGATTTGGTGGGAAAGGAAGAATAGCTGTCAAAAGAAAGCCAAACTTAAGACAGGTTAGGTGGAAAAAGCAGAAAAGCTGTCAGAAGTAGGCTCAACTTAAGACAGGTTTGCTGGGAAAAGAAGAAAAGTTGTCAGAAGTAGGCTCAACTTAAGACAGGTTTGCTGTGAAAAAAAGAAAAGTTGTCAAAAGAAAGCCCAACTTAAGGCAGGTTTGGTGGAAAAAGCAGAAAAGCTGTCAGAAGTAGGCTCAACTTAAGACAGGTTTGCTGGGAAAAGAAGAAAAGCTGTCAAAAGAAAGCCCAACTTAAGACAGGTTTGGTGGAAAAAGCAGAAAAGCTGTCAAAAGAAAGCCCAACTTAAGACAGGTTTGGATGAAAAAGTAGAAAAGCTGTCAAAAGAAAGCCCAACTTAAGACAGGTTTGCTGGGAAAAGAAGAAAAGTTGTCAAAAGAAAGCCCAACTTAAGGCAGGTTTGGTGGAAAAAGCAGAAAAGCTGTCAGAAGTAGGCTCAACTTAAGACAGGTTTGGTGGAAAAAGCAGAAAAGCTGTCAAAAGAAAA
>NZ_JAGGQQ010000026.1 GCF_018613195.1 Bacillus sp. ISL-45
ATCGGCCAAACGGAAGGGATGAAGCGAGAAAAGTGTCCGATAGAAGGGCTCTATCGGCCAAACGTGAGGGATGAAGCGAGAAAAGTGTCCGATAAAAGGGCTCTATCGGCCAAACGGAAGGGATGAAGCGAGAAAAGTGTCCGATAGAAGTGCTCTACCGGACTAACGGAAGGCGCGAAGAAAGAAAAGTGTCCGATAGAAGTGCTCTATCGGACAACCAGGACTGAAATATGAGATTTCACTATGCTCAGCCTAATGCAGTGTACTCTATCTATATTTTGTCCATTTCCTGGATCCGTCAATTGTAAGATGTTTTGTAAGTAATCTTCTAATCCTTTTACCATCCTTAATCACCACACAAAATTCCTGGATCGCTGAAGTAGTAATTGCTGTTTCTGGGGAAATTAATCTAAACTCCTTCACTGTTCGCATTACAGCTGATTCCAATGATTCTTTACTTCCACAAACATCACACACAAGAAACTTATGTGTGGCCCTCACCTCAAAAGACTCACACTCCGAACAGGTAATACCCTTCTTCAATTCATCGTAATGAAAGGCAGGTAGATTGTTATGGGATGAGTCAATCTTGTGGAGGGAGACTAGTTTGGCTGCGAGTTTGTAATGGTTGGTGGAAACGTTTCCCGGCTGGTTGTTGAGGTTGTCGTGGAGTCGATTAATCTGCGTAGGGAAAATGAATGGGAGGTCTGGATGTGCGTGATACAGGGTAAACTCGGGGTTTACAAAAACGACTGAAGCTTCGATTTTATGATTGTAGCCTAATTGATTTAATAGTTTCTTGAAAAGCAGCTTGGTTCGGTTGAGTTGGTCGAGGGGATTCTTGATTGTTACTCCAGTTGTTTTTGAGGTTAGACCTTCTTGTTTGTAGAGGTAATCACCCTGGTTTGTCTTTATCTCAAATAAATAAAATGTGCCGGAAAATATGATTAGAGTATCGATTTGAAAAGTTGTTCTTTCTACTTCGAGCAGCAACTCGTTCAGGATCAAACAGCTGCTTGTCAGTTTTTCCGTCATGGCATCGAATTGTAATTCGCCTTTATATCCCTTATCAAGATATGAAAAATACCTTTTTTCCTCGTCTGATAACTCAAGTCTTTTATTCAAGATTCTCAGTTTAGATAAAATAATAGGTTCAGTCCGTTCTTTAAAAGCCATGTGCATCATCCTCTTCAATAATTAGTCATGATAATCATACTATTTTACCGAATTAAAAATATTGAATTTTTTGTGAATTGTGGCAAGACTGCTTGAATACAATGATAAAACCACTCGATTCAGTCAGGAGGAGTAGGGATGTCATTGAAGGTTTATGCCATTATACTGAAAACCGCAGGTCTTGCCGTTTTCCTTGTACCGATGTTTATGAAGGGGATGGGATATATTGCGACCATTTCTCCAACGGTCATGTTTAGTTTAATCGCAATTGGAGTCGTTTTGTTGATCGTCGGGAATGTTTTTGAGGCAAAGGCCATGCGGAACGGCGCTTATGGTAGGCGAAGAGGATTTAGGAAATGAGGAACGAGTTTCAGCATCTGAAACTCGTTATTTTTTTAACGAAAGTATGAACCAAACAAGCAGGTAGAGATAACCCGCAATGGTGAAAATGGCCCATAATGCTCCTTGCTTGAACTCCCTCGCCAGAAATTCGAATTCATTCATCTCCAAAGGCCTTCCGATACTATTCATGAGGCTGACCATTGGCACCGAAATAATGACGAGGATTGCAATCATAGCAAGAGGAATTTGTTTTTTCTTTATCACACTATAAATAGCCCTGACAAAAATAGTCATTAACAACAAATAATAAATGATCCAAAATAAAACTTCACTCATAGAAATAACCTCCCTAAGGAATTCTATCATTTTTTTATCCCGGATGCCTGTTAGATTGTGGTAAAATTGCTTGAGAGGTGAGTATTTTGATAGTAATCAATATTTGGTTAATTGTCATTCTGGCCGTTGCCTTTCTCGCGGCAATTGGAGCCTGGCTTAATACTAGAATCATTTTAAAAGACTTGGCTACAATCAAAAACCATTTCGGTATCAAGGATGAGCGGTCGCCTTCTGTTTTTGATAATGACCTCGATAAAGATTAATTAACAGGGTGGAAGTACAGTGACGAAAATACATATAATTGGCGGTCCCGGAAGCGGGAAATCATACATAGCAGCGAAACTTTCAAAAATGCTCGGGCTTCCTAAGCATGAATTGGACAACTTCTTTTGGGATCACGAGTCCGAGTATTTCGGTTCGCAAACTCCTCCCGTAAAAAGGGCGGAAAAACTGGCGAGAGTGGTGTCGCAGGAAAAATGGATCATCGAGGGAGTCTATCATAGCTGGCTTGAAGAAAGCTTTCGCCAGGCAGATTATATATTCGTGCTCAAGACGAATGTCTATGTGCGTGACTGGAGAATACTGAAAAGGTTTGTACTAAGAAAGGTGAAACTGGCTTCTTCTCCGCAAAGAGAGAATGTGAAGTCACTGATTGACTTAATAAAATGGAACCATCAATATGACGGGAACAATCTGGTACAGGCGATCAAACTGATGAAGCCATACAAAGACAAAGTCATCATCCTCACGAAAAATGACGATGTCTTCAAGCTCTTCAAAAAGCGGAAAAAGAAGGTAGGCTAATATAGAAAAAACTGCCTTATCACAAGGCAGTTTTAGAACAAACTCTCATATGGTGCGGTGCTGATCTGTTTTTCAGCAAGCCGCTTTCGTAAAAATTTATGGTCACGCTTTGGTGTTGCCAGAATATAGCCCCGGATAACAAGCTCCTGAGTGATCCTGTCGGCTTTTTCCTTCAACGCAAGCTCGCCAATTTTGCCGGCAATCTTATGCCTGGCCACATCCCTGAACAATTCAGGTACCGGACTCACCAAATCCTCGAGCAATGCCTTCTGGTCATCCGGCCATAAATGCCTCGTTTGATTCACATAGTACTCTTCCCAGTCCATATCCGATTTGCCATCGTTCTTCGGAAGCTTTTTCAAAAACTTGCGGAACATGAAGAATCCGCCAATCGCGAATAAACCTACTAAAACAACGACCCAAAACAATATAAATAACAAAAACCAACCTTCAAGCTGATACATAACCCTTCACCCACGCATTTCTAATATCTTTTCTTATTATAGTATCAGCGGTCAAGGGAAGACAAGTCTTGTGACAATTTGAGTAACACACTTGTAAAATCGGCAGCTTGTAAGTATAATAGACCTTGTTCTCAAAACGGGGCTGAATGGGGTACTGGTGTCCCCCACGGTCTTCAAAACCGCTTGTGACCTGCGTGCCAGGTTAGCTGGGTTCGATTCCCAGGCGGTCCCGCCAACTCAATGATACCAAGGCTTTTAACTATCATTCATAGAGCAGGAGACCGAGTGAAGTCAGTCTCTTTTTATTAGGTGGTGCCCAATTTGGTGCCATTTGTCATATGGCTTATTCAAGCAATCCATTTAAGTGGTCGACAGCTATTCCTTCAATCGAATCAGTCAGGTGAGAATAGGTGTCCATCGTTACTTGAATTTTGGAGTGACCTAAACGGGCACTGACAATTTTGGGGTGGACATTCTCCTTCAGCAGGATTGTTGCGTGAGAATGCCTGAGGTCGTGAAACCGGATGTCTGGAAGGTTCGCTGCCTTTAAACACCTTTTGAGAGCTCTAGTTATTTCAGATGGTGCCATGATACTTCCCTTTGTGTTGCAAAAGACCAAATTATGAGGGTTATAAGAATCTCCCAGGATTTCTTCACGATGATCATTTTCATCCTTAATTCTTTTGAGAAGCTTGAGCAGTTCTAAAGTTAATCTTACTCCTCGGGGTTTTTCATTCTTGGGAATTGTATTGAAAAAATATTTCCCATTCGCTTCTGTAATGGTTTGTCGGATATAAACCTTACCTGTTGAGAAGTCGACATTTTCCCAAGAAAGTCCTATCAACTCGCTTTTTCGCATTCCGGTATGGGCAGCCGCATAGATCACTGGAAAGTATACCGGAGTTTTTTCCTTTGCCATTTTCAACAATACATTGATCTGTACAACATTTAAGGTCTTCATTTCCGACTTTACCGGTTTTGGTGGCTTCGCTCCCTTGGTAACGTTTTTGTTGATGAATTCCCAATCGATCGCATCATTCAGCGCCTTTGACAGAACGCGATGATGGTGTGTGACTGTTTGAGCGGACAAGGACGTTAATTTTTTCATATAATAGTTTTGTAGCTCTACAGGTTTTAATTCTTTCAATGGAATGTGACCTATAGAAGGGCAAAGATGAGTTTTGATGATTTTCTTGTATTCGGCAAACGTTTTAGGTTTAAGATTTGTCTTAGCGTAGTTTTCCAGCCAGTAGTCCAGATACTCTTCTACAGACAACTTCTTTTCAAATACCAAGTTGCCTTTTTGTATTTCGAGAATTAATTCGGCCATAGCGGCTTTTGCCTCGCTGATTTTTTTAAAGCCACGTCTTTTTATTCTTTTACGCTTGCCATACGAGTCTGTTCCAGCCTCCAAAACAAAATAATACGTACCGTTCTTATCTTTCTTAGGATAACCAGCCATTATTTTTCCTCCAAATATAGCTGGACACCAAGCAAATGCACCTATTAGTAATAATAATGGAAGTAGTGTTGGTTGCAAAGGGCATAGTGTCCTCAAATATATAAATCCATTTTCTGTGTTTAAGGATGTTGCTAGCTACCTTCAAACCAATCTAAAAACGACTTTTTTGAAATAAGGATTCTTTTACCTACATTTACAGCGTGAAATAGATTGGATTTTACTAATCTATAGGCTTGGCTTCGGCCAATTCCGAGATATTCTTGAATATCTTTTACCTCAAGTACTTCTGGTAATTCTCCTGTTTTTTTCATGAGACATTCCTTTCTTTTAAAATCTAAATTCAAGATGCAAAAATGGTGCATTCCAATTAAAAATCCGCATTGTAAAAAAAGCCTTGCAGTTTGCCGACATTATCGTCATATCGTCATATTTAATTAAAATTAATTAAGCCTTATAACTTTTCTAAAGAATGAATTCTACCTAAGTTATTTCGAATATAGACATAACTTATATTATTTGCTGTTAGAATAGGCTGAATACGAGTCAATTGGTCTTTCAGTTGATTTGGTGATTTAATCCATTGTTTAGAAGTCTGTGCATCTACAGAGATATACTTTCTAAGCCTTTCAAGTATAAATGTTGCAGTTCCTGAAATTTTTCTTTCTCTATCTAAGCAATCTATTATCGTTGACACTAACAAATCATGTTCCGCTGCTTCTTCAGCTGCTTCTTTACGATTGCGGATATATTCATTCATGAATGTACCTCTTTTGAAACCAAATCCAGTTTCAGCAGCAGTTGCTAATTTTGCAAAATCAGCCATTCGTGGTGTTGAGTCAAGCTTAACATTATGCAAATTTCCTAAAGCGATACTTAGTGCATCAAGTAGACCACCGAGTATTTTAGGCTTTAAATCCTCAAACTCCTTTAAAATCTCATCCTCTGATAAACGTTCATTACTATTGAAAGGTGAAAGATTGATAATAATCGCTCTATCAGCGAGATCAGGTCGTCTGGCAATATAATCAATCCCATTTAAAATAATTGGGCGGAGTGTAGATAAAACTACCTCTTCTGTATTTTCATAGAATTTTCTAGTGGAAAATCCGCCACCTGTTGAGAGTTTACATAACGAATCTGACATATTATTGCTGATACCAGATAAGTTATCAAATGCTAGTAAACGACTCTTCTGTGCGGAAATCATTAAATCTTCTTCATTTCTAGGTAATGAACGTATTGGAGCGAAAGTTGGATCAATAATACTTTTCATCAATCTACTAAAGAAGCTTTTTCCGGAACCTTGTGGACCTTGAACAATTAATATAGGATATGGTCCGGTAGGTGAAAGGCAACTTAGAAGAAATGAATAAACTAATATTCTATCCTGATCATTAATATTAATAAACTTGTCTAAATATTTTATTGATCCACCTTTAACAGGGATAGGGAGCGACCTATAAGTATTGGGTCTTACAAATTTAAGCGTAGTATTTTGAATAACTCGCCAGCTCTGGTTATCCACTTCAACAATTTCTCGGTCTGGAGTACCCAAGTCAAGATATATAGTAGACTTGTGTTTACCTACACGAATAAAGGTTTCTTGGAAATCTCGGAAATTAAACTCTTGAATAGCTACAATGGTTTCAATAGCTTCTGACAAGGGAGTTTTCCCGATTGGTTTATTAAAGAGCTGGTAATAATGCATCCTTATAAGTTTTTTGAATTTATCACTATTGACAGCAAAATGTTCATAATTTCCATCAATTTTGACAGAAGCAAAAACTTCCTCATTTTCTGTGATGAAAAAAGTAGCGTGTTGCTGGGCAATTTCAATAATAGCTTGAGAAACCGTCATATCTCCTTGTTCCACAAGTGTTTTCACTCGTTGTGTTGGAGATAGATCATTTGTGTTAACCAATTCCCCCATTTTTACTTTATTGCTATTAGACAATTAAATCTTCTCCTTTGATAACTTTAAGGGCTTGCTGAAAATTTATTTTATATAACGTTTGGACTGCGCTAAATCCATTTCCAGAACCGCAACCAGCAAAACATTTCCAAGCCCCATTTTTTATATTAAAACTAAATGAATTATGTTTATCTTGATGAAATGGACACTTAGAACTAAGCCACTCACTATTTCCTTTAATGTTGTTAGTAAACCGGCTATAAAAGTCTATCCAATCTACATTCTCTAACAGCATGTTAGCTGCATTGCTTTTTAAGTTGGTTCTTAATTTGTTTTCCATGGTGGAGGACTTCTCGAAAATACCAATCCTTCTGTTTTCAAAAATGTACTCAACTATCCAAAGGGGTAAATCTGCCTTTTCAACTTGTTTTGGCGACAATTCCCATCGATAAACTGTGCCCTTAGGATGAATGGAAGGAGGAGCTACTACTTGCTTTTTATCGGAAAGAATGTCAATGCTATCCCATAATTTCATGGAAGGAATATCCTGGTTGTACTTAAAATAAAGATGAATTCCTCTGTTGGAACGAACCCTCCAAGTCAAAGGTAAATCCCCCATCTTTTTTAATTTTGTTAAAGTCGACAGATCATCTATATCTAATACAATACAATCAGATACCGAGCCAGTTATTATCCCGATGTTTTTATTTTTGTAAGTTATTATTTTGTCATCTTGATCTACTATCCCGTTTATTATTTCAGTTGCTTGAATACGTTGATCCAAAAACCGACTGGGCCAGTTTTTTAGGATTGGTCTTTTACCAAGAAGAGGGATAGGTGTCAATCCATAATTCAACAATTGCAAAGCAGCTCCGATTGATTTATCCAAATAGTCATCTCTTTTCATAGGATAAGTGTTTACATTTCTTTTAGATTTTCAATTGCCTTTAAGATTCTGTCTTTTTGGGCATCTGATAGGTTATGTCTTAAGAGCCGGTATAATGTGTTCTCATGTATTTGCATTTCTTCTGCAACTTGCCAAAGATACAAATTAGCCTTCTTTATTTGAAGTTTTAAATCGAAATTTCTTTGTTGCACCATCAAATTCACCTCCTTTAGAGAAACAAAAAAACCCCTAGATTAAGAGAAGGTTAATTGTCTTTAACCTTTTCTAATCTAGGGGCTGTCCCTTTTGATATTAAATTAGATGACTGGCAACTACTACCACCATCATAAATGTAATCAAAGATTATAATACATTTTATCTATTGTCAAGGGACTATATGAAAAATTGAAAGTAATCCTTTTTTGATAATATAGTAAGGAAAGTCATGACGGTCATGTCGACATGATGAAAAGAATTAATTTGAAGGAAAAGGGTGAGGTATTTTAAAAAATCAAGAATTTATTAAATCAGTAGATATAAAAATGAATCACGTACCACACCACGTTTTAAGCTACATGTCTTCGAACCATCTGCCAAATATATTTGGTAACGATACACCAATATGGCTAAGAATGTGACTACCATATAATAGCAACAGTATAGAAAGCATTAATAGTTTTACTTTTTAGAAAAAGGATTAGGAATTTTTTTGTTGAACCTTATAAATATATATTTAGATATGTTAAATTATACAAGAGATAGCAGTAAGGGTGAAAAAACATGAGAAAGTTACGGGATAGTGACATACGGGAAGTCTTATTAGAAGAATTGTCTCTTAAGTATTCTAATGATTTGAATACAAAAATAGTAAATGAATTAGGAATATTACATGGTCAATCCAGAATAGACGTTGCAGTGGTAAATGGTATATTGCATAGGTATGAAATAAAGAGTGAGAGCGATAATTTATTACGGCTTCCTTCACAAGTAGAGGACTACAATAAAGTTTTTGATCGGATGACAATTGTTGTTCAAAGGAACTATTTAAATCAAGTTAGAGAAATTATTCCTAAATGGTGGGGAATTGCCTTAGTAACCCGTCAAAGCGGCCGATTAATTATTAAAGAAGTAAGAAAAGGGCGTCAAAATTCAAAGTTAGATCCCTTTTCACTGAGTCATTTTTTATGGAGAAATGAAGCGATTGATGTTTTAAAAGAAAAAGGCCTGCAAAAGGGATATTTAAGCAAGCCAAGACATGAATTATACGAGAAAATCTGCACTTCACTTTCCTTAGAAGAAATTAAGCTTACGGTGAACCAATGCTTAAAGATGCGTGAAAATTGGAGAGTTCATTAATTGCTAGAGTGAGGTGATGGTTGGTTCCGATTTTTCTCCACGTTTCGGCATTTCCAGTACTTTCTGTATCGTTTGCACAACCAAAAATATATTTATCTCCATATGAATAAAACACCCCCGAGTATTTCGGGTGTAAAACTATCCTTTGACAGAGCTCCTGTGTCTGCTTACATTTTCCATATTTTGGTGTTGTCACGGAATACCCTCTGAAAATTAAATACTCATTATCAGCTGTATAACGAATGTTTGCCGACATTCTCATTTTCCTGGGATCAAGTCGTGAGTATTCTGGATTGGAGATAATGTAATCCCCAAAGGATGGATATCTCGGTAATTTTTTATGAAGTAACTGTTGGTAAATCATCCACTCGCTTCTTGGTATGCTACCATCAGTCCCTGTTTTAATTTCTGAAAGGTTTTCAGGGAATGCAGTAGCTACAAATGTAAAAGTTCGCCAGCTATTAATATGGGGTATAGCCAAGATTGAGCCAACAATAAGATTAGTCATCCTATTTACTGGGTTTTTAGGATCAATATATCTATAGTCGATAATTAGGTCTATATCGGTTGGATCCACATTAAATGCTTCTAAAAAGCCTTGGATAATCCTATCTATATCGTCAAAATCTTCATCTAGAAGTCTAATAGCACAACCAGTTTGATAGTTGTTAACTATTGAATACACTGCTTTTTGATAGTTAACTGCTCTTGATGGACTTGTTACAGGGATTGCATTGAGGTTTTCACTTTTCAACATTGTAAATAAACTAATAAGTGGATGACTCCCATCTTCCATTAGTTCGTCGTCATCTGGGCAAATCTGATGGGCATCAATAAACACAGGATTATCATTGTTCCAACTTGTTTTAAGCTGTTCTTTGAAATTTTTCAAGTGGTCATCAAGTGATTTTTTGGGGCAATCGTTTTCAAAATCCCAATCAATAGGTGGTATTTCAATGACTGGTGTCATTAAGTCTTTTAAACTATGGTCCAAGACTTGTAATGCGCTTTGCTCACCTCTCTTCCATCTAATAATGGGTACGTAATGATCTGTTTAAACATAAAAGCCCTCCTCTGTAGTAAACGTATAGCTGCAGATCGTGTTTGTTATGATATATACAAAATTAAAATAGGAATGTTTCAAATTAATGGGTACTATTTCCTTTTATTTGGGTTTTATTTGGGTATTCAGAAAAATAAAATTAAAAAATATTGATAACTGTAGACTATTTTACTTATAATTAAGACAAAGATTTAACTCAGCCGTTTTGGTATGAGTATAAAATCAGTCTTAACGACTGGCGGATGACAGGGGAAACCCGAAAAAAATTCTTTACCTTTGGGTAATGGTGGCGCAAAGAAGCACAAAAAGGGATTGGGAGAAGTGTGTCCTTTTTAAAATAAATACTAGATATCCAACAAGCTGCTATAGTGGCTTGTTTTTTTGCGCTTAAATTTCGTTATGTATACATCCTATGTATAGCCTATAAGCTATTTACTTTTTATAAATATTTAGAGATGTAAATTTACTAAGTTGTCCCCTAGTACTATACATAAGTGATTCTTGCATAAAAATCTTCTCATCCATTGATACATCAGTGTTTTATGTGGTTTTTCTTTTTTTAAATTGACCGTGAGTAAATACCTTCTACGGCACCCCCATAATTCAGCTTATTTAATCTGAAAAAAGAAAGGATGTAAGTAATGATTTATTGGAGAAACACTGATATAACAGAAAAACAAGATCAAATTATCAAGCTACTTTACCAATATCGTGCATTAACCAATGAACATATTAGGCGTTTAATTTACGACCATCTTTCGTCACCAGCAAGTGGACAAAAAGCAAACATTTCTAGATTCACCGCAGATTTAAAGAAAAAGAAGCTTATTCAGTCATTTAGCTGCCACCCTTATAGTAAAGAATTGATTCATTGTTTAACACCAAAGGGGATTGATTACTATAAAGATCATGCACTAATAGATAAGGATGAACCATTAGCTGGATTTAAAGGGTACCCTCATGGAGATTTTGATTCAGGAATGTTAAAGCCTGGATTAAGGAATATTGAACATACAATGATGTACCTGGATTTTGCTATATGGTATAGCGATGTACTAGACATACGACATAATCTATACGCTGTAAAAAAGTATGTGTTTTATGATTTTGAAAATGCTTGGGGAAATTCAGTAAGTGGTCAAATGAAAAAGGTAAGACCTGACGGTGAAGTATTACGTCCGGAGGGGATTTATACCATAGAAATCGATTTGGCGACTGAACGCAAGAAAGTATTGACTGAAAAGTTTTTAAATTATTTCAGGTATTTAAATTCATGTGTAGAGAACGGGGAGGAACCACAGTGGGTTGGTATGTTAGTAGTTTGTAAAGACTCTCAAATTGAATTTAAAAATGACCAAAGATTACATACTATCCTAAAATCTGCATGCGAAGGTTTGAAGTATTATAGCTGGACTTTTCCAGTTCGTATTATTAATCGTAAGCAAAATGTTGATTTAAGGAATCTTTTAATAAATGATCCAGAAACGCTTGAATCCATCGGTATTTCTATTCCTACTACCGATAATCCTGTTCTAGAGGAAAGGATTTTAAAGGAAGAAAGAGAGCAGCAAGAGCTAGCGGAACGTGAACGTAGACAAGAGGAATATCGAAGGAGAGAAGCTGCAAGGAAAGAACAAGAAAGGTTGTTACAAGAGCGAAAGCAAAGAGAATTAATTGAGGAGAAAAAACGAGAAGCGATGGAAAGAGAAAAAAATAAAAGTGGTAACCGTCTGTTTGGTAAATTGTTTTCTTAGATATAAGGGTTTGGTTGTCTCCTCGGGATTAAATTGCGGAGTTTCTCCTATTCCTCTCTAATATTGAATAATATTCACTTTCTTGAAGAAAGGATGTTCTTTGTGAGAAGTTTAAATACGGTTAATGTTGATTTTGGTTTTGTAGGTTTGGGTTTGGCTGGAGGTAATGTTGCTGGGGCTTGTGTTAGTAAACATTCCTCGTATGGTGCATTGTTTATAAACACAAACAGCATGGATCAAAAAAGCTTAGCTAAAACGTATCCTTCCTATGGTCACTTCCTTATTGGAGGTGGATTAGGAACAGGAAGAAATATAAAAACCGCAGAAGAATTATATAAAGAAAATGTAGATGAAATCAAAGACGCTCTAGGATTATTCGCAAGGACTGAGTTTATATGGGTATGTGCAAGTTTAGGAGGTGCAACAGGTACCGGTTTCTTGCCTGGTGTCATAAATATACTGACTGAACAGGGTTTTGCTGGTCACATTGGCCTTATCTTAATTATTCCCCATAAAAATGAGGAATGGAATCTCGCAGGACATGCTGTTCCAATTTTCGGTTCTGATAACCAACTAATTAAACAACTTCCAATTATCTTAATAGATAATACTAAACAAGAGAATGATATTTCTGCAGAATATCGCTCAATCGGGTATAGAGATTATTTAAATAAATCAAATGAAATGGTAGCAAGTGTGATTCATAACAACAATCTATTATCTTCCAGTATTCCATACTATGGCGGAAGTAATTTTGATAGTTTGAATTACTTAGAATTTATCAAAACACCTGGTATTTTGGCGTTCAGTTCGTTTAAAATTGATTTAAATATGGATTCAGAACACTCAGAGATAAAGCGACTAAGCCACAAGATAGAGAAAAATATTATTCTATCAGATGGTTATGAATTAAATGATGCTAATATGATTCAAATTAGTTTCTTAACTGGTGATTCTAATGCTACACATGTATTTACAGTCGATTTTAAAAATATTGTTTTTAAAGAAATGGAATCAATTTTGTTTCCGAAAAAATCAATTTCATATTTGACTACTGAAACAGCAATGTCTGAAGTGCAAATTAGTATAATGTGTGCAGGTATTCCAGTCGAGAGAAATGAATTAGTAAAGGAATTAATTAAACGTGCAAAACAAGAAGAACTTATGATGATGTTAGAAGATCTGGAGATATAAAATTTACTTTAAACATCTATGTTGAGTTAAAAACACAATGTTAATGACTATCCTTTGATTAAGTTGACATTGTGTTTTTTATTTTAAGAAAACGAACACTTGTTTGATTTATTACAAAATTTGGTATATAATATACTTAACATAAAGGAAAAGGGGGGAGTTTTTTGAAAGAGGAGGGAATTATTGAATTTAAGACGTATAAAGAAATAATGAGTGATCAAAAAAGAAGAAAGGGAGAAATAGAAGAGAAACATAAGTCTTTAAAAAAACGTTCAAGGGTATTAATTAGGGAAATGGAGAGTTTTGATCTTAGAATAAAAGAATTACTAGGAGAAATTAAAGAAGGAGAACGAAAATTTGATGATTTATTAACTACTATTAAAAAAAATGTTCCCTTCGATAAATAACATTTAACAGGAGGTTAGAGTATGGCCAGCCTACGTGATGGTTTCCAGAAAACAAGATATGCAGATATCAATAAACTCCTTCTAGAAACGCACCTTTTGTTAAAGGAAACCGAAGAATTACGAAAAGAGATTAAAAAGGAATTGGAGTTTAATCCGGAAGAAGACTTAGTTTATTTTGAAGGGTACCTTTGGAAGAAGATTAGAATTTGAATTGAAGAAGAGAAGAGAGGGGGAAGGGAAATTGTTTCTGCTTTTGGGAGATAAAACTATAAATAAACTAAATACAGCTGTAGTAATTGTAGCTTTTCTTAATTTGATTGCAGCAATTGTGATGACCGTCATTAACCGTTTATAAGTTGATTAAGAAAGTTTCTATAATGACAATATTAGAAGTGTATTTTTATAGTTATGGTTTTTTAAAAAATGATATAGATGTATGGCTTGGAAGTTGGGCCAAATGAAGACCCTTCATAAGGGTTATTTATGGAGAATAGTCTAGCGTGTTAATCATTAATAATATTCGTTATATTCGTTCATTGATCTTATTAATGTATATAAGTTTCTAATCACTTATTAAGCTTTTGATATTTAAGTATTACCTTATCTAATTTTTGACTTAACAGAATTGTCTTAGTATTGTTATATCCTTCTGACGTTCCAACTTCGATTAGCTTCTTACGAAAATGTTCAATTATTAATAATAAACATTCTTTACGACATTTCATAATCAACCCCCCTTTTACAAAAATATACATATCTAAGTATAACAATCAAAAGGAGAGCCTGTCTATGACCCATTTAGTTACCGAAGAGTGGATCTGTTTTGAATGCAATAAAGTTATTTATGATGAAGCTGAATATATTGATAATGATGGAATTTGTGATGAATGTTATAGTCTTCCCATAAAAAAGCAACTAGGTATATTAAAAAGTTATTGATTAGGTTATGCAGCAAAATTCCCGTGAGTTTTACTACTTTCTAACATCGTTACAGTCCTGGCAGTTTAGGGTACTACTCCAAGTGAATTATTAATGAATCGTGAAGAAGAAATAGAAAAAGAATAACGAATTAAATGAGGCTTAATTGAAGAGAGGGAGGGTGGTAAATCTATGTCAGAAATAAAAGGTATTCTAAGTCCAAGAGAAAAGGATTTGTTTAACGATTATAATTCTGCAATATTAAATACTAATATAGAAGATTTAGATAGTGTTTTAAATATCAAGATTTAATCCTGAGTATGATCAGGAAAGCAAAAGAGCGATATTATGATGAAAACCCTATTATAGTTCCAATTAATAAAGAAGGATATACGAAAGTAAAAGAGAGTAAACATGTATTGAAAGTCAGTGACTTCTTCACAAAAGAAGAAGCCGAAGAAGTTGACTTTTTAAGATGGAGAATGACTAAGACAATTTTGCCGGGTTCTAGAAAGCGAAAGCAAAAGAAAATAGAAAAAATAATAGCTGAAGCAAAAAAACGGAATGGATATTAAGGTTTATTATAATTTTGTTCTTTTCAATTTGGTTAGTAATGAAGGTTATTTTGTTATATAGCGATCAATGTACCAGTCCCTGTCCCCACCATATAAATCCGGCTACATTGAAACTGGATATAGGTAATATATAGGGATCGGATCGGGAAAAGCCCTGCGGAGCCTATTTCGTTTATATGTAGTTGCAAGTGCTACCAGTTGTTGAGATTAGTAATGCGATGACTGGAACAAGGAAAGAGACTCGTAATCCCCCCTGCATCGGCTAAATGTGAGTGGAATTACTTCGTTTTACTGGTCTTCATGGAGCAGCTGTCCATTGAGAAGCCAGTGTTCTCTTAAACCATTTTTAAAAATTACTTTTATACCTAAATTATAAACATAATGTGAATTTAATAAAAGACTAGGAGAGAAATAATCAATAAGAATGATCCGGACATGCTTGAAAGAGATCAAATCAAATATATCAGTGCAATCCAAATTGTTATTAGAAATTTTAGAGATGCAAAATGAAATGACAAATGGCAATAAGCTTGCGATTCACTGCCATTTATTAATCGTTTGTACTTAAAAACGGGATGATTTTTTATGGGCCGCAACAAGTGGTAAGTTTGTAACCGGATTGTCAGATACTATGAATGGTTTTTTATAGTTAGGATATTTATAAACAATTTCTTCGTATGTGCCGCTATCTTTTATAAATTCTGGTTAAACATAAAACAATTAATATGTTGTATTTGTGTACCAAAAGTATCAGTATGTACTAAGTCTATCGAATTTCATAAATATTTTGGTAAAAAACACTAAATACATATTTGGAGAGCTAGAGGGAGTCCTTGGTTGTCCAATAAACAAA
Organism: Bacillus sp. ISL-45; assembly: GCF_018613195.1. Classification (GTDB taxonomy): domain Bacteria; phylum Bacillota; class Bacilli; order Bacillales; family Cytobacillaceae; genus Mesobacillus. The sequence continues at coordinate 15,503 of NZ_JAGGQQ010000026.1, forward strand.
GTAGTTGCATATTATTAATGTTAAGAGCCTTTATTAAACAAACGCAGAAGTTATGTTGAACAAGGAAATTTTATTTTAGCTTAATGTTAACTACACTATGTACTACAAAGTGATTTTTATAAATAAAACAACTGTTATAAAAACAATTTTAATGTTTTTTAAGGAAAATCATTGATATTTATGTAAACCTTGCTATAATTTAGAAGTTATTAAAAAAAAGTAATATTTTTAGGTCTTTTAGTGGATATAGAATAGGAACCCTGTTACTAATTCACTTTTTGAGCTTATAAAAGACGGGACTTTTAGAACTTGGTAGCGCTCCTGCCATAATCCTAGAACACTTCCTTTTCTTGAATTTTATTCTTGATAAGTAAGTGTTTTTTTGTGTTTTAAACGAGGAAAGATAAGTTGAAAGGGAGTCAACAAAAGGGATTAGCTGAATTGAATATTTCAAGTATTATGAGACAGAGGTTATTCTTTCACGAGTATCAACCTTTATGGAGCACTGAAATGGAAGAAATTTTTGCTTATGAGGCTTTGATTAGAACTAAACCTCAAATAAGTCCAGTTTTAATCTTTCGATATGGGAGAGAACAAGGAGTTCTTTATGAATTTGATAAAATATCCATTACTAATGCACTTAAAGGATATTCTCAATCTTATTATGAGAAATACAACCCTTTTTACTAACATATTTCCTTCTACGCTCGTGCACCCTAATTTTCCTGAATTTATTAGAAGATTAGTTCAAGACTATCCAATTATAAAAGGGAGGGTTGTTTTTGAAATTAACGAAGAACCAATAGAGTTAGGGATTTGGGATGCAGATGCCTTTTTAGGAAGAATCAATCTATTAAAAGAAATGGACTTTCAAGTCGCTCTGGATGATTTAAAGCTTTCTTTAATTTCTGTGAAAAAAATTCTTAAATATAGTCCTGATTTCGTTAAATTGGACCGTTCCTGCTCAAAAAATCTTGCTCATTCAATAAACAAGCAAAATGCAATTCAATCTTTATTGTCAAAGTCTCAGAACAATGTTGTTATTGTGCTCGAGGGGATTGAAAAGGAAGAGAATTTATTAACAGCTTCTTATAGGAATCCCTGCAGTACAAGGATATTACATCTCGAGACCACATCTTTTATAAGCAAAAAGATCCAAAATATCATTAAGGATTAGTAACTCTAAATAAACTTTGATATGTACAGTTCTATAAATGAAAATGTTAAAAGGGCATTTATAATATTCAAAGCACATAAGGAAGAATATGGGATTGATATTAATAAGGTTAATTCCATAGAGTGAAACAGTGAAGTAACTATTCTACCTCAAGTCCCCGATTATAAGGTGGATATTGCAAAAATAAGAGAGAAAATTTCCCCTGGATATATGTTTTTGCCCACACAAAAATACCTCCGATAAATATAAATGTAGGAAGTGTTTTATACTGTCTCAAATGCATTAGTACACCTAATAGGAAGTGTTTCCTATTAGTTTTATAGATAAATAGGATTAAAAATAGGAGCTGTAGGTGATAGTCGGATAAAAACTGGTATTAGGAAATATAAATACAAGGAGCGCTAAATTTCAGATAAGACTGCCCCAGCTAATAGCTATGTGTCAAGAGTGAGCGCTGAGCAAAAGGTGCAATTTTAAGTGTGGAAGGTCAAAGTTAAAAATTCACTTCAGATTTTTAACTTAATTTTCCAGTAATAAAATACCAGGAATAGACGATATTTAATGTAAATAATATTCGAAAAAAGCACTTTTTAAAAGATAAAACCTCAAACAATCTAAAGCTTATTATAGCTATGATTGCCGGGTAACTGAAAAGATAACAGGGTTTCTGAATAGTTAAGCCCTTTTATTGCAAGCTCATAATTCTTTTTGGCGAATATTTCCCCTGTATGTTAAATCACAGTGAAATTAATTTATTTGTTTAATATTTCTTAATAGAATGGAGGTAACAAAAATGGGGTTAACTATTAATAGAGAAATTCATGAGACTACTATTATCTTAAAATTTAAAGGAATATTAGATATATCCACTGCAAATGTAATGGACCCATATTTAGATGAGATTCAAAAAATAAATACATTAGTTTTGGACTTTAGTGAATTGGAATTTATAGATTCTACTGGTATAGGTTCTATAATAAATTCAATTTACTTATCGCAGGAGAAAAATTTTTATCTTGAACTTAAGGGAATTAATGAACTAACACATCAAGTATTTGAAACAATTGGTGTATATCACATATTGAATTCAATTCAAAAGGAGGTTGTTTAATGTATCATGATAGCCTCACTTACAATTTTGAAAATAAAACACAAGAAAATCAAAGTGTTTTGGATAGTTCATTGCAAAGGGAAATTAATTTAGCCAGAAACATTCAGTCTCAATTATTGAACGGAAAGACTCCAATTTTCGAAGGGGGAGAAGTATCAGGATCCTCACTCCCTGCTAGGTTAATTGGTGGAGATTATTATGATTTTTATCCTTTAGTAGATGGAAAAATTAGAATAGTAATTGGTGATGTAATGGGTAAAGGTATTCCAGCTGCGATGTTAATGATTTTGACAAGAGGGGCGTTTCGCAGTGCAGCAGAAAGCACTCAAAGCCCTGCCGAAACTTTAACAGCGATGAATCAGGCAATTTATGAAGATCTTAGGATATTAAAATCATTTGTTACCCTTTTTTGTGCTGATTGGAATCCGAAAACTGGAATACTTACATATGCGAATGCAGGTCATAACCTTCCTATTTTTATAAAAGGTAATAGTGACAGTATTGAAGAACTTGCTAAGGTAAAAGGCATTATGGTAGGCGGGCTCCCAAACCAGGTCTATAAGGAAAATTTCGTTCAGCTTGAAAATAATGATACTATATTTTTTTATACAGATGGAATAGTCGAGGCTCAGAATAAAGAAGGTGAACGATATAAATTAGACCGATTAATTGCTGCGTTATTAGACTGTAAACATTTAGGTGTTGGGGAAATCGAGAAAAGCATCATGAATTCAATCAATAAATTTACCGAGGGAGTTTCACAAAAAGATGATATTACAATGGTTCTTTTAAAAATTACTCAAGAAAAGGCTGATATTACAAGTCTGAATTCTCCAGTACTAGGAGGTTAATGCAAATGCAAAGTATTTTATCTAAAGGGAATAGCATTAATGATGCCATAAGTATTGGACTGGAAATCCTGGGTACAACTAAAGAGAATGTAAACATTGAGATCATCGAGCATGGAACAAAAGGGATTTTAGGTATTGGATCAAAAAAGGCAATGGTGCGACTTACAAAGTTTGGAAAAACATCCTCCGGCCTGGATTTTGATATTTTATCAGATGAACTTGAGAAGGCTGTAATTGATTTGGAAATGAACAAGGGTTTAGAAGATAATAACCTTGATAATTTGGAATCAGAAAGGCATGAAGGAAAGGTCTGGATTAAGAATGGTAATATTTACTGCCTGTCCTCAGCCAGTCATTTTCCAACTGTAACGATCCAAAAGGGTGTACGTCTTTATAAAAATGGAATACCGGTAGAAGAAAAAACGACAATAATTACAGAGTTTGATGTGTATGAAATTAAAGCTGAAGACGAAGAGGCGGCATCTAACTGGAAAGTCTTTTTGGATGAGTACAAATTAAAAGCTTATTTACACATTGTGCCTGGTTATAAAATGGTTCGAACCATTCCTGATATGGAACCTGATAATCATATCAATCTTTCTGCTCTCGAGAGAAAAGAGCAAAGTAATTCACTAACCTATCTGGAAGTTATACAAAAACTTGATGAATTAAGGGTTAAACATGGTTTTAACCAGTCTGAAATCAATAAGGCAATGGAAGCTACGGAGACAGCAACTTTTGAAATTGCTACTGGAATACCAGCTAAACAAGGGAAAGATGGCTGGGTAGAGCTTAAAGTTGATGTAGATGTTCAGGAAGGACCGAAGGAAAGAAAAGATGGAAGTGTAGATTTCCGTGAAATTAAATCAATCCCCAAAGTAGAAAGAGGGCAGGTAATCGGTGTCATACACCCTCCTATTGTTGGGGAGCCAGGATATACGGTTACATATGAACCGCTTCCTGCAAAACAAGTCTTCCCTATCATTCTAAATGCAGGCCGGGGAGTACTCGAAGTAGACGGCAAAATAGTTGCGACCGAATCTGGGCGGCCTTCTATTGAACGGAGAGGACAGCTTTTAAAAGTCAGCATTGTTCAAAAGTTAACACATAAAGGCACTGTTGACTTAACTACAGGCAATATTCACTTTTTAGGTGATGTAGAAATATTAGGTGAAGTCGCAAACAATATGGTTGTTGAAGCTGAGGGAGATATTAATGTCCATAAAACAGTTAACAATGCATTACTTGCTTCTACAGGTGCGATTATTTCTTACGGAAGCATTATAGGTTCTGAATTATCAGCGGGTAAAAATAATATGCTTGTTACTGAATTGGGCCATCTTTTAAGGCTGATTAATAACCAGGTTGAAAAAATTATTTCTTTCATCAGCCAGTTGACTCAATCTCCGGGATTTAAATCCAGTGATTTTTCAAGAGGAGGCTTACAGCCTCTGATCCGGATATTGCTGGAAAAGAAATTTAAGAACTTCCCGCCACTTGTAAAAAAATATACAGAGGCTGTAAGAAGAGGAGAAAGATATCTAGAAGATGAGAAATGGGAAACGATAGGGACCTCTTTGTCTAATCTCTTTTTATCAATTCACAATGAAGCTGTATCACTTCAAAAAATTTATGATGTAACTGAAAAAATGAAGCATTTAATTGAATTTGCTGAAACTCCTGTAGAACCTGACTCATTTATAACCATTCCATATGCACTCAATAGTCAGCTTTATTGTAGTGGCAATATTTTAATTTTAGGACAAGGCAGCGTAAATACAAAAATACATGCTGGCGGAGTCCTTAAAATAACAGGTGTTTTACGTGGTGGTGAGGTCTATGGAAGAATGGGCGTTGAAGTTAATGAATCAGGTGCCGAAAGTGCCCCAGCTACAATGATCGCGGTTCCAGAGGATCAAAAAATACGGATAAAAAAAGCGATGGAAGGAACAATTATTAAGATAGGCACTTCTAAATTTACTTTTAAGGAAACTAGTTATAATATAAATGCTTATCTGGATAAGGATGGTAAAATCGTTTTGTAGAGATTGAAAGGGGCATGGAAATGATAGAAGTAAAGTTGAATCCTAATGGAGAATACCTTGAAGTAAGTATAATAGGCGATTTAGATATAGATAGCACTGAATTGGTTGAAGATGAACTGCTTCCGGAATTAGGGAAATATAAAATTATAAATCTTATTTTCAGCGATGTTCCTTTTGTCGATTCATCAGGTATGGGACTCCTAATAAACTTAGTGCAATCCCTAAGTGAAAAAGGAATAAAAGTAACGATATCAAATGTAAGAGATGATGTTATGGAAGTATTCGAACTGCTGCAATTGCCTGATATTTTAGGTGATCAGGTATTTGTGTAAATTCTATCTAAATTTCATAAACTGTTCTGAAAATAAAAAAAATTAATGATACGTATTTTTAAAATATTTACCCCCGTGTTCCTTTTACCTATTGATGAACTATTAAACTAGAATTTAAATTAAATTAAATAGAATTTATCTTAACGATAAAGGCAAACTTACCTAAAGGTGAGGACGCAAAGCCACGGGCCTAAAGCATTTTTGTCATGGTAGCCGGGTTACCGAAGAAGACGGAATATATACTTTTATCCGCCTTACTTCAAGGCGGATCTTTTTGTCTTCACTTAGGTATTTAAACACGTTTTCGGTCCTTGGAATTTTGTTATCGCATTCACTTTAACTTGAAAGGAGGTGAATAATATATGAAAGCACGCTTAAAAAGCTTTTTAGCAGTTGCAGCTGTAATCGCAGCAACATTTGGAGCAGTAATCGGCAAGCCTTGGTGGTAAGAAAATGGAGGACTCGGAGGATCATTGGAAAATCCGGGTCTTTTTAAATCAATTTTTTTAGGGGGATTCCTCGAGTGAAATATATTCTCTTATTTGCAATATTGCTTACACTATTAAAAGGGAGAAATGCCCTTTCTTTTATAAATAATGTGAAATTCAAGTGGTCCCTGGTCATATTAATTAGTTTTAGTGTCCAAATTGCACTTGTATTCATTACGATTGAATCAAAAGAAAAATTTGGGCTTATTCTTATTGTTACTTTTGTAGGGATTATTGCAGGTCTGTCAAGAAATAATAAAATTCCAGGTGTAAACTGGATCATCATTGGTGCTGTTTTGAATTTATTAGCTCTCCTTTTAAATGATGGACTGATGCCTGTTTCTGAAGAGGCATTAAATACGACAGGGCAACATTTGGAGTCTTTTGAAACAGACTCCCGCCATCAAGTGATGTCCCATTCTACAGATTTTTGGTTTTTAGGGGACTGGATACCCGTTGTAAAATACGTTATAAGTCCTGGTGACATCTTTGTAGCTATAGGCATAGTTTTGCTTATTTATATGAATTCTTCGAGTATGAAGCCAAAGGTGAGATTAAATGAAGGTGATTAACTGGTATACTATTTCCCTGATTTTAATCGGCTGTATATCATTTATTTTTTCTCTCAGCCATCTTGATTTTTCAATGGCAAAAATTTTAATTTTAATGACTTGCATAGTGATTGTTTTAGAAATATTCCCTGTTAAATTACCGAGTGGAGACACATATGCAGCGGGTAGCATCGGATATTTGTTTCTATTAATCAATGGCGGATTTTCTTATGCAGTGCTGGCTATTTTTATCGCAACCGGAACCTATTACTTAATAAGTTTGAGAAAGATTAGAATTCCTGTCATTCGTCTTTTGGTTACTATTGGGATGTATGTAACTTCCATGTTGGCAGCGTCGATTTCCTGGGAATTCGCTCAAAACGCAAATGTTTTTTTGGGAGTTGGGATGGTTGCGATTGTCTTTGAATTAGTGAACTTTTTTCTTTTGGAAGGAATAGAAGCAACTGTATTCAGAAAAAAGATGTTCAACAACATTTTACAAAAATTAACAGAATTGATTATACCAATCTTAATCAGTATACTTGTCATCTCCAGACTTGCCCTTGTTGAGTCAGAACCAGAATTAATGATATCAATATTATATACATTTTTCTTTTTACTGTTTCTCATTTACTTTTCCCATGAATTTACTTATCAATTTTTTCTTCGAAAATCAACTTCAAATGCTTTTATGAAAATATTGGAGGACAGTATAAATCCTCATTTTGCAGGCCATGGAAATCGGGTTGGAATGATTTGTGACCTCATTCTGGAGGATATAGGATATCCAAAAAGAAAAAGAAATAACTTGGTCCAGATAGCCTCCATTCATGATATTGGAAAAAGTTTACTTCCTTCATATATATTTAGAAAGCGTGGAGATTTAACATTATCAGAGGAACGTGAATACAAAAGTCATTCGGAAAAAGCTGTAGAGATTGTCAAAGCAATGTTTTCAAACGAGTCATTTCCAAAATGGGTTCTTCATCACCATGAACGGTGGGATGGAAAAGGTTTCCCAAGTGGTTTAAAGGGTGCGGAAATACCATTAGAATCAAGAATCATTGCATTGGCTAATGAGTTAGATCACATTTTAACTCGACATAAAGACCCTGAAACGATTTTAAAGTTATTAGAAGAAAGGTCCGGAACTTTGCTGGATCCAATTTTAGTTGGGAAGATAAAATCATTCCATATTGAAGCAATAATAGGAAATATGAATTTTCCTTTAGCTAATGATGAATTGCAACATGCAGCTGAATTGACTGAAGCCCAGTATAGTCAAAATGAGACCTATTCAAATATTGGGGAATCATTCTTTATCCAAGTAAAGGGTGGTAAAGTTTATTCACCAAAAAGCATTTTTTCAAATAGCCTTTTCCAATCACTTGCAGATTCAGCAATTGAGCGCCAGGAACTTGTGCATGATACTTTTATGCATGAAAATATTACTTTGGACCTCCATGCCCAGCAGCTACAAAATGGGGATGTGACAATTTTCGCCCATGACCTGACCCCATATTTGCATTTTAGGAAACAATTAGAATCTAGTATTTTAGAGTCTTATGCAGACATAATTAATAAACTGTCAGAAGAAAAAATAAGGTTGCATACTTCAAGGGAGACTTTGTTGAATCACCTAGGCGATAAATTGGCAGAAGTTGAAATAACTAAAAATTCTGATGTACCAAAAAGCAGGGGAATCATTAAAAGCATTCTTGAACAATATGCGCCCCACTTAGATTCTATGAAGGTTCAGGTGGCAGTAACAGAGGCAGTAACCAATGTATTAAAACATGCCATTGGAGGGAAGCTGTCCATTACTATAAAAGATAACCGTATGCAGTTCTTTATTTCGGATAAAGGATCCGGAATACCACTCCATGAAATTCCGAAAACGATTTTAGTTTCGGGATACTCCAGCAAAAAGTCCTTGGGGCAGGGCTTTAAAATGATCGCTAAATTCTGTGATGAGGTACAAATCCAAACGTCTTCTAATGGAACATTCGTCTTGATTGAATATAATTTACGATAGTCAGGTTGAAATTGTTATGTATATATTTAGAAAACTATGCAATATGGATATCTTCAATAAAAAGCATTTGGAAAAATAAACTAACGATTAGGAAAAAAACTTTGCTAGGAGACCCAAGAATGAAAAGTGAATTTGAGAATATTTTTTCAAAGTTGCAAAAAGATATGGTTGCCATTTGTTTAGAGTATGTTGACTTTAATGCAGAGGATGTTTTTATCTATTGTTCCTATGAATCTGGATTATATCAATTTGACGTTTTCTTTAAGATCAATGGGAAAATTGTCCATAAACATAAGCTGAATGATGCAATAAAAGAACTTAACAATCAAAACAACAAACGCGGTATAGACGTTTCAATAGAAAGACAGCGATTTTTATTAGAAGATGGAATAGCACACTTAAAACTCATTCATGAAAAATTCAAAGTCTCCAATCATAATATGCCAAGTGAGATAAAGTTACATTATAATGTTAAACAAAATAGGTTAAAAGAAAAATATAAATATGATTCCGTATATTCAAGTGATACCTATCTATTAAACCAAGCAAAATTTGATTTGTGGTTTAAAGAAGTCGAAAAAACAGTAATTTAGTGAAAGTAAAATGCAATAAAGCCCCAAAGAGATGTAAGGTTAAAATGACTTAAGAAACAACTTCAGGGGAAACACTTTTGTCTTAGTTTTCAAACATTAAGCTGGTAAAGAGGGAGATTATCATCGTGGTAGACCATTAGTAGATAGGAGCAGGTTTATAGTTCTTTGCTAGGTCTAAGTGTATGAAAGGATACGGGTTTAAAAAAAAGAAACTAGATTATGTTATATCCTATGCTTAGTAAGGCTATTAAGCCTGATATGACTGTTTTAACAGATTTTTCTAAGGAATTAGTTCAGAAAAATAAAACTATGGTTTGTTTGTATTGAAATTAGTATGTAGAAATTTCTAAGAAGGAATATATAATAGTGCAGATTTAGAACGTAACTTATCTTGGATTTATGTTCCGAAGGAAATAACCGAAATTGTTAAAAAAGTAGAGAATGTTTTAGAGATGAATAGGTTTGGACATCTGATTATAATCAAAGTGAAGAAGCGATAGATGTTGTTAATAATTTGTTGAAACGGTTCAATATATTTATAAGAAACTCAAGTTTAGTTATTGAAGTAAAGGCGCTTCTTTAACAGAAAAAATCAAGCGATTGCCCTAACCCATAGTAGAATTTATGTTTGATAAAACGAGGAGGACCTAAATTTTAAACTACCATATTTCAAATATAATCCCAACCCTATCCTATTAAATGTCATTAAAGAGTATAAAACATTATGCCGTGTATGCAATAAGAATAGGCCCTTTTTATTCAATTGAAGAAGTGGAAGGTATTTGTCCTTGGTGTATCTCTGATGGATCAGTAGCTAAAATCTTTGATGGGGAATTCCAAGATGTTGAGAGCTGTGATCGTGTAGGAAAAGATGAATATATTGATGAGCTTATATATAGAACTCCTGGATACTCAGGTTGGCAACAAGAATATTGGATAAGCCATAATGGAGATTTTTGTGCGATAAAAAGCTACATTGGTTGGGAAGATATTATAAATTTTAGCAGATGAGCTTTCTGGTGATATCCAAAGAATTTGTAATAGCTTTAAAATCACTGAAGAAATATTTGAAAATAGTCTGATTAATGGCGGGGACCATCAAGGTTATCTCTTTCAATGTGTTAAGTGTGGGAAACAGTCGTTTACATAGTGATTTATCATAGTTATAAAATAAAACCACCTCATTAAATCTCTTATCTTCTTCAACTAACGAGTGCAAGAGTTTTTAAATCGCGCTGCTTATATAGGAAGCACTTTGTTATTTGTTTAGCTTAGCAAGAAAAACATAAAGGAGATTTGAGACAAATAATTTAAATCACTTTCCTGAAATATACAAAGAAATTAAGCGAAGTGTAAATGTTAAGATCAATTAAACTTCAATAAAACAATATTAACCCACAATTTATATATATGTGTTACGAAATGTTGGCAAATGATTTTTGTATCATTGGGATAGATGAAATATGTTTAAACCCGGATAACAAAGAGGCTAAGAAATATTTCTTATTAAGCTGGAAAAAACTCAAGAATCGCTTTTACAAAAGTATGACTCACATGAAGTGGATTTTGTGACTATGAACAAATATAATAGATTACTTTTGGCAATTTTGAGTGACTCCGAGGAAATATCATGTTCATTAGCAAATCTACTGGGAGGTAGGCCGAGAGAAGAAAAGGAACACGTGCAACCTTTCATTAATAATGTAGGCTATGCAGTGAAATATCTTATTATAAAGGAAAATGAAAAGGCTGCTGAAACTATTGAAAATCTACATAATATAAATTTAACAAATGACGTGAAACAGTATAAAGATTATGTCTAGTTTTGAAAGCGATTCTTAAAAGAGATGAAAATGCTATCAACGAAGGTTTACGTAATTTAATCGAAAATCAAAAAAATAATGAACTCTTTAAAGATACTTCAGATGAGTTAATCAGTATTTTTGGGTTAGGGTTTGGCAAATTAGCTTAATTAAAAGGAGTCAAAATTCATATAGACGATGGAGTACCTCCTTCCATCTTTTTGAATAAGGACATAATCGACTATCCAAGTCTAGACTTAGGATTTACGTACTATCTTCATGAATAAAAGAAGTAGCATTCCAGTAATAAGCTAACTTTGTGAATAATTGTACTTAAATAAAACGTAGAGCTTCTTTAGTTTACATTGGTTTTATTATAAACCATTTATTATCCTTATCAACAAAAATACAGATTTCATCATGAGGTGTTATCCTCATTAGCTTTTTAAGTTCAGCTGGTATTGTTATAGTACCTTCACCTGAAACGACACGGGAGTTGTCAGTGCTTTTCGGGTTATGCTTTTTAACTATGATGGAATCCTGTTTATAAACAAGATCTACTAATTTGCCAGGTGTAAAATCGAATTGCCTTCTCCATTTACAAGGGAGCCTGACAATACCATATTTATTAAATTCCTTGCATTTATAAGGCTTCACAACTTCACACCTGCCTTAATGGTATTTTATGTACTTTTATCCTAAAAACGAACAATTTAACCAACATAAGTGAAAAGGGATTGCATTAAGATACATGAACAATGCAAGAAAGTTTTTTACAAGATGAAAAGAATGTAGTTTATTCAATTAACGAGTGCTTATGTTGAAGAAGGATTGTAAAAAGGACTTCCTGAATCCTTTTTATTTTGGTGTTTTTGTAATGGGAACATATCTGCCATTAGGGAGCTTTTCAACCAGTCCAAACTCGATGAGTTTTTTTAGAGAAAGGGTGCAATAAGAAGCTGCATCATATTTGTCTCGGCCTACCTTTACTCCAATCTGGGAAGGACCAAAACCTTGCTGTTGATAGTTGTTCTGCGGTGAGTTGTTAAGATCAAATAATGCTTCATATATCTTTCTATCTTTTTCTGTAATTTGTTTCTTAGTATGTTTTTTCAATGAATTCTCCTCCGATTATCTTTCTTAATAGGAATTTATAAAACTATAATGTAAAAGACAAGCCATTACTCTCCCGCTTTTCAAAAAGGGGTAGGATGGATTAGGGTCTTTAATTTAACTACTAAAAAAGTCCTCTAAAAAGAAGGGCATTGGGAATACTTTCAATAAAGTTATGAACAAACCTATAATGAACATTGTCTCTTAACCTATTTTTTTAAAACGTCTTATCCTATCCAAGCATGTACAGGACTAAACTTTTTAGCTATATTTCTCTTTATATAAGGTCAGTGACGTTTTCATTCCGCACAAGACCAAAAGTTATTTTTGTACCATATACCAGCCTGAGCATAGCGATCGACCATCTCTCTTGTTTTATGGCCCGTTTATTTCATAATAGCTATATCCGTTATCCCCATTACAGTTGCACTTGTCGATAAACCGCTTAGAATGCTACGACAGGATAATCTCCCTCGTCTAAACCTAATTGACTAATTTATTTCTTCACTATTAAGGCAATGGCCTTTGCACTTGGGGGCCCATTAACGTTACTGTGGAGATCGATAGATCTGTAAAGCTCCAGAGTCAATCTTTGCGATTTTAATCCGGGTTCAGCCGCTTTTACTGGACAGTATTCTTTATAAATATTAACAACATCTTTAACTAAACATCGTTACGGATTTTAGTTTCTTTGATTAGAACATCCATACCAAAATCATTCAGTTCAAAATCTTCGATATGCTTGTTACTACATTCCAATGTAAATAAAGTGGATAAAAAAGCAATTAGACTAACAGCCGGGGGAATTGGTGGATTTACAAGAGGAAGATGCCCCATTATATATACAAATTAGACCCACTAAATAGAGATTTGTTGATAATGGTATATAGCAGGGTTTAAGGAAAATAGGAAATACGGTATCTAATGTATACTTGGGTTCTTGTATATACTCCAAGTAGAAAGTCTAATAAACCCTCGTTTTATAGACAGTTAAAAGTTGAATGTAAAATAATATATATTTACTTGTTATCTGTCTATAAACTCGTCTATAATTTAAAGTATAGAAATATATGTTGAATCAGGTTTTATAGACTGGAGGAGTGTATTGTGACGAAAGTTGGTTATGCCAGAGTATCTACCCGGGAACAGAATCTCGATTTGCAAATCGATGCCTTGACGAATGCTGGCTGTGTAAAAATCTTTACTGAAAAGAGCAGTGGTAAAAAGACTGATAGAGAGCAATTACACAAATGTCTTGAATATTTAAGGGAAGGCGATACACTTACAGTTTATAAACTCGATAGATTAGGGAGAACCACCAAGCAGCTTATTGATTTAATTGAAGAATTACGGATAAAGGGTATACACTTCCAGGCAATCACAAATGGAATTGATACGACAACACCACAAGGTAAGTTCTTTTTTACTGTAATGGCAGGATTTGCAGAAATGGAAGCTGACTTAATAAAGGAAAGAACTAGAGCTGGGTTGGAAGCCGCTAGGGCAAGAGGTAGAAAAGGGGGAAGGCCCCCTATAGACCCTAAAGTGTTAGACAAAGCAATTAAACTATATAATAGCAAAACATACAGTATAAAGGAGATTACAGAAATTACTGGAGTCTCTAAAGCAAAAATATACCAGGAGTTAAAGAAATAAAAAGGCTTCCTATTGAAGCCTTTTTTGGTAGAACCCATCTCGTTGTGATGATACTGATTATCTAGAAAAAGCCACATGCTTTTAAAAGTCAAAAGACAATTGATTATCATTCTTTTTATCGAGTCTACCTTTTTTTAGTAACTCTTCTCCTCTAACACCTCTTTGATATCTTTTTTTAATGGTAGAGAATTGTAATCCTGCTTCTTTAGCCCATTGATTCATTGTTTTCTTTTCTCCATTTATTTCAAGAAGATCATGCTGGTAACCTATAGGTGCTAATAGGTTTTCTTCCTCACAACCAGTATAAATACGTCTCTGCAGAGTTTTATATGGTAATCCACTTAATTCTGCCCATTCAGCAACAGTTTTTGTAACGTTATTAATAGTTAAGTAATGATTGTTTCTTTTATTCCTCTGCTGCTCAACACCAGTGCTCCATTTGCAGTTACTAGGTTCGTAATTTCCATTTACATCTAATCGGTCTATTGACAAATTTTTTTGATATCCGTTTTCCTTTGCCCATTCTGCAAATACTTCAAAATCCATCCATTCCGTACATACCTTGATACCTCTGCCACCATATCTATCGTAATGATCTAGATTTTTATTGATACATCTTTGAATCATTTGAGTCCATATATTATATAATCGTGAATATCTCATTCCGTGTGTTTTATTTGTTTTATTCTTTTCAAGGAAAACACAATTTTTAGGGTAATACCCATCATCTTTATTTTTTCTAACTAACTCTAAACCTTCTTTATAACCATTTTGTTTGGCCCAACCCACAAAAGCTACAGGGTCATCTTTCCATTCTTCACAGATCCATAAATTCTTCCCTTTGTAGCGATTATCTATATTACTTCCATAACATTTTAATCTCATTGTTTTCCATACCTTATATATTTTTGTTTTGCTTAACCCGTGTTTTTGAACAAACATAATTAACACTTCCTATTATATTTATTACACTTACAACACATTAACTATCCTTTTACTAGATTCGTTGCTAAGTTCTGAAACCAAAACAGATAAAAAAAACATCCTATACATTCTAAGATGGTTTTCTTTTAAATAAATCTATGATACCAGGGTCACACTTGGTTGCCTATATATATTATTCGGTAAACAACTCTGATGGGAATAATTGACTTAATTAACTCCCAGAGGCCTTTTTGTTATTTACAATCATTTCTATTAACATTCCTCGATCAATAAGAAAAATATTGTTTTTTTCAGCAAGCTCATAGGCTGGCTTTGAAAATATATTATTAGTAACAATCCAAGCCTCAGTCGCACCATAGTAAGGTATAGATGAGTAAACTTCTTGAACAGCCCTAACTCCAACTGTTTTGTTATATCGTTTAACTTGCACAGCAATTTTCCTATAATCTTTTGTTAAAATTAAATCAGCTCCGAAATCGCCCGATGCAGAAGTCGTTTGTACGTTGTATCCCATAGCCTGAAATAGTGCCTCCAGGTAATATTCAAATTCAACTCCATCCATTACATCAATTTCCCCAATTCCTGACTGGAGTATTTTTTTTGCATTTTCCCTTTCTTCCTTACGCCTTTTAAAACGTAGGGGGATATATATAATTATGACAAAAAACATTCCTACCAATAACTCTGGAATAATAATAAAGGAACTTTCTAAAGGAAATGAAAAAAAGAAGAGTGCAGAAAATATAAATAAAAACCATACCACCATAAAATCTACCATTTGTACTGGACTTAACTTTGCCTTGTTTCCTCTTGTCCTATAAGTTTTTACTCTATAATGTGTCATTTTCTAATTATCCCTTCACCAAAAATTCCACTTAAAAAGGAATTCCTGAAAGTATACTATTCCCATATTATCTCAAAAAATACCCAATAACAATCCTTTCAATCCTCAATGGGATAGAGATGATTATAAATCTAAGCTTATTTTTTGGGGGTTTTAATGGCATAACTCATATGAGTATTAAAATAAAAAAAGGTTCTGATTATAAATTCCAAATTTAAATAGATGATAACAATCAATCAATATTAATTGAATTATAAATGGTAAAATTTGACAATTAATTATAAATAGATTATGATATTTATAAGTAGTATGACGAAAGGGTGATATTAATGGGGAAAAGAATTATTGGACCAGATATTAAAAAGGAACTTTTGAAGGATTTAAAGGTCGTAAAGAGTATTCTTACTAAATATGAATCTATACTAAATTCTAAGGAACATGAGAGTGAAAAATTACCCACACTTAGGGATATAATGAACACTGAAGAAAAGATAAAGGTCGACAGTTTGAAAGTTGAGTTACTCCATGCTTGGTCAGATTATGAGAGGAATCAAATTTTACTTGAAATTGAAAATATATTTGAAGAAGCAAAACACAGATATTATCTGAGTTTAAGAGAGTAGTGATTTCTATGTTAAAACTTATTATAGATAACACATATTTAGGACAGACCTGTCGCTTTAAATGTGATTTATTTGATGATATTACTGAACAATGTTCTATAAGAAAAACAAATCGTATAGATGATCCCGAAACTCTTTGTTCTTGTAAATACTTCATTCCAAAGGGATGGAGCGAAACTGAAAAGAATTATCTCCAAAATAATAAATTAGAGCAGTTACAGGATGGTTGTAATTTAGATTATAAACTCTATCCAGAAGAACCATTAGAGGAATCAAAAAGAGATGATGCTATATGGTATAAATCTTTATGCGGTAAATATGGATGTTGGATTATAAACCACTCTAGTAAAAAGTTTTTTGCTGTTTCCAATCTAAGCAATGGATTCGTATCGGGGAAAGGGAGGAGAGTCTACAAATCTCCCTTTCCACTGCATGATCATAAAGCACCATTAGTAATAGCTTCAAAAGTAGCTTGGTATGTAAACGAAGAGGGATATGGAAAGTATGTATTGCTAAACAACGGAGAAATAGTAAATTTTTCTAATTAAAAATAAAATATTTAGGGTGGAGAGATAAAATGCTCAATTTTTTATTTGGATATTTCTTAGGGAGCTCTTATAGTGAAAATGAGGGTAACGGGGTAGGGGGAGGAATTCTAGGGGTAATACTAATGATTGTATTAGGTATAATCGCATATAATATAATTTTATTTTATTATGGACATAGTGATATTAACACAGATTCAAAGTGGGTTGCGGTTGTAAAATACTATTTCTATCCTTCTATGTGGGATGTATATTATAACGTGGGGGTTGGTCATTCTGGAATAAAAGCCTGGTTAATGATTGTAAACTTTGTAGCCTCCGGTTTTGCTATTCTTCCAATAGTATTACCTATTACTTTTTTATTTTATAAACATGAAGAGTTGGGATTTAATATTGGATTGTTACTCGGGTCTGTATTAGCAATTCCAAACATGATTTGGGTTTTCTTGCGTTTTATTTACTATATAATTAAAGTGTTATTCTAAACAGAGGAGATAAATAACATTTGTCCATGGTTAGCATTTAGCACATTCATTATTTATGGGGATATGAGTTGCGTATAAGAAGTCCATTGATGGATTCAAAAAGATAATTTCGCAGCTGCTTCCTAACCTTGAGAACCTTTCTAAACCTCTACTTAAGAATCAAAGAATTTCTTGAGTGATTGTTTAAATTCAACAGTAAATACCTTATGAAAAACCTTACCTAAAAACAACCCAATTATCTGTTAGAAGTGAAAACCGTTATTAAAAGTAGGTAAAATATTGATAGGAGGAAAACGATGAGCAATGAAATTACAAATTATAAAGCTACAGATTCGGTTGTTTTAGTAAAATCAAGAGCGATATATAACGGAAAATTTGTTCCTGCGTCAAAAGACTTAGGGTTAGATTTCCTTTCTTCACTTAAGCAAACTATTGATTCAATTGATAAGGTTCTAAGGGAGTCCGAAAAGATCCTTCCAATGAAAAAAGTAAAAAATATATAAATGAAATAGTAGTTTTTTTATCAAACAGATTAACTACATATTAATTATAAATTCGATTATATTTAAACAACTTAGTCAGCACCCCTAAATATTTTATTTAATAAAAACCGATTTCCATATGGAATCGGCTTTTTGGATATTATTAAAATAGGTGGGTCATAACTCAAAAGTTTTGACACCAGTTTTTCAATCCGGAATATTCAAGGGATAAGTTCAGTGTCGTAACTTATAACCATATGTTAACTTCTGAAAAGGGACTGTTATTGATGAAGTACGGAAGTGCTCGGGTATTAATGATGGGTCAGGACTTCAAATGGATGCACTTGAAAGGGAAGCTTGAGAAAAGATTTATTCGGAAAAGTTAACAGGTACAAAAGCTGATAGGTCGTAATTCCAGGCGCTGTTAAAAACGTTGCAAGCGGTGACACGCTCGTCGTAACGAAGCCAAGTCGGTTTGCTAGACCGACCTTTGAAGAGCTGATGATTGTAAGACAGCTCTTTGAACAAGGAGTAAAGGTTATTAAATATGGGATTTATTAAAAACACGCTATCTTTAAGTATCGAAAAAATCGGGTATGATCGCAATGACAACGTAATAGACATTCGAATAGCTACTCTAGAACAGGACGCATAACAGGCGTTATTTTTTATACATATAAAGAAAATTGTACAATAGAATCTATAGTGTCTACAGGAAAGAGTATAATTGGTTAATGCTTTGGGATACATTAATGTATTAGAAAAACATATGGTAGTCTTCTAAAACAATTAATTCTTTCTTTCAACTCTTCTACGAACAACCCGATTTTCAAACATGTACCCTTCTTGTTTGAAACTAAAAAATTCTCCTCTTGAATTAACAATCAAGTGATCCATTAAAGGAATTTCATGGATTAATCCTGCTTTCAATAAAATTTCGGTTGTTTTAAAATCTTCTTTTGATAGTTTAATGTTTGTAGAAGGGTGGTTATGTGCCACAACGAAACTCCTAGCGTTATTTAAGATGCAAGCTTTGAAGATTTCTCGTGGTGAAACGGTTGTGTTTGAAAGCGTACCGATGTGGCTTCTGTGAACTGCAATAACTTGGTTCTTCGTGTTAAGGCAAATTACAAGAAAAACGTCCCGGTCATCTTCTCCAATGAAGTGATGTGCAATTTTGTTCGCATCTGAGGGATTGAAGATACCCTTTTTAAACTTTTTATTCTGGACTTCTAAGACGACTTGCTTAATTCTTGATACCTCATAAATGGTTTCCATATGAGCACCTTTTCCCGTATTGATAGTTACTTTGATATTACAACTATTACCTGTAGGTGTATATAGAAATAATTAAATGACCCGAATTGGTCAAAAAATAACTATATTAGATGGGCATTTAGGATTATTTTACCTAGGCGGTACGACTGTTAAAATGCAGCAAAGGGTGTAGAGTACCTTTATACTAGCTTATAATAAAGCTAAAACGAATGAAAATTCTGACATAACTCCGTGTTTACGGCGTTAAAGCAGTTCTTAAAGATAAATTTTACCCTCATAAAATACGCCATATTTTAGCGTTATTATTAGTAATGGCAGGAAGACCCGAAAATATTTTAGTGTATTGCGATAAAAGCTGACTCGCGGTTATATAAAGATGGCTAATCTGGATGTAATGACAAGCACGAATAGTTTGACTTGAATAATAGCATTTTTAAGAAATACGTAATAATAGCTTTCCTTTAAGGGTAGGCTTTTTTTATTTTCTAATCTATCAATTGGAAATATTTGATATACTATTAGTGATAATTACTTATGGAGGAGTTGCTATGAGTAAACCAGGAATCATGCAACATGGAGCTGTTAAAACGTTTTTAACTAGAGGTGCATTTAGTAGTGTATTTAAGCCGTTAATTTATAAAAAGGAAGACCACGTCCATCATGATTTTTTAAACGCCTTTTTACCGTTAATTGAAAACATAAACATGCAGGATAATAGTTTGCGATTTGTAACTTATTGGCTTTACCTTATACCGAAGGAACTATTCGAAGAAATATTTATTACCGATGAAAATGGCGAACGTTATTTAAATGCCGTTAAACATTCTGATTTAAAGAACGGTGCATTATGTTCTTATTATACGCAAGCTATGGCAGTATGGCATTTAGAGCAGTTGTTAAATAACAATGAAGAGTTGAGTAAGAATATTGGGATTACTATTAGCGATATTGAATATGTACTAATAAAGTTTTACGGTACAAAGAACCTTACATTACAGTATTTAAACGAAATTAGAGGAGAATTTGATTTATCAAAAATGAACGTAGACCCGAGGGATTGGGGCGTACATTACGTATACAGTATTTATGATCTGCTTATTAACGATGAACAGGTAAAATACCGAGCTTTAAAAGACTGGGATAATAACTTAGAAGAAGAGATCAATTTTATAACTTTCTTCATTCAGTTTTTTAGCGCTCAGAAGGAACAATCATTAGCGGTATTTTTCAATTAACGGGGGTAGAGTTATGACCAGGAAACAAAAAGCAACGTATTGGATGCTAGCTATTAACACCGTATTAGTTAACGTAATATTCTTCGCCTATTTCTATAAAGAGCCGTTACTATCATTGGATACATTATGGGCGATATTACTCGCAACGGGCTTTACCGCATTTGGGCATTTCTGTTTATTACAAGAACACGTATTTTTACAACACTTTATTCCGAGTAAAGAGCCGATGTTACATAGAATTGAAACGCCTGCATTTATGGACAGCGAACTATTTTATTATGACACCGATGGAACTATACGCTTAGGTGAAGATGCACCGCCAGAGCTAGTGAAAGAAGTTAACGATTATATAAAGAGTTATAACGTTTGGCTAGCAGAATGGCATCGGAATAATTATAAAGGAGGGAAGTTTGTTGGGTAAAAAGAATCCCCAAAATAAGAAAAAGAAGAAACAAACTAAAAAGAAAATTAAAGATAATTATAGTTTTAAAGAAATGGATACAACGGTTGAAGGGTTTACGGATATGCAATCATTGTATACGGTATCTAAACAATTAGGGTATAGGAATCAACAACTTGATGAGGCTTTTAAACAATTCGATGAGGCAAAAAGAAAGTATAAAACATATAAAATCGTACCCGATAGGTTCAATGATTTCTTCGCCAAAAAGGGTTGGATAGCTTATGAATCGTTAAGTTTTGACTTAATGGAGAACTGCGTAAAACTTGCCGAAGCAGGTAAGCCTAAAGAAGCCGAAGAAGCCCTTATTGAACATTTTACTGATAGAGAACGAATCTCATTTTTAATTATACGGCTTAAAAATGTAAAAGAGTTTAGGTCGCGTACACCTTTATTATTAAACGCCTTAGAGGACCATTTTAACGGTAGGTATCACGCAAGCGTACCGTTATTTTTAATGTTAATAGATGGCTTTGTTAACGACGTAGAACAAATTGGTTTCTTTGCGGATAAAGTGAAGCTAGACGTTTGGGATACGATTGCAGCTCATAGTAGCGGTTTAGTTGCAATACAAAAAATCTTTAATAAAAGCCGAAGGAAAACTACGAATGAGGAGATAAGTTTACCGTATAGAAACGGCATACTCCATGGCAGGGATTTAGGCTATGCTAACGTACAAGTATCTGTAAAGACGTTATCTACCTTACTAGCGCTAGGGGATTGGGCTATCGAAATAAATAAGGGCAAAAAGGACGTTGATAAAGAATATGTACCACCAACACCCGAAAAAACGATAGAACAGATCGCAAGTAGCCTAGAAGGATTAACACAAAATCAACGGCAAAAGGAATATTTACAAATATGGAAACCTAGGGATATAACCGTTGGTGAAGATATACCAGAAAAAGGGGATTTAAGTGACTACGAAGATGGTATGCCAGAAAGAGCAGTAATGCAATTATTTGATTATATAACGGTAAGAAACTACGGTAAATTAGCGATGATGCTTGAACTTAATAGGAAATACAATTCTGTTAAGAAAATGGCAGGCAACCTACGTGAAGTATTTGAAGGTAAAAAGTTAGTTGATTACAAGCTAGTTAATGTTTATGATAATGCCTCTGCCGTTAGCGAAATAGAAACAGAGTTAATATTTGAACGCGAAGAAGATGGCAAACAAGTAACGGATCACCGGACGTTTAGACTTGTGTATCAAGACGAAGATAACAATCCGATTCCCCGTGGATTTAAACAAGCGGAATGGAAGGTTGCGTTTGATTTCCATAATATTGAATACATTAACTTTCTGTAATTTCGGGGGTAGAGATATTAAGCGGGTAAAGCACCTTTTTTGCCGTATAATAGCGTTTTTATTTGAGTGTAATTTACGAGTTCAAATTACGTTGTTAAAAGCTGAGAACTTTGTATTATCAACGGATGTCACAGCATATGTAACGTTATAATTAACGGCTTATGTAACTGTTAATGTTAGCGCTATAGTAAGTATATAGGAGTTAAAAATATACTATAGTATTGCGAATGGCTTACGTAGTTGGTTGTGTAATGATTAACGTTTAATAGCAAAACGCTTTCGATGTGCATTAGGCGCGCCAAGTACATGGGGGATGCCATAGAGATATGTATGAAGGTGGGCTATCTCATCTCAGTGCCTAGCTAGTCAAATTAGCTTGAGGATCTTACTTGAAAAAATACAATCCAGCTTTTTAAATTATTGTGAGGGAAAAGTTGTGAAAAAAATCTTAGTTATTTGTACATTTGTAATTATTTCTCTATTGGGATGTAGTACGGAAAAACAATCAACTTTAGATAAGTTTTCAAACTATAATTTACTAAATTATTTACCTTCTAATCCGGGGACTATACGAGAGTATATAACATATGGCACTGAAATGGAAGGTGGAATGATTTCTAGGGATTAACTAAAAGAGATTATTCAAAATGGGAGCGCAACAGATGGAACACCTATTTTTATTTATGATTTTTATCATTCATTGTTTTTTACAAAAGATCCTTCACAAGTAATTGAACAAAAAAGAGTTGTAGAAGCCAGTGAAAATGCGATATTTGAATCTATTCCAGCAGAGAGTGCGATATTAAAGAAACAATTGAAGTGGAATCGTGATGATGAATCAGAAATTCAATTGGTAAATGTGAATGTTGATTTGTCTACGAAAATTGGTGAATTCTCCAATTGTATTGAGGTTATACAAATTTTTACATATGAATCTATGAAAGGCTTCCTACAAAAGAAATATTACTGTCCCAAAGTAGGCGAAGTATTATCTTATTATAAAACACCTAAATCTAAGGATTTTAAGATATATTCAGAGTTACTTTATATTGCGAGTCCGGGAGATCCAGAGTTAGGAAAGAAATATTTTTCTGAAAAATCCGAAACCTCTAACGATGAAGATCAGAAAGATGAAGTTGGTGGCGAAAACCGAAAAGATACTCATCCAGAAGAGTATGGAGAAAATTATTCAACAAGTCACATAGGGGATGCAGTGTCAGGTCCACTTCCAGATTCAACTGGAAAGGTTTCAACATTGAGTATTGATGAGTATAAGAAGGCTGTTAATTAAACAGTTGAAATAAAAGACCCCGTGTTAGTAGAACCTGAGGATAGATATTTTGGATCGGATCATTACATTATGTTTTTGAACGGGCCAACAATTTTAGTCGATGAAAACAACAATATTAAAGAAATTATATATAGTAGAATTGCTGATGAAGAAGCATTTATTATAACTCAAAAACTTATTTTGGGATTAGATCCAACTATATCTATAGATTATGTGAACGATAAAATTTTATTTTCAGGAAAAGAAGATACAACTCATTCTGTAGGTGAATTTGAAATAGGAATACAATTTGATGAACGTGGATTCAATTTATTTGCGGTAGTTAAATAGTCGATGTCAAGTCACAAGCCATATATAGAGGAGGAAAACTATTGGGAAGAGGGAATATAAAGTATATAAATTCTAAAAGAGGGTTTGGTTTTATTGGAAATGAAAATAATGATGTGTATTTTCGTTTAACAGATATTTTGTCCTTAAATGAAGGGAAATTCGAAGTTGGAGATTTAGTTGAATATGAAGTAAAAAAGAGTTCAAAAGGGTTAATGACGAAAAATATAAGATTAATTGAAAAAGCCATTACTTATGAATTTAGAACAAATATAAGCGATCTGAAAGAATTATGGAATCAATCACTAAAGAGTACCATTAAAGACTTACAGAATTCTGATCACAGCATCATAGTGTCAACCTATTCATCTCAATGGCTTATCCACTATGAATTAAATCCATATCAATATAGTGTATACCATCGCCATTGGGGCAATAAAAAATTTCACAAACAACATACTCCATTGTATTCAGAAAGCAAGTTTTTAACATTAACAACTGAGGGAGATTTATATTTAAATTTTCAATATATTACTAGCCACGACGCTGTAAGAATTCTTGAAAGTTTTGAAATCCTAATTGTGTCTGTAGATTATATAAATGCTGAACGAGTGGCTTTACTTAGATCAGAATTATATGGTTCCAAATTGCCTTATGATAAACATGATATCTTCCCGAAAAAAAGTGATCTCCTAGAAAGGATTAAAAATAACGGTCAGAAGGAATGGGAGGAAGCACCAAAGTGGGTCGTTAACAAACAGACTATTAAACCAATATGGACACAAAAACTTAAACCGTATTTGGATGCAACTATTTTTGACGAATTTGTTTTGGTGATGAATACCAAAAACAGACAATGGATATTAGAAGTAAGGAATGAGCAAGATTTTAAAAATTATAAGTTATCGGAAAAATTTTGGGGACCGACCAAATTCTCAAAGGAAGAAATTCTAAAACAATCAATTTGTGAAGAAAAAACCTATAACTTTGTTTTAGATGTGGTTCGATACATTCAACGTAAGGAAGCTGACTATGAAGGACTATGCGAAATTCGATTAATGCCCGACGCCCATTTCATCCCTTTCGGAAAATATCTTTATAATAATATTCAGGCCATAGATGATGTTCCTCCACCGGATTCGGAAAAGGTTGTTATTCTTTCAACGTTTGTTACAAGTCAAAGTTTACTTGTAAGTTTTTTTCGTGAGATAAGTATATATAAGGAAATATCGAATAAGGAAATAAGACGTATGCTTATGGACGATAAAAGAAAAAATAGCCTAGCGTTAAGAAGTTTGGTAAAAACCTATATTAGTAAAAACCTAAATACAGATGTAGTAGGAGAAACTATTCGTTATTATGCAAATTTATTAAAATAATAACTTACATAAAGTTAGAACTGTTTTTAAATCATCCTTAAAGGTAAACAAGGCCGACTACTGTCATCAAGTACTTCAATTCTTTTTGTTAATATTTAACTTCCTGAAGTTCAAAGCCCTTCTCTACCTGGAGAGGGTAGATGTTTACCGACAGAAGATTTAAGGTTACCTTTTCGGGTAGCACTTTTTTTGTCTAAAAGTTGTAAGTTTTGTACAGGAATAAAAATCACTGATTTTTAATGGATACTACCTTTGAAAATAGTCTAAAAGATAGTATATAATTGATATGCAGAAAGATATATATCTTTTGGATGGAGAGTGTTGAAGATGGGTGAACTTATTGGATATGCAAGGGTAAGTACATCGGAGCAGGATTATGCTTTACAAGTAGAACATCTAGAGATTAATGGTTGTACTAAAATCTTCTACGAAAAGAAAAGTGGAAAGGACACTGGAAGACCAGAACTGAAAAAGGCGCTGGAATATTTGCGAGAAGGAGATAAGCTAGTCGTTTATAAGATTGATCGATTAGCGAGATCCACAAGAGATTTACAGAACATTGTACATGACTTGCAAGAAAAAGGCATTGGTGTTGCTTTCATAAAAGAACAAATTGACTTTTCAACCGCTGCTGGCAAGCTAATGTTTACCATGTTAGGTGCTATTGCAGAATTTGAACGGGATTTAATTAATGAACGGACCAGAGAGGGTAGGGAAAGAGCTAAGAAGCTAGGAAAGCATCTAGGAAGAAAAGGGCAGGACACTAAAGAGATTCGAAGAGCGTTGAAGCTGTTTGCGAACCGTGAAATAAATGGGCTAAGCGTGAATGATATTGTTAAGCAGACAGGTGTACCACGTTCAACAATTTATGCCAAAGCAAAAGAGATTAATGATAAGGAAATGAGACCGTATGCTTGGGGCCATTGAACGGGGGGGGTGACGCTGGATCCAACGGTAAATATGGCTGATATTATTGCTTTATTTGATTAATGAGATGATAAGTATATAAGGTACTTTGTATGACAGAAAAGCAGAATTAAATTCAACTATTTTTTGTCACTTCTATTAAAAAGAATTTTTGACAAAGAGGGGTAATAATTATGGATATGTGTACATTCTGTGATAAAGATAAGGAGGACTATCAATATACAGTAAGTAATGAAATTATATGTGAAGAATGTGTAGAAGAAAATGCTTTTAAACACTGCTTACGATGTCACCAAGTATTAGATGAAGATATTTATGGTGAGGGTTTTTGTGAAGGATGTTGGGATTTTGTCGATACACCTGAATGGATGGAAGATCATGGCGGTGAAGAAGAATATATGGATTCCTACGACCCTGACATAGAAGAGTAAAAAATTTTAAGTATAAAATAGGTGGGAAATGACATGACGATAGGTAATGCACTCCCGGATTTTAAGGATACTGCAGGATCATTCACAGCCAAAGGGTTAATAAAAACTTATTAAGATTTATGAATGGAAACTAGTATGAAAGGGTAGACTAAGTCTTTTTAATGGTACTACACATGTAAAGACCTACTATTCTCAAAATATAGAGAGTCTTTGGGTTCGAGCAAAGAATAGCCGTTCAACCTGAAAGTAAGAGAACGTTAAGGAAAAGCAAAACATACAAACATTTATATAAAATAAAAACTTTGATTAATACATTTTCAGATAGAACTAAATTAACAGTAACAAGCAAACCAAACTCGCATTATGTTTAGAAAATGACAGCAATCCTTTTTTAAAAGTTTACCCAGATAGTTAGACACACTCTAACGATTCTAGGTGTAATTTTATATTGACATATACCCCGCAAAAAATTAGGAATAAAAAAATAGTTAGATGCCGATCCATCTGGAATCGGCTTTTTGATTTTCGTGTAAAATGAAGTGGACATAACTCAAAGTTTGAAACTTCTTTACCTTACAAGGCAAAAACGACATGTGTAGAGATGTATTTTATTCGGCAGTTAATCAAGAAATGATTAATGACTTTTTTGTTGAATTCCTTATTAAACAAAACCAGCTAATAGTTTGTCAATATTTTTCATTAAATTTTAAAATTCAACCGTGATATACTAAAAAAGGGTATACCAAATAATTTTCTTATTCTCTGAACTGGAAGGTTTTTCGTTATTTAGTTAGATGTTGTTTCTAAGTTATATCTTGGAAAGTGGTTCTGTTTTTTAATAGGGCAAAAATCCAATGTAAAAGCTTATTTACACAAGCAATAACTGCTACCTTAAATGGCTTTCCTTCTTCACGCTTCTTGTCGTAAAACTCACGCATACGTTTGTTGCGAGGAATGATTTCATCCGTGGTTTTCTGTTTGCGACA
>NZ_JAGGQQ010000027.1 GCF_018613195.1 Bacillus sp. ISL-45
GCTTGGTGGCTGTTCGCAACCTACCTGCGATGGATCTTCCTCGCAACTTGGGGGAGTATCGGTAATTCCCTCAGCATAGAAAATGATTTCAAATTCAGCAGCAGAACCCTGAAACTCATTACCTAGCTCGTAAGGCATAGTTACTTGGAAAAATAAAGTTTCCTGCGCACCCTTAGATAACACACGTGGATTAAGACCTTTGAAATCTTTAAGCTTTCCGTCGAAGAGGACATGGGTGTCTTTTTTGACCAAAAGCAAAAGTTCCTCAAGCAGACCTTTGTAGGACTTCGTTTCACCAACCTGTGCTGTGTATTTGAAATCTTGTTTGCCATCGTTTTTAACAACCAGATCGCGTGGCATCCAGTCGCCAGGTTTGATGTTAGAAACCTTAAACAGATAGCCATTTGGGGTGATGTTGATGTCAATTTCTTTTGTATTGGCACTGACAGAAGTTATAGTAAAAATGAAAAGAATCAACGTTAAGATGAAAAGCTTTAGGGGTTTAAAAAGCCACTTATTATTTTTCATGGCATACCTCTCTTGTTTAATCCAGCTACTGAAACATTGTTAATAGGTGAGTAATCAAAAGGTGGGTATTACCCACCTTTTGATTGTTCAATTATGGTCTTGTTACTTCCTCATTATTACGTGTACCCGGATTCGATGTATCATTTCCATCTACATCACCTGTATCGTTACCATCAATCTTTCTACCCTCCCATTGTGTAGCCTCAAACTGGAATCCAAGATTAATGCTATCTCCCTGGTATACGTTTTGAGTGTATTCTCCACGGGCATCTTTTGATGAATCATTAATCATAGAAATAACAATTTCAACTACTTCATAATCTCTTGGGTTAGCTGGTAGCCCATTCCAATTAGGTTGAGTGGTATTAGTAGGTGCTAAGTTAATTCGAGTAACTTTCCCATCAGCATCGAGTTCTCTTTCTATTCCAGTTGGAATATTCTCACCGGTAACTAAATCCTTTAAAGTTACATTGTGAGCTTTTGTAATCATGTTAAACTGTGGACCAGGACTTCCTCCTTCTACACCAGTTCTAAATACTTCTACTGCAAATTGGGCAAGAAAATCCAATTGACTATTGTCTGTTGCACCATGTGTTCCAACATACTCATTAATCCCCTGGGTAAAGCCGCTTGGTAAAACATCCAACCATACTTGTTTGATAGCTAAAGAGCCATCATTGGAGATTTTAAATTTACGTGTAAATTGATCTCCTGGTTTTAAATTTGAAAGATTAAAATTTGTAAGCACTCCATCCTCTGCTGTGTTTAGACCTAAGTTAAGCGTACCTGCAGCCAAAGAATTCGTAGTGTTCTCTACATCGTTGAATGCAGCCCAAGTTCCACCACCGATTAAAGATAATCCTAGTGCTGCCGATGCTGCACTTAAACCTAATTTTTTCTTAATACTCATATTTTCTCCTCCTAGTTTCCCCTCTTATTAGAGGTATGTAATTTTATATTGAATCCTATAAAAGGATAGCAACCGCTACATTGACTTATTAATTCCCTGTTCTGCTTCTATTGCTCTTTGTTCTATTTCTTTGAAAACCTTTCGAATAGTGAGTGCTGAATATCCCAGAAAAAATAGCCCTGGAATAATCAAGAAAAATATTGCACCTTTTGATGATCCAGCGAAATTCATTAAATATCCTAAGTAAGGTATTGTTATACCCGTATATTTAGCTACAATATTTTCATGCAATAACGCATTCATATCAGCATGCTTATTATTATCACCTTTTGTTTGGTACATTAGCTTTCCGTCTTTTTGTATTACATCTTTAATCCGATGAGTTATAAGACTATATGGACCAGATTTAAAAGTAACGACATCACCTTTTTTTAGAGACTCAGAATTCGCAGTCTTTTTTACAACTATAATGGAACCAGTTTGGAATGTAGGTTCCATTGATCCTGATAATACTGTTTTTAACTGATATCCCAAAAATTGGGGTTCCCCACCAGATATTTTTGTTGAGACAACTATATATATCATTAGAATTAGTAGTAAAAACAGGATTGTTGTAATTAAGTTACTCATTATTTTTCTGGCTTTTTTAATATTCATAGATTTCTTCCTTTCTAAGATTTATAAGTTAATCTATGGTTGAAACAGTAACTTCAACGCCTACTGACTCATTTCCTGATTTGTCTACGGTAACAATCTTATAGTTATGATTAACTTCGCTAGTTTCATCTAGATATTCCGTTCCTTCAAATTTTTCTTGTATCAATACATCGTCTTTATAAATTTTCACATGACTAAAATCTTCATCACCTGGGTTCTGCCAGACAAGTGTGATGTTCGGACTTTCCCCATTTCTTGTCAAGCTTGTGTTTGTTACCGCTGAAGGAGGAATTTTATCTTCTACTATTTCAGCATCTGTTGAAACAGTTATTTTAACTCCATTCGTCTCTACTCCAGATTCATCCACCACTATAATTTTGTATTCATATTCAGAAGATGGAGTTAATCCTTTATCCTCATAGCTGTTACCAGAAATATTATCTTCAAGCAACTGCCCGTTACGATATATATTTACGTGCGAGAAGTTTTCGATAGGATTTGACCAATTTAAAGTAATTGAATTACTAGTATGTGTTTCCGTTAACCCCTCAATTTCTGATATTGTTTGGGTTTCTTCTGGAGGTTCTTGTTGAGCAGGAGAAGTTACCTTGCATGAGTCTATATCTGCTTGAGTGACAGTGATTTCTTCTCCCCAGGTTTCTTGTTCTCTATCAACATCCTGGTTATTATTAGGATTGCTATGACCTGGTCTTTGATCTGCCTTGAATTTATATTTTCCTGGTGTCATGGTTGATAAATCAGGACTAAAAACAAGAATGGTTTTATTATTTGGAGAATCTTTACCTTCTATTGGTGGCACTTCTCCTTTATGTACTAATTCCCCCGGATCGTTCCTGTTAGGACTTCCCTGTGTTTTTTTATAAATATAAAAAGTTGTAGGTCCCTCCATGTCTTCATCACCTACGTTAGCCAGTTCTGAATAAAGCTTTCCCTCAAATCCTTGGGTACAAAAACCACCAACGTTTGTAAAGCTGAGTGAACTTCTATCCCACTCATCTGGTTCCCCCGGAAACTCATCAGCTGCGCCCAGGAAGTTTTCGATCGTTTCTATATCATTGAAGTAAGCTCCTGTATATGAAGTTAAATATGAGCCTGCAAGGATAAAGAGATACCAGATAGCAATGATTTGGGCAGCAATGGAAATGCCTTTACTTCTTTTTTTGAATTTCCTAAGTCTGCTGGATCGAATAATACTCCCCTCCCACTCTGCTTTTCTTTTATGTATTAGTTTGAGAACGAAGTTGGTGATTGTTTTTCTCACTTTTATCAACTTCCTTAGAGAACTTTTTGTTCTTTTTAACGAACCTCATGATGTGAGTATATTCTAACCAGCTATCTTTGAAAAACCTCAAATTTGGCTGTTTTTTCTTAATAACGCACAAAAATCGTTCGTTATCTCTTTATATCTCCGATTTCCTCACTCTTTTGTAATTAAAAAGAACATTTTGTTTTATATATAGAACAATAAACATACAGAAAACGCCTCCTGCATTAGGAGACGCTTTAGTATGGCTATTTTACCAGAGATTTTTGTTGAGGGTTTCGCTGATTATCTCAGAAAAATAATCCACTGGTTTTAATTGATCAGCAAATTCATGTCCTGATTTCCAAGTTTCTTCTATATAGACTTCCATCACCTTCTGGGCCCGGTCATCCCCTCCTGCAGCATACTCCAAAGCATTCACACTCTCAAAAATCTTCACCATCAATTCTGCCACCCGCTTGGAGTGAAACGTTTTATGGTCATGGGAAGCTGATTGCAGAGACACCAGCAGTTTCTCCAGCTGCTCGATCGCGCCACGGACCTGATCTACTAGCTTTCCCTCCATCACAGCAATCCGATCTTTCACCTCCTCCAAAAACAACTCTCCAGCACCAAACTTCTCCATCAACCTCAAAACTTCCAGTCCGAGGATATTGGCTGTACCTTCCCATACGGTCAGTACCTGCGCATCCCTCAACAATCTTGGCGTGACAAAGTCTTCGACATATCCATTCCCGCCATGCATTTCGATGGCTTCGTGTGTGAAGTGGACGGCTTGTTCTGCGGTTTCTTTTTTCAAGAGAGCGATGTAGAGTCGATTCAATACGATGTCTTTTTCTGTTACTCCTTGCTCGTTCCTCATCACTTTTTCAAACAGTGGCAGGTACTTGAAGACGGTTCTGGTTTCGACTTCTAACTTAACAGCCATTTTTACCAGTGAGTCTTTGATCATTGGGAAGTCGGCGAGCTTCTTGCCGAAGGCGTCGCGCTTTAGTGCATACTCACGTGCTTCGCTATAGGCGCGGCGCATGATGCCTAGTGAGGCGATGGTGTTGCAGACGCGGGAGAGGTTCAATGCTTCCATCATGTAGTAGAAGCCTTTTGTTGGGTCACCTACTACAAAAGCTTCTGCTCCGTCGAACTCGACTTCGGCGGATGGGACTGCGCGTACTCCGAGTTTATCCTTGAGTCTGCGGATTTTGATGCCGTTCAGTTTTCCGTCTTCTTTGCGCCATGGGACAGCGAATAATGTCAGGCCTTTTGTGCCGGGTGGGGCTCCTTCTTTCCTTGCCAGCACCATGGCGACACCGCACATTCCTGCGTTGGAGGCAAAATATTTTTCACCGTAAAGCTTGAAGCCGTCAGCGGACTGAACTGCCTTCACCACGTTCGCACCGACGTCGGATCCGCCCTGGCGTTCGGTCAGGAAGGTTGCGCCTTCATATAATGTTGTTTCTCCTGTTGATAAAACATGAGGCAGGAATTTCTCTTTTACCTCGTGGGATGCGTACTGGTCCAATAAATAAGCCGTGGCCATTGTCAACGTGACCGGGCAGTAAAAGCCGGCCTCGGTTTGTGACAAGAGATATCCCTGAGCGTAGGAATAGACATAATTCCCCCGGCGTCCCAATTCTGGAATTTCCTTATGAACATAGCCGACAATCCCAGTGTTGTAGGAATCTTCTACTGTTTTCCGGTAGCCGTCATTTACCCACACTTCCGAGATATCGTCGCCATAGGCATCGAACTTGATCAGCTTCGGCTGTCCTTCGCTGTCGGTGAATCTGGCGCGCTGGTCGATTTCGTTGGCGCATTTTTCACCAAACTTCAGCAGCTCTCGATCTGCGTACTCAAAAAACTTTTCATCCAGTAATTCCTTCAGCAATGCCCGAAACTGCGGTTCTTCCTGATAAAAGCTCATTCACTTAGCCTCCCTTTGAATTCGGTTAATAGCCTTTCGATTTCTTCCTTGATCTCAACCAGTTCACAAATCCTTTCATTCACTTCTGCGAGCTTTTCCTCTCCATACTGTATCGTCACCTTCAGCTGTTTTTCACCAGTCCGATCCTCGTCAAATAGCAGTACCATTTCCTTGATTTTATCTAGCGAGAATCCAAACCGCTTCCCTCTGAATACGAGTTTTAAGCGTGTTACATCACTAGCAGTGTAAATTCTCCGGCCACCTTCAGTCCTCGATGGCAACAGCAAACCGAGTTCTTCATAATAGCGGATTGTTCGGGTTGTAACTCCAAACTGCTCCGCCAGGTCAGAAATCGTATACATCAGCACAACCTCATTTTTAACAGAATAGTCAGTAAATTTATTATACCATTGACGTTAACGTAAAGAGCAAGCCAGATTCCCAATGGAAACCTGGCTTATTTTTTCACATATAGCAGCGGGTCAACGCTGTTTGATTTTTCATAATTCCACTGGCCTTCATGGATTTCAAAATGCAGATGCTTTCCCCTGCTGTCGCCGGTGTTGCCCATAAAACCCAGCAACACGCCTTTCTTAACGGGCTGACCTGTAGTGACTGTGCTTTTTTCTAGGTGGGCGTAAAGGGTGGTGAAGGTTCTGTCGCCTATTTTGTGGGTAATCAGCACGCAGTTCCCGTAGGTTGCGGAATAATAGGAGCGGATAACGGTTCCGGATGCGGCTGCGATCACTTCAGTTTCGGATGATTCATCGGCGATATCGATTCCTGCGTGGAGCCTCCCCCACCTTGGACCATAGCCTGAGGTCATCTCTCCCTTCGCTGGCATGATAAAAACGTCCTCTGGTTTAGCACTACTATACTCGATTCTTTGGTTTTCTTTTAAAATTGCAATCTCCTGGGATGCGAGGTTGACATA
Source organism: Bacillus sp. ISL-45 (assembly GCF_018613195.1). Classification (GTDB taxonomy): domain Bacteria; phylum Bacillota; class Bacilli; order Bacillales; family Cytobacillaceae; genus Mesobacillus. Next base: position 6,236 of record NZ_JAGGQQ010000027.1, read on the forward strand.
GACCTCATACATTTCCATCAGCTGCGATTCACTTTCCTCCTTAGTGGCATGAACGGTTTTAAGCAGGCTCTGCTTCTCCGCCGCCTTCTTCTCCAAGTCAGCTTTCAGTGACATCATTTCCTTTTGGTCTTTTTCCAGCAGAATCACCTTGTCCTGTAGCGCTTTTTCCTGTTCCATCAGCGACTCCAAATCAATTTTGTGTTTTGCTAGCAAATCCTTATCTGCCTTAATGATTTTACTGACCGCAATTGCGGTATCGAACAACTGGGATAAGTCTTTTGAATCAAAAATCAGATCCACATACATACCCAAACCATCATTTTCCTGCATCGAACGCAGGCGTTTTTTGATTAATTGCTCCCTGTGTTCGATGTTGAAGCTGAGCTTGTTGATTTCCTTTTTCATCTCCTCTGCAGCCTGTTCGGAATCAACCAAGACGAATTGAAGATCCCTGATTCTCTGATTCAGCTCTGACATCTCATCATCCAGCGCTTTCAGTTCAGAAAGATATTTATCCTCAGCCTTGTCCATTGCTTGAATTTGGTTTTCTTTTTCAGTGACATTATCCTTAAGCTGAAGGCGCTGCTTGCGGATTTCCGATTGCTCTGCCGACTCTGCAGGGTGAACGCCTGTTATGACTAGTCCGGCTATTATTGCGGCTATATAAGCATTTTTCCTCATCACACGCCCCCTGAGCTTGATTCTATCAACTAGTATATCTCTACGAAGCTACTAAACCTGTCGACTTCTGTTGTCGCTTTTCGTTTTTGCAGAAGGACAGTAGCAACTTTCACTTCCTTCTGTCATAAAGTAAATGGATGTTTGCGTAAATACACTAAAGTGCTAAATGAATCTGGAGGGATGAGGAAAATTGAGCCATGCTGCAATGAAGTATCAGTCTAAATTGGATTTGAGGGAAACCGAAATAGCGATTAAGAAAACGAAGGATTTTTTTGAAAATCACCTTGCTGACGCATTGGAGCTGACAAGGGTTTCGGCGCCGATTTTTGTGAGGGGCGGGAAGGGAATCAATGATGATCTGGCTGGGAATGAACGGGTGATTTCCTTTGATGCACCTGGTGTGGAAAACGATGTTATGGAAATTGTCCAATCTCTTGCCAAGTGGAAAAGGATGGCGTTGAAGCGCTATGGATTTACTCCGGGGGAAGGACTTTATACCGACATGAACGCAATTCGGCGCGACGAAACGCTCAGCCATCTACACTCCCTTTATGTGGATCAGTGGGACTGGGAGAAGGTGATTTCCCGAAAGCAACGGAATGCGAAGGTGCTGAAGGCAACAGTAGAAAAAATTTATGATGTGATGAA
>NZ_JAGGQQ010000002.1:0-30404 GCF_018613195.1 Bacillus sp. ISL-45
CACAATTATATGGACTTAATCGTCAAGGAGTTATAAGGGCATACGAACGGGATTGGAGAACCGGGCAGAAATCTGCCCGGTTTATTTTTTCATGATATCACGCCAGATCAATAGATGAGGCGACTGATGATTGATATTTTCCATGCTCTGCGGCTTGTCTTTTCCGACCCAGACTCCTGCTGTGTACGGCCCGTTGAAGCCGATGAACCAGAAATCCTTGAAGTCATTTGTCGTTCCGGTCTTGCCGCCGGCACCAGGTCCGGCACCAGCTGCTTTTCTTGCTGTCCCTGAGGCAACAGTCTTTTGCATCAGGCTCCGAACTTTTTCGGCGGTGCTCGGATTCCACACCTGGGCAGGCTCGTCGTTCCATTTATAAAACAATTCCCCATCCGAACCTGTTACCTTCGAGATTGCCCTTGGCTTTAGGAAAAGGCCTTTATTGCTGAAAACGGTATAAGCTGATGTCATTTCAAGCGGGCTGACTCCACTTGTGAATCCGCCAACTGCCGCGGCAAGCACATGATCCTGTGCTGTTACTCTTTCAAATTTAAAGGTTGCCAGGTCACTGAAGGCTTCATCTGCTCCAACCTGCTGTAAAATCCTTACTGCTGGTGTATTGTAGGATTGTATGAATGCTTTCTCAAATGTCACCATCCCATAGTTTGATCCCCCATAGTTCTTTGGGCAATAACCCTTGATGCAAAGTGGGCCGGTGTTGACTTGAGAATCTTTATTTGCATCGAACCTTTCAAAGTAGGGCGCATAAACAAGCAATGGCTTGATCGAAGAGCCTGGCTGGCGAAAAGCCTGGTATGCGCGATTGAAGTCGCCGCCCCGATAATTCTTTCCTCCGGCGACCGCCACAATCTGCCCGGTTTCATGGTTGATCACTGTGGCGGCACCTTGAACAGCTGGTTCTTGGAGATGAGTTTTAACAGCCCGGACTGCCTGTTGTTGCAGACCAATATCCAGATTTGTATGGATGACCACCCCTGAACGAAGCAATTCCTCCATCCTTGCGGTCAGTTCGTCGCTGTTATCGAGATTTTCCTGTTCAGCAATCAATTCCCTCAGCTCGTGTAAAGCATAGGAAGTATAGTCAGGATATGAATTTTTCCGAGAATCGACTTTAAGAATTATTGGTTCCTGCTTTAGCTTTTGTGCTGATTCAGGTTTGATTTTTCCATGTTGTACAAGTAGATTCAGAAGCCGTTCCTGACGTTTTTTCGTCCGCTCGAAGTGCTCAATCGGGTCATAATAGGAAGGATTATTTGGAATCGCAGCAAGGAAAGCTTGTTCCGCCTCGGAAAGGTCCATGGGGGCTTTTTTAAAATAAAAGTCCGCTGCGGCCTTGACTCCATATGCATTGTTGTGAAAATAAATCGCATTCAAATACTGTTCAAGAATCTCTGACTTTGAAAAAGTCTTCTCCAGCTGGTATGCATATAATACTTCACTCAGCTTGCGATTATATGATTTCTGGTGGTTCAGATATTGGTTTCGGGCCAGCTGCTGGGTAATGGTGCTTGCGCCCTGTTCTATGTCGTCTGAATGAATATTGATGGCCAGCGCGCGGCCAATTGCCGGCAAATCAAAACCGGGATGTATTTCAAAATTACGGTCTTCCGAAACAATAAATATCTCTTTAAGAAAATCAGGGATTTCATGCCCTGCAGCATAGTGCCTGTTCATCGGCCGGTAGATCTCGGTAATGACTTCACCATTATTTGCAAGGATCATACTCGTTTGGGAGAGCTTCGTCTTGTTCAAATCGATTTTTTCATCAAGGGTATCATTGATGCTTACAGCATTGCCTGCTTCTGTATAGGTTAAGGTCACAACGGTAACAAAAGCTGGTATTAATAGTAGTATCAAAAGGTAGCCTGTTATAATCCTCACGGTAAATCCTTTCTGCATTCATTTTCATGTCACTCTTCATAATATCGGAACAGACGAGCTGAAATTTACTTTCTTTTTTAGTCAAAAAAAATGCTAAAGTTAAATTGCAGAAAATTTAAAAATTTATTAAAAAACGTGATATAATAGATAAAATAATCGACCGAAAAGCATATACTGGTTACATACAACTACTGGCTTTTCAGAAAGTTGGGGAAGCATGAGCGAAAAAGAAAGGATCACATTATTTATTGATTTTGAGTTTACCATGCCTGACCGGAACAGCAGGAGAAGGGGCTTTTACCCGGAAATCATTGAAGCTGGCGCTGTCCTCGTCGAAAACAGCAAGGTGGTTGAACAATTTTCTTCTTATGTCCGGCCACTGCGTTTTCCGATTTTGACAGATCGCTGCCGTTCATTTCTGAACATCACCCAGGAGCAGGTGAATTCAGGTATTACCTTCAAGGCTTTGGTAGATAAGCTTAGGTCAATGGGGGGAAGCAAGAATTGCCAGATTGTCACCTGGGGCAATATGGATATGAAGGTATTGCTGCAAAATTGCCAGCAGGCGTCTGTTGCTTTTCCGCTGCCAGGTAAGCAGATCGATCTTTCGATGGAATATAAGCGTTTCTTCGGCGACCAGAACCAAACAGGGCTATGGAAGGCAGTGCAGGAGTATGGCAGGGAAGGTACAGGAAAACATCACCGTGCCCTTGATGATGCTTTGACGACCTACCATATTTACAAGCTTGTGGAAAAAGACAAACAATACTTGCAAAGACCAGAACCAGCCACAATCGGGGATATGGTTGACTTTTCCAAACTGCTCAATAAATTCGCATAGAAAAGCCAGATTGGAAAAAACAATCTGGCTTTTTGCGTCTTTTAAAGCCGTTCTCACATTCATTGTTGCTTTTCGTGCATGTACTAGTAACCGCAATATCATGGAGACTTCTGAATAATGATTGCATTTATACCTGTATAAATGCAGTTGAAAACAACAAAATGTTCGAAAAGAGCCTTATTTAAAATAATCTTTTTCCAGAGACTCGAGGTTTCTCAGGCTCTGCTGTGCCCATGGTGAATCGTCGCCTTCGAGTTCACCGCGAAGCTTGGCTGCCGCTTCTTTTAACGATTCAAGGTAATCAGGCATTTCGCCATCGTACGGCTTGACCATTTTTTCTGGGATGTTTGCCTGTTCGCGGTAAGACAGTGCTTTTCTTTCATGAAAAAAGCCAACCGCTGCATCCTTCGGGTTATGGAGATCACCCTGCATTGGATGCTTTGCGACTGCCAATACTCGGACAAGATAGTGCTGTGGCCGGCGTTCCGTGATTTCGCCTATATATTTGCCGGTTTTATAAATGGCGGTTACTCGATCGCCAATGTTCAATTCAGCCATGTGAAAGCCCCTTTCGGAATACAAATTATTTCTTTTATTATAGCAAAAACAAAGGTGCAAAACATTTTGTAATCGTTTAAAGTGTCTATAGGAGGGATACATACAATGACTAAAAAAATATTGGCAGTACTATTTGCAATGATGCTTATTCTCGCTGGATGCGGCACAACAGATGAAAAGCAGGAAGCAGACAAGCAGAATGAGGACGCGACAAATGCTGGACAAGCAGACAAGCAGAAGGAAGACACGACGAATGCTGGACAAGCAGTTGAGGAAGATCTCGATTACCCTCAAGCGACAGCGGAAGTCCAGGAAAATGAAAGGCTTGTGGAAATGGTCACCTCCATGGGAACTGTTAAGATCAAGCTTTTCCCTGAGCAGGCTCCAAAAGCGGTAGAGAATTTTATTAAGCATAGCGAAGAGGGCTACTATGAAGGAGTCACTTTCCACCGCGTCATAGACGGGTTCATGATTCAGGGCGGTGATCCTGATGGAACTGGAATGGGCGGCGAGAGCATCTACGGAGGTCCATTTGAAGATGAATTCTCAAAACAGCTCTTTAACATCCGCGGTGCATTATCAATGGCCAATTCCGGCCCGAACACGAATGGAAGCCAGTTCTTCATCGTCCAAAACAAGGAGCTGGATGCCAGTTTGCAAGAGAAGATGAAGCAGGCAGGTTACCCTGAAGAAGTCCTGAAGATGTATGAAGATGGCGGCACGCCACACCTTGATGGCAGGCACACTGTATTCGGCCAGGTAGTTGAGGGAATGGATGTTGTTGATAAGATTGCCGCTGCGCCAACAGGAGCTCAGGACAAGCCGGAGGAAGATGTCGTCATCGAAAAAATCAATGTACTGAAATAGGAAGTTATTCGCGGTTGGACGAAAATCCAAACCTTGATATAATGTTTGGAGAGCTGATGAAAGGAAGATGAGAATGAGTAAGTGGTTTGTCATCTCATTATTTTTATATTTCCCGGAAGACAAGACAGAATATATCCCGGCCGCGATCACTTCACTCGTTTTCCTGATCGGAGCGATCCTGACGATGAGATACATCATCAAAGTTTCCAAAAAGGAAGCCAAGAAAGCAAAGGAACACGAGCAGTCAATCATGAAACAAATGAATGATACAAAAGAGAACAGCTGATTCATTGGCTGTTCTTTTTTTGTGGGTGAATAATTGGAGAAATGTTGAAGTTTTGAAAAGTGCTGATTTTTACATCCTGTTGATTGTATTGGAAGGCACGTAGACTCATCCGAAAATGCTAACCCATTTCCTTCGTGCATGGGCTGATTCGCGGAAGCTAATCAATGTCCGGCGGGATCAGCTGGCCATGAGACCCCGCAGGAGTTTGCGACGAGGAGGCTCAGCGCCAGCCCCAAGGAAGAATTTGATTTTTGAAAAAGCAGGCAGTTGGGCTTTTTCATAATTCTTCCCAGCGGAAAGCGAAGTGCCTGGAACGAAAATCTTAAGTCTCATTTTGACAGAGCCATAATATAACAAAATTTTTACAAAACAGGTTTAACAACAAAAAACCAGGGTAAAAGTCATGTTTTCATTATTTTACTAAAACGTTATAATACAATTTATATTCTAAAATGAAGTTAGGGGTATAAATTGAAGAACTTACAGATAGAGAAGATTGTCGAAGAAATTCTTGTCCAATCTGGCAGCAGTGTGAAAGTAAAACTTGAAGGTTTTTTTCCGGGCGACCGGTTCGCGGGCGGGAAATATAATTTTGGAACTCATACGATTACTTTATATATCGAAGAGATCAAGGCGCAATGCCTGCAGGTCTTTTCTTCAATGGAACATTTTGAAGATTATCTTGCCGTTGTTTTTGCTCATGAGATTGGGCATGCCGAGGACCGCGAACTTGCGGAGCTGATTCAGCGGATGGAGGAAACCGGCAATGATGTGTTGAAAAAGAGGATTGCCCTCCAGATTGAGATGAATGCCTGGGATTACGCACGCATGATGATTCCGCAAAGGCTGCATCCATTCATGGACACGATCATTGGATATTCATTAGAGCCATATTACGAATCGCTGGAAGTGAGCGCATAAAAAAATGGAGCTATCCCGAATGGGATGGCTCCATTTTTGCTTTCTAGCAGTCTAACTGAATGCCTTCTTCAACCTCTCCAGTCCCTCATTCAAGGTTTCGCGCGGGCAGGCGAGGTTCATCCGGACGAAGCCTTCGCCGCCTTCGCCGTACTTCGTTCCTGGTTCCAGTCCGAGTTTGCCTTTTTCCAGCAGCTGATCCTTGATCTCCTCGTCGCTCAAACCAAGTCCGCGGCAATCGATCCAGAGGAGGTAGGTAGCATCTGCTTTCATCGGTTTTAGTGCTGGCAGGTGTTCGGCAATAAACTCCGTTGCTATCTTCATATTCTCACTTAAATACTCAAGCAGCTGCTCGAGCCATTCTTCACCATCACGGTAGGCAGCTTCCATTCCTGCAATCGCAAAGGCATTCAATGTAAAGAAGCCTTGCTGCTCCTGAACTTTTTTGAATTTTGCCTTCAGCTCCTTGTTCGGGATCAAAGCGGCGGAAGCCTGAAGGCCGGCAAGGTTGAAGGTTTTGCTTGGTGCGACGAAGGTGGTCGTAATCTCCCTGAATTCTTCCTTGATCGATGCGATTGGAATATGGACATTAGGCTTGAACACAAGATCTGAATGGATTTCATCGGAAACAATCAGAACGTCATGCTTTACGCAAAGGTCGCCGATCTTTTCGAGTTCGTCCCTCGTCCAGACTCTGCCCCCGGGATTATGCGGGTTACAGAGAATGAACATTTTCGCTCCATCCTGCAGCTTGGCTTCAAAGTCGGCAAAATCCATTTCGAAACGGCCATTCTCTATCAATAGATTAGATGTAACCAGGGTGCGGTCATTATTTTTGACCATGTTAAAAAATGGCGTATACACTGGGGAGTGAACAAGTACCTTATCACCTTTTTCAGTAAAAGCGCGGATAGCCGTGCTGATTGAAGGGACGACACCTTCGCTGAAAACAATGGATGATTTCTTGAATTCGCAATCATGTCGATTTTTCATCCAATCCTGGATGGCTTCTGTCACTGACATCGGAACAAAGGTATAGCCGAATACCCCGTGTTCGATCCGATCCTTCAGTGCATCGGTGACCGCCTCGGGAGGATGGAAATCCATATCCGCGACCCACATTGGCAGGACATCATCTTTGCCAAAAACCTTATCAATTGCATCCCACTTTACTGAATGCGAATTGTTCCTGTCCACTACCTTGTCAAAATTTATTCTTTCCACTATGTACGCACCGCCTTCTCCTTGAAAAATTTATCCTGCTCTTACTTTATGATAAAATATTTTTAAAAAATAATCAGGTGATTGAATTGGAATCGAAAGAACTTAGCTATAAATTAATTGATGTTTTGAATAAATGGGATCCTTTCAAGGTAGGCGAAGGCCAGTTCGACCCGGAAATCGCCGATATTCTCCAGGCTGTCCATGATTATGACGAAGTCGATAAAATCGCCCGAAGGATCCAGTCCATTTTCGAGTTTTCATTCGAACAGGTCCTGCCGTATGATCAATGCCTGTCAGTCGCAAACACAATGCTTGCGATCAAGAATGAAGATGTTTGCTCTTTATAAAGCTTCCTCAATACGAATAGAAACGGCAGCCATCAGCGGCTGCCGTTTGCTGTTGCTTCAGCTGTTTCCTCTGCTGCTATGAACCTGTTGATCAGTTGATGGACATCTTCCGGGCGTTCCTCGGGGACGAGGTGTCCGGTTTCTTTTAAAATGATGAGCTCTGAATTCTTCAAATCCTTATTCAACTTTCTCCCGATCCGGACGGGAACGACTTTATCGTGTTCTCCCCAGATCAGCAGGCATGGAGCTTCGATTCTCCTTAGCTCTTCGGTTGAAAGGTCACCTTCCCGGTGGCGGATCATCATCGTCAACGCTTTGAAAATATCATCCTCCAGGAATGGAGAGAGATAGCCATACAGCATTTCATCATTGATCATCGAATGGTCATATACAACGTTCTGCAGGTTTTGTTTTACACCAGACCGTGCCAGGTGAAACTTTACGTAAAGATGGAAATACGGGATGTAGCTTGAAAGGACAAGCGGCAGCTTTGCCTTTTTCAAATATCCCGAACTGCAAAGCAAGATTCCTTTTTTCGCATATTCCGGATGATGCAAAAGGATATTCATGGCGATCTGGCCGCCCATTGAATGCCCTGCGACATTAAATTCGCGGACGCCAAGGGATTTCATCAGCTCAACGACTGTCGCGGCCAGGTTCTCATAGGAATATTTGAAGCTGGATATCTTGCCGCTCTTTCCAAATGGGGGAAGGTCCACTGAAATGACGTTATAATCCTCTTTTAGCAGGGGGACCAAGTGCCTGAAGCTGAAAGTAGAGGAAAGAAAACCATGGAGCAGTACCAAAGTTTCCTCTGCGTCAGGATTCTGATAGTGCTCATAGTAAAGGTCGATTCCTCTAACGGTTTTATTCCTGGCGAATTCCAACGGCTTTCACTCCTGACATGATTAGCGAATTAGGCAAGGTATGCCATTTATTTTCCCCGCAAAATGTTACTTCACACAATAAAAACAAAAAAAATATGGACACCAATGCTGGTGCCCATTAAAAAAGGGGGGAATACTAGAAAGCCTTATGGGACTAGGATAGCCAGATTGGCAGAGTAGTATACATTTATTTTTAAAAAAATTTTATGGCTGGGCCTCATTCTCTGCGGGAGACTTTTACGGCAGCCAAAAAATAGAGCAGGCAGAATAACCTGCCTGCTAAGTAGTTTTATGATCATTGCAGGTTACAAGCTGCTTGGTCTTTGGTCGAGTTCTGGCGGTGCAGCGTAATAAACCTCTCCCATTAACTCTGACGCAGGGACATCGAGGGCTGTTGAGATCTTTAGAATCGTCTGCAATTTAGGTGTCTGCTCGCCGCTTTCGTATCTTTGGATCGTCCGCGGACCTACCCTGATTTTTAAAGCGAGCTCCTCCTGGGAGATTCCGACTCGTTCACGGCACATCTTGATATTCTGTCCAATTGCAGTCATCGCTCATCACCTCCAAAAATAAAATATCTCTTACTATAAGTTTATCATTAAATTTTTGAAAATATCGACAATAATGTGAACGTTTTCTTAACTTTAGATTATACCAATCGATTGTAAAAAAACAATGCCAATACCTATTGGTACGATGTAGCGGATGGAGAAATACCAAATGTTGAATAATAAGCGATTGCTTTCAGGGCCATCTTCCAATTCACGTTTGACCACTTTTCGGGGCAGGACATATCCGACGAATATGGCAATGAAGAAAGCCCCCAGCGGCAGGGCGATATTGCTCGTCAGGAAGTCAGCAAGATCGAAGAAGGTTTTTCCGAAAAATTTCACCTCTGATAAAACACCGAAGGAAAGAGCATTCGGAATTCCCGCAGCGAAAACAAGGAGGCCAGCAATCCAGGAAAATTTTTTCCGCTTATTTTTGTCTCCTTTGGATAATACCGCGACGATGATCTCAAGAATTGAAAATGCGGATGTCAATGTCGCGAAAAGCAGCAGAATCAAGAAAACCGTCATGAATAACCCGCCAAATGCCAGTTCATTAAATACGGCTGGCAGTACGACAAAAACGAGTCCGGGTCCTGCTTCAGGTTCTAAACCAAACGCGAATACAGCCGGGAAAATGACAAGGCCGGCGAGCAGCGATATGAGAATATTCAACCCGACTACTGAAAACGCGGATTTTGCCAGGCTTTCCCCCTTGGGCAAATAAGAAGCATAAGTCACCATTACGGAAAGTCCGACACTTAAAGCAAAAAAGGACTGCCCCAGTGCCATCAAAATGGTTTGTCCAGTTACTGCGGACCAATCAGGCTTCAGGAAAAACTCTACCCCAGCCATCGCTCCATCCAGTGTTAAAGACCTGATTACCAGGATGATAAAAAGGATGAACAGAGCGGGCATCATGTATTTGCTCGCTTTTTCAATGCCCTGCTGGACGCCGCCCTGCACGACCCAGATGGTCAGGACAAGGAATAAAAGCTGAACAGCAACAGCTTCAACAGGATTGGATATGATGCTTTCGAATGCTGTGCCGTATTCCGCCTGGGTCAAGCCTGAAAGTGATCCGGTTAGGCTCCGCGCCAAATAGGAAAGGATCCACCCGCCAACTACACTGTAGAAAGACAGGATCAGGAAGGACGCAATGACACCGCCATACCCAAGCAAAGGCCATGCGCTTTTCGGCGCCAGGTGTTTATAAGACATAACGGCGTCCTTTTGGGTGCTCCGGCCAATGATGAATTCAGCCAGCAAGATAGGTGCGCCTATAAAAATAGTCATCAGCAAGAAGAAGACCAGAAAGATGCCTCCTCCATTTGTTCCTGCCATATAGGGGAATTTCCAAATCGCCCCGAGTCCAATGGCCGATCCCGCTGCAGCCAGGATGAACCCAAGCTTTGAAGTCCATTGTTCGTGTTTGTTCATACGAAAACTCCTTTTTAAAAAGTCTGAATATTTATATTTTCTGACAAAATGAAAAAATACCTTTTCATGTTACTATTTTTTCAGGAAAAAGCATAGCATTTTCGGGCTTTAAACAATTATTAAGCAATTTGTTATTTTTTTGAAACAAAAGGCAAAATCCGCCGTTTTATAGATAAAGTGATTTTCGCTTTTAGGCAACGGAAACGCAAGCGGCCGCAGCTGTCTCCGTTAAAATCGAAAAAGATAGGTAATCAGTTTGGGGGATCCAAAATGAACGATGATGAATTAGTGTTCCGGGCCCGGAATGGGAATATGCAGGCTTTCGCAGAGTTGATCGATATCCATACTCCAACCGTCAAGCGCTTTGCCTTCCAGCTTGGGAACAAATATGACGACATAGATGATATCACCCAGGAAGTGTTCGTCAGGGTTTACCGCTTCCTCGACCAATTTTCACATACAAAATTCACGACCTGGCTCTATAAAATCACCCTGAATGTCACGAGGGATTTTGCGCGCAGTAAACAAAGGCAAATTAAAAAGGTGCTGAAGATCGGCAAGGAACGCTCATACAACGGGAAGACAGCAGAAGAAAGCATCCTGCGATATGAAGAAGACAGGACACTGCATGAGTGCATCCAGAAACTTGATGAAAAATATCGCATCCCGATTGTCCTCTTTTACTTTCACGAAAAAAGCTATGACGAAATAGCAGAGATTACCGGTGCATCATTGGCAAATGTAAAGACACGGATGTCAAGAGGGAAAGAACACTTGAAAAAACTGCTCACTCTAGCCGAAAAGAAGGAGGGTGCAAACCATGGATGATCAGTTATTGGAAAAGCGTCTGGGGAATTTGAAAAAAGCATACGATGACATGCCGGGAGAAGAGAATCGTTCATCAATCCTTGCGGCAATCAAGAAAGACCAAAAGAAGCAGAAACAAAATAAATGGTTTCACCTGCCGTACGCCGCAAGCTTTATTGGGGTGGGGATGATTGCAGGGGTCTTGATGATGCAATATATTGGAGACCATGCACCTTCTGAAGAGAAAGTAGAAAAGCACCAGGCAACATCCGGTGAAAATCGTTCCGGTGAGCTGGAAAAAGCGGATGTCAAAGCCGTGTTTGTGGATTTACAGGAATATTATCAGAAGAGGGAGCTGGAAACTAAAGAAAAGCTGGGCTTCTTATCTGGGTTTGAAAATTATTTATACCGAGATATTCCAATGGAACTCAATGATGCGGAAGCAGCTTTTCTGTCAAATCTGGAAGCCTATGAAGAAAGTGATTTAGAGGATACCAGGGAAAAATTAACTAGTGACATTGATCAGGCATTCACCATGCCATCAGAGATTATTGACAAGCTTCTAAAAGAAGAAAATGACGAAATTTCATTAGATGGTCCTGAGTATAATCTCCTTAATCAACTGGAGTCTTTTTTGGGGGCCTATTATCTTTCAATGACATTTTATGAAGATGATATAAATAAAGCCATTGAGAAAGAAAATGTCGCCGAGGTTATCAAAAAGATGAATGCTGGGGGAGAAGGTATTTCTTCCAATGATTTGAAAGAGATGTCATCAAGAGCTGTTGAAAATGGGTATGCTTTTAGGGAAGAAGAGGGCAGGATTATTCCTTATGTGAACTTTATCGGCATTGCAGACCGGCTTCGCGGAGCGGCGAATGAAGATTTTATAAGGTATTTGGAACTTAGGAGCAACAGAGTTCAGGATCGAAAGGGTGAGGTGATTTCCTTTGAGAGCCTGGCAGATTTACTGGTAAAGCTGGAAAAAACGATAGCAACAGTGAAAGATGCGACCATCGAAGAAACAATGCGGATTGACGTCCGGAACCTTTTTGGCCTCTTTGTTGTCAGTTCACATATTTTTGACCAAAATAACGAGTTGAAAGATGAAGCGAAGAAAGCATACTTGTATTTGATTAAAACCTATCCTGAAACCGACACAGCTTCAGCGGTGCAAAATATGTACAAAAAGATGGAAAGTAACAACTTTCAAAAGCCGGCTGTTTTCGAGAAGCTGGATTTTCCAAGGTATATGGAGATTCCGCCCCATTTAAAGCAGGAAGACGTAATTGATAGAAAAGTGCTCCCGATCTCAGGTTCCCTGCTTTCGAGCTATAAGGAATTCGCGGCCAATAAAGATTCCAATATCCTCAAACAATATGGCCCATTTGAAATCATGCAGCTATATTTCCATGCCGATCAGGCAGGTGATTTCGAAACCAAGTACGCACTATACAGCAAGGATGGCGGCCAGCCTCCAGAAGAACAATATATACAAGAAATGAAGGAAGCGACAATGGCGGCAAGCAAAGTGTTGAAGGGCTATGAGTTTGCTTCCCTTTACCATCCGGATGATGATCCGGAAAAAGTGATTGGAATCCAGCTTCATTTCAATGACCGCCCTGATGCTCCAATCTTCCAAATGGTCCAGGAAGACGGCTTTTGGAAAGTACAGTATTTGCCATTTCAATAAGTTCTGTTGGAAGCACTCCCAAAGAATTATCTTATTCCTTTTGATAAATGCTACAGAATATGATATAATTTTTAATTGCGTATTAATGGGATAAAATAAAACAATATTTAGGAGTGTTTCCATGTCAGAAAATATTCAAGTAGGCAGCGTTTTAACAGGTAAAGTAACAGGAATCCAGCCATACGGCGCTTTCGTAGCATTAGATGAAAATACACAAGGTCTAGTGCATATTTCAGAAATCACACACGGTTATGTTAAGGATGTTAACGAGCACCTTTCTGTTGGCGATGAAGTGAAAGTGAAAGTTTTGTCAATTGATGAAGCTGCTGGAAAAATTGGCTTATCAATCCGTGCTACTGAAGAAGCACCAGAACAACCACAACGCGCTAAGAAGCCGCGCGGTGCCAAGCGTCCAGCTGCAGTAGTCCAGCACCAGGATGACTCAGCTCAAGGCTTCAACACTTTGAAGGATAAGCTTCAAGAGTGGATCAACCAGTCAGATATGGCTAAGAAATAAGCTTAACAGCGGAAAACCGGACAATTGTCCGGTTTTTTTTACGGAGAAATTCCCTGTTCGGGCTGCAAGGGGTAATTTTTTCGTTATGTGACTGGTAAAATGCCTCGTTTTGCTGTTGGTAAAAGCCACGGTTGGCAGCTGGAAAAATTATTCTCTTAATGATTGCTGATAATCTCCCAAACCGAAGTCCTAATCTCCTGGATGATCGCTATAATTGCCCGAAAAGTTCCTGTAATTAATCCAAAATAGATAATAATCGTGCCGTCTTCCTATTATTGGAATTTTCTAGCATGCCAGGCGGGTTGACCCTGGTCGACTTCGGACAAGATCCACTCGATATTACAAAAAGCTGTCCGAACTTGGTGTGACATCGGACAAGATCCACTCGGTATTACAAAAAGCTGTCCGAACTTGGTGTGACTTCGGACAGGATTCAAGAGCAACTACGAAAAGCTGTCCGAACTTGGTGTGACTCCGGACAGGAATCAAGCGCAACTACAAAAAGCTGTCCGAACTTGGTGTGACTTCGGACAGGAATTAAGCACAATCGCGAAAAGCTTGCCCAGACTCAGTGCCACATCTCAATAAAAGAAATCAAAATTCGTCTGTCTTTCTCTTTTAGGGGGTTAAAATGAAAGAGCTTACAGGTTACAATATGATTGTCTAACCAATTTTTCATTGGAACGGAGGAAGATTTATGACGACAACAAAAACTAGCTCGCTGATCGAGCAGACTCAAAAGTATGGTGCGAATAACTATCATCCGCTGCCAATCGTGATTTCGAAGGCAGAGGGAGTTTGGGTAGAGGATCCTGAAGGCAACAAATACATGGACATGCTGAGCGCGTATTCGGCTGTCAATCAGGGGCATCGCCATCCTAAGGTCATCCAGGCACTTAAAGACCAGGCTGATCGCGTGACTCTTACTTCAAGAGCTTTTCACAATGACCAGCTTGGACCATGGTATGAAAAGATTTGCAAGTTAACGAACAAAGAAATGGCATTGCCGATGAACACTGGTGCGGAAGCGGTTGAAACGGCTATTAAAGCAGCTCGCCGCTGGGCTTATGATGTAAAAGGCGTTGCGGATAACCAGGCTGAAGTGATCGCTTGTATCGGCAACTTCCATGGCCGCACAATGACGGCGGTCTCATTATCATCTGAAGAAGAATACAAACGAGGTTTCGGGCCGATGCTTCCGGGGATCAAACTGATTCCTTACGGAGACCTTGACGCACTTAAAGAAGCAATTACTCCTAACACAGCTGCCTTCCTGATTGAACCGATTCAGGGTGAAGCGGGAATTGTCATTCCGCCAGAAGGCTTCATGAAAGCTGCGTTCGATGTATGTAAAGAAAACAATGTCCTTTTCATTGCTGATGAGATCCAAGCCGGTCTTGCCAGGTCAGGAAAAATGTTCGCATGTGAATGGGAGGACATTGAGCCTGATATGTACATTCTTGGAAAAGCGCTTGGCGGTGGGGTTTTCCCAATTTCATGCGTCGTAGCCGACAATGATGTACTGGGAGTATTCAACCCTGGTTCCCACGGGTCTACTTTTGGCGGCAATCCGATGGCCTGCGCTGTTTCCATCGCGTCTTTGGATGTATTGATTGATGAGAAGCTTGCCGACCGCTCTCTGGAACTTGGTGAATATTTCATCAGCAAACTGCGTGAAATCGACAATTCCATCATCAAGGATATCCGCGGCCGCGGCCTGTTCATTGGCGTCGAGCTGTCCGAACCAGCACGAAAGTATTGTGAAGAATTAAAAGAAGAAGGCTTGCTCTGCAAAGAAACGCATGATACGGTCATCCGTTTTGCTCCGCCGCTTGTCATCAGCCAGGAAGAACTGGACTGGGCAATCGAAAGAATTAAAAAAGTATTATCATAAACATGTAAAAACCCGCCTTAATAGGGCGGGTTTTTCATTTTTGGCCAATTCAGGCGCATTTTTAGTTACCGAGTAGCTCGTGGTTCTGCTGCTTGCTCTTCTCTTTCGCTTGGTGCAAAAAGAAGACCGATGTTTATTAAACCAGCAATACCAACCAGACCATAGATGATGCGGGACAATACTGAATCCTGTCCGCCGAAAATAGCTGCAACAAGGTCAAATTGGAAGAATCCTACTAAGCCCCAGTTAATGGCCCCAATAATGGTAAGTACAAGTGCTGCACGTTGAATACCGCTCATGGATGTTTCCTCCTTAAAAATAAATTTGTTCTTTTATAGATTGTTTCAGCATGAAATGAATTATTCATCCGCCCTATATTTATTAGCTACCCTTTTGAAAAAGGTTGTAACTTTTTTCAGCACATTGGAGCACATTAAGAGGTGTATTTTTTGCAATGCTTTTTGAAAAAGAACATAATAATTCCTAGAGGAAGGTGATTTAAATGGATAACTTTACTTTTTACAATCCAACGAAACTGATATTTGGCAAAGACCAGCTTGAACAACTGAAAAATGAAGTCCCTCAGTATGGCAAGAAGGTGCTTCTTGTATATGGAGGCGGCAGCATCAAGCGCAATGGTCTTTATGATTCTGTCATGGACACTCTGAATGAAATTGGCGCGGAAGTATTCGAGCTTCCTGGTGTAGAACCTAATCCCCGTCTCTCGACTGTCCATAAAGGCGTGAAAATCTGCAAAGAAGAAGGCATTGAATTCCTGTTGGCAGTAGGCGGCGGCAGCGTTATTGACTGCACGAAGGCCATTGCTGCAGGGGCAAAATATGAAGGCGATGCCTGGGACCTGGTCACCAAGAAAGCTTTGGCTGCAGAAGCTCTTCCATTTGGTACGGTCCTCACTTTGGCAGCCACAGGCTCGGAAATGAATGCAGGTTCTGTCATCACCAACTGGGAAACGAATGAAAAGTATGGCTGGGGAAGCCCGGTCACATTCCCGAAATTCTCCATCCTTGATCCTGTGAACACTTTTACCGTTCCGAAGGATCAGACGATTTATGGAATTGTTGACATGATGTCACATGTATTGGAGCATTATTTCCATCTGACCGAAAATACCGAATTCCAGGACCGCATGTGCGAATCCTTGCTTTTGACAGTCATGGAAACAGCTCCGAAGCTGCTTGAGGACCTGGAGAACTATGAATACCGCGCAACCATCCTTTATTCAGGAACGATGGCTTTGAATGGAATCCTAAACATGGGTTACCGCGGCGATTGGGCGACACATAATATCGAACACGCCGTCTCGGCAGTATATGATATCCCTCACGGAGGCGGGCTTGCCATCCTGTTCCCGAACTGGATGAAGCATAATCTTAAGGTAAAACCAGAACGGTTCAAGAAAATGGCTGTCAGGGTCTTCGGCGTGAACCCAGAAGGCAAGACTGACGAAGAAGCTGGCTTGGAAGGAATCGAAAAGCTGCGTGAATTCTGGAACAGCATCGGTGCACCGTCACGCCTTGCTGATTATGATATAGATGACAGCAAGCTGGAATTGATGGCGGATAAAGCCATGGCGAACGGTGAATTTGGCAACTTTGCGAAAATGAATAAAGACGACGTACAAGAAATTTATCGTATGTCATTATAAAAATCTAAAGGACCCGGGAGTATTTCCTGGGTCCTTTGTCTTTTGTATGGGTAAAAAAACTTATGTGAATTTTTTAAAATAACCATCGATACACTGAAAACATCCTTTTTTACGGGTAAAAAAAGAAGCTGAAGAAAAATTTACCAATATTTTTTCTGGGACTAAATGTTTAAGTAACTGGGTAACTGTGGTAAGTCTCTAAATGTAAGACAATGGCGCAGTAGGAACAATTTACATAAGCACAATCAACATCATCATGCTCAGGGCAAACCTGTTGAAAGACAGGGACGCAAAACAAGGAGTCTAAGGCTGCCACATTCAGCTAAGATTGTCCTAGTTGCCATGGATAGAGGAATTCATGCTGTTGTTTTGTCGAGAAAAAGAGAATGAATACTTGTAAAAGGAGGGAAAATGCCTTTTGTAAATAACTGAAAATTCAGTTTATTTATCATGCTTGATTTTAAATAAAGGCTGTTTTCGTATTGACTGTTGTTGTAGTCCTTACACCCGCATCCTTAAAGGTATCGGGGCTCTTTTCAGAAAAACTTCTGGACTAGATTTACATTAGGACTCGTAAAAACCCAGGTGCCGGGTTTTACTTTCATCGTGAAAGCAACAAAATTTACGAAAAGAGCCTAAATAAAAGGAGTAGAAATTATGAAAATGAAAAAACGTTTATCTTTTTTAATCGCAATCATGTTTTTGTTTACGATCACTTTCCCGGTTACAGGTGCATTTGCTGCCGAAAATAATGAGCAAGAAGCAGAATTTAAAGAAAATAGTAAACAAGGTGAACAGATCCAAAAAAGTAATGAATCAGCTGAAATGTCCCAAAAGGGAACGTCCGGTGGTGATGTAAAAGCAGCGTCTACGGAAAATGACCTTGAAAATAAGAAGAATTCCGACTCTGAGACAATTGGACAAACTAAAAATAACTCAGAACAAGAAACAAACAATCCTGATGAATCTGAGACCAGTGCAAATCAGGAAGATAATCAGGAAAAAAATACAGAAGGAAATAATGGCCAAGAAGAAAATAATGCTTCAGAAGAAAACAATGGCCAAGAAGAAAATACGCCGGCAGATAGCGAAAATGAGTCGACACCAGCTGAGGATGGAACCGTGCCAGGCGATGATAATAAAAGCACCCAGATTCACCTGCACATCGATCAGTGTGTCAATCCTGTTGAAACGGCCTATGTCCAGGTTAGCGGCGTGTGGGAGGAAATGACGAATCCAGGTTCTTCTCCTTTATTTAAAGCGTTTGATGAAGGGGAGTTCATTAAAGATGATGTTACGGCATTCAAGCTGATTTTTACAACAGGTGAAGAGCTGGTTGTCCCGATCAGTGATGTAAGAGTGGGAGTCGAAGCGGAAGGCTCTGTTAATTATTGGCTGGATGACTGTGGAATTCCTGCAGAAGAGCCATCTGAACCGGATGAGAAGATGACACTACTATCTATGATAAAAATTATGATTGATGAGAATACAAGTCACATTGAAAAAGTGACACTGCTAATGATGAGCGGGGAGAGAGTTGAGTTTGAAAGGATCAATGAACTTTTCAGTCTCACTCTGACGGAAGAAATCCAACTGGAATTGATTCGTGGCATTGAGATTACTGGCAACGGTGAGACAAAGCTGATTTTGCTTTCAGAAATCGAGTCTCTGGAAATTGTGGAAAGTGTCCTTACACTTCAAGTGAACTGGGAGATGGATGGTGAAATAGTCGAGGAAGAAACAGAAGAGGAAAGTGAGACCACAGCACCTGGCAATAATTCAGGTTCTGGAAATACATCTGATGGCACAACAAATGAACAAGTATGGAACGGTGAGGTCCTTCCTCAAACTGGTGAAAGCAGCAGGACGATGTTCTATGTACTGGGCTTCCTGATTGCGGCAGGAGGAGTCATGCTAAGGTTCAGGAATCCATTGAAGAACTAAACTCGAGTTGGAGGGGAAATGATTCCCCTCTTTATTTAATTATGAGGTGAAATTGATGAGAAAAGTAATGTCGATATTATTGATAATAGCTGGACTATCGATCTTCTTGTATCCAGCTGCAAAGGATTATTACACCTCCTACAATCAGGAGAATATGATTGAAGAATGGGAAGGCGGCTATCAGGAAAATACGGTGGCTGCTGAGAGTCTTAGTGAACTTGAGGAAGTATTCAGTATAGAAACCCAGGCGGAGAGCGATGTGAGTGATATTACACAAGTTGAAAATCAAGAGTCTGAGGAAGGAACGGCATCTGGCACAGCAAAAATAAAACAGAAATCTCGGGCTGGCATGGTTGGTGTCATTGAAATTGACAAGATTGGCGTGAAGATTCCGATTTTGAATGGTGCATCGGATGCAAACTTGGAGAAAGGCGCTGGTCTCCTGGAAGGAACGCCAGCCCCCGGCATGCCTGGCAACAGTGCAATTGCTGCCCATCGAAACAGATCCTATGGAAGCATGTTCAACCGGCTCGATGAAATAGGCGTAGGAGATACCGTGACGGTCAAAGATCAAAATAATACTTACCAATATGAAGTGTACGAAACGCTTGTGGTGGAACCACATGAAACCTCCGTACTCAATGGCAGCCAGGATGAAAAGGTTCTTACTCTCATTACGTGTACGCCTATTGATACGGCAACACACAGGCTGATTGTCAAAGCGAAAATCAAGCCATAATAGATTCTGTGTTTTTACCATCCATGAGAGGGTATGGGATTAAGAGAAATGATAAATTCTAGGAGGAGAAGATGGAATTTAACAGTGTTCTGCTGGCATTTGTGTTCATTGCAGTCTTGCTGGCTGCCGGAATGCTCCTGCGGATGACGATTCCTTTTTTCCAAAAGTATTTTATCCCTACTTCCCTTATTGCAGGTCTAATTGGATTGTTAATGAGTAAGGAAGCATTGGGGAAGCTAGGGTCAATCATTCCTGGAGCAGGATTTCTTGAAAATGGCGTATACCCCGAAAAAGTGTACGATGCGATGCTTTCGATTCCTGAAGTCGCGATCACCATTATTTTCGCCTCGCTTTTTTTAGGTAAAAAAATTCCCGGGATCAAAAAGATATGGAAGATTGCCGGTCCACAAGTTGCCTATGGACAAACCGTATCATGGGGCCAGTATGTGGTCGGAATCCTTCTGGCGATTTTTATTTTGAAGCCAGTTTTCGGTCTTCCTCCCATGGCAGGCGGCCTGATTGAAATCGGATTTGAAGGCGGGCCAGGTACAGCTGCCGGTATGAGAGGGACATTCGAGGCACTCGATTTTTCTGAAGGAGCCAGTATTGCCCTAGGCCTGGCAACAGTCGGGATCCTGACTGGTGTGATTACCGGCATTATCATTGTCAATTGGGGCATCAAAAAAGGTATGGCGAAGGAAGCGAAAAAAGCTTCCGAGCTTTCTGGCCAAGAGCAAAAAGGCCTGTATCCTGAGGATGAAGAACGGTCGGCTGGAGAATTATCAACAAGATCGGAATCAATTGAATCGCTGACGGTCAACTTCCTTTTCATTTTTGTGGCAGTCGGCGCAGGGATGCTTTTATTAAAAGGGCTTTTGTTACTGGAAAATACAACTTGGGGTCCGGCTTACGATATCGAAATCATCAAGCATGTCCCATTGTTTCCTATGGCCTTGCTAGGAGGAGTGGCAACCCAGCTGCTATATGACCGGTTTATTCCCTTCAAGCTGATTGATAAGAAAATGCTCAGTCGAATTGAGGGCTTTTCCCTTGATATTTTAATCGTTGCATCCATCACTACTCTATCCATTTCAGCGATCAGTGAACATCTTCTGCCTTTCCTAATCCTTGCCGGTGCGGGAATCGCGTTTAATCTTGCCGCTTTTTTCTTCCTGGCCAAAAGGGTGATGCCAGAATATTGGCTTGAAAGAGGGATTCTTCAATATGGGCAGTCGATGGGTATGACAACAACAGGCCTGCTCTTACTGCAGATTGTTGATCCGGAAAAAGAAACACCTGCTCTCGAGGGTTTCGGCTATAAACAAATCCTGTTTGAGCCCATTGTCGGTGGCGGCCTGTTCACCGCCGCTTCCATGCCTCTGATTGCACAATTCGGCCCGGTTCCGGTTTTAATTGGGACAGGAATCCTGTTTGCAGGATGGCTGGCAATCGGTATTTTTCACTTTGGAAAAAAGAACAATAAGCGTGCCCAATCGTGATGAAAAAAACTTTTTACAAAGTTTACTTAAAATTTCACAATTGGGCACGCTTACATCTGAGAGTGTTTCTTGATTATTGGGTTTCATTTCGATAAAGTGATAGAGAATATAAAATAATGGAGGATCAGACATGACACATGTTCGTTTTGATTACTCAAAGGCGCTTAGCTTTTTTGGTGAACACGAAGTTACATACTTAAGGGATTTTGTAAAAGTAGCCCATCATTCATTACATGAAAAGACTGGTGCAGGCAGCGACTTTTTAGGCTGGATCGATCTGCCTGTAGACTATGATAAAGAAGAATTCGCACGCATCCAGAAGTCAGCAGAAAAGATTAAGAGTGATTCTGATGTCTTGCTCGTTGTAGGGATTGGCGGATCTTATCTTGGTGCACGTGCTGCGCTGGAATTTTTACAGCACAGCTTCTATAACGCTCTTTCAAAAGAAAAACGCAAGACACCGCAGGTTATTTTTATCGGCAACAACATCAGCTCAACTTATATGACAGATGTGATGGATCTTTTGGAAGGTAAAGATTTCTCCATCAATGTCATTTCAAAATCTGGAACAACGACGGAGCCTGCGATCGCATTCCGTATTTTCCGTAAGCTGCTTGAAGAAAAGTATGGAGCAGAAGAAGCACGCAAGCGCATTTATGCGACAACGGATAAAGCCCGCGGTGCATTGAAAACTCTTGCTGACGAAGAAGGCTATGAATCATTCGTGATTCCTGATGATGTCGGCGGACGTTATTCCGTCTTGACTGCAGTAGGCTTGCTGCCAATCGCTGTCAGCGGATCAGACATCGAAGCGATGATGAAGGGCGCCGCACAGGCGAGAGAAGACTTCGGCAAGTCAGAGCTTGAAGAAAATCCTGCCTACCAATACGCTGCAGTCCGTAATGCGCTTTACAATAAAGGCAAGACAATCGAAATGCTGATCAACTATGAGCCATCCCTTCAGTACTTCTCTGAATGGTGGAAGCAGCTGTTCGGCGAAAGTGAAGGGAAAGACCAGAAGGGAATCTATCCTTCTTCAGCAAACTTCTCTACTGACCTTCACTCACTTGGTCAATATGTACAGGAAGGCCGTCGTGACTTGTTCGAGACGATCATCAAGGTGGAAAAGCCTCGCCATGAGCTGACAATTGAAGAAGCTGCAAGTGATCTTGACGGCTTGAACTACCTTGCTGGCAAGACAGTTGATTTTGTGAACAATAAAGCGTTTGAAGGAACGATGCTGGCTCACACTGATGGAGGCGTACCGAACCTTGTTCTCACGATTCCAAAGTTGGATGAGTATACATTCGGATACCTTGTATACTTCTTCGAAAAAGCTTGCGCAATGAGCGGTTACCTGCTCGGCGTAAATCCATTCGACCAGCCAGGCGTTGAGGCATACAAAGTGAACATGTTCGCATTGCTTGGAAAACCAGGCTTCGAAGAAAAGAAAGCAGAACTGGAAAAGAGACTTAAATAAAGCTGAAAAGGAGCACCCGATATAAACGGGTGCTCCTTTTGTGTGAATTTATTTTTTGAAACTGGAAAAAATCGTATGAAATTTCCAGTTCGCCAATAAAAATAAATTTCCGCCAATAAAGTTGTGAAAA
Source organism: Bacillus sp. ISL-45 (assembly GCF_018613195.1). GTDB lineage: Bacteria > Bacillota > Bacilli > Bacillales > Cytobacillaceae > Mesobacillus. Next base: position 22,185 of record NZ_JAGGQQ010000002.1, read on the forward strand.
CCGCCAATAAAAATAAACTTTCACCATTATCTGTGAATCCATCATCCTTCATCACCTGCCTAAAGGCATACTCCCGCCAAATCCAATCGTTCATAACTCATTAAAAGAGGCCTTTTGGTTAAAACTAAGCAAAAACCATTGGAAAGGCGGACAATTCATTGATTGAATTACAATCTGAGCTTGAAGGCAAACATTTTGATCTTTTTAAACTGGAACAGCTGCTTAAACCGTTAGGATATTCCATCGGGGGAAACTGGGATTATGATCATGGCGCCTTCGACTATAAAATTGATGACGAAGTTGGTTACCAATTTCTTAGGATTCCCTTCAAAGCGATTGATGGCCAGCTTGACTCCAAGGGCTGTACCGTGCAATTGCAGCGTCCATTTCTGCTTTCGCATAAGTACCAGCGTGGATTGGATGATCATGCTTATATCTGGAATGGCAGAGCAGCCTTCAATCAGTTTCAGGAGCCTGTGGACAAGGATGCTAGCTTTCCGGATAAGTTTATTGAAGTCGGAAAGGCGCTTGTCCGCGAAGTGGAATCATCGCTATTGAATCATTAATTTGTAATGGCGAGCAGTAAGTCTCCTGGTTCGATATAAACAATATCGTTAGGGTTGACGATGACGTCAGCCCCTTTTTTAATGCCCAATAAAATAATGTGTTGCGAGAGCAGTGTTGTACTGGCTTCCTTAAAACTCTTGCCAATAGTGTTATCGGCTGCCTTTATATAAGAAAGGTGTTTGCCGTTTAACTCCTCCAGAAAATCAAGGAGAGAGTTAACATGGCCTTCAGTGAAAATACTGTTCAATATAACTGCGCTAGTCAGTGTATTTGTCTGAATAAGCTCATCGGCTCCGGCTCTTCGGGCATTGTTTGCCTGTTCGCTTGTCAAAATCTCCGCAATACAATATATATCCGGGTTAAGACCTTTGATTGCCAGCAAAGCAAGGACCGTATTCATATCCGCATGTAATTCATCAAGAGCTTGGTCCGAAGTGATAATCACCTTTTCTGCTTTATGTATATTTGCCTTTAATAAAGTATCATCACTGTTTGCCCTCCCGCGAATAAACTGGACGTGATTGTATTTAAGCGGATTGGTTTTTAATGAATCATCAATAAGAATAATCGGCTGTTTTGTTTCTGAAATCGAACTGATGATCGACCTGGATCGTTCGTTCCAGCCTATTATAATGACATGTCCATTACCTTTATAGCCTGCTTTTCCTTCGGCATATTCGTTTTGCTTTGTAACCGCTGCAGCAGAAAGGCTGATGAAATAAGATGATAAAAATCCGGTACCTACAAATAAGAGTGCCATTGCAGTAATTCTCCCAGCAACAGTAAGAGGAACATAATCACCATAGCCAACAGTTGACGCAGTTATAATTGCCCACCAGATGCCGTCAAAAATCGTTGGGAAGTTTTTAGGCTCGATCAAGTGGATAATCGTGCCAAAGAGACATATCATTCCAACTGCTATAAAAAAGATTCTTAATATGATTGGAAGTCTGATAAACCGAAGGTACAAATGTGTTGCCATTGAAATCCTCCTGCTGGTTGAATTAAAAACATATCATACATACTATTCCCCTTAATTTTAACTATAAAAACAAGGAATGGAATTTTGCGAATTATTTTCGATTATTCTAACTTTCAACGAGTTAACATATAATTTTGAATTTATTGTTAAATAATATGTGATCTGCCCGGCCAATTCAACATTATCTTTCATACGCTATACTAAAAGGAGGGATAATCAATGTCGTTTAGCAATACTAACTTGTTTGTATTCTTGGCCGCTATCCTGGCTGGATGGGTACTGTTCAGATTTGCTCCGGCATCACTTGCTGCACTTTTAGGCTTGCCATTCTTAAAATTAGTCGGGGTTGTTGTAATCATCATCTTTGCACTGGTGATTATTTATATCGGCCTGAGGATTTTGCTGAGGGGCGGCTGGCGCTGCTGACGTTCCTGCAAAAAAGAACCTGTCTTAATGGCAGGTTCTTTTTCATGTTCATAGAAAAATAGAGATAAACTTGTACATCCTTCAATATATTTTTAAAAGGCTGTTTTCGTAAAGGTTGTTGTTAAAATCCTAAATCCGATTTTAACGTAATGTAAGCCATTTTGCAGGTCGTTATTAAGTTTTCATGCTCTTTTCTCACAAAAGAGTCAACTTTGCGAAGAAATATAGGTCATTCAATCATATTTTGTAATCAATAGCAACAAAGTTTGAGAAAAGAGCCTTTTAAAAAGAGGAACAAACTGAATGGGAGTTGGTGAAATGCATGATGTAATGATGAATGCTCTGGACTGGCTGTCGAGCCTTGGCTATCTTGGGATTGCTCTTGGTTTGATGCTTGAGGTCATCCCGAGTGAAATCGTCCTTGGGTATGGGGGGTATATGATTTCCGAAGGGACCATTGGTTTTACCGGGGCGGTGGTTGCCGGAACCATCGGCGGGACGGTCGCGCAGCTGTTCCTCTACTGGCTTGGATACTTTGGCGGGCGCCCCATGCTGGAGAAATACGGGAAATACTTATTGATCAACAAGCATCATCTGGAAATATCGGAAAAATGGTTCAGCCAATATGGGTCGGGTGTCATTTTCTCGGCGAGGTTCATCCCGGTCGTGCGGCATGCGATTTCAATACCTGCGGGAATCGCAGGTATGTCAGCCATCAAGTTCACGCTCTATACTATTGCCGCAATGATTCCATGGACAATATTTTTCCTTTATCTAGGAGTCGTTCTTGGTGAAAATTGGTCTGGAATCAAGGACATTGCCAAGCCATTCCTCATCCCTGTCAGCATCATTGCGTTAGGGGGAGGAGCAGTATACATACTGGCAGCACGAAAGCAGAAGAACCTTTAACCAGCTCAGGAAATTTCCTGAGTTTTTTTCATGCTTAAAACTCATAAAACATAGCAGATTAGTAAAAGTTAAGATAAGGGAAAAATATTCCGGACGGCAGGGAGAAGGTTCGCTATGTTAAAGGAAATGCTCAGGCTGATTACAAAACAGCAGAGGACTGCGGCTTCCGCCGTCGATAAACTAGAGGGAGAGCAAACATCTCTTAAGGAAAAGGGATTCAGCAAGAATCTCCAGGAAAACGTATCAATATTAAAGCAACTCTACAGCATTCCTGATAATAAAGATATTAAATTGCGTGAATTATACATTGGCGGGTTTAATAAGCAGGCCGCATTATTGTTCATCAGTACAATTACAGATGTTAAGAGTATAGAAGAAAATATCCTTAAGCCATTAACGGAAAATACTGCTTCGGATAAAAAGGTGAAGGATATAGTTGCAATCCAAATGGTAAAGGAAATTTCCTTATACAAGGATGCAGTCAAGGATATTAACAAAGGAAATGCGCTTCTCATACTAGATGGAGAACCGAAGGCTTATATTATGGACTGTCCTGACTTTCAAAGCAGGGCGATTGAAAAGCCTGAAAGTGAAATTCTCATCAAGGGACCAAAGGAAGCGTTCAATGAAAAGGCTGTAGTGAACATTTCTTTACTCAGGAAAAAAATCAGGAACGAAAACCTTATCGTTGAATCAGTGGAAGTCTCCCAGCGGTCTCATAATGATGTTTATGTCCTCTATATTCGCGGCCTCGCTAATGAGAAATTGATCGAAAATATCAAGGAAAGACTTGGCAGCCTGGATGTGAATTCGATTCAGAACCTTTCGCTGCTCGAGGAATACATTGAGGAGCGGAATTATTCTTTATTTCCAAGCATTCTTGCGACAGAGAGGCCAGACAGGGCAGCTTCTTTTTTAGAAGATGGCTATATCGTTTTATTAATGGATAATTCGCCCGACAGCCTTGTTCTCCCTGCGACATTTTGGTCTTTTTTTCACAGTCCTGAGGATCATTATCTAAGGTTTTTTTATGGAAACTTCACGAGGGCGTTAAGAATGACTGCCCTTTTCATCACTATTTTCACATCTGCGATTTATGTATCAATCACTACTTTTCATGCTGAAATGATTCCGCCGGATTTACTGCTGGCGATTGCTGCGTCCCGGGAGAAAGTTCCTTTTCCTGCGGTGATTGAGATTCTGATCATGGAGCTCGCTTTTGAATTGATCAGGGAAGCAGGGCTGCGTGTCCCAAGTCCGATAGGGCCGACCATCGGTATTGTTGGGGCCTTAATCCTTGGACAGGCTGCCGTAGAAGCGAATATTATAAGCCCGATTGTTATCATTGTTGTCGCACTCGGAGGATTAAGTTCGTTTGCGGTCAGTGATTTAAGTTTGAATTTTGCTGTAAGGCTTACTCGCTTCCTGTTTGTTCTGAGCGCAGCGGTGATGGGTATTTATGGCATGACTGCAATGTTTGTTGGCGGCATGTTCTATATGGTTTCAATCAAATCATTCGGCGTCCCGTATTTAGCGCCAATGTCACCAAATTACAAGTCTTCGAAGGATACGATTTTCCGCAGGCTGACAAAAAATGAAGTGTTAAGGCCTGGCTTCTTAAAAACGACAGATTTACAAAAAAAGACTACTGGAGATTAGGCGATGAGACAGGACAAGGGGAAAATTGGCATAAAAGAATATTTCGCGCTTATTTCTCTTACGATTGGAGCCAAGTTAAGTGACGACACCCCTGCGATCATTTATGAAAATGCAAAGAATGCTGGCTGGTTGGCTACACTACTGATCGGTCTTTTGTCCTTATTTCCTATCATTTTTCTAATAAAAGTATATTCAGCACACAGAGGGAAAAATCTGCATGAAATCCTCCTGCATCTTTTCGGCAGATTTTTTGGAACCTTCATTTCTGTTTGCCTTTTAATCGGCGGGACAACTGCAGTCATTGCTGACTCAGGTACTTACGTGGACATTATTGGCTCGATGTATTTTACAAAAACGCCAGCTATCATCCTTTATATCATCTTGATGGTTATTTGCGCTTATGGAGCAAAGAGGGGAATAGAACAGATTGGGTCAGTTTCATGGCTCTTGCTTCCATACATCAAGATCACTTTGTTCATTGCACTGGTTTTTACTTTTAAGAAAGGTACATTAGGGTACCTTTTCCCTTTTTGGGGTGAAGGGCCTCTTGAAGTTGCGAAAGCATCTGTTAAAAACGTTTCGATTTTTGTCGATTTTCTATACCTTGGGTTAATTATGCCACTCATCTCATCATATAAGGACATGAAAAAAGGAACGTTAATAGGGTTGGGATTTTTAACGGTGGAGCTGAGTCTCGCACTTGTGGCGTTTGTAGTTTTATTTGATTACACCACTGCTGAAATGCTGAACTACCCTTTTCATGAAACAATCCGATTTATTCAAATTGGATTCTTAGCAAATGTTGAAACATTCTTTTTCCCCTTTTGGCTGGTCGCAACATTTATCCGTTTTTCATTTTATTTATATTTAATCGCAACATTGCTGGGAGGAATTTTGAAGATTAAGGAGTTTGAGTATCTGATTCCTTTGATCGCGACAATAATATTGCTAATAGGATTATCACCGGATGCACCACCCATCACTCTCTATACTATAAGGGAAAAAATCCTTGTATTATTAAGTCCTGCCTTCATGATTCTTCCGCCATTGATGTGGGTCGTGGCAAAAATTCGGGGGGATTTTAAGAATGAAAATTCATTCTATAATAATTAAATTGATTATCCTGATAGCAGTCACTTTGAGTCTGTCAGGATGCTGGGATCATAAGGAACTGGACGATAAAGCATATGTAATTGGCATAGGGCTTGATAAGCATAAAGCGGAGGGAAAGGTTAAAGTTACATACCTGATTGCAAATCCTGAGGTGGGTTCACAGCAGACTGCAGGCGGAGCGAATGAGCCGCCGCAGGAGATAGTGACGATTGGTGCGGATGATTTTATATCATCGCGGAATACAGCAAATACTGTAGTGGCGAAGGAAATTTCCTATGACCTTCTGCAGGTTATTATCGTTTCAGAGGAATTAGCCAGAGACCCGGATTTTATCAGGGTGATTTACAGTGCAACCAAGGACCGGGAAATTAAGCGAAGTACACAATTCATGGTTACCAGGGAGGATGCAGCTGATTTTATAAAAAATAATAAACCAAGAATTGAAACCAGACCCCATAAGTTTTTGGAACTAATGATAGAACGGGGCCAGGAAACAGGAATGATTCCCGAAGCGGACCTGAATAGTTTTTTCCGAGTCACAGAGAGCGATGCGGATTTATATCTGGCGATTTATGCTACCACTAAAAAAGTAGAGAAAGAGGAAATTCAAACGACAGATGATGACTTGCTGGCCGGGGAGATTAAAGTGGAGGGCACGACTACCAATGCCCAGTTTATAGGCTCAGCAGTATTCAAGGAAGGAAAGATGATTGGCAAAATAACAGGGGAAGAGACGAGGATATCAAGTCTGTTAGACAACACCTTGGAGACTGAGGATATCCTGACTGCCATTAAAGATCCGTTTGATGAAAGATATAAGTTGTCCCTCAGGATCTCACAAAAAAGAGGCAATAAATATAAGCTGATCCGGGGAAACGGGCGGCCGACCATTGAAATTGATGTACCATTATTTATCGAGGTATACAGTGATCCAAGCATGATCAATTACGCAAAGAACCGAGAAAAGGTTAAAATACTTAAAAAATCTCTTACTGCTGCGATAGAAAAAAATTTTACGGAGTTTATTGCATATGGCCAGGAAGAGTTTAAAGGGGATACCTTCGATTTATCGATCCCGATGAGGAAGGAGTTTGCCACTCTTCGGGAGTTCCGGGAATTTGATTGGATGCATACTTATCCTGAGGCAGAAGTGAAGGTAAATGTATCCATTCGATTTGGAGAATTTGGACGCCAGACGAAACTGCCTAAGTTAAAAGAGGTGAGAGATTAATGGTAGTAATTATGTGGATGGCCATTGTTTTAATCATCATCTATTATTTTTTATTTGGAGTAACGCTCTGGCGGCAAAACAATAAAATCGGATCGGTTGTCGTCATTATGTTGGCATTAGCATGTATCGCACTGCACTACATTTCCTATCAATGAATGTACGGGCCCAGCGATAATTCTGGGCTCTTTTCCAACTACAAATTTTCTAATTTTGCAAACACTATGATAATATATAAATAATTACGTATAAATGGGGTGTAGGGATGAGCCTGGTTGGGTATAACTTCGGAGAAATTCTTAGGTCTTCTAGAGTTTTTAAAGGATTGACTGAGGCACAGTTGGCTGAGGGTATATGTTCTGAAGTGGATATCATTCAATTTGAAAAAGAAGAGAAATATCCAACAATCGATCAATTATTCAAGATGGCATCAAAGCTTGAAGTAGAGCTTAACCATTTTTTCGATATTGCTTCCACTGATACATACAATTACGCAATCGCTGTCACGGAATTAATCAAAAAGTATAAAAGAGAGCGGGATTATGCCGCTATTCATGAAATCATTAAGAAGGAGCAGGATAATCCGCTGTTCAAACATACATCCTTCAATCAATTTTTGGTGTGGCACCAGGGGATTTGCACCTATTATCTTGAAGGGGATCGACAGAAATCAATCAGCCTGCTTGACCAGGCATTGGACATGACCCATGAGGAACAGGCTGGAATGTCTGAACGCGAAATTGAGATTTTGACCAGTATGGCCATCATTGAAAAAGATAGCGGGAACCTGGACAAGGCTGTCGAACTTTTTCAGAATGCGCTGAACGAGCTGACAGGGCTGCCTCAGGTACTGGATTCAAGGATTTGGCTAAGGATTCTCTACGGCCTTGCCCAGGCACTGTCAAAGCTTGAGAGATATGAAGAATCCCTTATCTACTGCAGCAAAGGAATCGACAATTGTATATATGAAGAAAATATGTATTTATTTGGAGAACTTTATTACCAAACAGGCATGAATTATATAAAATTGGGTAAAGAAAACAAAGGTAAGGAACATCTGGAAAAAGCGATCATGATTTTCAAGCTGCAGCAGAATGAGAAGTTTGCCAGCTTAGTAACGAATGAAATGGGAAAATTATTGAAATATTGCTGATTGGTTTTATGAACGATCGACCCAGGCAGAGGAGGTTTAAAATGAAGAGAACATTGATGATAACCCTTTTTGCGGTATTGTTTGCTGGTGTTTTCGGTTTGGATTCTGCGGACAGAAGCCTGGCTGATTTGCCGTCACAGCACTCGCAAGACGGCACAACCGTAGCTGACCTGCCGTCACAGC
>NZ_JAGGQQ010000002.1:30448-111163 GCF_018613195.1 Bacillus sp. ISL-45
TGACCTGCCGTCACAGCATTCCCAAAACGGCACAACCATAGCCGATCTGCCGTCGCAGCATTCTCAAAACGGCACAACTATCGCGGATCTGCAGCCACAGCTTGATCATAATGAAGTATTAGTTTAAGGAACTTTTTTGAGGCAGCCTGGACCGTTTTGGTCAGGTTGTTTTTTAATACGACTAAAAATTTATGTCATTTTTCTTTCTTTCATGTTTTCTGCAAATTCTTAAGTTAAAATAGATCAAGTACATAGGAAAAGGCTCTGGCTTTTAGCCAGAACCTCATTATGTGACAGAGGATATCCAATTCAGTCGATGATATCCATATGGCTGCCATCCATCATATTAAAGTTTTTGCTCGGCATAGCACCGTTTGTACCGTGGCAATCATTGTACATTTGCTTGACCTCTTCATTGGACAGCCCTGGGTGCATCTGTTCAATTAACGGCTTCATTTGGCCGAAATTAAAAGCACCTTTGCCTTCTGTCCCTTCCTCTGCGAAAGCAGCAGTACTTGCTCCGAATATCAATGCAGCGCCTAAAAAACTTAACGTTAGTTTTTTCATGCCTTTGTCAGCTCCTTTCAGGTATACATAAATCTTACCGGGACAGTTTGCAAAAACTAAGCAGAAGCAGTGACAAAGTTTTGAAATTTGACTGGAGGCTGAAAATGTCATTATTAGAAACTTTATCTGGCCAGCCGGTATGGCTTGCTGTTGTCATTAGCCTTACAGTCAGCATACTGATTGCCTTGGCGGGAATTATTCCAAGTGCTTTTGTGACAGCTGCCAACATCGTTTACTTCGGATTTTCCTTGGGACTCTTTCTCTCCATTCTCGGAGAAGCCTTAGGAGCGATTATAAGTTTTATTCTATATCGGAAAGGGCTTAAAAAACTGAGTGGCAAAATCGATTCTGTAAAAGCAATTAAATTATTGGAAAAGCTTAAGCAAACAAAAGGCATGGAGGCTTTCATGCTGGTCCTTGTATTAAGGCTTTTTCCGTTCGCGCCATCCGGACTCGTCACCCTTGCCGCTTCATACAGCACGATGGGCACATGGACTTTTGCTGTTTCAAGTACAATAGGCAAAATTCCGGCCCTGTTGATCGAGGCATACTCAGTTTATACTGTTCTTGGCTGGGAAACTGAATACCAGCTTGCTGCAGCCATTTTTGCGGTGGCGGCCGGGATTTGCTACTATTATTGGACAACAATGAGATAAAAACGGAGGAAGTAAAAATGTTTAAATTGAGATTATTTTTGATCGCGATCTTTGCAGCAGTCATGCTCGTGTTTACCGGATGTTCAGGTGAAGCAGATCAGGAACAGGGAAATCCTGCTTCTGATGAAAATAAAACAAAAAAAGAGGAGCAAAAGGAACTACAGGCGGAATCAGATACTGATTTTTTGATTAAGGCAGAGCCACAGAAAATTGAGCATATTCATGGGATTGGTTACCCGGGAAATGATAAGGGATTATTTGTTGCCTCCCACTATGGTTTGAAGATATTCAAAAATGGGGAATGGCTGGAAACGACGGATGAGAACCATGACTACATGGGATTTCAGGCTGTTGAAGATGGATTTTTTGCAAGCGGCCATCCAGCAGAGGGGTCAGATTTGAAAAATCCGCTTGGCCTTGTAAAAAGTACGGACAGTGGAAAAACACTTGATAAAATAGCTTTTTACGGAGAAAGCGATTTTCACTTTCTCTCTGCAAGCTATCAGGATAACGTCCTTTACTTGATTAACGAAGAACCCAATTCCGAACTGGAACGAGGCGTATATGTCTCCAAAGATAGAGGTGCAGCATGGGAACCTGTAGAACTTAATGGAATGGAGGCCCAATCCCTGGGTATGATGGCTGTTCACCCTGAAAACGGTGGAACTTTGGCGATGGCAACAAGGGAAGGGGTGTTTGTCTCGGATGATTATGGGACGACGATGACAAAGGCAGGAGATTTTCAAATGGTAACGGCTGCGGCCTATTCCCGGGAGTCTTTGTATATCGCGCCAGTAGAGGATGAAGAGATTAAGCTAATCAGACTTACAAAAGAGCAGCCAAATGCAGGGGAGGAGCTTCCGATTCCCAAACTGAAGTATGATAATCCGATTACTTATATAGCGGCTGACCCAAAGCAGGAAGGCCGGATTGCATTCATCACCATCCTTAATGATCTATATGAATCCGAGGATGGCGGTAAGACATGGAATCAGCTTTTAGTTAACGGAAGCGTTGAATAGGAAGAACCACAAGTTCGGTTGCAGTGATTTTGGGCTCTATCCGCTATTGCAAATAACATTCCCAATTAGCCAGACACCATCCTCCCAGGGGTACATATCCTGACTAATGGGTGGTGATGCGGTTGGCAACAAGCAGAGCTATCGTGTATGTGGGTCAAATGGGTGCTGATACATTCACACAAGCATTAGAAGGAGTTTTATATACAGAAGATCAAATTGGCTTCATGGCGGACAGGATTTTATGGACAGAAGGGCAAATTGGAGTTATGGCAGACCGAATCGTATATGTAGTTGAGCTTTCACAGTTTAACACAATCAAGGCCATGTATATGGTGATGAACATGAGCTTTATGGGGATGGACAGCATGATGAACAATATGTTCAGGTATGCAATCAGTGTGAACCCAGTGAGGTATATTCCATGGCTAAGCAGGGGCGGATATGCCGATCCATACCAGTCTTATCCAAATATCTATTTAGGCAAAGAATAAGCAGGAAACAGCAGCCAAGGCAAAATGGTTGCTGTTTTTTTTTATTTTTTTTACAATATACGCATAGTTTTTACCGTAGGAGGTATATAAACTAGAGGGGATTTTTGCAGTATGGATTCCACGAATTCATAAATACTAAAGTGTAGGAAGGGGGATTAACTATGTCAATTTCTGCGGATAAAGTACTTGATGCAAAAGGTCTTGCATGCCCGATGCCGATTGTCAAGACGAAGAAGACCATGAATGAGCTGGAGCCAGGCCAGGTTATTGAAGTACAGGCCACGGATAAAGGTTCAACAACCGATTTAAAAGCCTGGGCTGAAAGTACTGGCAATCAATACCTCGGTACGATCACTGAAGGGGATGTGCTCAAACATTATCTCCGCAAAGCCAGTGAAGATGAACTGAACAATGAATCGCCACACCCGCATACAGCAACACTTGAAGAGGTGCTAGCAAAGCTGGAAGGCAATGAAAAAATAACCGTTCTTGATGTAAGGGAATCAGCTGAATACGCTTTTGGGCATATTCCGAATGCAAAATCAATCCCACTTGGAGAGCTGGAGCAGCGTTTCAATGAATTGGATGCTGAAGAGGATGTCTATATCATTTGCCGCTCTGGATCAAGAAGTGATATGGCGGCAAAGAAGCTTGTCGAAAAAGGATTCAAGAAACCAATTAATGTTGTTTCCGGGATGAAGGACTGGACAGGCCCTACCGAAACATCAGTTGAAAAATAAGGAGGAATCAACAAATGAAAGTAGCCATCATCGCCTCTAACGGCGGAATGTTCGACGCATATAAAGTATTCAATATAGCGACTGCGGCAGCAGCAACAGACGCAGAAGTAGGAATTTTCTTCACATTTGAAGGGCTTAACCTGATCCATAAGGAAGCGCACAAGCAGCTGCCTATGCCAGCAGGAACAGAGCACTTCCAGGAAGGCTTCGCAAGAGAAAACGTTCCTCCTGTAGAACAGCTAGTTGAAATGGCAGCAGAAATGGGCGTCAAGATGATTGCCTGCCAGATGACAATGGACGTTATGTCTCTTGAAAAAGACCAGTTTGTTGAAGGGATCGATGTGGGCGGAGCAGCTTCATTCCTTCACTTCGCAAGCGATGCAAACATTACATTGACATTCTAAAATCAAAGCATGACAGGAGGAATGAAATGGTACAGACAATCACAGCAAAAGAATTAGCTCGAAAAGTCATTAACCATGAAGACCTGTTTATCCTTGATACAAGAAATACAGATGACTTCGATGATTGGAAAATCGAAGGCCGCAATGTAAAAGTCCATAATACGCCGTATTTTGACCTGCTTGAAGGTGTGGATCCCGTAAAGGATGTTTTGCCGAAGGATCAGGAAATTTACGTCGTATGTGCAAAAGGTGGTTCGTCAGAATTCGTTGCCGAACAAATCGAAGAGGCCGGCTATACGAATGTTTACTCTATCGAGGGCGGCATGAAGGCCTGGAGTGAACATTTAGAGCCTATCAAGATTGGCGATCTGAAAAATGGCGGATCGCTTTATCAATTCGTCCGTATCGGCAAAGGCTGTCTTTCCTATCTTGTTGAATCAAATGGCGAGGCTGCGATCATCGATACAAACCGGATGATTGAACAGTATGAGGAATTCATGTCAGGCAAGGACTTCAAGCTTGTAGCCCTGCTTGATACCCACCTCCATGCTGACCATATTTCCGGCGGTAAGAAGCTTGCTGATAAAGTGGGAGCTAAATATTACCTTCCGCCTAAAGATGCAGAAGAAGTGACATTCCAATATGAACCTCTTCAGGATGGCGATGAAATCAAGGTTGGAAACACCGCGATCCACGCTTTGTACTCTCCTGGTCATACGATCGGAAGTACTTCGTTCATCATTGATGACCAATATCTGCTGACAGGTGACATTCTGTTCATCGACTCCATCGGACGCCCTGACTTAGCCGGTCTGGCTCAGGACTGGGTAGGCGACTTGAGGAATACTTTATACCAGCGCTATAAAGAACTTGCGGATGAATTACTTGTCCTGCCCGCCCACTATATGGGAATCAATGAGATGAATGATGACGGCAGTATTTCCGAAAAACTTGGCGTTCTTTACGCCGAAAATCACGGATTGCAAATCGACAGTGAAGATACGTTCAGAAAGACCGTAACCGAAAACCTACCGCCACAGCCTAACTCCTACCAGGAAATAAGGCAGATGAATATGGGGAAAATCAACCCGGACATCGAAGAACAGCGGGAAATGGAAATCGGTCCAAACCGTTGTGCTGTTAGATAACTCGATAACCGGAAGCGCTAGAGTGGGAAATGTTAAGAAAGAGGGTACCTTATGTGTAAGGTACCCCTTTTAATAAGGCTTTTTCCATAAGCATCGTGCTGATCAGGACGTTTATGGAAAAAGCTTTAACGAACAATGGAGGAGAGGATACTATGACTAAGTTGACGATTATCCAGCAAAACGACACACATGGGAGCCTGGAACTCCATCATGAACTATTCTGGAAGGAGAACCAGCCTGAACTCCGTAAAATAGGTGGTTTCCCGAGGATCGCAAAATATGTCAAGAATCTTAAATCGCAAAATGAAAATGTACTATTCCTTGATGGTGGGGATCTTTTTCATGGCACGCTTCCTTTGGTCGCTTCAAAAGGACAAGCCATTTTGCCAGCATTGAAGAAAATGGGGCTGGATGGATGGGTCCCCGGCAACTGGGATTTTGCCTATGGTAAGGAGCAATTTTCTTCACTGGCAAAAGACTTGCCTTTCCCGACAATTGCATGCAACGTAAAAGAGGAGAATGACAATCAGTCATTTTTAAAGCCATATATCATTAAAAATCTTAAGGGCATCAAGGTAGGTGTCATTGGACTTACCTATCCTTATGTTGACGAAACCATGCCTGCAAGCTTTTCAAAAGGCCTGGTATTTTCAAAAGGAGTGGAAGAGACCCGTCAATGTGTTGATGAATTAAAAGGCAGCGTGGATCTGATCGTGCTGCTGAGTCATATGGGTCTCCCGCTTGATGTTGAACTGGCTGCGCTCATTGATGGAATTGATATCATCTTATCGGGCCACAGCCATGACAGGGTCGAAAAGCCAATCACTGTAAACGGATCTCTAGTCGTCCAGGCAGGATCCAGTGCTTCCTTCATTGGAAAGCTGGTAATCAACCTGGAAGGCGGAAAGCTGGAAAGCTATCAGTACGAGCTGGCAGCCATAGATGAAAGCTTCCCTGCAGATGAGGAGATGGAGGAAATCATTGCGGATATCCTTAAGCCATACAGCAGGGAGCGGAATCATGTAGTGGGCAGGACAGAGTCGATTTTACACAGGATGACCTTGAATGAAGCCCCGATGGATCAATTGATTACCGATGCCTATCTAAATGCGTACGATAGTGATTTGGCGTTTTCACATGGCTGGAGGTACGGTACCCCGCTCCCTGCAGGGGATGTGACCAAGTATGACCTGCATACGATCATTCCCACGAACCCTGAGATGTTTACGCTGGAGATGACAGGAGAGCATCTGATGAATACTCTTGAGAAGAATCTTGAAATGGTTTTTTCGAGAGACCCATTCAAGCAAAAAGGCGGATATATACTCAGGTCCTCAGGATTATTTATGTCCTTCAAGCCTTATAATCCGGAAGGAAACAGAATTCAGAAGCTTCTTGTTGGCGGGCAGGGGATTGACTTGAGAAAGAACTACAAAATTGCGGGGGCAGGCAAGCAGCTTTTTAAAGGCGCTGAAGCTGATAAAACCTATCATGGTGTCCATGCAGTTGATATTATTAAGCAATTTTTAAAAGAAAAAGGTACATTCAAAGCAGATGCAGAACCAAAAATCCTGAGCACCTAAAATCCCTTGGTTTATGGACATTTCGGAGGCGGAGCAGAGCCAAAATGTCTAAGAAAGAGGGTTTAATGGACATTTCGGAGGCGGAGCAGAGCCAAAATGTCTAAGAAAGAGGGTTTAATGGACATTTCGACCACGAAACAGAGCCAAAATGTCAAATAAACAAAAAAAGTCGCGGGCAAATAACCGCGACTTTTCTTATTTAACCCCAGTAAGGTCCTTCATCATTTTCTCATCCATCGGGCCAACTATTTTCTTGATAATCACTCCGTTTTCATCGAGGATATAGCTAGTTGGGATGGTAAATGCCTGGTAGGTAGTTCCTGCATCACCCTCTTCATCAAGAGGGATTGGGAAGGTCAGTCCATACTCATCGACGAATTTCTGAACTTCATCCACACCTTTATCCATGCTAGTCAGGTTAACCGCAAGAATTTCCACTCCGTCATCTTTATGTTCTTCATAAAAATTTTGCATATGCGGCATTTCTGCTTTACAAGGAGGGCACCAGGTCGCCCAGAAATTCAAGATCACCTTTTGGCCGCGGTAATCTGAAAGCTTTACAGGCTGGCCGTCAAGTGTAGTTAACTCAAAATCAGGTGCCTCAGCCCCTTCACGCAACGAAGACAGCTTCGCGCCTGGAATATCTTCAGTTGTTTCTGCAGATTTGCCTGCTGGAGCTGTTGTGTTTTTTTCACTTTCTGTTGATCCTGGTTTCCAGATATTCACGACCAAAATGACAACAGCCAGTGCTAAAATCGCAAATGATAAAAGATTTTTATTCAATGCTGAAATTCCTCCTTATTAAAACGCTGAAAAATGATTAAGTAAATTCCGAGTGCGAAAATCAACAGATTCTCCACAGCCAGTAAATTGGAATAAAGGCTAATTATCAGTGCTTCGAGCATCAAGAACAATATAGCGTACTCAGCGGTAAGCTTTATGTTTTTTAAGTAAAACAAAATGAACAACACCAATAGGATGGCCTGGAATGCAGCCGCGAGGAAATCCTGTGAAAAGGCAAATAATCCTGTCCAATATAGTAAAAAGAATATAAAGTACCCAGGGAGATATTCCTCAGCTTTGATGGTATTTCCCTTTTTCTTTGTTAACCAAAATAAATATATTGCGATTCCTAGAAATGCTAAAATCTGGCCTTCAGTACCGCCGTTAAAGTAAAGAAGGGAGAATGGGGTGTCGATGAACAGTTTAAAATTGAAGACTGCATAACTGAGTTTATAAATCGCAATGTAAATGAAGAAGCTATTCCAAAACCAATCATCGATACTCTTTTTTTCCTTGACACGGTAAATCAAGGCTCCGATAAAAATGGCGGCAAACGCTGCAAGCAAATCTGCAGGCAGCGTGAATCTGCCCAATGTTATATAGTTCAAGCAACATCACCTTTTTTTGGCTGGTCTGGCGTGAAAGCAACCTGATATTGGATATTAATACTTCCAATGACAGATTGAATCATGCCGCAATTTTTCAGGACAAGTCCGGCAAGCTTTTCAGCCTGAACAGCATTATCCGCGGTATCAGTCTGGACTCTCACATGGAATGTCATTTGTTCGATCCGGTTTGCCTCTTCCGGGTTCCTGGCTGCTGACACATGCACGTCAATCCTTTTATAGTCTATTCTCTTTTTGACAAGAATATTTGCGAGCACTGATGTGCTGCACCCTGTTAAAGAGGATACGAACAATTCCATAGGCCGGTATCCCATTTCGGTGTTCGGAGATATTGGCAGGAATCCATATTCCATTTGTCCAATAAGCTTTCCGTTATAGTAGGTAAATTCCATCACAATCGCTCCTTTTTACGAAACTGCTTTATAAACCAGTATGTGACCTGATTGTTAAGGAATGATTAAGATTTGCGATAGATTGGAATCGTTACCCAAAATGTGTGATGATGCCCATCTGTATCAACGCCGATTTCTCCTTGATGGGCGTCAATAATGCTTTTTGCGATGGCAAGCCCGAGTCCTGCACCATCAGCTTTTGTGCTGCGGGACTCTTCAAGTCTGTAAAAACGTTCGAAAATGAGTTCTTTCGTCTCGGGATCAATGCATGTTCCTTTGTGGGAAAAAGTGATCCTGTACACCTTGCCATCTGGTTTGGCTTTGATTGATAGATCCCCGCCCATATCATAATCTATGATATTTTGAATCAGATTGGACATGACTTGTTTTAATCCGTCTTCATGGCCAAAAATGGGGGCATGTTCTATATGCTGGCTGGCTGTCTCGAATTTGTTCAATAATTTCAGCTGAAAGGCTGCAAGTGATTCTGCCATGACTTGTTTAATATCAATCTCTTCAAACTGCTTCTCAAGAAAGTAAACCTCTTTATTCCACGCGTCCAGCTCGGCGATCAGGTCGACAATCCGCGTAATCCGCCTGGACTCTTCCAATAGAGAACCGAACAGCTCACGGTCTCCGGTCAATACACCATTATGAAGGGCTTCAAGGTAGCCGTTGATATTCGTTAATGGGGTCCTCAACTCATGGGCGATATCCCTGAGCATTTCCTCACGCCGTGTTTGCACCGCAGAGAGCGTTTCGGTCATGGCGTTGAAATTTGAAACGAGCTCACCCAATTCCCCGCTGGCGTGAACATCGATCTTAGAGGGAATTTTTCCTTCCTTTATTTGATTGGCAGCAACAGCCATAGTCTTGACGGGCATCACGATGCGCTTTACTGAAAAATAATGCAAAAGCCCGGCAATGACAAAGGCAACGACACTCACTTTTACCAGGAAGGAATTTAATGTGTCAACCAGCTGTGTCCCTGTCACCTGTTCGCTATTGACAAGAAAGCAGGCATAATCTTTTACTGATATCCCTGCAAGCATAATAACCAGCAGGATGACGACACTATTGACTGCGACAAGCTTGGATAACAATAAATTCGCCATGCTTTTAATTCGCCGCAAATTTATACCCCATTCCTCTTACAGTCTGAATATAATCCTTCGGCGTTTTTTCTTTTATTTTTTCACGGAGATTTTTTATATGGACGTCAATGGTCCGCTCAGTAACGGCTTTTTCGTTGTTTTCATAAATGGTATCGAGTATTTGCGTCCTAGAAAGGATTTGACCAGGATGCTGCATGAACATATGAAGAAGCCTGAATTCAAAATTGGTCAAATCGAGCTGTTCGCCATCGATCATTGCCAGCCCTTTAGCCGGTTTAATGGTCAGGCCAGTAAAAGTCAGCTTCCCGCATCGGCTTGCCGTCCTTCTAAGCACCGCTTCAATCCTGACCATCAACTCCGCTGGACTGAATGGTTTTACGACATAATCATCGGCGCCAAGCTTGAAGCCTTCGATCCTGCTCTTTTCAGAAGCTTTTGCGGTCAGCATGATGACAGGCATCATGCTTTCGAGGTCATTGCGGAGCCAGCGGCAAATTTCCTCACCGCTTTTGCCGGGGAGCATAAGGTCAAGGATGAGGATGCATGGATCATATTTTTCAATCATTTCCTGTGCAGCAATCCCATTGTCCGCTTCAAGGACCTCGTAGCCTTCATTTGTTAAATAAATCTTTACAAGCGTACGGATTTTAGGATCATCTTCGACAACCAGTACACTTTTGCCAACCAGTTCTTTCTTCACTGTATAGGTCACTCCTTAATACTGCCTTATATCAACTATATAAGTTGAACTAGAAAGTTTAACTTTTCATTTCGCTCCAGGTGCTTCGCTTTCCGCGGGAAGAATTAAGTGCAAATTCTTCCTTGGCGGTCTGGGAGTCTCCTCGGCGCAAGCGCCTGTGGGGTCTCCACTGACCTTTCATCCCGCAGGACATTGGTTGAGCTTCCACGAACCCGCCCACGCACGATGGAAATGTTCCAGCATTTTCGAGGAGTCTACGCACCTTCCGCTCCATTTAATCGATAATGGTTAAGTTCAACTTATATAATAAAAAGCATTACAGCAGGAATTAAACTCCGAATAAGCTGTAAGCAGACAGCCAGGCACTGATTTTCTGCATTTGCCCGGAAAGGACAAGGAAGCCCATACCTACCATAATCATACCATTCACAAGTGCAAGCTTAGAAAGATATTTGTTGATTTTCTTGATTGCTTTTAATGAATAAGAAATGACAAAAGATATGATTAGAAAAGGAACTGCCATTCCAAGAGAATAAGAAGTCAGCAGATACATTCCCTGATATAAAGTATCGGAAGAACTCGCCAAAAGCAGGATGGATGAGAGTGCGAGGCCGACACAAGGTGACCATCCGCTAGCAAACGCCATACCAAGGAACACGGAACCAAATGCACCTTTCGATTTGGTTTCGGATTGAACCTTCTTTTCCATCATCAGAAACTTAATGTTCAGCAAGCCGGCCATCTGCAAACCGAAAATGATGATCAGCAATCCTGCGATTTGCATGACGATTGTCCGGTAATTTGCGAAAACCTGTCCAAGGAAAGATGCCGAGGCACCCATGACGATAAAAATCAAACTAAAACCGACGATAAAACCAAATGAACGGGTAAATAGTGTTGTGCGATCGACTGCAACTTTCGATCCCTCAATCTTTCCGCCAGTCAAATGTGTTATGTAAGCAGGGAGAAGAGGGAAAACACAAGGTGAGAAGAATGATAAAATTCCAGCAGTAAAAGCAAAAAATAAACCGATTTCTGTCATAAAAATAGTCACTCCTTTTCTTTTATCTATATTGTGATGTATTTGTTAAGGATTAATTAAGAATACTAAAAATATACCCCTGTTGGTATAGTGTGTTTTTATTGTATAATGACTGAAGATAAGTTTCAAATTTATTCACTTATTTTTGCCGGCACGGTTTTTCGTGCTTTTGATTGCTAGTATACTGCTTCAAGGAACATAAGAAAAGCGCAAGCGCCTTGGCAGCCCCGACAAGCGTTGCCCGCCTATAACGCCACTTCGTGTGGCTGGCGGGTCTGGCACTTCCTGTGCTTCAGAGGGCCGACCGGTGAAGTCGCTCTATGACTTCATAGGGCGGACCGAAAACGAAATGCGTAGGCGACTGCCCAACTCCGACAAGCGTTGGAGGGCCTGACAGTGAAGTCGTTCTTTGACTTCATTGGCAGGACCGAAACGACTCGAGGAGTTAGGAGCCGCAGCTAGACAGACGTCTCGAGCTGCTCAAAGCTGACGCTTCTCGCAAGATACTCGAGGAAGAATCTCGGAGATGAAAACTGGCTAGGCGCTGGAGCTGGACAATTCTCTAAGTTGAAATGATATACATTCTGATACTAAAAAAACCTAGGAGTTCTCCTAGGTTTTACTCAACAATATTTCCTCTCACAACTTAAACCCTGTGTGGTATAATGCCAATTAATGATTTAAATTTCTTCTGATACCGAAATAGGTAAACAGGGAAACAGTGGATAATATGGACAATGAGGCAATTTCGAATTTAACGTCGCGATATGTGACGGAATCATCTTTGGTAAAGTACATCAAGCCGAAGATAAAAACAGATAATACAATAACGGTAATGACAATATCTACTTTTTTCATTTTATTCCCTCCAATTCTATAGTATAAAGGGGTGCGATCATATTGAATCTGGAACATTTAAAGACTTTTATTGCTGCTGCAAAATATGAGAGCTTTTCCCAGGCAGGGAAGATGCTCAATCTTTCCCAACCAGCCGTCAGCCATCAAATCATTCAGTTAGAGACTTATTACAATAAACAGTTATTCATAAGGGCCAATCGTAAAATCAAATTATCAGAGGCTGGCAAAACATTGTATGAACATGGCCAGCAGTTGATTGCGTTGAATGAGAAACTGGAAAAAATCCTTGCGGAAGGAGACTCAAGTCAAACAATCAAGATTGGATGCAGCAATACGATCGGCGAATGCCTTATTTCGAAAATGGTTCAGGATTTCATCAAGCTGAATCCTGATATTAAAAGCAACCAAATCCAGATCACTATCGGAACATCTGTCCACATTACTGATTTGCTGTATGCTTCTGATATTGATCTTGCGCTTGTCGAGGGACAGGCCGGCCGATATGACTTCATTTCTCATGAGTTCTATGATGACCTGCTCGTTCTGGGTGTTTCTCCACAGCTTAGGGTAGACCCGGAAATCCAGGACCCTGCCAAGCTCGAAGAAATGACCTGGCTGATCAGAGAGCCAGGATGTGCAATGAGGCAGGCAACACTGGATCTATGGAATGGGTTAAACATCAAACCGAAATCCGTCCTCGTGTATAATAGCAACACGCTCATCAAAGAAGGCGTGAAAAATGGACTTGGTGTAGCTGTCTTTTCCAAGCTGGCGATCTGCCCCGAGGTAAAAACAAGACAGCTTATGGTCAGTTCTTTCAAGGACAGGGACCGTTTCCGCCCATTTTACCTGTTAAGGAAGGATAAACAGTTTAAGTCCAATCTTCATGAGAGATTATGGGACTATATAAAAGAATTAGATGAAAATCCTAATGCTCCCTGTTAAGAAGCATTAGGGTTTTTCTTTTGTGCAGCAACAGCGTATATAGGATGGTTCTAGCCAAATGCGATCGAGCTAGTTGTTCTTATTCTTTATCTTTATCTTTGTTTTGTTCAGCCAATTCCATTTCGAGTTCCGTTTGGATTGAAAGGGACTTATGCTCGTCAGAAGCCAGGTAATCGATGATTTGCTGTCTCTCTTCATCGGTCATTTTCGCTCCGTTTCCTTTCATACGGTCAACAACTGATGTCCACGCCTCAGCACCTTTACTGTTGTTCCTCATAATACGGCCGATATCATGGCAAGTCAGGCAAGTGCCCAGGAATGCTTCTTCATTAATATTCCTTGCATCCGGGAATACGAGAGTGGAAGCTTTTTTGATCTTGTTTGCTTCTTCCTCATTGCCTTTTTGGTTTGCAAGGAGCTGCTCTTTGGGAACATTAGTCTTAATGGCGATTCCGTTCGGGTTCAAACCTACAGGAATGGTCTGCCTGAAATCTTTTTTCTTTGTCAGATCAATCTTCGTAAGGGTTTTGTCACCCCAGTTCGATCCGAACATCATGCTGCCATCCGGGCTCCAGTAGAGCCAATGGATATTTTGTACGCCCCAGATTTTCCTCACGATCTTATAGTTATCTTCCGGATCCATTACAGTCAGATACCCTGCACCATTTTGGGAAGTATACCAGTATCCATCTGGACCAAGATAAGGGATATTTGTTCCCGGACCTGTTTTAATGGTTTTAATGAACTTTAGTTTATCTGCATCAATGATGGAAATGGATCCATCATTACGGTTCCCTGTAACCAAATCATAAGTATCGCCCATGAAGCTTACGTTGACCGGCTTAGGGATATCTCCGATTTTCTTTAAAAGCTTCTCGGATTCAGCGTCATAGATTGCCACTTCATTGTCGGCAGTATTGGATACTGCCACAAGTTTTCCATCGTTTGACATATCCAGACCGGAACCTGTTCCCTTTCCGTAGTCTGTCTCCGTTCTTTCGAGGTATCTCATGTCACCTGTTTCGATGTCGATGACTGTAATGAAAGATTCAGCCTGCAAGCTGACAAACAGCTTTTTGCCGTCAGGAGTGACATTCAGATCCCTTGGCTTTTTACCTACATCCTTGAAGACTTTTACAAGTTCAGCTTTTTCAGCATCGATCATTCCAACCGCTCCAACACCATTCAAGGAGGTAAAAGCGTATTTGCCATCTCTCGAGAATGTCATATGCTGTGGTGCAGGATCACTGTCAAAGCCGGGGAAGTCGATGTCATGTGCCTCTAGTGTCTCCATGTTGATGGCTAATACGCTTGTTCCGTAACGCTGTGTCGCAAAAGCCCATGTCTGGTCTTTGTTCAGGTGGACATGGTGAGGTGTACCAGAGCTTTGAAAGTATTTTACTGGATTGCCAGTTTTAATATCAGCGATGGCAATACCGTTACTAACTTCGTTTGCTGACAAGATCCAGCCTTCGCCGTCCCAGTCCTTATTGGTATCCGCGTTTCCGTTCGGCTGGTCTTTCCACCAGTTCGAAGAATAGTCCTCATGGATTGGAGGAAGTTCTTTGCTGTTTTTATCATCAAGTGATGTATCTTTCACTGCTGCTTCAGAGCAGGCAGTAAGAGAAATTGAAAGTAGTGCGAATGCTGAAAGTTTCAAGATTTTATTCATTTATGTTTTCACCTCGCTTTTGGTTTTTCTTAGAACCACCCAACAAGCAGGACTAGTACAAGGGCAGTCGTAGTACCCCATGTAATCCATACTCCTGGATGTGTAAGCCATTGAGTTTTATCATCCACACGTGAAATGCCCTGGGCAAGTCCGTATGGGCAAACCTTACAGAATGAGTTCCTGGCCTTGTAAGATAAAGTTGTAAATAGAACAGCAGTTGAAGTTACAAGGAAGAAATATTTATTCATTTTAAAGTTAACGAGTGATTCCCAAATCGTGATGGGATTGTAAAAATAACTTACTGTCGCATAAGCCATGAAGATGCTTACAACGAAAGCCAGCAGGAAGGTTACCGCTTTTCCTTTCTCACCTAATTTTGCTTCAATCTTGTTCAAAAGCATGCTGAAGGTATTGTGCGGGCATGCATACTGGCAAAACGCCCTGTACACGATCAGCGATAGTGCAAGGAAAGCCATCAGGAACAAGAATAAGAAAACGAAAAATAGATAGCCAGCTTCATAGGATAATTCGAAGCCGAATAAGAACAATTTTTCATTGTCGATATCCATCCTGAAGCCGTTCCAGAATGGAAGAGTGAAAATAATGATAAAAAATGCCCATCTTGTTATAGTTTTACCCACGAGAATCCTCCTTTCCTTATCTGTAGTCCTCTAAGTATTCATAAACTTTGTCGATTTCTTTCTCTGTATAAAGGTGTCCGATCGCAGGCATCGTGTTACGGCCTTTTTTGATGACATTCTTGATGTCCTCTTCAGGCATCCTGTCGGTCACACCTCTCAAGTCAGGTGCTGCACCCGTAGCATGGCAGCTCAGGCAAGTGCCTTCAAAAATAAGCTCTCCTTTATTATCCTGGGGAGCTGCAGCAGGTTCGACCGCAAGCTTTCCGGGCATGAAGATCGCATACCCAATCGCCCAGATGGCTACAACATAAAATACAGCTACCAGGAGTTTAGGCACTTTATTGTGTTCAATTTTAATACCAGAGACGATATCCGCCTCTTTGCTATCATGTTGCTGATATTCTTTTTTCATTTTTTGCACCTGCCTTTAAAATGCTGTGATAGAAAATCATTACCTTAAATTGCCGGGGCTTAAGGTAATGGCTATTAAAACGAGGCTTAGTTATGGTCCTTTGATTTTGCTTCTTCCCGTTCTTTCTTGTACTCTTCCAATCGCTCTTCTGTTGGCTTGAGGCTCATCAAGTAAGCGACAAGGTCATCAAGTTCCTGATTCGATAGATAATCGAAAGATGGCATGATTGTTCCCGGGCTTGTTGATTGGGGATCAATCAAATGCTGGCGCTGCCAGTCTTCGTTATATTTCAAGCCAACCCACATTAAATCCGGACCTGTACGGTTAGATCCCAAGAGATGGGGTAAATCATATTTGTAGTCGCCGCCTTTAGTTACGGGACCAAGGTTTTGATTCGTGTCAGCAGGCAATGCTCTTACAAATTGTGTATGGCAAGTCTGGCAGCCATTTTGTACATATATTTCTCTTCCTCTTGCTTCAGCAGAATCCTCTGGATAGTTGCGGAGCTCACCGCTCGCAGTCGCAGAGTTGATTTCCTGGTCGAAGAGGGGAAGGATGACCGTTCCGGCTACACCGAAAGTCCATAGGATTAAAGCAACGATTAATACAGCTGATGGTTTACGTTCCAACGTGTTCCCTCCTCATTAAGCAGAAGCAGCTTGCTGCTGTGCTTGCTGTTTTTTCTCAAGTTTTGCTAGTTTGATAGTTTTATACATATTCCATGCCAGGAAGAATTGAGCTACATACATCATTGTTCCACCGATTGCGCGGCCTTGTACGTAAGGCTCCATCATCAATACAGTCTGCAGGAATGGAACACCTTCGATCCATGCGAATCCTTGGACAACTCCTGCGATCCACAATGAGAATGCGAATACTAGGAAACCAACAGTAGAGAACCAGAAGTGAGCTTCCATTGCTCTCTTGCTGAACATCTCGCGTCCAACGATTTTAGGCAAGATGTAATAGATTGCTGCGAAAGATGTGAAAGAGAACGCACCGAATGGTCCCATATGTGCGTGCCCGACAGTCCAGTGAGTGAATTTAATGACTGAACTTACAGATGGAAGGGCTTGCAAAGGTCCCTGAAGACATGCGAACAGGTAAAAAATCGTTCCCGCAACCGTGAAACGGAGCGGCACGCTTGTTCTTGTCTGGGACCAGGAACCTTTCATCGTTCCCCAGAAGTTGGCTAGAACTGCCCATACCGGAATCAATAGAACGATTGAAGGAATAACTCCAGCTTTTGAAATCCAGCCTGGAATCGGTCCATTCATCAAGTGGTGAGGGCCATTCCAAACATAGAATGTAGCGATTGCCCAGAAACCAATCATGGATAACTGGTGGCTGTATAACGGACGTCCAGTCAATTTAGGCAGCAGGTAATAAATCTGTCCAACACCGACTGTTGTCATCCAAAGGCCGATTGCGTTATGGCCTAAGAACCAGCCCATCAGACCTTGCTGCACCCCGCTTGGAATCCATTGTGCCGGGAAGTTGCCGACAATCCAGGTCAAAGGCAGCCATAGCAATGAACCTAGAAAATACCAGAGGCTGACATAAAGCATTTTTTCCTGGCGGCGTCCAACTGTCTTGAAAAGGTTATAAGCTACAAGTCCAATTGCGACAAGAAGCTGAACGTCTACCCATAATGGAAATTCGCCGTATTCGATGACCTCGGTTTGGCCCAAAAGCAATGCGAAGAAACCTTCCAAAATGACAATGTTATAAAATACTAGAGCGAAATTCCCCATCTTCTCGCTATAAACCTTCGTTTTAGCAAGCTTTGGAATCATGTAGAACATAGAGCCTACATATGCCATCGATAACCATGCATAGATGACAAGCATAACGTGGGCAGAACGCACGTGCCCGTAAGTAAACCAGCGATTGTTCAACAATTCTGGCCAAATTTGTTTTGTTGCAGTAAGAAGTCCCATGCTCATGCCGATGATGATCCAGAAGACAGCAGCGATGAACCAGTTCTTGGAAGAACTCCATTTTTCGTCTGTAAACATTTTGACACTCCCCTGTTCATAAAATAAACACAAATATTTCACAATTTCTTCACAATCTGCTATGTTACATGATACATCCCATACAGAAATAAAGTTATTCAAGTTTTTTATAGTGTTATCCAAATGTTTTATACAAGCTATATAACTGGAAAAAACACGCGTTAATTTACAATTTTGTAAAAAAAAAACAGAGCGAAAGGATTTCGCTCTGTCAGGGGATTATTAATTTTGTTCTTCTTTTTTATTATACTTTCTGCGCAGTGTATCAAGGACGAAGATAATCAGGATAGGGACTCCGATATAATAAAGAAAATCGAAGTAAAAACCCAGGGATTGATGTTCCATTTGCTTACCTCCCAAATTAATTTGAACACATTGTAATCCCAAAGATTTTATTTTACAACCCCTAAAATATACTCTGGACGGTTTCCGATATTTCTGTTAGAGTAATTCGATAGTATAGGACAATTTTCAAAAAGGAGGTGCAATTATGGTACCTGGAGCTTGGCTCTTACTGATGGTGATGTTCGCATTCACTGCTTCAGCAGGGATTGTCTGGGCCTGGAGCAAGAAAAACGGCCTTTACGATGAAAGTGTAAAATATAGAATGCTTGATGAAGACTAATCAAGCCTGGATCAAAATCTTTACAATCTGCTAATTATAAAGGTTCATTTCTCCAGGCTTCTATTTCTTTTTACTATCCCACTATTACTTCTTCTAACTCAATTCACTTTACTATCTCTTATCTGACTAGGTGCTTTTTCATAGCTTTCTTTATTCCAGAAAACTATTTCCTTCTATATAAATATGTTATCAGCTGCATGTCTTTTTCATTTCTTAACTCAAATTCCATTCAACAATCCAAAATTGAAACATATGATGATAATATCCGTGTCATAAAGCTGTTTTCTAAGGTTATGATTAATTATGATAAAAAAAGTCATAAAAAATTCATAATTACGGTTGACAAAGGTATTGATTTTATATAATATATACCCTGTGAGGTATTTAATAACGTAATCACGTTAGAAAAGATATTATATTTTTTTGTAGTCATAAATACCCGTTACCGTAATTAAAGAGGGGAAGAGAGATAATGGGAGAACAGAAAAAAACCACAATTATTTTATTCAGTGGGGATTATGATAAAGTCATGGCTGCTTACATCATTGCTAATGGTGCCGCTGCCTATGATCATGAAGTGACGATTTTCCACACATTTTGGGGATTGAACGCTCTAAGGAAAGATGAGCCAATCCAGGCTGACAAAGGCTTCATCGAAAAGATGTTTGCCAAGATGATGCCAAGAGGCGCGAACAAATTAGGAATGTCAAAAATGAACTATGCAGGCTTCGGACCTAAAATGATCAAGGATGTAATGAAAAAGCACAATGTAATGCCGCTTCCAGACTTGATTGACATGGCAAAAGAGCAGGATGTCAAGCTTGTTGCCTGCCAAATGACAGTAGACTTATTTGGCCTTAAGCAAGAAGAAATCATGGAAGGCGTTGAGTTTGCTGGTGTAGCAGCTTACCTTGCTGATGCGGAAGACGGAAACGTCAACCTGTTCATCTAATAGATACTATTAATTGGAGGTCGACAAATGGAAACTGTTAAAACAAATGCTACAGTCGACGCAAAAGGGCTTGCATGCCCAATGCCGATTGTCAGAACGAAGAAAGCAATCAACAATTTAATACCTGGCGAGGTTTTAGAGGTGCTCGCAACGGATAAAGGTTCTAGGGCGGATATCCAGGCTTGGTCTAAAAGCTCTGGCAATCAGTATCTTGGAACCATCGAAGAAGGCGATGTTCTTAAGCACTATATCCGCAAGGGCGGTTCAGGTGAAGAACAAGAAGAAACAAAATATCCAAACATTGTTTCAAATGATGATGTTGTCAAGAAGCTTGAAGCAAATGAGGATGTTGTTGTCCTTGATGTAAGAGAGCCGGCTGAATATGCATTTGGACACATTCCAAATGCAGTATCTATTCCATTTGGTGAACTTGAAAGCAGACTCGATGAACTTGATAAGTCCAAAACAATCCTTGTTGTTTGCCGCACAGGCAACAGAAGTGACATGGCATCCCAGACACTTTCAGGCAAAGGCTTTGAGAAGGTTTGGAATGTAGTGCCAGGCATGTCTGAATGGAATGGCCCAACTGAAACAAAAGTATAATAATTTATTTTTTTGTAAAAAACCATACCCAGGGAGGTAAGATAGTTTATGAAAGCAATGACGTCTAAAGAAATAACTAAAAAAGTATTCAATAAAGAACCATTTTTCATTCTTGATGTCCGTAACGAGAGCGACTTCAACGACTGGAAAATTGAAGGCGAAAACTTCGAATACCTTAACATCCCATACTTCGATCTTCTTGACGGAGTAGAAGAAATCCTTGATAAAGTACCTACTGATAAAGAAGTTCTAGTTGTATGTGCAAAAGAAGGTTCTTCAGTAATGGTCGCTGAAATGCTTGATGAAGCTGGCCGTGAAGTATCTTATCTTCAAGGCGGTATGAAAGCATGGAGTGAACACCTTGAGCCAGTAAAGGTTGGAGATCTTAAAGATGGCGGAGCAATGTACCAGTTCGTCCGCATCGGAAAAGGCTGCCTTTCATATGCAGTAGTTTCTAACGGTGAAGCAGCATTGATCGACGCAACAAGAATGACAGATGTTTACCTGGACTTCGCAAAAGAGTTTGGCGTTGAAATCAAGCACGTTTTCGATACACACCTGCACGCCGACCATATTTCCGGCGGAAGAAAAATTGCGGAAGCAACAGGTGCAGCATACTGGCTGCCTCCAAAAGACGCTGATGAAGTCACATTCAATTACCAGCCTCTTGAAGATGGCAACAATGTAAAAATCGGTGAAACAAACATCGACATCAACGCACTTTATACACCGGGCCACACAATCGGTTCTACATCTTTTGTTGTAGATGAAAAATATCTTCTATCCGGGGATATACTATTCATTGATTCAATTGGACGTCCAGACCTTGCTGGTAAAGCAGAAGACTGGGTAGCAGACTTGAGAAACTCACTATACACTCGCTACAAGCAGCTTTCTGATGAGCTTGTCGTTCTTCCTGCACACTTCATGATTATTGAAGAGTTGAATGAAGATGGCAGCGTATCTGAAAAATTAGGTACACTTTTCGCCAAGAACCATGGCTTGAACATCGAAGACGAGGCTGAGTTCAGAAGACTTGTGACTGAGAACCTGCCGCCACAGCCAAATGCATACCAGGAAATCCGTGAAACAAACATGGGCAAAATCAACCCAGACGATGAGAAGCAAAGAGAAATGGAAATCGGACCAAACCGCTGTGCGGTAAGATAAATCTGAATAGGGGGCTTTGCTCCCTGATCGTTATTAAAAAATACAATTTTTTATACAACCAAGGAGGATTTTAACATGAACGTAGCAAAAGTATTAGACGCAAAGGGACTAGCTTGTCCAATGCCAATCGTAAAAACAAAGAAGGCCATCACTGACCTTCAATCTGGAGATGTACTAGAAATCCATACAACTGATAAAGGCGCTGTAAAAGATTTAGCAGCTTGGGCACAATCCACTGGAAACGAACTTCTTAAGCATGAAGAAGAAAACGGTGTGTTCAAGTTCTGGATGAAGAAGGCGTAATTGAACGAAAGGGGGAGCTCGTCTCCCTTTTCTTATGCGTTTTTTGAATAGGGAATGCTTCGAGGCATTCCTGTGGAAGTAGTTATCTACAAAAAGGAGGAAGCCCGATGGATTTCACATATCTTATTGTCATCTTTCTAATTGGTTTTATCGGTTCTTATATTTCCGGGATGGTTGGAATCGGCGGTTCAATCATTAAATACCCAATGCTATTATACATTCCGCCATTGTTCGGCATTGCTGCATTCAGCGCGCACGAAGTTTCAGGGATCAGTGCGGTCCAGGTTTTCTTCGCGACAATCGGCGGTGTCTGGGCCTACCGTAAGGGCGGATACCTGAACAAGACCTTGATTATTTATATGGGTTCCGCGATCCTGGTCGGTTCCTTGATCGGAAGCTACGGTTCCCGCTTCATGTCTGAAGGCGGCATCAACCTTGTCTACGGTATTCTTGCCTTGATTGCTGCTGTTATGATGTTTGTTCCAAAGAAGGGTGTAGATGAGATCCCGCTGGACCAGGTTACTTTCAATAAATGGCTGGCAGCAATCTTTGCATTCATCGTTGGGATTGGAGCGGGTATTGTTGGCGCTGCCGGAGCATTCTTGCTGGTGCCAATCATGCTTGTTGTGTTGAAGATTCCTACTCGAATGACAATTGCAACATCACTTGCCATTACCTTCATTTCTTCAATTGGATCGACAGTGGGTAAGCTAGCCACTGGCCAGGTGGAATTTTGGCCGGCATTGATCATGGTAGTTGCCAGTCTAATCGCATCGCCAATGGGTGCAAATGCTGGTAAGAAAGTGAATACTAAGATTCTTCAATATATCCTCGCATTCTTGATCTTAGGTACTGCAATCAAGATTTGGATGGATATCCTGTAAGATTTATTTAAACAAGACTCCGCTTCTGCGGAGTCTTGTTTTTTTTTGAGATAAACTTACATTGGTTATTTAGACAGTTTTTAAGGTGGATAGCCCAAAGCTGTCAAAAAAGCGAGGTTATTATGACAGGTTTAAAGCAGTGAGCCCCAAAGCTGTCAAGAAAGCGAAGTTATTTTGACAGGTTTCAAGGATAAGAGTGAAAAGTTGTCAGAACATGATCTTACTTCAGACAGGTTTGAAGGGAAAACGTGAAAAGTTGTCCGAACTTGATGCAACTTCAGACAGGTTTGAAGGGAAAACGTGAAAAGTTGTCAGAACATGATCCAACTTCACACAGGTTTGAAGGAAAAGCAAAAAAGCTGTCCGAACATGGTCCAACTTCAGACAGGTTTGAAGGAAAATCGTGAAAAGCTGTCCGAACATGGTGCAATCTTGGCCAAGATTAAGAGCGGAACAGCAAAAAGTCGGAGCAACTCCCTCCTATCGAGCTAGTATAAAGGTATTATTTAGGTAATTATGGAAATATAGTTAATTTTTATAGAGCAATATTGATAGTTAAGCCTTTCGACTCACGAAAAAAACTATCAAACGATACTTTATCCCTATTTAGAATATACTGAATCTTTTATATTATTTAGGAAATAGAAACATTCTAAATAGGGAGTGAATGAATTGTTAAAAGTCCTTTCAACATCAGCGTTATCACTTGCCCTAGCTGGAAGTGCAGTTTTTGCAGGAATCAATGGAACTGACACAACGGCTAAGCAAGAAAGTAAATATCACATCGGGCTGGCCGACCATGTTGGCGCTTCTCCTGAGCTAACCGAAAAAGCAAAGAAATTGGGTATCGATCTATCGAAGGTAGACCCTGCAGAGAAAGCCGCGCAGAATGGCACAAAGTTCCAGGAGCCTGGAGACAATCATGTTGCTTATAAGGAAGCAACAGGTGATATTCCGGTACTCGTTCTTTTGGCAAAATATCCTGATGGGGATGAGCCAGTTGGAGATATGCCAGGACAGGTGCCTGCAAAGTATTATGAAGATCTAATCTTCGGTACTGAATACAATCCGTATGAGTTAGAGCAATTCAAGAAATACGATGGACCAGATGTACCAAAGAATCGTACAATGCAAAATGCCTATAAGGAATCAAGCTACGGAAAAACCAACCTTGTCCGCAAAGAAGATACTGAATTTGTATGGGTAGAAATGCCGAAGGGCGCTTCCTATTATTTAGATCAGGAAGGTAAATACGCAGAAAGCGGTAAATACGTACTTGGAAACGAAAACGGCGATGCACATACTGGTGAGTTCATTCGTGACCTTTTAAAGGCAGCGGACGACCAGGTTGATTTCTCACAGTATGCAGAAAATGGTGAAGTACCAAATATCTTCGTCGTACACGAAGGAACTGGAGCGGAATTCAGCCGTGACCCTGCTCAATTTTGGTCTCACAAGTGGAGCCTGTTAAGTGCATTATTCTATGGAAAATACTATGAAACTGGAAAGCCTGCTCCACAGCATGAGGGGATCAGCCAGTCAGCATGGATCGACCGAACGATTAAAGAAGACATGACTTACGATGGCGTACTCGTAAACAACTACAACATCCAGCCAGGAATCGGCGGCAACGTAGCAGGTTTTGACGCTGCAACGAAGACATATAAAGAAGAAGCGAAAACGGGTCCATTCCCTGCTCAAACTGGGGTATATGCACACGAATTCGGACATGCTTTAGGCCTTCCTGATTTTTATGACACTGTTTATACTTCAGAGGGTGTTGGCAACTATTCAATGATGGCAGGCGGATCATGGATGCGCTATCCAGATGCAGCTGTTTATGGCGGAAACTCGCCTACACACTTTGATCCGTTCTCAAAGATTTTCCTTGGATGGGTAAATCCTGTCGAAGTTAAGCCAGAGGATGGAGTACAAACAATCACATTGCCTCCGGTTAACAAAGCATCCGCAGACAACGCGATTGTGAAGATGGAAGTTCCAGGCTCAAATGGAACAGAATACTTCTTGTTCGAAAACGTCCAGCAGGATGGATTTAACCAGGGATTAATCCGCCAGGGCAAAGACTCTAAAGGGTTGCTTGCATGGCATGTAGATGAAAATGTCATCAATCTTTACCAGACTGCCGGATTCCGTCCGAACAACGTAGAAAACTGGATGAACAAGCGCTTCCAGTTCAACCAGTCACAGACTGCCAGCAATGGTGATGTAGTCACTCACTACGGATTGTCAGTCCTTCAGGCAGATGGCCTGTATGAGCTTGAGAAGAACCTTAACCGCGGTAATGCAGGTGACTTCTTCAAGACTGGCAGCAAAATCACTCCAGTAAGCGGAAATGTACACACTGGTTCTTACTACTTCTGGAAGGGCTTTAGTGATACACCTGCTGACTCTGGAATCCATGTGACTGGCATTACAGAAAATGCAGATGGCTCAATTACAGCTAAATTCTTCTACAACTTTAATTCAAGCGTAAAATAAACCAAAAAAAACCTGAGCAGGGAATTCCTTTGCTCAGGTTTTTTATTTATTCATTTATTATCGGTACAAACACTTCCAAATGGCTCTGTAGCACTTTCGCCTTAAATGGCAATGGCTCTCCTTCTTCACCGTCGATATTCACCACATGGTGTTTGCCGGAAGTTACATTAAGGAAGGAGCTTCGTATATATTCTACTTCTTCACTTTCCTGCAATTCTCCCTTCATAAGGGATGGGATCAGTGCAGCAATTTTCGGGACAGACATCTTTTTAATAATGAATGCATGAAACTTTCCATCATTCACGCTGGCTTTAGGGGCAAGGGCCTCAAACCCGCCAACAGAATTCGTTAGTGCAGCAATCAGCAGGAAAGTTTGGCCTTCCCATTTCCCGCTATCATGTTCAACGCATAATTCGATTGTCTCACCACTTAGGAACGATTTCGCCCCTTCCATAAAATAAGCAAGTGGACCAAGTCTTGTTTTCAATTCAGGACTCACACTATAAGAGGCTTCTGCAATCGCACCGACTGCTATGACATTGGCGAAGTAATGTTCATTGATTTTGCCTATATCTACTGGCCGGAGGTTTTGCCCATCCAGAATAGAAATAGCTTCATAGGGGTCCAGCGGAATGTTGAGAGCCCTGGCAAAATCATTGACCGTACCAAGTGGGATGATGCCGAGAGCAGGCCTGTGGGCTTGTTCAGCCAGTCCATTTATCGCCTCGTTGATTGTCCCGTCCCCGCCCATGGCAATGACAGCATCGTATAAAGCAACGCAGGCTTCGGTAGCAAATGCAGCAGCATCGCCTTCTTTTTCGGTTCTTCGAATATCTATATCATTGTACTGATTTCTTAAGGTTTCCTCTATTTTTTCAGCGTAGTCAGCCGCTTTTTCTTTTCCTGAAGATGGATTCAAAATAATCATGGCTTTCATCCAGGATTAACCTCCCCAAAATCTATTCACAGAAATAAGTATTTTATCAACCCTATTATTTACCTTAAAATGAATCACTATAAACCGCTTAGTCCGGGAGTAGGAATGGCACGCATTATTACAGAAGTAAAAAATGAAGCAAAACGATGATTTAGTGAGAAAGGCTGTGATTTGGTATAAATAATGCTTTAAATTGAATAAAAAGAGTCATTTTTGGCGTTCTGTTCTTGTTTACAAGTAGAATATGGGAGGAGTATGATTACAACAGTTTCAGATTTCTATACAAAATTAAATGAGTTTCATATTTCTAAATCGCTGAATCCAATTGGAGCGGGGGAACCAACTTTGTGGATGCAATCCACTTGGGGTGAGGCCTGAATGATAGGCGGGGCTATTCTGAGCCCTAATCCGACAGCTAACTCCGTAAGCGTTGCAGATGAGGAAGATGAAGCTTGTGTGACAGGTTTGTTCAAAGTCCACAAGGCTGCTATCTTTTAGCCTCTGTGGGCTTTTTTGTTTTGCTGTATTTTAGATATGCCGGCTATTTGAAAATTCCAGTTTGAACAAAGTCCCTGCAAAGAAATATTAGACGCATGGTTTCCTCATACTAAGGAAAGAAGGAAGGATCATGAGGAGTAATTTGTTTTTCAGGATGGATCCGCCGAAAGTACTTGTTTTTGGATTTGGAGCCATTATTTTGTTTGGGACAGTGTTGCTGTCATTGCCATCTTCAACAGTCGATGGCAAAGGACTTCCTCTTTTAGATGCGTTATTTACGGCAACTTCAGCAACCTGTGTAACAGGCCTTGTCGTCGTGGACACAGGCGATACCTTTACGCGGTTTGGGGAAATGGTCATCCTGTCGATGATCCAGGTCGGCGGACTGGGGTTCATGAGTTTCGCCACTTTGCTTGCATTTATTTTAGGGAAAAGAATTTCCTTTAAAGAAAGACTGATCATCCAGGAGTCATTGAATAACGCGACGGTAGAAGGGATTGTCAGGCTTGTCAAACGAATCTTCCTTTTTACAGCGGCAGTCGAAATCGCTGGCGGAATCATCCTTTCTCTGAGGTTTTCACAGGAGATGGCTGCGGGCAAAGCGATTTATTTCGGTTTTTTTCATGCCGTATCGAACTTTAATAATGCTGGATTTGATTTGATGGGTGGATTCAGTGGGCTCACTGCATATGCTGAAGACCCGGTCGTCAATCTTACCATGGTCACTCTTATCAGTTTGGGTGGGATTGGATTCATTGTCATGAATGAGCTTTTTGACTATCGCAGGACTAAAAGGCTTTCCCTGCATTCAAAAGTCGTTTTGGCATTATCAGCTGTTTTGGTGTTTGGAGGAGCTGTCCTGATTTTTATCCTGGAATTTAACAATCCTTCCACCTTGAAGCCGATGACGATGACTGGTAAAATATTCGGAGCGCTTTACCAGGCTGTCACACCGAGGACAGCTGGATCCAATACAATAAATATCCCTGACTTGAAACAGTCGACCTTATTTTTGATCATCTTCCTGATGTTCATTGGCGCTTCGCCGGGTTCTACGGGCGGAGGAATCAAGACCACCACCTTTGCAGTCCTGATTGGTGCAGTCAGATCACAAATTCGCGGCAGGGAGGATATCACATTCTTTGGCAGAAGAATGGACCTAAGCATTGTCTCCAAGTCGTTGACGATTACAATGATTTCACTTTTTTTAATAGGATTGGTTACAATGGTGTTGACTGTCACTGAACCAGGTAAAGATTTTTTGATGATATTCTTTGAGGCAGTTTCAGCCTTTTCAACAGTAGGGCTTTCAATGGGCCTGACCCCTGAGCTGTCACCATACGGAAAAATATTAATAACGATTACGATGTTCGCTGGCCGGGTTGGTCCGCTGACACTGGCTTTTGCAGTTACGAAAAAAAGAAAAGAGGATCATTATCGATATCCAGCTGGAAAAGTGATGATTGGGTAGGAGGAAGTTATTATGGCAAAGCAGTTCGCAGTAATTGGTATGGGACGTTTCGGCTCCAGTGTAGCGACCACTTTTTATCATGAAGGGCACGAAGTTCTTGCGATTGATAAAAGTGAACAGCATATCGAGGACTATAAGGAGTTTGTTACCCATGCGGTAATCGGTGACTCAACGGATGAGCAAACGTTAAAGGCTGTAGGAATCAGGAACTTTGATACCGTCATCGTGGCGATCGGGGACGACATCCAGGCAAGTATCCTTACTGTACTTATTTTAAAAGAAATGGGTGTTGCCAACGTTGTTGCCAAAGCCCTTAACAAACACCATGCACAAGTACTGTTCAAGGTTGGCGCCGACAAAGTCATCTTCCCGGAACGGGATATGGGGGAGAGAGTCGCCCACCAGCTGATGGCATCACCCAATGTACTGAACTTTATCGAGCTATCGGATGACTATAGTATCGAGGAAATCAAACTTCCGATGAGCATGGCAGGGAAGAACCTGATTGAAATTAATTTGCGTGCCAAATATAATATCACGGTTATCGGCGTGAAGACCGCTAACAAGGTCGACATCTCTCCAGATCCAGAGAAAACGCTTAGAGCAGAGGATATCCTGATTGTATTAGGCGAGAATGGCGATTTGAACAGGTTTACAAAAATTAAATAATGTAATCGAAGCAGGCTGGGTAATCACAGCCTGTTTTTATATTTTTTAGAAAATTGATAAAAGATAGACTTTATTTTTTGGCATAAACAATAATTAGCAATGGTCGATGAATAAGATATAAATTTAACTGAAAAGGGAGCAGGACACCAAGATGAAACGAATCATGTTTGTGCTTATAATCGTGACACTACTCGCAGGAGGGCTTGCTGGATGCACCACTACCGAGTTGAACGCAAAAGAAAGGGTAAAAATTGGCATTATGTTGTCTGACGTCGGACTAGGTGACCAATCTTTTAGTGATGCGGCGTTTGCCGGCCTGACAAAGGCACGGGACGAACTTGATATTCTTTTTGATTATCGGGAGTTGCAGGAAGCAGGAAGCTATGAGAAAGGATTCACGGAGTTGGTGGAAGAGGGAAATGACCTTGTCATCGGTCTTGGCTTCATGGTTCTTGAAGACCTTGAAAAGGTGGCGAAAAAATATCCTGAACAACAATTTGTTCTTGTCGATTCGGTATCAGAGATGGACAATATCACATCGATTACTTTTAAAGAAGAACAGGGAAGTTTCCTGGCCGGTGCCGTAGCAGGAATGGTCTCAAAATCAAATATCATTGGATTTGTTGGCGGAGCTGATGTCCCACTGATCCACAAGTTTAAGGTGGGATTTGAGCAGGGAGTAAAATCTGTGAATCCAGAAGCCGAGGTTAAGGTTGAATACGCAAATGACTTTGGCAATGCAGAGCTTGGAGGGAAGATTGCTTCCGGAATGATTGATGAGGGTGCGGATGTCCTCTATGCTGCGGCTGGTTTCACCGGAGTAGGTGTGCTGAAGGAAGCGCAAGCGAGGATAAAATTCGCGATTGGTGTGGATAGCGATCAATACTTTTTTGCCGAAAAAGCAATCATTACCTCCATGCTGAAAAATGTGGATATCGCTCTATACGAAGTAGTAAAGGAATTCCAGTCCGAAAAGAAACTCGAATCCAGGCAAATCGAGCTGGGCATAAATGAGAAAGGAATCGGGCTAGCACCAATTCGTGTGATCAAACTGACACCAGAACAGGACAAGAAATTAAAAGACCTGGAAGAACAATTATCAACAAATGAAGTTTCAATCCAGCTAGATTAACAGCTGCAACTGGGGGAACCAAGATGACAATCAAGAAGAAATTACTATTGAACTTATTGCTCGCCATTGGCTTATCGATTGTGATGATTTCTTTCATCATTTACAGGATGCTGATGGTCCAGGCATCTAATCAGGACTATGTCCAGGTACTGCTGACTGTCCAGAATCTGCAGGCTGAAACATCGGCCGTAAAGCAATCGCTAAGCAATTTTTCCTTCAATCCAACAGAAGGCAACAAGCAGGATGCTTTGGTGAAAATGGAGAAGACCTCGCAGACTTTTGCTCAGGCAAAAGAAGTGATACAGCAGGAGAACAGCAAAATCGTGCTGGAAAAGGCACTTGGAAAGTTCAGCACCCTGGAGTCTGAAGCTAAACAAGCTCTTGAGGACAAGGTAAGTGCTGAAGTTAAGCGTCAGTCACTGCGCAGTGAAGGAATCCTGAACGATTTGCACCTATTGAATATCCAGGTCAATGAATACTATGATTTTCTGCAGGAGGATTTGAAGAACCAGATCCAATTCATCATCTTGGCGGCTGTCATCGGCAGCATCTTGCTTGTGATTGTTGCTGGTGGTATTGGAATCAGGCTTACCAGCTCAATCACCAGGCCGCTGAAGCAGATTGCCTTCAATGCCCAGGAAATCGCCAGAGGAAACTTGATGATCGAAAAAGTTCCTTACAAACACAGGGATGAGCTTGGAACTTTGAACGAGTCTTTTGAAATGATGGCAGCCCAATTGACATCCCTGCTGCAAAAAGTGAACATGGCAAGCAAGGAAGTGGAAGATTTCGCAGGAGAAATCGAGCAGGAAAATATCGCGCTGACGGAAATCTCCAACCAAGTGGCTATATCAACGGATGAGCTTTCTGCAGGTGCCCAGACTGTCTCGGAAGATCTTCAGCAATCAGTCGAGCTGATTGATGAAATGGATAAGGAAATCATGCTGAACCTCGATTACACCCAGGAATCTTCCTCGTATAGCCAGGAAGCGGTGGAAGCAATCAGCGCAGGCAGAAAAGCGATCGAGGGGCAAAAAGTCTTAATTACCGAAAACAAAGAAGCCTCTGCTTCAATCCAGGCAGCGACTGATCAGTTTGCAGGCTATGCGGCAAAAATCCAGGATATGGCCCAAACTGTTTCAGCCATCGCGGATCAGACCAATCTGCTGGCATTGAATGCGGCGATTGAAGCAGCAAGGGCAGGAGAAGCCGGAAAAGGATTTGCAGTCGTTGCCTCAGAGGTCAGGAAGCTGGCTGAAGAATCCAACAGAGCCACAACACAAATCTTTGATATGGTCAATCTCCTAAAGACTGGACTTGAAGGAATCGGAGAAGCGGTAAACAAAGGCGGAGCAATTGCAGAAGAGCAGATGGAATCAATGAGCCTGACAATGTCTGCTTTTGTGAATATTGAATCGAAGGTAAGCGGCATCTCAGAGAAAGTTACTAAGCTTGTCAAAGGTATGGAAGCTTCGAAGGAATTGGGAGCCAGGGTTCTGCATAATGTTGAATCGATCAGTGCGGTCGTAGAGGAAACAGCCGCTGGAAGCGAAGAAATCTCCGCATCCACAACGGAACAATTATCTGCATTCGGCAACCTTTCGAAAAAGGTGACAGACCTGAGGAAGCTGACAAATGAATTGAATGTATCCGTTTCAGTTTTTAAGTTTAATAGATAATAAGATGAGTATCATAGCCTTAGGGCTGTGGTACTTTTTTATATGAGGCTGTTTTCGTAAAGGTTGTTGTTAAAATCCTAAAGCCGATTTTAACGTAATATAAGGATCGGTAATAAGTTTGCGTGCTCTTTTCTCACAAAAGAGTCTACTTTGCGAGGAAAAATAGGTCATTTAATCATATTTGGTAGTCAATAGCAACAAAGTATGAGAAAAGAGCCTTATATGAAGAGCTATATGCAGCCGAAACTGCAGAAATGCTGCTTGGTCCAAATATTCGTGGAGTTTGCCGAATTGATCAAAAATTGGCAGGGATAATTAATAATTCGTCAATACCTTGCGTGGCGGGGAGAATATGAAGCATCTGAATGGCGAAAATTACGATGAAATAGGCCCACACGGTAAAAAACTTGAATTTGACATGCAGTATTGATTATATGAGTCTATAATTAAAAACAAGATATAAGTATAGATTGAATAGATTGCTGTTCCTGGAACGGTACACTTTTGAGGCTGGATTTGATTTGATTTCATAAGGATACGATTAGTTGCATCAATAATAGATTAGAAGGTGAAGTTTTGAAGCAAAGAGATTTATTCTTAGCATTTTTTCGCGTGGGAATCCTTGGATATGGCGGCGGCCCGTCTTCGATTCCGCTTGTACATAAGGAAGTGGTTGAAAAATATAAATGGATGGATTCTGATGAATTCGGTGATGTTCTTGCTTTGGGAAATGCGCTGCCAGGTCCAATTGCCACAAAAATGGCGGGCTACATTGGCTATCGAGTAGGCGGATACCTTGGTATGATCAATGCCCTTGCAGCAACGATGATTCCAGCAATTATCCTGATGATCCTGCTGCTGACCGGTCTGAACTCATACAAAGATGAGCCTTGGGTGAAAGGAATGGCAGAGGCTGTTGTTCCAGTTGTTGCCGTCATGCTTGCTGTCCTGACATGGGATTTTATCAAGAAGTCAGGTAAATCAAACCTTGGTTGGGCGTGGACAGCTGTGGCGCTTATTGGCAGCCTGGTTCTTCTTCAATTCTTGAATCTGCATCCCGCTATTTTAATTTTTGTCTTGCTGCTCGGTGCCTTGCTGAAAAAAGACCCTGCAACATCTGAAAATAAACAAACAGGAGGGGAGCAGCAGTGATTTATTTCCATATATTTTTGGCCTTTTTTATTCCAGGGATTTTAGGATACGGCGGCGGCCCTGCCTCCATTCCATTAATCGAAAATGAAGTCGTTGACCGATATGGTTGGATGTCAGTCAATGAATTCAGTGAGGTGCTGGCGATGGGGAACGCCCTGCCTGGCCCGATTGCTACCAAGATGGCTGGGTATATCGGATATGCAGAAGGAGGAATCCTCGGAGCTATAGTTGGGGTATTTGCCACGGTAGCACCATCCCTAATCCTGATGATCAGCTTGCTCGGTTTGTTAATGAAGTTCAAAGATTCACCCCGTGTCAAAAGGCTGACAATCGTCGTCCGCCCTGTCATTGCCGTCCTTTTAGGAGTCATGACCTATGATTTCTTTTTCTCTTCCTATGAGGGGGTCGGGCTGATGCAGACCATTCTGATTGGCGGAATCAGCTTCATCCTGATGGAAAAATTCAAAGTCCACCCTGCCTATGTCATCGCAGGATCCCTTGTTTACGGTGCCCTTGTTTTATCGTAAACAAGGGGTTTTCTTTTTCAAAAAATAATTCCCTTACTCCTGCAGCCATGTAAGCGGTAACATGAGAAAAACCTCAAAAAACTTTGTTGACAAATAAATCAGATAGACTTAATATTTCAATTATCGAAATTAATTAAATAAGTTACTTATCAAGAGAGACTGAGGGATTAGGCCCTATGACGTCCGGCAACCTCCTTTTGGGAAAGGTGCCACTTCCTGCAGAATGTTTTCATTCTGAAAGATAAGTCGTATAGATGTTTACGATGCCTCTTTCTTTGAATGAAAGAGGCTTTTTTATTTTTAAAAAACGGGGGTGCAAATCATGATTGAAGTGAAAAACCTGGTCAAGATTTATGAAACAAAAAAAGGGGCGGTTACTGGTGTTGACCAAGTTTCATTAAAAGTAGAAAAGGGAGAGATTTACGGAATTGTCGGATACAGCGGAGCAGGTAAAAGTTCTTTAATCCGATGCCTGAATCTTCTTGAAAAACCAACATCCGGAGAGATACATATTGACGGTCTGGAGCTTACTTCTTTGAACAAGAGTGATCTGAGGAAAGCGCGCCTGAAAATCGGGATGATCTTTCAGCACTTCCATCTTGTCAGCGCAAAGACAGTTAGTGAAAACATAGCCTTTGCACTGAAAGCGGCCGGCATTCCGAAACTGAAAATCAATGAAAGAGTGACGGAGCTTCTTGATATGGTCGGGCTTACTGATAAAAGAGAAGTCTATCCGGCACAATTGTCAGGCGGACAGAAACAGAGGGTTGGTATCGCCAGGGCGCTGGCGAACAATCCATCTGTGCTCTTATGTGATGAAGCTACTTCTGCTCTGGATCCAAGCACAACGAAATCAATTCTATCCCTGCTTAAAAAGATTAATAGTGAATTGGGCATCACGATTGTCCTGATCACCCACGAGATGGAAGTCGTCAAGACCATCTGCGACAGGATGGCTGTCATGCAAGACGGGAAAATCATTGAAGAAGGAGAGGTGTATGAAGTCTTCGCGAATCCGAAACAAGCACTCACAAAGGACTTCGTCAACTCCATCCTTCAATTCGACCTGCCGGAAAGATTGCTGGAGGAGCGTCGAGGGAAAATGATCAAAATCTATTTCCAGGGTGAGATTGCCGAACAGGGAGTCATTTCTGATGTGTTCCAGACCTATAAGGTTCGCGGAAATATCCTGCATGGAAAGATTGAATATATTCAGGATATTCCATTGGGAGTTTTCATTATGGAGGTTTCGGGCGACCAGCTGGAGATTGACCGGGCGATTGCCTATATAGCGGCAAGGACTAAAAATCTGGAGGTGATTGATGATGCTGCTTGATAACCTGATTACATTGCTGCCTGAATTGAATAAAGCATTTTTTGAAACGATCTATATGGTCGGCATCTCCATCCTTGTCGCCATCATCGTTGGATTGCCAACAGGAGTCCTTCTTTTTGTCACTGACAAAGGACTGTTCCTGGAAAACCAGCTTTTTAAAAATATTGCCGGCTTCATCGTCAATATGATCCGTTCGGTTCCGTTCATTATCTTGCTGATCGCCCTGCTCCCGCTTGCGAATTTGATTGCTGGCACGACAATTGGTCCGACTGCGGCATCTGTTTCATTGTCGGTTGCGGCCATTCCATTTTTTGCCAGAATCGTTGAGCAAAGCTTTCGGGAAATTGATAAAGGAGTCATAGAAGCTGCGGTTGCGACTGGCGCGACTCCATGGATGATCATTAACGATGTACTGATTCCTGAAGCAAAGCCTGGCATTGTCCAGGGTGTAACCATCACAATTATTAGCCTTGTTGCCTATTCGGCAATGGCCGGCATTGTCGGCGGAGGTGGAGTCGGTGACCTGGCGATCCGCTTTGGCTATTACCGATACGACAATACCATCATGATCACAACAGTCATTATCCTCATCTGCCTCGTCCAGCTGATCCAATTTGGTGGAGACAGGATTGCAAGATTAGTAGACAAAAGATAAATATTAGGGGGTTCTTTTAAAATGAGGAAATTATTATTGTTTGTACTGTTATTTTTATCAATCGGGCTGCTTGCCGCATGCGGCAGCGACTCAGCATCCAACGGCGCTGCGGAAGCAGACGCCAAACAAGTGACATTCGGTGCGACATCCGGTCCATACAGCGATATGGTCACAAAAGGGATCAAGCCGCTCCTTGAGAAAAAAGGCTATGAAGTGAAAGTAATCGAGTTCAGCGATTACATCCAGCCGAACCTGGCTTTGTCAAAAGGTGATCTAGATGCTAACCTGTTCCAGCACAAGGTTTATATGGAAAACTTCGCGAAAGAACATAAACTTGAGCTATCGGAAGTCATTGTCGTGCCAACCGCGCCAATGGGGATTTACTCAAATAAATTCAATTCACTGGATGAAGTCGCAGACGGTTCTGCCATCGCAATTCCAAATGACCCAACAAATGCAGCGCGTGCCTTCCTGATCCTTGAGGACGCTGGATTAATCAAGCTTGATCCTGATGCTGACCCACTGACAGTTTCTGAGAAAGATGTAAAAGACAATGTCAAGAACTTGCAGTTCAAGCCGATTGAAGCAGCACAGCTTCCAAGAGCAGTAGAAAGCGTCGACCTATCAGCAGTACCAGGAAACTTTGCCCTTGCAGCAAAAATGAACCTGCTGGACGCGCTTCAGCTTGAAAACATGCCAGACCAATACCGTAACCGCGTGGTTATCAACACAAAGGATCAGGATGCCCAGTTTGCAAAGGACATCAAAGAAGTTGTAGAATCCGCTGAGTTTGAAGAAATCATCGATGAAGAATTCAAAGGTTTCGGAAAGCCAGAGTGGATGAAGTAGGAAA
The DNA here is from genome assembly GCF_018613195.1 of Bacillus sp. ISL-45. Lineage (GTDB taxonomy): Bacteria > Bacillota > Bacilli > Bacillales > Cytobacillaceae > Mesobacillus. The sequence goes on from NZ_JAGGQQ010000002.1 coordinate 66,209, forward strand.
GTCATAATAATGAAGTCCCGGCAGCCAAACTCCCGGGACTTTTCCTTTTTTATAGCTTTCTCCCCTATAAATTGGTTAAAATATTGAAGAGACTCTTTTTAGGAATTACTATTTTTTTCTTTTAATAGTAGAAATTTTTGGCATGAGGCAGAAAGGTACCTTTATGAGCTCAAATGAGGTTTCTCATTCTGAGAGGATTCAATCTATGGCCCGGCTGCAGCCTTTACGCCAGAGAGGTCACATAGAAAAAATCTATAAGCCCGAAATGAAGTCCCAAGGGATGAAAAGGTCACATAGAAAAATTCTATAACCCCAAATGAGGCCCCGGGGCATGAAATGGTCACAGAGAACAATTAACAGTAACAGAGGGAGATATATGGAAAAACGTGATAAGAGATCTAGACATTTAGCGGCTATTTCGCTGGCGATTATGGGAGCGGGGTTCCTTGCTGCGATTCCGTTTCAGGATTCATTGATCGGGAAATTGCTGATGGGCGGCTTTGAAGCTGGTCTTGTCGGGGGACTTGCTGACTGGTTTGCCGTTACAGCGCTATTCAGGCACCCGATGGGAATCCCGATTCCGCACACGGCACTACTGCCGAAGAATCGTGATAAAGTAACGCACGCGTTAATCAACATGCTTGAGAATGACTGGCTCACGAAAGAGAGCATCATGGAAAAGTTCAAGCAGATTCATATTCTTGATAAAATTTTCGAAACGGTTGAGAAGGAACTGCATTCTGAGTCTGTTAAGAAAAGCATCCAATCATTCAGTCTGGATGTTGCGGGGAAAATAGACATAGAAAGATTTGCACCGACGATCGAACAAGAAGTCAAAGGCTTCCTGCTATCAGCAGACTCTTCCGATTTTTTTCAAAAAGCCTCAAGCCATATACTGGCAAAGAAATATGACTCGGCCGCTTTTGACTATGTATTGCAGGAGACGGAAAAATGGGCGTCGCAGGATGAAGCGAAACTGGTTCTTGGCAAACTGGGCAAGCAGGCGATCGATACAACGGAAGCTGACGGACTTTTGAAATTCGCGATCCAGTCGTTCAGCAATATGATTACTGAAGAAAAGGTCGGCAATATTTTGCAATCATTCATTTTAAAAAGAATGAAAAACCTGCAGCAGGAAGATAATCGCTACCGCCATATGATTCTTGATAAAATCCGCCAAGAGCTTGGAAGCATCAGTGAGCGTGAAGCTCTCATGTCGGAAATCCAGGCCTGGAAAAACAAGATGGTCGAAGAGATGGACTTAACCGGACAAATCAAAGGTGTATTGGCAAAGGCAAAGGAGCGCACAATTGCTTTTATCGAAAAAGACAGCTTTGTAGATGATACGGTTACACCAGTGGTGAAAAAGTTCATTGAAGAAATCAAAGCTGACGATAAAAAGGTAACAGCGATCGAAACCTGGCTCCATGCAAAGATTGCAGGGTTGATTGAAAGAAACCATTCTAAAATCGGCAAGCTTGTCAGAGAAAATCTTGATAAGCTCGATACAGAAACACTGATTGACATGATGGAAAACAACGTGGGAAAAGACCTGCAATGGATCAGGGTGAACGGAGCCGTCTGCGGCTTCCTGATCGGGATTGGCTTGACGATCTTCAAGCTTATGGTGATGTAAAATAGTAATATGAGGCCAATCCAATGGGTTGGTCTTTTTTAATGGCTCTTTTCTCAAACTTTGTCGCTATTGACTACAAAAAAGGATTGTAATGACCTATTTTCTCTAAAAAATTGACTCTTTTGGAAGAAAAGAGCATGCAAACTTAATACCGACCAGCAAAATGGCCTTATTTTACGTTAAAATCTGCTTTAGGATTTTAACAACAATCTTTACGAAAACAGCGTTCTTAGTGAAGTAAATGGTAAAATGATAGGGGGAGGGATCGGCATGGCTAAAAGGAAAACGCTTGTAACTGTCATTTTAGTTCTGGTGAGTGTCATCCTTTTGACAGGATATTGGGCTTATCATCACAAAATCCTGTCAGGTAATTATGATAAATTGGCAGTCAGCGGCATGGATGGCACAACAATTCAGGTTATAAAAGACCCGGACGAGATTGCCAAAATCATAGCAGACATAAATGGAAGCCCAAGGACCTTCAAGTATAATGACGGACTTACATACGATTATCTGCCGCACGGTGTCTTGACTTTTGAAAATGAAACTGAAAAAGTGCAGATAGGGTTTATTTTACAAACTGGAAATACGATAACAAAGTATTGGGAAATCCATACAGAGTTTTCTTTTGGACAATAGGGGGGGATTGGCAAAAATGGAGAAGGTAAATATCAACGAAAAGTTTTCGCTTTTCAGTGATTATTGGAGTCCAAAAATTGCGGGGGAAATAAATGATATGCATGTAAAGTTCGCCAAGCTGAAAGGTGAGTTTATCTGGCATATGCATGAACATGAGGATGAGATGTTTCTTGTTGTAAAAGGTGAGCTTTTGCTTAAATTCAGAGATCGGGATGTACACCTGAAAGAAGGGGAATTCATCATTGTCCCTAAAGGTGTTGAGCACCTTCCTATAGCAGAAGAAGAAGCACATGTTATCTTTTTCGAACCGAAATCAACCGTGAATACAGGCGAAGAATTGAATGAAAGAACGGTTTCCGATCTTCCAACAATATAAATAGATGAAAAGGCTCGGTCAGTGACCAAGCCTTCTTTTTATGGTTAATCTTCAATTTTTACAAGTTCAAAACCCGTTTCTTTCCACACATAACGGATTCCATGGACAAATGTGTTGAAAGTCGGAACATTAACGTGCAAACCATTTAGCACGATTGATTTGGCCATTTCAGGACGGATCCCTACATAGATGGATTGAACACCCATAAGCTTCAAGGCATTGATGACCTGCTGCAGTCGGAACGCGATGGATGCATCAAGTTCATCCGAAACTCCGGTAAAATCAAAAATGACAAATTGATTTCCCTGCCTGGCGCTGTGGGAGAGGATTTTGTCACCAAGAAGCACCAGTCGGTCTTCAGTCAATTTTCCCATGACCGGAACCAGGACAGCTGAGTCGACGGATAGCGGGATGACAGGCATATCAAGAACTTGCAGCTGTTTCCTGTTTTCCTCCAGTGCCTCTTCGAATTCAGTGATATCTTTCCATGTAAGGATAAATCCGCTTTCCTTGCCATCATGATTAGTAAGTCGATCTACCATAATTTCGGCTGAAAATTTATTGAACAAAGTGATGCTGGCGGAATGAGGAAAATTCCCTTCGACCAGGATTTTCTGTTGACGGCTGCCATGGAACTCTCCTAAATTCCTGCCAATGAATTCTTCTGGATCAGCAATCCCTACATAAGGGCCAATTTGCGCTAATAATTTCAGGGCAGAATCATTGATGAAGACAATTTTGTATTCTTCATCAGCAATGAAAATATTTTCATTGATTTTATTTAAAAGCTGGTGAGTTTCTAGTGCACCGAGGTTGAACAAAATAATCGCTCCTATTCTAATAGGCGTTCTATGTAAAATTATAGCTAAGTTTTCCAGTTGGGACAAGGTATACAAAAGCCCCCTGCTATTAGCTCAGGAGGCCGAAAATTTATTTAGTGGCTGCTTTCTGTTTGAAAATGGTTTTCCGGATATACGGGATCACCCAGTAGTCCAATCCATACTTCCCTGCGTTAAAACCAGCGAAGAGAATGATGAAACCGAAGAATATATCAGTTGGATTATGGGATACGGTTCCGGCTAGAAAGAAGCTGAAATTCATTACTAAGCCGAAGAACATTGAGGCAGTGGTCAGGCAGCCAAGGATGAGGCCCAGGCCGACGAGGAATTCACCGACCGGCACTATAAAGTTGAATAGCTCAATGTTTGGCAGCGCGAAGTTTTCCAGAAAAGAGACATACCAGCCATAAACCATGTTCCCATCAGGACGTTTTACCGGATTGGCGACGGCATTCTTCAGGTATCCAGTTGCGTCAAATCCTTCCCCGGTCATTTTATGCCATCCAGCAACCATCCAGTTATATCCGAGCCAAAATCTTAAAACAGTCAACAGGCCAGCGGCAATCTTGTTTTCCCTTAACCAATCAGCAATCATATCAATCGCTTCCCTTCAAGGATGAAGTATTATTTGATTACACTACAATATATTAATCTTCTATTTTAAAATGCGGGCAGGAAGTCTTTGTTCACATATTAGAAAAAACATATTGTCAGGATTTTGAACACTTTGTGGAGAAGATGACAGTGGCAATGCTTGGCGGGGGCTAGGGAAATCATGGTGGAAGCAAAAACTAGTATAGGCAGATCCGTAAAAGAAAAAGAGCCAGGCAAATGCCGGGCTCTCTGATTATGATTTCAGTTAAACTGCTTTATATGCAGCTTCAGTTTCGCGTTTGAATACAGTTTTACGGATGAAAGGAACGACCCAGCGGTCTAAACCGTATTTGCCAGCGTTATAGCCAGCGAACAGGATGATGAAGCCGAAGAAGATGTCAGTTGGATTGTGAGATACTGTTCCGGCAAGGAAGAAGCTGAAGTTCATCACCAGGCCGAAGAACATGGCTGCAGTTGTCAGAGTTCCGAGAATCAAACCAAGACCAACAAGGAATTCTCCCAGAGGGACAATAAAGTTGAAAAGTTCGATATTCGGGAGCGCAAAACTTTCAAGGAAGTTTACATACCAACCATATACTGCGTTTCCGTCTGGACCTTTTACTGGATTGGCAACTGCATTTTTTAAATATCCAGTTGCGTCAAATCCTTCACCCGTCAATTTTCCCCATCCCGCAGTCATCCAGTTATATCCGAGCCATACCCTAATGACAGTCAACAGGCCAGCAGCAATATTGTTTTCTCTTAACCATTTAGCGAACATCTAAATCGCTTCCCTTCAAAAATAAGTAATTATTGATTACACTTACAATATATCAGAATCCGAAATAAAAATGAGTTGATTGTGAAGTTGTTCACACAAATGCAACAACAAATTGACGGAATATTGAACAAGAAAATTTTTAAAAGGATGGATTGGCAACAGTGCCTAAACAAAGCATGGAATTTAGAAAGGATGAATCATATGGATCAATCATCAGGAGCAGCTCAGCAGCCACAGGGCACTGAAAAAATTTGGAGCAAGGACTTTATGTTTATATTCCTGGCGAATTTCTTTATCTTCCTGGGTTTTCAAATGACCTTGCCTACCATTCCGTTGTTTGTGGAGCATCTGGGCGGAAATGACCAGTTGATCGGGTTTGTCGTTGGGATTTTCACATTTTCGGCATTGCTTGTACGCCCATTTGCAGGATGGATGCTGGAAACGAGAGGCAGGGGGGTTATTTACCTGACAGGCCTGGCCATTTTCGTGGTTTCTGTAGGCACATTTGGATTTGCTTCAGGAATCGCCTTCTTGTTTTTAATGCGGATTGTCCAGGGGGTTGGCTGGGGATTTTCCACGACAGCATCTGGTACAATCGCAACCGACTTAATACCACCGCGGCGCAGGGGAGAAGGAATGGGATATTTCGGTCTCTCTGGGAACGTTGCGCTCGCGATGGGACCGACGCTTGGTCTGGCGCTGGCTGCGGCAATCACATTCAAGCAGTTATTTTTAATCAGTGCCATCCTGGGTCTTGCTGCCTTCCTGCTGGCATCAAGGATCACCTATAAAAAGGTGGAAAAAACGGAAGAGAATAAGGTCAGGCGCAGATGGGATGTATACGAAAAGTCCGCCCTGCAGCCGTCATTGCTATTATTGTTCATTACAACCACATTTGGAGGAATCGCTTCATTTCTGCCCCTTTACTCAGCACAGAAGGGAATTGAAGGGATAGAATGGTACTTTTTTATTTTTGCGATTACCCTAATGCTTTCCCGGTCCTTTGCGGGCAAACTCTATGACAAAAAAGGACATGGCGCCGTCTTCCTGCCCGGGACAGTTTTAATTATGATCGCCATGATCCTTTTAGCCTGGCTGCCAAACAGCCTGGTGATGTTCATCGCAGCCGGCCTGTACGGATTCGGTTTCGGCTCAGTCCAGCCGGCACTTCAGGCATGGGCAGTACAGGATGCACCGATGAATCGAAAAGGCATGGCTAACGCAACCTTCTTCTCCTTTTTCGATTTGGGCGTTGGTGTCGGAGCGATGACTTTTGGCCAGATCGGTCACTGGCTTGGCTATGGCAGCATCTACATCGCTTCCGCCATTTCCGTTTCCGTTTCGATTCTCCTCTATATTTTGATGATGAAACGTCCTGCTGGAAAATAGACCTGTTCCAATTTTGGAGCAGGTTCTTTTTATTTGAAGGAGATTTCTTAACAGAGTAAAATACAGATATAGGTATATATTGGAATTAAGGCAGCCCCCTGCACTGATGTTTTTTGACTTTTAAAATATATGGTGTGGGGTATAAGAGAATATAGTCTTCATAAACCTATTAAAATGAAGGAGGAGTTCATATGTATTTCAAGTCATTTTTTGATGACCAGCTTGCACATATGTCTTACTTGATCGGCTGCCAGAGAACGGGCGAAGCGATTGTCATCGACCCGGCAAGGAATATCCAGCCTTATCTGGACATCGCCAAAAAAGAGGGCCTCAAAATCTCAGCTGCAACAGAAACCCATATTCATGCAGATTATCTGTCAGGAGCAAGGGAGCTTGCCCATCACCATGGCGCGAAGCTGTATGTATCCGATGAAGGGGATAAGGACTGGAAGTATCAATATGTCGACCAGTATGAGCATGAATTGCTGACAGAAGGCTCGACGTTCAATATTGGAAATATTTATTTTGAAGTCATCCACACGCCGGGCCATACACCGGAAAGCATCTCATTCCTGTTGACGGATAAGGGCGGCGGCGCCAATGAGCCGATGGGAATTTTCACGGGAGACTTCCTGTTCGTGGGCGATGTAGGCCGACCGGATCTTCTTGAAAAGGCGGCAGGCATCAAGGATACATCCGAAGCGGGTGCACGCCAGATGTTCGAATCGCTCCGAAAAGTGGAAGAGCTGTCTGACTTCCTGCAGGTATGGCCAGCACACGGAGCAGGAAGCGCATGCGGAAAATCCCTTGGAGCTGTGCCAATGTCCACTTTAGGCTATGAAAAAAAATTCAACTGGGCTTTCCAAATCAAAGAAGAGGATAAGTTTGTTGAGGAGCTGCTTGCCGGACAGCCGGAGCCTCCGAAGTACTTTGCCCAGATGAAAAAGCTGAATAAAGTAGGCCCTGAACTGCTCAGACATGAGGAAACGCCTAAAGTGTCATTATCTGACGCAGGGGATGCAGTGGTTGTCGACACCCGTCCGGCAGATGAGTTCGCCGAGGGACATGCTGAAGGAACGATCAATATCCCCTATAATAACTCCTTCACGAACTGGGCAGGTTGGCTGTTAAACTATGACCAGGACATCGTATTGATTGGTGATCCGGAAAAACTGACTGATGCAGGAAAATCCCTGCAGTCAATCGGACTTGACCAGGTCACAGGGTATATTGACCCGAAAGAGCTCAGCGGCAGCCTGGAAGGTTACAAGACCATCACCGCCAGCGAGGCAAAAGAAATGATGGAAGACGATAACTACTTTGTCATCGACGTCCGCAATCAGAGCGAGTGGGACAGCGGCCATATCCCCGGTGCCCATCACATGATGCTCGGAAACCTGACCGACAAGCTTGACGAGGTGCCAAACGACAAGAAAATCATCGCCCACTGCCAGTCAGGCGCACGTTCCGCGATCGGAACAAGCCTGCTCTTGAAAAACGGCTACAAGGATGTAGTCAACCTCGAAGGCGGCTACTCCGCCTGGGAAGAAGAAGGACTCCCTGTTAAAAAGGATTAATACAATTAGCCAGCTTAGTTTTTAAGCTGGCTTTATTTATTTGGGTATTGGAGCGTGTTGCGGGTGGAATTGTAATAATATGGTAAAAATAGCCGCCGATGGAGTGGATCGGCTTCGTGGATTGCAAGGTAGAGGGAAGAGGTCACTAGATCCATCTCTATAAGGGCATCGTCCAAGCCGAAAGGTACCCTTATGCAAGCAGTTCTGCATTTATAAGGGTACGATTCAAGCGGAAAGATACCCTTATGCAAGCCATTCTTCCTCTATAAGGGTACGATTCAAGCGGAAAGATACCCTTATGCAAGCAGTTCTGCATTTATAAGGGTACGATTCAAGCGGAAAGATGACCTTATGCAAGCAGTTCTGCATTTATAAGGGTACGATTCAAGCGGAAAGATGACCTTATGCAAGCAGTTCTCCCTCTATAAGGGTACCATTCAATCGGAAAGATACCCTTATGCAAGCAAAACACCCTCTATAAGGGTACCATTCAAGCGGAAAGATACCCTTATGCAAGCAAAACACCCTCTATAAGGGTACCATTCAAGCGGAAAGGTAACCCCATTAAGCAATCCTTTCAACCCAATAGAGTGTATTGCCGCCTGAATTTAACTAACCCCCCTATAATCATGAACAAACTATGACCAACATGTTAAATAATCTGTAACAGCAGGTGAAACAGTTGATTCTCTCGCCATTGCGCTATAATTTATATATAACAGATGTCGGAACAGAGGGGATTGCCGTGAAAATATTAGTGATTGAGGATAATGAAAGTGTCTGTGCGATGATTGAGATGTTCTTTTTAAAAGAGGGCATAGAAGGCAGGTTTGTGAATGATGGCCTCCAGGGCTATGAGGCTTACAAAAGCGCAGAGTGGGATTTGCTGATTGTCGACTGGATGCTTCCGGGTATGGATGGTGTAACACTTTGCAGGAAGATCAGGCAGGATGGCAGTGATGTGCCGATCATCATGCTGACGGCCAAGGACAGTGAATCTGATCAGGTTCTTGGACTAGAGATGGGAGCGGATGATTATGTGACGAAGCCGTTCAGTCCGCTGGCTTTGATGGCGAGGATCAAGGCTGTGGCCCGGCGATATCAAAAACAGAAACCCGGTGAGCACAGCGAGGTTGGGACGAGCCGTCTGAAAATCAACAAAGAAACTCGTGAAGTAAGCCTGGACGGCAGCCCAGTGACAAATTTGACGCCAAAAGAATTCGACCTGCTTCTATTGTTCGCCCAGCATCCGCGCCAGGTATTCACGAGGGAGCAGCTTCTTGAGCGTGTCTGGGGATACCAATTTTACGGTGATGAACGTACGGTGGATGTCCATATCAAGAGACTAAGGAAGAAGATTGGCAGTGCTGAACAGCCATTCTTCCATACGGTTTGGGGCGTAGGCTATAAATTCGATGAACTGGTTGATGGGCATGAAGGTTAAATATATATACCAGCAATTTCTGAGCCATATCAGCATTATCATCGTTGCCTTCCTCATCCTGAGCCTCGTATTCACACAGTATGTGGAAACGTTGGTTTATAAAAATAAAACGGAGGAGCTGATTTCCTACGGGGAAAATATCCTCCGAGATCTTGATCGAGGCAGTGAACGTCCTGATCAGGTGATCAATCAGTATGCCCGGGTTCTTTTTGGCCGGGATATCCAGTTCAGTGTATTTGATGAGAATATCCAGCTGCTGAATCCAATCAGATGGAGAGGGCCGGCGATCGAGTTATCGGAAGAAGAGTGGAGCCAGCTCACAAACGGAAATCCGATTGTGAAAAATTTTGATCTAGAACGGTATGACCGTGCTGTGACCCTGGTTGTTTTGCCATATGTGGATCGTGGAAATTTCATCGGCGGCATTCTCCTGACCTCGCCAATCAGCGGGACACGGGAAATGATTACAGAAATCAATAAATATTTATTTTATACCGTGCTGATTGCGCTTGCTGTTTCGTTCCTGCTGAGCTGGGTGCTGTCACGCATCCATGTGAACAGGATCAAAAAGCTGCAGGAAGCCACATCGCTGGTGTCTGCAGGGGATTATACCGTAAAAGTTCCATCCTCTGACTTCGATGAAATCGGTGAATTGGCGAATGATTTTAACAGCATGGTAAGCAAACTGAACGATTCGAAATCAGAAATCGAAAGCCTGGAAAACCGGCGCCGCCAGTTCATGTCAGATGTTTCCCATGAATTGAGGACGCCGCTTACGACCATTAGCGGAATTATTGAGGGGCTCAGGAATAATATGATTCCCGAGGCGGAGAAAGAGCGGGGCATCAACCTGGTCAGCCAGGAAACGAAGCGGCTGATCAGGCTGGTTAATGAGAACCTGGATTATGATAAAATCCGCTCGAATCAAGTACTGCTTTTAAAAGAAGATATTGAACTGATTGAGGTATTCGAAATCATCCAGGACCAACTAGGGCTGCAGGCGGAGGAACGAAATAACTCAATTGAGATCCAAACGGAAGAATCAGCCATGGTCCATGCTGATTATGACCGTCTTGTCCAGATTTTGATCAATATTACGAAAAACAGCATCCAGTTCACTGAAAATGGAACCATCTTGCTTCGCGGCAGGATGGCTGGGGCGAAGACGGTGATTGAGATCGAGGACACAGGCATTGGCATCGAACCGGCTGAAATCGAAAAAATCTGGCATCGCTTTTACAAAGCCGATATCTCGAGAACGAGCAACCCGTTTGGAGAGTTCGGCCTCGGGTTGTCAATAGTCAAACAGCTGGTACAGATGCATGATGGAAAAATTTCAGTGGAAAGCGAGCATGGAAAAGGGACAAAGTTTGTGATCGAACTCCCTTTTCGATAAGATGAAAAAAGAAGCTGCGGGCATGGTCCCCGGCTTTTCCTATTTGAAAGGGTGAAACAACATGGTGCGTTTCGGAGTAGTAGGTACAAATTGGATTACAGAAGCATTTATCAAGGGGGCAAGCCACCATCAGGATTTTCAGCTTAATGCCGTTTATTCGCGTACTGAGGACCGTGCCGCGGAGTTTGCCGGCAAATTCGGAGTGGATACTATTTTTACAGACCTGGAAGAGATGGCAAAAAGCAATTTAATTGATGCCGTCTATATTGCAAGTCCCAATTCTCTGCATGCCAGCCAGGCGAAGACTCTCATGGAAAATGGCAAGCATGTTCTCTGCGAAAAAGCAATTGCGTCTAACAGCGGCGAGCTGGACGATATGATCAGGACGGCAAAGGATCATCAGGTTGTTTTGATGGAGGCGCTAAAATCGACCCTGATGCCGAACTTCAAGGCCGTCCAGGAGAATCTGGATAAAATCGGCACGATCAGAAGGTACTTCGCCAGCTATTGCCAGTATTCGTCCCGCTATGACAAGTATAAAGAAGGTACCGTATTGAACGCCTTCAACCCGAAATTTTCGGCAGGTTCACTGATGGACATCGGCATCTATTGCCTCTATCCTTTCGTTGTCCTGTTTGGAGAGCCAAAGTCTATTCAGGCAACCGGCTATTTGCTTGAATCAGGTGTGGATGGGGAAGGCAGCCTGATTATGAAATATGAGGAAATGGATGCGGTCATCATGTTTTCGAAAATCACTGATTCATCTCTTCCTTCTGAGATACACGGCGAGAATGGGAACATCAAGATTGATAAAATCAGTACGCCGGAAAAAGTGGAAATTCTCTATCGTGATGGGAGATATGAAGATATTTCGAGAGAACAACTGGATGATAATATGTTTTATGAAGCGGAGGAATTCATTAACTTGATTCAGCAAGGGAAACTGGAATCAAGGAACAACTCGCTTGAAAACTCGAGGATCACGATGAGGATTCTTGATGAGGCAAGGTCGCAAATGGGTGTCAGATTCCCGAGCGACAAATAGAAAAAGGGCAGGTGCCTTTTGTGCACCTGCCTTTTAGCATTTTTCAGAATGCCCGAGGATCAATAATTCAAAAATTTCACGCATACTGGATCCGGCACCTTCACATCTGACTGCAGCAATGTCAATCTGCCTGTATCTGTATCACGGGAATACAGCGCGACATTGCTGGAATTCTGGTTGGCGGCAATCAGGAATTTCTCACTGGGGTCTAGCACAAAATCCCTTGGCCAATTCCCCTCCGTAGACGTAAGCTCGACAAAATCAAGCTGGAAGCTTTCTGGGTCCACCTTAAAAATCGCGATACTGTCATGGCCGCGGTTGGCAGCGTAGACGTACTTCCCATCAGATGAAATATGGATGGCGCTTCCTTGGTTGTTGTCGGTAAAATCTGCAGGCAGGGTGGAGATGGCCTGCAGCTGTTCAAAGCTGCCTTCCTGTGAATTGTATTTTAAAACAAGTACTTCAGAGCTGAATTCTGTCATCAAATAGGCGATGGTATTGTTTGGATGGAAAACAAGATGCCTTGGACCGCTGCCTGGTGCAATATGGAGCACACTCTTCTCGATCAGCTGGCCGTTATCCAGAGTATAGGTAATCAATTGGTCGATGCCAAGGTCGATTACTGCTGAATGGTTTCCGTCCGGTGTAAATCCCGCATAATGGGTGTGTGCTTTTTCCTGGCGCTCATCCGGTCCTGAGCCATCATGGACCGCGCTTGATAAGACCGACTCAATATTGCCTGTTTCAGGGTTCAGCAGATAGGAATCAGCAGACCCTTTATGGTAATTGGCGGATAAAAGCAGGTTATTTTCCTCGTTCACGCTCACATGGCATGGTGACGCTCCTTGTGCAAGCTCGGAATTGATGAATGATAGCTTTCCGGAATCGAGAATGCGGAAACCTGCCACTCCTCCTGTACCACCTTCCTTTGCGACAGCATAGAGAAAGCGGTTGTCGTCACTGATTGTCAGGTATGTAGGATTTTCCAGGGCTGCCGCTGGTTCCACGTCGAGGATTTTTCCATTCACTGGATCAAGGGTGAAAGAGTAGATGCCCTCGCTGTCTTCTTTTGTATATGTACCGAAATAGCCTTTGAACTTTTCATGGGTTGCCATTATGAATGCCTCCAATTTGATTAAGCATTAATTGTCTAAGATATAGTCTAGCAAAAAAATCCTGGGTGACAAAATGTTACGAACAACAGGTGAATGGGTAAAATAGTACAGGAGATCTTCAGTTTGTAAAATGAATGTTAGATAACCTGACCAAAATCTGGACTTTAAGCTTTTTAAGGGATATGCTCTTTTATAATGAGATTCTAGCAAAGTTTTCTCAATAGACGAAAGAGCCTGATATCAGTTTAAAGTGTTTAGGAGGTTTATTATGAGCTTGCAAAAACAGATAATTGACGCATTGAATGTGAAGCCGCAAATCGATCCCCAGCAGGAAATCAGGAAGAGAATCGATTTTTTAAAGGAATATTTACTTGTCTCAAGGGCAAAAGGGTTCTTGCTTGGAATCAGCGGCGGCCAGGATTCCACCCTCGCTGGAAGGCTGGCGCAGATGGCAGCGGAGGAATTGCGGTCAGAAGGCAAGGAGGCCAAATTCGTAGCAGTCAGACTTCCATATGCTGTGCAAAAAGACGAGGAAGATGCACAGAAAGCATTGGACTTCATCAAGGCTGACCAGACGATCACCTTCAATATCCAGCCTGCTGTCGATACGTTCAATACACAGTTCGAGGAAGCGATTGGCGATAATATGACGGATTTTAATAAAGGAAACGCAAAGGCAAGGATGAGAATGATCACACAGTATGCCATCGCAGGACAGGAAGGCTTGCTGGTGATCGGGACAGACCATGCTGCCGAGGCTGTGACCGGATTCTTTACAAAATACGGGGACGGCGGTGCCGATTTGCTGCCTCTATCCGGACTGAACAAGCGTCAGGGCAGGGAACTGCTGAAGGCATTGAACGCAGAACCGAGACTGTACCTGAAAGAGCCTACTGCCGACCTTCTTGACAACAAGCCGCTTCAGTCCGATGAAACCGAGCTTGGAGTCAGCTATGAAGCAATCGATGACTATCTGGAAGGAAAGCAGATTGACGAAGCGGACGCTGGCAAAATTGAAGGCAGATACCTTGCTTCCGAGCATAAACGGCATATGCCTGCATCCATGTTTGATTCTTGGTGGAAGAGATATGCATAAAAAAGCCTGGCTGAGATCTTCGATCAATCAGCCAGGCTTTTCATTTATTCAGTTTGCGCCACTGCGAAATGCGGCGTATCTTCTTTTTCCGTCACTTTGTCGATTTTATCGGTGAACATTTGGAAGACTCGCTTTTTCTCTTCCAATTCCTTGATATATTCCTTCAAATCATTGAATTTCTCCTCAAATGGCTGATGATACAGTTCACGGATTTTCCTGTTCAAGTCTGGATTCACTGTCGACTGGACGACTTGCTTTGTGATGTTGAATTTATATGTATACACTTTTAACTCGTTTTTAACTTCTTCATACTCCGAATCAATCTCTTGAAGAATCTCTTCAATTTCTGTTTTCCATTCATCTAGCGACTTCTTAACATGCTGTTCCATAAGGATCCTCCTGCCATTCGCCTGTAATAAAGCTTCTTCCCTTTATTCTAGCAAGCGAATTTTACATAGAGATTGCTGGGATATTACATTGTTAAAACAATCCTAGTCCGAATTTGTACAGTGCTTCCCAAAAGCTGTTTCTATCAATCTGCAGGTATTAAACTATCTCATAAAAGATTTCTCTATAAATGGTTCTAGGAAAAAAGACTCATCCTTGTAAGAAAATGGCGAAAATTGTTGAAATAACGGTACTATAGTTTTATATTTTAATTAGAACTGAAAAAGGCAAACTCATCGAAAGGTGAGGACGCAAAGCCACGAGTCTAAGGCATCACTGCTATGATCGTCGGGCTGCCAAAAAAGAACGGATGAGAACACCAGGTACAGGTGGATGGTTTTAAAGACTGTTTGCCACATTAAAATCCGCCGTCCTTTTGGGGGATTTTTTATTTGGAATGTCTCTTTCTGCACCATATTGCAAAAAGAAACGAATTTCACGTTTGTATATTGCGATATAGGATAAATAATACCTAAGATACTTGACAGGACAAAATAAAATGATCCTTTTGGCAGATTTGGTTTTAGCCAATGTTCAATTTTTTTATGAAAGGTGGAGGAAACGTTGACGGTTTTATTTGGGACGGTAGAGTACTTTGAACGGGAGATAGAGTTTCATTTATCTGAAGTTGAAAAAAGAGAGAGGTTCCGGGAAGAAATCAATCAAATTCAATTGAAGCTTGAAGAAGAGCTGCTTAATGACTTTATCTGCGACGAAAAGCTAAGGATGGAATGCTTGCAGAATCTATCGAATGCCTGCAGTAAGTTAACTGAAGATTATGTAGTTTGACAAGAAAAGCGGAAGCGCCTTGGTCAGCCCCGACAAGCGTCTTGAGGGGCTAGGCGGTGCAGCTGGACAATTCTCAAGTTATATCTTTCTTATTTCATACGAAAAGCCTGTGGACCGATCCACAGGCTTTTTCTATTGCTCTATTTAACTAGGCAGAGGGATAATACCTGGTTGGTATGTATTCTGCTTTGTAAAAGAAGAATGTCCTTTTGAGTATTTTTGATGAGGCTGGAACGGAAATCAACAACCACTATGGACAAGAGCATTATTTCAAAAAAGTGTTTGAACATCTCGTTTAAAGGATATGTTTATCAATAGGACAGCAAAAGGGGAATCGACATGGAGAAAAAGGAATATAACAAACTCGTAAGAGACCTGTTTCCTGATTTGATGAAGGAAAAGGGAAAGAAAGTAGAATTTGAAATTTTGGAAGCCAGTCAATATAGTGAAAAACTTATGGAGAAGTTCAATGAGGAAGTTGAGAAATTCCGTAATGCTGGAACAGACAGGCTGCTGAGTGAAATGGTTGATTTGCTTGAGGTGGTCTATGCGATTGCCGAGCACAGGGGAATCACTGAATCGGAAGTAGAGTTTATGCGCCAGCTGAAGAAGAATCGCAGCGGCGGCTTCAGGAAAAAAATCATGCTTAAAACAATTGAGGAAGAATCCTGATAAAAAAGCCCTCTGCCTTATCGGCGGAGGGCTTTTGCTATATCGTTAAGCAGATTTATGTGCAGCTTCTGGTGTTTGTTTGAAAACAGTTTTGCGGATGAAAGGAACCACCCAGCGGTCCAAGCCGTATTTACCAGCGTTGTAGCCAGCGAACAGGATGATGAAGCCGAAGAAGATGTCTGTTGGGTTGTGAGACACTGTTCCGGCAAGGAAGAAGCTGAAGTTCATCACAAGGCCGAAGAACATGGCTGCAGTTGTCAGTGTTCCTAGAATCAAGCCAAGACCAACCAGGAATTCTCCCAGCGGGACAATAAAGTTGAAAAGTTCGATATTCGGGAGTGCAAAACTTTCAAGGAAGTTTACATACCAACCATATACTGCGTTTCCGTCTGGACCTTTTACTGGATTGGCAACTGCATTTTTTAAATATCCAGTTGCGTCGAATCCTTCACCAGTTAATTTTCCCCATCCAGCAGTCATCCAATTGTAACCCAGCCAAACACGAATCACAGTCAACAGGCCAGCAGCAATATTGTTTTCTCTTAACCATTTAGCGAACATCTAAATCGCTTCCCTTCAAAAATTAATAATTATTACACTTATAAGATATCAAAGCAATTTATGGAAATCTGTGAAAAAAGTGTGAAGACACATATCAGCCATAATGTTTTGAACAAATTTTGTCAAATAAATTCCTTTAATGCAACATAATACCTACACAGGTATTTTTTTATTTTCCTTTTTCTTGTCGCATATGATGGAAATATATAGAATAAATATAGTGAGAAGTACAAGCTGGAAAGGGGAAGGTAAGGATGAGCGAGCTTTTATTCAAGCAGTTTGAATTAACAAGAGGTTCTTTTTTGAAAACAACTGAGGGCATCACTACGGAACAGGCAAGTGTCCAGCCAGAGGGCTTCAATAATAACATTCACTGGCACATCGGGCATGTGCTGACAGTTACAGAACAATTCATGATGGGATTCCCGAAAAAATCAAGTCATCTCCCTGTAAACTATATAGAGTTATTCGGAAATGGTACCCGTCCATCCGACTGGACTGGAGATGTTCCTTCCGTTGAAGTTTTGCGGGACCAATTGAAAGCGCAGCTGGGAAGGATCAAGGAAATACCGCCTTCAATGCTGGATGAAAAGCTCAAAAAGCCTTTCCTTGGGATGGAGACTTTCGGAGAGCTTGCGAACATGTCACTATTTCATGAAGCCTATCATCTTGGGCAAATTCACGTGATGAGAAAATTAGTAAAGTGATAGAGTAGCAAAAGCTATAAATGGGCTCTGTTTTATTAACCTGAAAACCCTTAATACGTAATAGTAAATAAGGGAAGCGGATGGTGTCTATAACACAACAATCAATGGAGGAACAGGCACAATAAAAAATGAGAAAAAGTAAGGGTTGGCAGGAATGGAGGCACTAGAAAATGTACCAGGAGAATTGCCCATATTGTAATGTGCACGCAGATGAAGAGCAGGAAATTGTACTGGAAAGTGAAACCTGTTATTTTATCCAGAAGGAGTCTGAGCAGCAAGTCCTGCAGGGAAGCGGGCTGATCATCCCGAAGCTCCATAAGCAAAATGTTTTTGAGTTATCAGATCAGGAATGGAAGGATTCCAGGGAGTTACTGCTTGAGACGAAGAAGATTCTTGACGAAAAGTATGCTCCAGACGGTTACAGTGTAGGGTGGAATACGGGACACGCTGGAGGGCAATCGATTTTCCATGCCCATTTGCATGTGATTCCGCGATTCAAGGATGAACCTCTCGCAGGCAAGGGGATCAGGTATTGGATTAAACAAAAGGAGAATAAGAGGAATTGAACCACGAAGTTTAGGTTGGGAAAATTTCCGTGAAGATATTAGAATATTTTTACAAAAATGATTCCAAAATCCCGGGAGAGCAGTCCCGGGATTTTTCTATTTTAGAGGAGGGTTGGGTCTATAGTGGTATAGACATCTATACTGTTATTTAGATAGTCTAAGGTTACAGCATGAAAGCCTTTTCAAAGTTTAATAGATTAAATGGAGCAATCGCTCGGAAAAGGAGGAAACATGAAGAACAAAACACTAACTATTGCACTGTCAGCAGTTCTCGGTACAGGGGTGATGATTCCAGTCTCATTCGCGGACGGGAATCAAGTGCCGGGCCCATCGATTGAAAAGCGGGAGGGAAAAGCAGGCTTCCAGGAAGTCCATCCTGTGTTTTCGTGGGATAAGCCAGGTCCTTTATCGCCTGTACTTCATAAAGGATCGGTTCGGGGAGCGGGCATGGTCCAGCAGCCGCTGGATGAGATTGACGGGCATATGGAAAAAATGATAGCCGACCGTGTAATGCCAGGTGCTGTCGCTTTCGTCGCCCGGCGCGGCCATGTTGTGAAGCATGAGGCGTATGGATTTGCTTACAGATATGAAGATGACCAATTCACTGAATCCAGGAATCCGATCATGATGGAAGAAGATACGATATTTGACCTTGCCTCTATCAGTAAAATTTTCACCACTACAGCAGCTATGATTCTTTATGACCAGGGAAGGTTCAAGCTGGATGATAAAGTTTCAAAGCATATTCCTGAATTCGCCGCTAATGGAAAAGAAGACGTCACCATAAGGCAGCTCCTTACCCACACATCCGGTTTCACGGCATGGGTTCCCCTTTATACAAAAGGAGGCAGCCGTGAAGACAGAATGAATATTGTATTGGAACATCCATTGAAAAATGAGCCGGGCAGTACTTATACATACAGCGATCTCAACATGATCACGCTCGGTATGTTGATTGAAAGGCTTTCAGGCCAGCGTCAGGATGAGTTTGTCAAAGAATTTATAACAGAGCCTCTTGGAATGGCGGATACAATGTACAATCCTCCGTTATCACTGAAAAAGCGGATCGCTGCGACAGAATATCAGCCATGGACGAACCGCGGAGTTGTCTGGGGTGAAGTACATGACGAAAATGCGTGGTCACTGGATGGTGTCGCAGGACATGCTGGAGTGTTCTCAACAGCCGAGGACCTGGCAAAGCTTGCTCATATGTATTTGAATGATGGCAAATATGGAAGCGTTCAGATCCTTAAGCAAAAAACAGTGGATATGATTGTTGAAAACCAAATCCCTCAGTTCTCTGGTGATGACCACGGATTAGGCTGGGAGCTTGCCCAGGGATGGTTCATGGATGCGTTATCTGAGGGGACATCACTTGGCCATACCGGTTATACAGGGACTTCGATTGTCGTAAACAGGAATAATGGCACACTCGCAATCCTGTTGACCAACAGGGTCCATCCAAGCCGAAGCACGGTTTCTACGAATGTAGCGCGAAGACAGCTTGCAAGACAGGTTGCCGATTCCATCCCGGTAAATATTCCAGATGGATCTGCCTGGTTTTCAGGATATGGAGACAAACTCCAACGCACGATGACAGCAGAAGTAAAACTCGAAAATCCTGCTAAACTATCATTCGACACCTGGCATCGGATTGAAGCGGATGCTGATCATGTTTATCTGGAAATCTCGGGGGACGGTGAAAACTGGGAACGAGTGGCTAGTTTTACAGGAAGCAGCGTGGATTGGGATGCAGAGGAGGTTGAAATACCTGCAGCGACTAAGCACATCCGTTTCCAATACGAAACGGACAGTTATACGAATGGCCGAGGCTGGTATGTCGACAATATCAGTCTAGTAACCTCCGATGGAAAAAAGGTTGAACCTGAATTTTCAGGAGAAGGCTGGGAGCAAAGAAATTACTAACTTTAGTAATTCTTAATAAATTGGATAAAATATGCAAAACGGAGGAGATTAGATGAGGAAACTCAGTAAGCTAATGCTTTATTCTCTAGTGTTCATGCTGGCATTTTCACAAATGCTGCCTGGCCTTTCTATGAAGAAGGCTGGTGCCGAGGAAAAGAACACAGCGGAGGATCTGGTGATTTACGAAAATGTTCCAGAAGCCGAAACAGCAGTTAAAGACGGAACCATACAATTGAAAGCACTCCATGTGTATTCCGAAGGACATTTTATGCTGGCATCTGAAAACCTTGTATGGGAGTCGGCCAATAAAAATGTGGCAACAGTTGACAAGGATGGAAATGTGGAGTTCACAGGGCAGAATGGACGGACATTCATTACAGTGACAGACGGTACTTTCAAGGACCGTATCGCACTCGATTATAAAGTGAATCCATCCTCCAAGGCTGAAGGGGAAAAAGGAAAGCCTGAATCGGAAGGTGTTGTCATTAAGCAGGAAAGTCAGCGATATGACTTGATTGGCAATGCAATCAGCAAAATGACCCTGGAGGAAAAAACAGGGCAAATGCTTATGCCTGATTTCAGGACTTGGAAAGGTGAAAATGTAACCGAAATGCTGCCGGAAATTGAGCAGCTCGTAAAGAAATACCATTTGGGCGGAGTTATCCTCTTCCGTGAGAATGTGGTTACAACAGAACAGACGGCACGCTTAGTATCCGATTACCAGGAGGCGGCCGAAAAATTCGGCCTGCTGCTGACAATTGACCAGGAAGGCGGAATTGTCACCAGGCTTCAATCTGGGACGGATATGCCAGGCAACATGGCATTAGGCGCAACACGCTCACCAGAAATCGCTTATAACGTGGGCAGCGCCATCGGCGAGGAACTCGCATCTTTGGGAATCAACATGAACTTTGCACCGGTTATGGACGTTAATAACAATCCGGACAATCCGGTAATCGGCGTCCGTTCATTTGGTGAAGATCCAGAGCTTGTTGCTGACATGGGTGTAGCTTATACAAAAGGGCTACAGGCTGCTGGTGTCGCGGCTACAGCGAAACATTTCCCTGGCCATGGGGACACGGCGGTCGATTCCCACCTTGGATTGCCTGAAGTTCCACATGGTAAAGAACGATTAAAGGAAGTTGAATTGTATCCTTTTCAAAAAGGAATGGAAGCGGGGATTGACGCGATCATGACAGCACATGTGACTTTCCCTAAAATAGATTCAACAAAAGCAGTTTCTCAGAAAACAGGAGAAGAAATCGCCATTCCGGCAACACTTTCATACAAGGTCCTGACAGAACTAATGCGTGAAGAAATGGGCTATCAAGGCGTCATCACAACAGACGCGATGAATATGAAAGCCATTGCTGACCATTTCGGCCCTGTTGATGCAGCTATCCGTGCGGTAAAGGCTGGTACGGACATCATTTTAATGCCGGTCGGTCTTGAAGAAGTCGCATCAGGACTGCTGGAAGCTGTGAAGGCTGGAGAAATTTCCGAAGACCGAGTGGAAGCATCCGTTAGACGTATTTTAACCTTGAAGGTAAAAAGAGGTGTGATCAAGGAAGAAGCGCCTGTTTCAATCGAAGACAAGATTGCGAATGCAGTGAAGGTGGTCGGATCTGCTGAGCATAAGCAAATTGAAAAAGAAGCGGCTGAGAAATCAATCACTTTAGTTAAAAATGATGCAGGATTGCCTCTGAACCTGGAAAGCGGTGGGGAAATCGTCGTTGTGGGCAATACTTTCATCAGCAGCCTGGGTGAAGCGGTTAAACAGCGCCATGGAAATACAACTGTCATCTCATCTTCAACTTACAAGCTGACTCAGGAACAGCTGGAACTGATTAAAAATGCCAGCGCGGTAATAGTCGGCACCTACACTTACAATGTGTCAGGACGTATGCCATCGAGCGCACAAATGGCAATGGTCAACCAGATCATAGAGGTTGCAAACGGTCCTGTTGTCGGTGTCGGCATCCGAAATCCATATGACATTATGGCTTACCCGAAAATCGATGCGTACCTCACCCAATACGGTTTCCGTCCAGCAAGCTTTGAAGCAGCGGCCGGAGCGATCTTTGGTGAATTCGCTCCAACAGGAAAGCTGCCTATCACGATTCCTGATTATAATGGCGGGGTTCTTTATGAATTCGGTCACGGATTAACCTACTAAAAGTTTATAGGCGGGCTTCAGGAATGCGGCCTGCCTTTGATTTTGGAAGATGAAAAAAATGTGAGAACTGCATAACTAATAGTTTTTAAATCTATTAAAACAGGAGTGATCATGATGAAAAAATGGCTGGCAGCAGTATTGACGACTGTGTTGATTCTGTCTTCATTGACCATTGCGTTGGCAAACCATGATAGCGGACAGGGCAAGAGCCAGGATCTGAAGAAATTTAAGGTTGGTGCTGAAGCACTGCTCGAGGAGCACAAGGATCTAATCAAAGGTAAGCGAGTCGGTCTGATCACGAACCCTACTGGGGTAGATCAAAACCTAACCAGTGTTGTCGACCTGCTGTTCAACGATCCTGATGTCGAGCTGACAGCTCTTTACGGACCCGAGCATGGCGTTCGGGGAAGCGCCCAGGCTGGAGCTTATGTCGAGTACTATATCGATGAAGGAACACAGCTCCCTGTATACAGCCTTTATGGAAAAACAAAAAAGCCAACACCAGATATGCTTGAAAACATCGATGTCCTGCTGTTTGATATTCAGGATGTAGGAACAAGATTCTATACCTATATTTACACGATGGCTTATGCGATGGAAGCAGCCAAGGAAAATAACATCCCATTTATCGTATTAGACCGTCCCAATCCGCTTGGCGGACATAAGGTGGAGGGACCTGTCCTTGAAACTAAATATAAATCCTTTGTAGGAAACTATGAAATTCCATTGCGCCACGGCATGACGGTTGGGGAGCTGGCAAGGCTCTTCAATGAGGAATTCAATATAGGCGCAGACTTGACTGTCGTTGAGATGGACCGCTGGAAACGCACGATGCATTATGATGAAACGCCGCTCGAGTTCGTTATGCCTTCACCAAATATGCCTACACTCGACACGGCCTTCGTATATCCGGGAGCCGCATTGATTGAAGGCACGAATGTATCGGAAGGAAGAGGGACAACAAAGCCGTTTGAACTGATCGGTGCCCCGTTCATCAATTCAGATGACTTGTCCGCAAAATTGAACTCTTTAAATCTTCCAGGAGTAAAGTTCAGGGCAGCATCGTTCACACCGACATTCTCAAAGCATGCAGGCAAACTGTCCCATGGCGTCCAGATCCATATTACCAACCGTGAGTCGTTCAAACCAGTTGAAACAGGGCTTCATATTGTAAAAGCAATTCACGATATGTATCCTGAGGATTTCCAATTCCGCGCTGAAGACAGCAGGGGAATTTCCTTCTTCGACCTTCTGACAGGAAATGGCTGGATCAGGGAAGAAATTGAAGCCGGAACATCCGTGGAAGACATCCAGGCTATGTGGGAAGAGGAATTGAAGGAGTTCAAGCAGGTGAGGGAAAAGTACCTTCTCTATTAAGTGATTGATAAAGAAAATGGCCTCTGCAAATGCAGCGGCCATTTTTATGTTGTACTGTTGCTCCAATCTGTATATAATCCACTGCCGCTGCAGCCAGGACATTCGTATGGTGCTGCATAATAGACAAACTCATTCGCGGAAAAAGCGTAATATCCTCTGCCATGGCAGTCTGGGCATTTATTCTGGTCCTTCATATTCGAAAGATGGTTTTCGTATCTGGTATTTCTCCATTGGGTGAGCGCATTAAATAAACCCATTCATGAACACCTCCAGTTCTATGCATAGTTTGGAGAAATAAATGCTTTATTATGTATAGTTTATGGAGAATTTTGGTTTTTGACCCGGTATTAGCACATAACTTGTCTAAAAAGTTGACATTCCTGTGAACAATTCACGCTCAAACTCTTTGTTGGATAATCTTGGACTATAATGAATCCGTACAATAAAACAGGAGGGATTCAGGATGAAAAATGAATTGACACAAACAGTCAACAAGCAAATCGCAAACTGGACTGTACTCTACCTTAAGCTTCATAACTATCACTGGTATGTGACAGGTCCGGAATTTTTCACTCTTCACGCGAAATTCGAAGAGCTTTACAACGAAGCTGCCTTACATATCGATGAACTTGCAGAAAGACTGCTGGCAATGGGTGACAAACCAGTCGCAACCATGTCCGGTGCGCTAGAACTCGCATCTGTAAAAGAAGCATCAGGAAATGAAAGCGCAACTGATATGGTCGCAAGCATAGTAGAAGACTATTCAAGAATGATCCAAGAGCTCAAGAAGGGCATGGAACTGGCAGAGGAAGTCAATGATGAAACAACAAGCGACCTGCTGCTGACCATTCACGCAGGCTTAGAAAAACATGTGTGGATGCTGAACTCCTTCCTTGGGAGATAAAAGTGAGTGAAATGAGACGTATGTAATTGCATGCGTCTCTTTTGTATTTATACATAATCTACTGAAATAAGCTTGGTAAAAAACTTTCTATATAAAAATCAAAAAGCACCCATGCAACGGGTGCTTTAAATGAAAAATTCCATCTTCGATCTATTATTATGCCTCCAGCCAGCTCTGTGACCATTTTTCAATTTCTTTCATAAGAGGTTCCAGTGCTTTGCCTTTTTCGGTCAAAGAATATTCGATCCGGACTGGAGTTTCAGGATGAACTTCGCGTCTCACAATCCCTTCGCTTTCCAAATCCTTCAATCGCTCTGAAAGCACTCTTCCACTAACGCCTATAGAGGATTCAATCGTACAAAAACGCTGCGGTCCAGCCAGCAGCTGATATATGATCATTCCAGTCCAGCGCTGGCTTAGGATTGTCATGGCTTTTTCAAATCTGGGACAAATCGACTTATCCATATCAATCACTCCTTACTAACATTATAAACATTACATCTGAAAAATAAATTACTTTTTATAAAAAAGATACTTGACGTAACTTAATTACAGTAATATAGTTACTTACATAAAGTAACCTGCTTACTGCAGTTAAGTTCAAAAAAATTTTTATAAGGAGAGTAATGGATATGATAAAAAAGCATGAAGCAGCATCCACTATTTTAAGGTTAGTTTTAGGAGCTACATTTTCAATCCATGGAGCTGCAAAGTTCCAGGGGGGGGATTGGAAATACAGTCGCCTTTTTTGAAAGCCTTGGTTTCCCTGGAATTTCGGCATACATTGTTGCCCTAGTAGAGCTTGTTGGCGGGTTGGCAATGCTGCTTGGTGTAGGAACGAGGGTAATTTCAATTTTATTTGCGGTCGTTTTAGCAGTAGCTATTGTAAAGGTAAAGGTTGCCGGAGGATTCATGGGAAATGGCCAAATGGCAGGCTTTGAGCTTGATTTGGCCCTTCTGGCGATTTCAATTTTTCTAGCAATTACAAACAAATCGCTTTTTGCCCTGGATAATGTTATTTTTCAATCAAAGAATGCTTAAAGGAGGAAGAATATATGAGTTTTCATCAACCGCCGGTTACTTTTGTAGGCCGAGTTAATTTAAAGGTACAAAGTTTAGAACGCTCCCTTGCCTTTTATCAGGAGGTAATTGGTTTCAAGGTCTTTGAAAAAACGGATAAATCCGCCAAGTTAACTGCCGATGGAAAAACTGTGCTTCTAAGTATTGAGCAGCCATCCGATGTAATCCCAAAGAAGGGAAGAACTACTGGATTGTATCATTTTGCGCTCTTGCTGCCTGACAGGGCTGACCTGGCAAAAATACTGAAGCACTTCCTGCAGAATGGATATCCATTGCAAGGGGCATCTGACCATCTTGTAAGTGAAGCACTGTATTTAGCAGACCCGGATGGAAATGGAATTGAGATCTATACAGACAGACCATCGTCAAAATGGGAATGGAATGAGCAACATGTGGTGATGGCCACTCAGGCACTGGATGCGGAAAATCTACTTGCAGAGGGAAAGGAGCAAACATGGAACGACCTTCCTGCAGGAACAGTGATGGGACATATCCATTTACACGTCGCAGAACTAGCAAAAACAGAAGAGTTTTACACAAAAGGACTTGGTTTTGAAGTAGTCAGCCGTTATGGACCTCAGGCTCTCTTCATTTCTTCAGGAAAGTACCATCACCACATCGGTCTGAATACATGGAACGGCGCGGGGGCTCCTAAACCGCCTGCTAATAGCGCAGGACTTGAATCATACACTCTCGTACTGCCCGACGAAGCGAGCTTGGAAGACACAATAGTCCGCCTGAAAGAAATCGGGGCGCCTGTCAGAGAAGAAAAAGGCATTTTCATTACGGAAGATCCTTCCGGAAACCGCATTAAGATGGAAACAGCTAAGTAAAATCAAGGGAATTGAAGGTGAAAACGATGAGTTTTTTAAGAAAGCTTTTTGGCAGTAATAAAAAGGAGGAAACAAAGATGACAACAGAAAAAATGAATATCGGAATTATTTTAGGAAGCACTAGACAGGGACGAGTGAGCCCTCAGGTTGGTGAATGGGTAAAGGGAATTGCTGACCAACGAGGTAATGTAAATTATGAGATTGTGGATATTGCTGATTTTGAATTGCCTTTCCTGGGCACAACTGACGGTTCCGAGCCTGGGATTGCTGCCTGGAATGAAAAGCTGGCAAGTCTTGATGGATTCGTATTTATTGTTCAGGAGTACAATCACAGCATTACAGGGGCCTTGAAAAATGCACTTGATTTTGCACGCGAAGCATGGAATAACAAAGCTGCTGGAATCGTAAGTTATGGTTCAACAGGTGGAGCCAGGGCAGCTGAGCATTTAAGAGGAATCTGTGGAGAATTGAAAATTGCCGACGTCCGTACACATCCAACATTATCCCTATTTACTGACTTTGAAAACGGTACAGAGTTCAAGCCCCAGGCCCTGCACCTCGACAATGTCAATGCAATGCTGGATGAAGTAGAGGCATGGAGCGGCGCACTGAAAACATTGAGATAAGCATTTCTTTTGACCTTTGATGATAAACGGCTTAATATCTCGAAGTAAGCTATTTTTAATTCGAGATTTATAGAATAGTTTTAAATAAAAAGAATAGGTGGGAATTACAACATGGCTAAGGTTTTATACATCACAGCACATCCGCTGAATGAAGAACAATCTTTCAGTCTTGCAGCAGGAAAAGCATTCATTGATACGTACAAAGAACAGAACCAGAATGATGAAGTCATTCATCTGGATCTATTTAAAGAAAACATACCCCATATCGATGCCGACGTATTAGGAGGCTGGGGCAAGCTGCAAAAAGGTACTGAGTTCTCTGCTCTATCCGCAGACGAACAGGCAAAAGTAGGCCGTCTAGCTGAACTGGTTGACCAGTTCACAGCAGCAGACAAATTTGTTTTCGTGACACCGCTCTGGAACTTCTCATTCCCGCCAGTCATGAAGGCATATCTCGACGCAGTAGCAGTAGCAGGCAAAACATTCAGATATACACAGGAAGGCCCTGTCGGCTTAATGACAGACAAAAAGGCCCTTCATATCCAGGCTCGCGGCGGTTACTACTCAGAAGGGCCGGCAGCAAACATGGAAATGGGAAATCGTTACATCGAAACAATCATGAACTTCTTCGGTGTACC
Organism: Bacillus sp. ISL-45; assembly: GCF_018613195.1. Classification (GTDB taxonomy): domain Bacteria; phylum Bacillota; class Bacilli; order Bacillales; family Cytobacillaceae; genus Mesobacillus. Next base: position 93,438 of record NZ_JAGGQQ010000002.1, read on the forward strand.
TTCAATGGAATGCCTATACCTGGAAGGCCACAATGCGAACCCAGAAAAAGCACAGGAAATCAAAGAAAACGGAATTGCGCGTGCCAAGGATTTGGCGCACACATTCTAATAAGCACAAACGAAGACAGGCCGGGTTTTCCACCGGCCTGCTTTTATGCTATTTCAATGTAATGGTAAGGTCTTCTCCCACTTCAAGCACACAATTGTCACGATTCTTGACTGGCGCGAAGGTCATGATATATTCATCTTTTCCGCCTTTGACTTCGCCTTTGCTGAAGATTGGGTCAGCTTTTCCGCCACCAGAGGTGAGGAAAACACCAGGCTTCGAGTAATCCACATAGTAGCCGCGCTCCTTATCTACCTTCCTGGCATTGAGGTACTGATGTTCCAATTTGCTCATCACCCTATATGTCATCCCATTTTCGGTAATCAGTTTTGTGTCCGAACCTGTGACGACCACTCTTGTTTCCATTTCGGAGAATTCTACTTGTTTGATGACATAAGCCTTATTATTAAAAGTGAACTCTTTATTTAGCACAACAACTTCACGATTAGAAACAGCTGATTGGTCCAGTGTGAATTCAAGCGGCCAGATTGTTGCTATACTATCTGTTTTTGTTTCAGTATAGATGGTTAAGTTATCGATTTCCAACCGAATATCCTCGCAATCGAAGTTCTTAATAGATCCAAATGACAAAGCTTCGGCAACCTTATTTTCTTTTTGATCATAATACCTGCTGCCCCAGCCGACATTATCCAATTTCACCTTTTGACCATGCAGTAAGGCTGATAGTACTTTTTGCTTCAAAAATAATTTGGCCTTTTGAGAGAACATACCTAACAGGAAAAAAACGGATTGTATTTCTTTCTTCTTGAAATTAAACTAAAAGAAGGAGGGGAATATATGGAAGCAAATGAATTGTTACAGCCGTCTCTTGATCAAGAGTGGAAGAAAACAAAAACGTATGATATAAATCGTCTATTTTTGGTTGCATTTTTTGGTGGAACTATACCGACAATTACTCTTGGGACCAGGAATGCCAAATGGCTGAACGTTCCAGATAAAACGATTCACCTTTTGATCGGAGCAGGTATCCTGTTTACCATTGCTGATATAGTTTTTATTACTCTGTTTTTCCAAGGCTTTTTTGCACCAGAAAGCAAGCCGTTGTTGAAATTCGGCTTCAAGCTGCTAGCTATTATTCTATTTTTTATGTACCGAAAAGTGATGACGAAACCGTTTGAATTCCATTTGATGACAAATGGGGAGATAACACCCATCTTTAAGCCTGCCATCCTGTGGATGCTTTCTGGCGCTGTTATACAGGGGATTCTACTATTTGCAGCATTTGCCATATCGGAGCTGTAAGAAGGGGTAAAAATGGGAACAATAATAAAAGAGAAGGAATTTACGCAGGTCAGATATTTATTTAGCATGGGCCGCTATGAAGAAGCGGCTGTGCATATAAGGAATATCCTTGAAGAGGACCCGTTTAATTCGAATGCGTTATACAATATGGCAGTTGTCTTCATGTCCCGCAGTGATTTCACTTCCGCGAGGGAAACTTGCATGGAGGCGATGGAGCATGGACATGATAAGGCAATATGTTACCATTTTATTGGGAAGACTTATAGTTATCAAAAGGATTATTACAATGCGGAACAAACCTATTTACGTGCACTTGAAATTGAACCAGAAAATGGCGAGTTGCTTGCTACATACGGGTATCTGATGCTTGTGACTGGCTTTGAGGAGAAGGCACTTAATCTTTTAGAGCATGCTTTGGAACTGGAGCCTGATAGCGAAAGAGTGAACCAGTACGTTCTTGAGTATTATTTTGTAAAGAAGGATTCAGAAAAGCAGTTGGAGTTAATCAGAAACATTATGGATTCTGCTGGGGATGAACAGCAAAAGCTGATGAATCTAGCGCTTTATCATGATTTGCAGGGGAATATGAAGGATGCAAGGGAATATTACAGGCAGGCTTTTTTAGTGGATCCATCAAACCAATACTTATTAAGTTTGTTGGCTTACTATGATGAAATGACCCATCCCCTTTTTGCTCCACACCGAATAATGAAAAAGATTGGCGGGCCAGCAATAATATGGATTATCTTCATGGCTCTGTCCCTGCTGCTTTATTATGTTGGTCAGTATAAAATTCTGCTTACGGCGGTTGCAGTTTACCTTGTTTTTGTCATGTACACTTGGATTGCCACGCAATTATACAAGTGGTTCGTAAATAGGAGGTTATGATGGACAAAGTTGGAATCTATCAATCTATACTTGAAAAAGACAAAAACAATGTAGAGGTCTGGTTCTTATTGGGAGAAGAGTATTTGAAGCAAGATCAGCTTTCTGAAGCATTGTATTCTTTTTCAAGGGCGTTGAAGACCGAACAAACTTCTTTGGACAATTCAATCCGAGAAATCCTGATTAAGTATCTATCCCATGGAAACGGGGAAGTATATTCCGAAATTTTAGAAGAACCAATCCATACTAGTGATATAGTCAAAACAAATGAACAATTCCTATCATCACTACCTGACACTTCGCAAAACTTACCTGTAAAACTAGAAGTAGTGAAAGGTGGAAAGGATAGCAATGTGGTTTCGATGAACGAACATCTTCCAGAAAGAATCACATTCGATGATGTGGGTGGCCTTGATTCTCTAAAAAAAACAATCGAAATGAAGATCATTAAACCATTTCTCAATCCTGGGATTTTCACAAAGTTCCGCAAAAAATCAGGTGGAGGAATCCTGCTGTACGGGCCTCCCGGATGTGGGAAAACATTCATTGCGAAAGCGACAGCCGGAGAATGCAGTGCAAACTTCTATCCGGTATCTATTTCGGAAATATTAGACCCTTATTTAGGTGTCAGTGAACAAAACCTGCATAATGTGTTTGCAACAGCACGCGCAAACAGTCCGGCTGTATTGTTTTTTGACGAGCTTGATTCTTTTGGATACAGCAGGGGGAAAGCACGTTCCGATATAATGCGTCCATTAGTGGATACCATGCTTACTGAACTGCAGGGAATTGAAACCAGTACGAATAAATTGCTTGTTATTGGCGCGACCAATATGCCCTGGGATGTTGATTCAGCTTTCAAGCGTCCTGGAAGGTTTGATAAACTCGTATTTGTTCCGCCGCCTGATGAAAAGGCGAGGGAAATAGTCTTTAAGCTCAAATTACGCAGCAAGCCGATTGGTGATGATGTGGATTTGGGCATCCTTGCTAAGCAAACAAACCTTTATTCAGGCGCGGATATCGAAAATGTTGTTGAGATAGCGACTGAGACCGTATTAGAAGAAATCATGGAAAGTGGATTGGAGCGGAATATATCTATGAATGATTTGCTTCAAGCGATTCATTCAACCAGACCATCCACGGTCGATTGGCTTACAACGATAAAAAATTACATAAAGTATTCCAATCAAAGTGGGGTATATGATGAAGCAGCAAAATATATTAAAGAGCATTTCTAATTCTTAATTTTCACGGGAATATGATCTTTCATTAAAGTCTAAAAACACTCGCCGAAGGTTTTCGGCGAGTGTTTTAATGTTTACCTGAAGGCAGGAGCCATTTTTTCGAAAAAAACATACATGAGATAGTCCGATAGAAATCTTCTATCGGACTGTTTTGGTATGGTAACGGATGCCATCAATAGAGCATTCACTTATTGCGGTGCTTAAACTTCCTGAGGCACCTGTAGCCCCAATCCTTGAGCGATGCGTGTTCCGTATTCAGGATCTGCTTTGTAAAAGTGGCCGATCTGTCGGAGTTTGATATCGTCGCGCTGAACTGGCTTCATGGCAGCGACGATATTTGCAACAAGGCGCTCACGTTCTCCTTCGGTCATCAAGCGGTACAGGTCACCGGCTTGTGTGTAATGGTCGTGGTGATCGTAGCCCGCGTTTTCAGCCACGCCGATGACAGGGAAGCTCGCCTGCTTGTGCTCATTCACTTCAGTTGGTCCTCCGAAACTATTAGGCTCGTAGTTTACTGTTTTGCCGCCATTGCCGTCGAAACGCATCTGGCCGTCGCGCTGATAAGAGTTCATTTCAGATCTTGGCCTGTTGATCGGCAAGTGATTATGGTTTGCACCAACACGGTAACGATGTGCATCAGAATATGCAAACAGGCGGCCCTGCAGCATTTTGTCAGGAGAAACATCGACACCAGGGATAAGGTTTCCGGGTGAGAATGTAGCCTGCTCAACTTCCGCGAAATAATTTTCAGGATTGCGGTCCAATACCATGCGGCCGACTTCAATCAATGGATAGTCTTTTTGTGACCAAACCTTTGTGACATCGAATGGATCGAAACGATATGTGTTGGCATCCTCTAGAGGCATGATTTGCACATATAGCTTCCATGCAGGGAAGTCCCCAGCTTCAATCGCATTGAATAAGTCTTCTGTATGGTAGTCAGGGTTTTCTCCTGCAATTTTAGCCGAAGCATCTGCTGCAAGGTTTTTCACGCCTTGCTCTGTCTTGAAGTGGTACTTGATCCAGACACCATCGCCTTCAGCATTTGTCCATTTGAACGTATGGCTGCCAAAGCCATGCATATGGCGGAGGGTAGCCGGGATGCCGCGATCGGACATCAGGATGGTTACCTGGTGCAGCGATTCAGGTGAAAGTGACCAGAAATCCCAAACAGCATTTGGGTCTTTCAAGTGTGTTTGTGGGTTTCTTTTTTGTGTATGGATAAAATCAGGGAACTTGATCGCGTCACGGATGAAGAATACCGGAGTATTGTTCCCGACGATATCGTAGTTTCCTTCCTCTGTATAAAACTTTACTGCGAAACCGCGTGGATCACGGACAGTGTCTGCTGATCCAAGTTCCCCCGCAACAGTAGAGAAACGAATGAAAAGAGGTGTCTTCTTGCCAACCTCTGAAAGGAAAGCAGCCTTTGTATACTTGGTCACATCATTTGTCACTTCAAAATAGCCATGTGCTCCGGCGCCTTTTGCGTGAACAACACGCTCTGGCACACGTTCGCGATTAAAGTGAGCCAATTTTTCAAGTAAATGGACGTCCTGAATTAAAGTAGGACCTCTTTGTCCTGCCGTCATGGAATTCTGGTTGTCCCCTACCGGTGCTCCCCAGCTTGTTGTAAGATGGTTCTTTTGATAATTGCTCATTTATTCAACCCGCCTTTTTAATGAATTTTGGTTTATAGCTAAATGATAACACTTTTCAATTAAAAATCAATACTTAATTATAATTATTTTAAATAAGGAATTAGTGTAATGTTGGGAATCCGAAGGTCGATATATTCTCAGAAGTGGTTGATATGTCTGCAAATATGGTCAAAGAGAAAAATTAGCTGATTTATTTTAAAAATGTAGTCGATGTATTCTGTTTTTCTATTAAAATCTTCCGCATTTTTGCATGGATTCTCAGTGGAGATACTGCGGGTAGATATCGAGAAGATAATTTTATAAAATGAGCAATTTATCAAGTTACAAACCTGTAACACTATGTAAAATTTGAGCCGTTAACTTACAAGACTGGTTATAGTAGGAAAGTGGATGGGAGTGGAATAAATTTCTAGGTTTAGAAAGAATCAAGCGGTTTCAATGGATAGAAGAGGTATCTCCTTATTGGCACTTATTGGACAATGAATAACTATGTTACAACTGCTAGCCTTAAAAGTAGAAATAGAGAGCAGCAATACTGGGAGGTATGGAAAATGAGAAACATGAAAAAAACATTGGCAGCGCTAACGGCAGTTGTATCTTTATCTTTATTTTCAATGGGCGCAGCAGCTGAAGCGGCAACTTACCAGGTGAAAACAGGAGACACAATGTGGGGAATCGCCAGCAAGTATGGTGTTCCAGTGACAGAATTGAAGAAAGTGAACAATAGAACTAGCACTCTACTATATCCAGGACAAAAGTTGACAATCCCGGCTGTATCAGTGTCTGCAGCGGATCAGGACTTGCTAGCAAGGCTGGTTCATGCTGAAGCAAAAGGCGAGCCATATGCAGGGAAAGTTGCAGTAGCAACTGTTGTCTTGAATAGAGTAGCAAGCCCGGATTTCCCTAACACAGTAAAGGGAGTTGTCTATGAAAAGGCAAACGGGTACTATGCCTTCACTCCTTTAAAAAATGGAGCAATCAATAAGCCAGCTGATGCTGAAGCAAAGCAAGCTGTAAAAGAAGCGCTTGCTTTCAGAGGGCAAGGCAGTGGCTCATTGTTCTTCTTTAACCCGAAAACTGCAGTAAGCAAGTGGGTATTTTCCAGAGAAGTGACCATAACAATCGGAAATCATAGATTTGCGAAGTAAACTGTAACAATCGGCAATCACTAAATAACCAGAAAAAGCTGTGCGGATTCTCAATCTGTACGGCTTTTTCTCAATTGTGGATACTTTATTTTTCGGTATACCCATAGTGGTAAATAAAAAGCTTGTTAAGTATTCGAAAAACACATACTATTTAATTGCAATACATAATGAATGGAGGAATGTTTTTTGATAGTTAAATCCCGTGTTGAGCCCCTGGAGCTGCAGGTTCTTAGAATACTGAATGCTCGAATGAACCTGTCTCCGAAAGAATACAGTAACTACCTATACCTGGAAAAAGGTTATGAAGGAGAAGTGATTTTTGACCGTTGGATGGAGGAGGTTGAAAAAGGGTTCCTGGTTATGAATGATTTGCTCCTTGAACATGGAAATACAAAATTTCAAATCGACTCCCTTTTCATCTCCAAGATCATCCATATGTTTGAAGTGAAGTATTTCGAAGGCGATTATTTTATCGAAGGTGATCGGTGGTATACCAGTAATGGAGTAGAAATTAAGAATCCTCTGCAACAAATGGAAAGAGCAGAGTCTCTCCTGCGAAGGATGGTACGAGAACTTGGATTCAACATTAATATCGAATCAACTCTAGTCTTCGTGAACCCAAACTTTTACCTCTATCAAGCCCCGCGTAATTTACCAATTATCTTTCCCAACCAGATTCCCAGACTCCTTAATAACCTGCAAAAACAATTCGCCCCACCAAAAAATATCCATACAAATTTAGCAGAAAAGCTGCTTTCACTGCATACCCACGATTCACCGTATAAGAGGCTCCCTGAATATAGTTTCGAGCGGCTTAACAAGGGAATATCATGTTCCCATTGTCATAATTTGAATACTATAGTTACCAGAAAAACATTAATATGCAATAGCTGCGGGAAAAGGGAAAACATACACGAGGCAGTATTGAGAAGTGTTAGAGAGCTCCAAATACTTTTACCGGAAGAAGAATTAACAGTCAGCAGGATTCAAGAATGGTGTAAATCAATCAAAACAAAAAAAGCCATCAGAAACATGGTTTTCGATAACTATACATTAAGCGGCTGTGGCCGTGGTGCTCACTATACAATTAAAGAGAATGATGAAGGCTTCCTACTAATAGAGTAAAGTACATGAGAAATGTTCCCTTATGAAGACAATTCTATCTTTAGAAGGGCTCTATAGAGGTTAAATGCACCCTTATGCAAGGCATTTCACCTTCATAAGGGCGCGTTTAGATGTTAAATGTATCCTTATGCAAGGCATTTCACCGGCATAAGGGCACATTTCAGGCTTACTTCAGTATCTTGCAAGGATCCTCACGATTTGATCCTCAACCTTCCTGCCTTTTCGATCGTCCAGGAGGTTGTTCAGCATAATAGAAAAAATAAGAGTATCCCCGCTGTTTGTTTTTACGTAGCCTGCTAGGGTGCTCACACCTGTAAGTGTTCCTGTTTTTGCCTGGATCTTAACTGATTTTGCCTCTTCTTGCAATCGATATCGCAATGTTCCTCCAACCATCCTATCTTTGTCTCCGGCAACTGGCAGCGATTGTTGGAATGCAGGAAACCACTCCTCGCTCTGCACGAGATATAGTAGCTTTGTGATTTCATTAGCTGGGATGAGATTGGCGTGGGAGATTCCGGAACCGTCCCGCAATACAAGTTTGCTTGTGTCAATCCCAATCTCGTCAAGTCTAACGCCTATTACCTCAAGTCCTTTTTCCCAGCTGCCTTCACCATGAACGACCTTGCCCATTTCCTTAACAAGCACTTCGGCGTGCCTGTTATTGCTTAGCTTCAAGAAGGGGATCATCAGTTCAGCAAGCGGCAACGATTGATGAGAAATTAATTTGGTCATTGTGTCGGCGGCATGCCCTGTTTTAATTTTCCCAACTACTTTTATCCCGTGATCTTCTAGTGACTTTTTAAAAAGACTTCCTGCATAAGGGGTAGGCTCCCAGACGGCAACCCATTCCCTTGATTTTTGAGCGCCGGCCGGGATCGTTCCACTTACCATAATGCTATTCGATCCATGCTCACGTTCAATTTCTATGTCATGGTCTCCCGTGGAATCTACTGTTATTGTTTCATTTATGATTTCTAGATATTCAGTCCCAGGTTCAAGTGAAATATTTGCTTTTTTTCCTTTTTCACCTGGTAAAATATTGAGAATGACAGTACCGGCATCAAAATCCTCATTCGGCGAAGCTGTTAAGGCGGAAATCTGGGCGCCATAATATTGGTGCTCGTCATTCCAGGTCAAATCGTCAGAATATCTGACATTATCATACCAGTTGTCATCAGCTACTAAATCGCCGGCCACCTTATTGATTCCTTTACTCTTAAGCCGCTTTGCCATCTCATCAAAGTCTGACGGGAGCAAGGTTGGATCGCCCATACCTTTTAAAAATAGGTCCCCCTCAAGCGTTTCGCTTCTAATTTTTCCATCTGCCAAAACTTCCGTTGTAAAGCGATAATCTTCGCCTAAAACAGAAAGCGCTGCTGCGCCCGTAAACAATTTCATAACAGAGGCCGGCTGCAGCCGGGTATCCCCAATATGCTCGTACAACAGCTCTCCATCTTCCGCAGACCTGACGCTGACACCAGCCAAAGCTCCATCAAGAACAGGCTCATTTGTTAAAAGTTTGTTGATTTCTGCTGACAGTTCCCCGCTAGGCTGGACTGCCTTAGCTGGAGGTTCCTCTGTATGAAAAAACAAAATGATGGCTAAGATGATTACGAATGACAATATCGTGATTAATGTAGTTTTTTGTTTCAATTTTTGATTCATCCCTTTCATATCTCAACTGTATTCGACAGGAAATTTCCCAATAACCATCTAGTAGAGTCTATGATAATGTTTTAATTAATATAAGGTTCAGGAGGAGAAAAAATGTACCGATACTTTTCGACTACTTTACTCATTCTAGCCATCGGAGCCGGATTTTACTTCTATGCCCAACTGATTTTTTCAAAGGTGACAGATCCATTGTACGGAACATTGGCAATTCTCGCGGGCAGTCTGTTTACGGCAGGGATTTCGAGGGAGCTCCTGTTAATAGCGCAATCAAGAAGAGAAAATAGTCAAATTTAACTTGAAAAAATACTCCTCATTGAAAATCCGTCAAATACGGAGTCTCAATAGGAGTATTTTGTGGTTTTAAGTTGATTTGGAATTCCATAACATTCTGGACGGGTAGACCTCAGTCAGTAGCCTTATTTTATGATTCCATGTCCGACAATTTCCACCTCGACTTTTGGGCTGATTGAAATGTTAGGGTATTCCTTTTTCCAATCCACCTGCTTCCAATAGTCATTATGAAGCGCTATAAGTCGACGGCCAATGCCAAAACTATCGCTGTTCGCTTGCTGTAGTTTCTTAATGGCAGCTTCTGCATCTTTTGAGAGTATCTCAGAAAGCTTTTCATTTAGATAGTTGATTTCTTGTTTTTTAAATAATTGATTTCTGGCATACTCAGTAAGTGCAATTTTTAATTTTAGATTTATGTTAACCTTTACTTCTTTATTCGAGATCTTTACCTCTAACTGTTGCTTTGTTTTTTTTACATCAAAAGATACAAAATCGCGGGGGCTAGTATTTTCATGGTTTGTTATTTCCTTTGTGAATCTAGCTTTCATCCCGGAAGTGCCGTCCATCAATAAAAAAATCATTGCCTCATCGCCTGATAAAATTCGCCCCGTAAATTTGCGTTCATTGAATAAAGCGATTCCTTCCACCTTGGCCTGAGTCCCACCCTCTTGGCTCATATAAGGGAGAATAAAGTCTTCCCCTGGATCAAACATTTCGGCACAAATGGATTGAAGGTTTTCCTCAGGGATAAGAGATGCATCCTCCTGGCTTTCTAATAACTCAAACAAGTATTCACTAATTTCCTGTTCCTTGATATTCAGTTGGAGGATATCTTTTCCTACCCCTTCTGCAATAAAAACTTTAGCACTAAGGGAGCTTTTGGGGTCCCGATAAAATAAATCCAGAACGGGATATATATCTTGTTTTGCTAGCTCACTTCCAATAACGAGTACCCTCATCTTCGAGGCATCAAATGTTTTCGAGCTCCGCTGATCGATATCTTGCCTTGCTGCTCTTGGCGTTTTCCCGATCCCGGTGATGATTTGATAGGTTTCTGCTGAACCGCCTCCCTGGTCAGCCCTTTTTATAATGGGGGAAGCAACGGCATCGATTATTTTTCCATCCGTATCCAAGTCAAAACTGGCTGCCAAGTATAACCTAACATCCTTCAATAAATTTTGATCCCAACACCCGCTTAAAAAAATTGTCATACATCCGATGCATAATAATTTACTCGGCCGGGTCATGGCGGACACTTCCCTTCTCCGTTTTTTTAAAAAGGTACGAGATAACCAATAAAATAATGGGAAAAAGAAGAAAGGCGAAGCTGGCATTTGTAATATATCTGGTCATCGATTCAGCAAAATAAATATTCGACTCTGCCATTAAGGCAATCCCGAAAATTGGTAAAGACAGGTAATAAATAAGCTTTTTATGCTGTGGTTTTTTTAGTAAACTTTTACAGGACTTTGCCGCCAAAAATAGGTAAGTGCTAAAGGAAGTGAAAACCATGATTATCCAAATGGAGAGGAACAACAAGTCCGTTCGTTCCATCACTTTAAAGGTATAAGACTTTAACATATATAAGAGTGGTTCGGGTATTATTTTTAATTCTTCGGGACTGAAATAAATGAAACTGACAATGACCAGATAGGTATATAGCAAAGTGATGAACAAATTCGCCCAGGACATTACCTTGAATTTTTTCTTGTTTGATCCCATTACAAGCGGAAAAGTAATCAGGACCGCTTCAAAACCCAACATGGAGAGGAAGGCATCTTTGCTGCCAAAGAGGATATTTTTTATGCCAGCCTGACCGATTGGGAGAATATAGTATATATTTGCATCTTTCAGTGTGTATGAAATCAGCAGGAATAGAACCAACATAAGAGGTGTAACCAATGTATAAAAGCGAGCCAATACCTTCAAACCGTCCCCGCATAAATAAATTCCTACCAGGACCATTAAGGCTCCAATAATCCAGATAGGTGTGTAGGGAAGGATCCACCGGTTGATAATCCCAATATAGAGAACTAAAATTAAGCTCCCGACACTTAGGAAATAGAGAGAGTAAAAGACAGAGATCAATTTCCCTATTTTTTTGCCAAGCAGGAAAGCAGCTATTTCAAGAAGGTTTTGAGAGTCAAATCTCTTGAATAGGAGCAAATAAGCAAATAGTATGCACTGAACAAACACTCCTGCAAGGAGAATGGAAATCCATCCATCTGAATGGACCGCATTATGCATATCATATGGTAGCGAAAGCACGCCAACCCCTGATTGGGCATGGATCAGCAGGAAGAAATATTGCTGATAGGTGATCATATCTTTATTATTGTCCATCTATTTTCCATCCTCTTGAATCCCTCTGTCTTTTCGTGTTTGATGCAAGGGCATTTTTTGGCCGTTCATTCATTTTCCAAAGCGGAAGCCTAAAGAATGTGTCTTTTAAGTCCTTTACATGCAAGGGCGCCAGCGGGGAAAAATAAGGAACACCAAATGACTCAAGTTTGCAAAGCTTTATAAATATGATGATCAGCCCAAAAATCAATCCGACAAACCCTAAAAATGATGCAGCAATCATAAGTGGAAACCGGATTAGGCGGACTGTCGTACTCATTTCGTTAGATGGCACGACAAAAGCAGAAATAGCTGTTACAGCCACAACCACTATCATTATGTTTGATATGAGCCCAGCACTGACTACTGCATCTCCAATGACCAAACCGCCAACGATGCCAATAGTCTGCCCAACAGGCTTGGGAAGCCTGATCCCTGCTTCTCTGATCAGTTCAATCGTTATCTCCATGAAGAAGGCCTCCATTAAGGGAGGATAAGGTATACCTTCAACTGATCCTTTCAATGACAAAATCAATTCATGGGGAATGACCTCGAGATGGAATGCATTAATTGCGATATAAAGTGCCGGAAGGGTAATTGCAATAATGAAGCTTACATACCGCAGCATTCGGATGAAGGTAGCAGGTATCCACCTGCTATTGTAATCATCTGATGATTGGTAAAAGGCAAAAAAAGTGATTGGAAGAATTAATGCCGTGGGGCTGCCATCGCCAATCAAGGCAACTCTCCCTTCCATTAAATTCGCTATTGTCCGGTCCGGCCGTTCAGTATTTACGATTTGTGGAAACAGGGAAAAGGGATCGTCTTCGATGAATTCTTCGATATACCCTGGGCTTAAGACCATATCTGTTGATATATAAGATAGCCTTCTTTCCACTTCAGCTACTACCTTCTTGTCTGCGATTCCTTTCATAAAAACAACTGCAACCTTGGTTCTTGTTTTTTCACCTAATACATTATATTTCACAGTGAAATCTGGATCTTTGATTCTCATTCTTAAGAGGCTGATATTCGCTTCTAGATTTTCATTGAAACCATCATGCGCGCCACGGACAATATTTTCGTTCTGAGGCTCCTCTATTGCCCTCTGATGATTTATCGGAAAATTGAAAAGCCATGATTCATTACGTTCACATAGAAACAACACATATCCACCGTCAAGGACGCCTTCTATCAGCTCTTTGATCTCATGATTTTCCTTGCCATTTAAAGATTGAAAATTTTCACTGCTGACATTCGACCCTAGCTCGAACAATGGTAAAAGCAAAAATTCCTTGAAATTCTCTTTTGAGACTAAGGTTTCAAGGAAACAAAATATAAATGAGATGCCACCTTTAGTAAATTTCAATTCTTTGAAATCTGCAGTATGTTCGAATACCGATGTTAACTTTTGGTATAGGTTATCGTTAATAGCTTTGTTCTCAGTATCCTGTTGTAAGCCCTTCGGCAGCCTGAACTTTTTCATAACTACACCACTTTTTATTGGAATCCTTAGCGTTAGGAGTAGTTATTCCAAATAACTTGCCAAAATATACAAAAGGAGAAAACGGCTGGATGCAAACCCATCTGGCATTTGCGATTAAGAAAATCATGAGGTTATGATAAAATAAAACAAATGATAAAGGGGGTTTTTAGATGGACATATTGCAGCCCGAAGTGAACCCATCTGAATGTGGTGACAGCTGTTGCTCATCAGAAAGAAAGAGCCATCACTCTGAAAAAACGAAAAAGAATCTCGTGACGAGATTGAATCGGATAGAGGGACAAATTCGCGGCATTAAAGGCCTGATCGAGAGAGATACGTATTGTGACGATGTCATCACGCAGATATCGGCAACACAGGCGGCACTGAACAGTGTGGCCAAACTTCTGCTCGAAGGCCATATGAAATCGTGCATCGTCGAACGAATTCAGGAAGGTGACGATGAAGTCATTGATGAGCTATTGACCACGATTGAAAAGCTGATGAAAAAATAAAAGTTGTATTGTTTTTCATTTAGCCTAATGTTCTGTATAATGACTCTAACTAAATACATTCCTTCGGGGGCGGGTGAAATTCCCAACCGGCGGTGATGAAGCTTTTGCTTCTTAGTCCGTGACCCGGTTAACATTTGTTAAACGGTGGATCTGGTGAAACTCCAGGGCCGACAGTTAAAGTCTGGATGGGAGAAGGAAAAAAAACGAGGATTAAAAGAACGGGATAAGTATGCCCTTTTTCAACCCTCTAATTTACCATTGCCTTTTTTAGGACCCCGAAGCAATTTGTTTCGGGGTCTTTTTATTTATTCGTACAAAACCCGAAAGGAAACTACCTTTTTTGAGGAAGGAGGAAGCAGGGTGAACGACCAGGACTATATGGCATTGGCCATCAATCTCGCTAGTGCGACAGAAGGACAAACCTCTCCGAATCCGCAAGTAGGAGCTATCCTTGTAAAAGACGGCCGGATCATTGGAATAGGTGCCCATTTGAAGGCGGGTGAGCCCCATGCTGAGGTACATGCCATCACAATGGCTGGGGATAAGGCAAAGGATGCCACATTATACGTGACCCTTGAGCCATGCAGTCATTTCGGGAAGACGCCGCCATGCTCGAATCTGGTGATAGATTCAGGCATCAAGAAAGTATTTGTCGCTTCGGTCGATCCGAATCCGCTTGTTGGAGGAGCAGGAGTGAAAAAGATGCTTGAGGCGGGCTTAGATGTGCAGGTTGGGTTGATGGAGGAAGAAGCAAAAGCGCTGAATAAAGTGTTTTTTCATTACATAAGCACTGGCTTGCCCTATGTTACGTTGAAGTCAGCCACCAGCCTGGACGGCAAAATCGCAACAGTTACCGGGGAGAGCAAATGGATCACCGGGGAAGAGGCAAGAAAGGATGTCCATCGGTTCCGTCATTCACATGATGCTATTTTAGTTGGCGTCAACACCGTCATAAAAGACAATCCGAGCCTGACGACAAGGATTGAGTCTGGAGGGAAGAATCCGGTGAGGGTCGTACTGGACAACACTCTTCGCACTCCGCTGGATGCAAGGATCGTGAATGACAGGGCTGCCGAAACCATTATCGTGACCGGAGGACGGGCAGAGGCTGAAAGGATAAATCAGTTTACTGAGCTAGGCATTGAGGTTATCAAGCTGGAAACTGAGCAAGTCGAGATTCATGGCATGCTGAAAAAACTGGGAGATCGGGGTATCACTTCTATTTACGTAGAAGGTGGAGCCGAGGTCCATGGCAGCTTTTTAAAGGAGAAGGCCTTTCAGCAAGTCATAGCGTATATCGCTCCAAAGCTGATTGGAGGGAAAAACGCCCCGGCTGCATACGGAGGCGGAGGTATTGCCAGGCTCGAGGATACTGTTTCTTTGGAGATTAGAGATGTTAAGCAAATTGGCCAGGATATCAGGATCATCGCTGAGCCGGTTTAAAAGGAGGTTTATATGTTTACGGGAATAATTGAAGAGATAGGGACTGTCGCCAATATCCAGCATAGCGGCGAGTCATTTGTCCTGACGATTGACGCAAGGAAAGTCCTGACAGATGTTCACCTTGGAGACAGTATTGCTGTTAACGGGGTGTGCCTGACCGTCACCTCCTTTACAGAGAACAGATTTACGGTGGATGTCATGCCGGAAACGGTCAAAGCATCCAGCTTGAAATCCGTCAAACGTGGCTCAAAGGTGAACCTGGAAAGGGCAATGGCAGCGGGCGGCCGGTTCGGCGGGCACTTTGTCGCCGGCCATGTGGATGGAGTCGGGACCATTAAAGGGAAAAAGCAAATAGAGAACGCGGTTTACTATGAAATTCAAGTGGATCCTGAATTGCTGAAATATGTCATCATGAAAGGCTCTGTCGCTGTTGATGGTACAAGCCTGACCGTTTTCGGAATATCAGAAGACAGCCTGACTCTATCGTTGATTCCGCTCACCTTGAAAGATACAGTCTTAGGGTTCAAGGATAAAGGGGATATCGTCAATATCGAATGTGACATGATTGGCAAGTATGTAGGGCACTTTTTAAGTAACCAGTTTCCGTCAGCACCAAAACGAGGCAACAATATTACAGCCCAGTTCTTAGAGGATAACGGGTTTATGTGAGGGTGATGTAAATGTTTGATCCAATTGAAGAGGCTATATATGAACTCATGCAGGGAAATGTAGTCATTGTTTGTGACGATGAAGACCGTGAAAATGAAGGAGACTTCATCGCTCTGGCAGAAAAGGCAACACCGGATGTAATCAATTTCATGGCAACACATGGCCGGGGATTGATTTGCGTGCCGATTGAAGAGGAATTAGCCCAGAAGCTGGATTTAATGCCGATGGTCTCACGAAATACCGACCCTCATGGCACAGCTTTTACCGTGAGCGTTGACCATAAGTATTCAACAACCGGGATTTCGGCTTTCGAGCGTTCAGCCACTGTATTAAGCATGCTCGACCCGGAATCAAAGGCCGCTGATTTTAAAAGGCCTGGCCACATCTTTCCTCTCGTAGCCAAAAAAGGCGGAGTACTAAGGAGAGCCGGCCATACAGAGGCAGCGGTGGATCTTGCTAAAATGAGCGGCGCCAAGCCTGCCGGGGTCATCTGCGAAATCATGAATGAAGATGGCACCATGGCCCGGGTGCCAGAGCTCCGCAAGATTGCCGACCAGTTCGATTTAAAAATGATTACGATAAAAGACCTCATTCAATACCGCAATCGGAAAGACCAGTTGGTTAAAAGAGAGGTTGAGATCAATCTTCCTACTGAATTCGGGATTTTCAAGGCAGTCGGTTATTCAAATGTAGTAGATGACAAAGAACATATTGCTCTTGTAAAAGGTGAAATTGACCCTGATGAGCCGGTGCTTGTAAGGGTTCACTCTGAATGTTTGACTGGCGATGTGTTCGGCTCCTTCCGCTGTGACTGCGGCCCGCAGCTGCATGCAGCATTGAGTCAGATTAACAAGGAAGGACGCGGTGTTCTTCTGTACATGCGCCAGGAAGGCAGAGGAATCGGCCTGATGAACAAGCTGCGTGCATATAAATTGCAGGAAGAGGGCTATGACACGGTAGAGGCCAATGAAAAGCTTGGCTTCGGTGCTGATCTCCGTGAATACGGAATTGGCGCCCAGATTTTAAAAGACCTTGGCATCAGGCAAATTAAATTGCTGACCAACAACCCAAGGAAAATCAAAGGGCTTAAGGGTTATGACCTGGAAGTAGTCGACCGTGTGCCAATCCAAATGCCAACAAGAGAAGAAAACGAAAATTATTTAAAAACAAAGCACAGCAAATTAGGGCATTTACTTAATTTTTAACAGGAATTAAAACCATCTAATTGGAGGAATAGGACATGAACAGAACATTCGAAGGTAATTTAGTAGGAACGGGTCTTAAAGTCGGAATCGTAGTCGGGCGCTTTAATGAATTCATCACAAGCAAGCTTTTGGGCGGTGCACAGGACGCCTTGAAGAGGCACGGTGTTGAGGAAAGCAATGTCGATGTTGCCTGGGTTCCGGGTGCTTTCGAAATCCCACTGGTTGCGCAAAAAATGGCTAAAAGCAATAAGTATGACGCGGTCATCACATTGGGCACTGTCATCCGCGGATCCACGCCGCACTTCGATTTTGTATCCAATGAAACAGCAAAAGGTGTATCAGCCGCTGCGATGAATTCAGGGGTCCCTGTCATTTTCGGAGTTCTGACAACAGATACCATTGAACAGGCAATCGAACGTGCCGGCACAAAAGCTGGCAACAAAGGCTGGGACGCTGCAATGTCCGCGATTGAAATGGCTAATTTGATGAAAAATATTGAAATGTAAAAGATTTTAATGAAGCTGCAGGCATTTTTGTCTGCAGTTTTTTTATTTTATGAAAGAAAAAATTAGTGCTGAATCTTGGAATCTGCGGAAAAGGCGACACTAAGCAGAAAAATGAGTGTGGTGGTTATTAGAAGAGTCATAAAGACTATCCAAAGCAGAAAAAGAGGC
>NZ_JAGGQQ010000003.1 GCF_018613195.1 Bacillus sp. ISL-45
ATTAATATGGACTTGACTCAAAATCGTGGCTTTGGCTACCTGTTTTGTCCGAACCTGCACCTACTTCAGACATAATTACGGCTGCGCTTCCTTGTTTTGTCCGAACTTGCACCTACTTCGGACAAAATCGTGGCTTTGGCTCCCTCTTTTGTCCGAACCTGCACCTACTTCAGACAAAATCGTGGCTTTGGCTCCCTGTTTTGTCCGAACCTGCACCTACTTCAGACATAATTACGGCTGCGCTTCCTTGTTTTGTCCGAACTTGCACCTACTTCAGACAAAATCGTGGCTTTGGCTACCTGTTTTGTCCGAACCTGCACCTACTTCAGACAAAATCGTGGCTTTGGCTACCTGTTTTGTCCGAACCTGTAGCTACTTCAGACATAATTACGGCTTCGCTTCCTTGTTTTGTCCGAACTTGCACCTACTTCGGACAAAATCGTTGCTTTGCCTCCCTGTTTTGTCCGAACCTTGACCTACTTCAGACAAAATCGTTGCTTTGGCCCCCTCTTTTGTCCGAACCTGCACCTGCTTCAGACAAAACTAACAGTCCGTCTCCCTGTTTTGTCCGAACCTGCACCTACTTCAGACAAAATCGTTGCTTTGTTACCCGGCTTTGTCCGAACCCCATCCCTCCTCTTTACTGCTAGTGTGCCTTTTAGAATATCTTGACCATTTCATTCGTAATAAGTATCCGACGTGTTTCCGACTGCTTTATAGTACTTCTTTAACACTCTGGTTATCCTTCTTTTATTTATCGTCCTGTTGCACCATTCGTAGATGCTTTGTGTCGTTATTTTTCTTTCAGGAAACAATAGCCTGAATTCTTCTATGTTCTGTACGATTGCTTGCTCCACTCGTTCGGAGTTCCCACACCTGCCACATACTAAACCCTGCATTTCAATGGAAGTATTAAACGACCCACACTCCCTGCAATGCATGCCCTTTTCCAATTGTTCATAATCGTATTCATGTAAAGTGGTATACGGATTTTTATCATGGTGTAATGAAAGCAATTTTTGGGCGAGTATTTTATGGTTCTCGTCCATCTTGGAAGGTGCATCGTTAAGTTCTTTTAAAAAGCGATTAATTTGGGTTGGTAAAATGATTGGCAGGTCCATCGGGGCTTGATAAAGGGTGAATTCTGGGTTGTTGAAAACGACTGAAGCCTGGACGAGGTAATTTAATTTGAGGTTTTGAAGCAGTTGGCGAAAGAGCGTCTCGCTTCGCTTTAATTGTATGACTGGATTTTTGTATTCTTTGCCACTCGCCACGGAGTAGAATTTGTCTGATTCCAGGTAAAAATCACCTTCGTGATATTTCACATCCAATAGATGGATCAATCCCCCAGAGATTATTACCTTATCAATTTGGAAATAAGAATTATTTACCTGTAGCAATAGGTCATCTATTATATACCTTTCCTCAGAGAGGTTTTCAGTCAGCCGATCAAATTCAACCTCCCCTCTATACCCCTTTTCCAAATTCGCAAGATGAAATTTATCCTTTGCAGACAACTCCATTCGCATGTTCAGATAGCGCATTACAACTAATTCCTTCGATTCACTTCTTTTTTTAAGTAACATAGTCCACTTCCTTCCTTAAAGCTTATTCTAATCCAAACTGCCTTCGTTTTTTGTGAATATTTTGTTAACTTTTTCAGTTTCCTATCTCGCTTCAACGCAGGGACCTAATATACTTCCAGATTACAAGCGATATCAATAGTTAATTTTTAAGTTAAAAGGCGTTATCAATCGTTAACTCCTAAATAAAATACCGTCTCATTCGTTGTTATGCCCCCTGAATGTAAATGCAAAAAACCGCCTGAAATTGGTTTCCAGACGGGTTTCCCTTCTATTCTTCCTGCTTGATCACAGCTTCAATCCTGTTTTCAGTCTTAGTTTCACGAATCTCATCTGTCAATGCATCGATACTGTGTCTTACATTTGCTTTTCCTGAGAAGTTTTCGATTAAGTCTTTCACATCGATTCCTGATGAAGCTTTAAGGGTCTCTTGAAGTGTTGCCATTAAATTAGTCGCATAGCCTGTGACCTTGTTTGCTCCGCCATTAGAGTCACTGCCGCCAGTATCGACAACGGTGATCTTATCAATGTTTCCAAGTGGTGCGGCAACTTGCTTCGCGTATTCAGGAAGCATTTTCAAGATCATGTCGAGAATTGCGGCCTGGCCGAACTGTTCGAACGCTTCGGCGATTTTTTCCTTTGCTTCTGCTTCGGCAAGACCTTTCAGGCGGATGATTTCAGCTTCTGATTCACCCTTCGCCTTTTCTGCTTCCGCTTTCGCAAGACCATCCATACGGACTTTTTCTGCCTCCGCTTTAGCCATTGCTTCAATACGGTATTTATTTGCATCTGCTTCAGCGATTTGCTTCGCCTTATCTGCTGCTGCGGATTGCTCGACAGCATAACGGTCCGCATCGGCTTTCTTCTTGACCTCGGAATCATACTGGCGCTCACGGCGCAGAATTTCTTTTTCCTCGAGCTCGATTTGCTTTTGACGCTCGATGATTTTGACCTGCATTTCCTGTTCGGTAACTTCTTGCTGCGTACGCGCCATTTCCAAATCATAAGCCTGGTCAGCTCTCGCCTTGGCACTATCCTGCTCGCGGCGGTATTCAGCAACTTTCAAACCATTAATTTTTTCTGCTTCGGCGATTTCAGTCGCGCGTTCAAATTCAGCCTTTTTCGCTTCTTTATCTGCTTCCGCTTTCTTGATACGTGTTTCTTTTTCCGCGTCTGCAGTGGCGATGTCAGCGTCACGCTTTACCTGGGCAATACGAGGTTTACCAAGGGAATCAAGGTACCCATTTTTATCACGCACATCCTTAATCGTGAATGACACTATGACAAGTCCCATTTTTGCAAGATCCTGTGAAGCAACACGCTGAACTTCCTGCGAGAACTTATCACGGTTCTTATAGATTTCTTCTACAGTCATCGATCCTAAAATCGAACGCAGATGCCCTTCTAATACTTCCTTTGCTTCATTCTCGCGGTCTTCTTTTGACTTTCCTAGGAATTGCTCAGCAGCAGTAGCAATTTCACTGATGGAACCTCCGATTTTAATAATCGCCGTTCCATCTGCCATGACTGGAACACCCTGTTCTGTGTACACTTCAGGTGTAGTGACTTCAAGCTTGCTTGAGAGCAGGCTGAGCGGACGGGATTGCTGGAATACCGGGAAGATGAACGTGCCGCCTCCACGAATAATTTTTATCCTGTTGCTCGACTCATCCGTATGAACATTGCGGCTGCCAAGGAAGCTGCCGGTAACAATCAAAGCTTCATCTGGTCCAGCCGTTTTATACTTGGTGATGAAAACGGCTATCATAGCGATAACAAGGAATACAACAAAACCAATAACTATAAACATAAGATCCATACCTTTTCCCCCTAAATATAAGTCTCTAATTCTTCATACAACTTGACCTGCAGGACTCCATCTTCAATATCGATAATCAATACTTTTTTTCCATAAGGTATTTCTGTTTTTGTAAAACTGACTGCCGGCTTAGAGATACGGCCGCTGATATTCTCAATCATGACTTCACCATAGCCGTCGCCCGGAATACCAGTGATGACGGTTCCGATTCTCCCTCTTAAATCACTCTCTTTGTACACGAGGGATTCCTCGGCATTGGATAGTGGAATCAGCACAAAAACATTCAGCAAAGTTACTAGAATAAGAGCAATAATTGCAGAAGCAGCCGCAATCAGAACACTGTGCAGCTTTGTAAAAACTTCACCTAAATACCCACCTGCTGTAAAAATCGCAACAAAGGAAAAAATTAATGTTGGATTCACAATAGGAATTGCTTCTGTCAGTCCCTCAAGAGCATCACCAAAAAGCAAATAAAGAATCGTGACCGCACCTGAGATGACCAGTCCATAAAAATAGATTGTTTCTAATGGCAGGCCAAACAGCTCCATTTTCCTCACTCCTTGCTAAAATCGTACAAAGCATCCTCCTTATTCCAATTATTTCTTGATATGTAATACGTTTGTCATAAGTTTTAGTTTCAAAAGTTTTAAAATATTTTGTAGAAAAATAGCGCAGACATTATTAAGGCCTTATACTAGCTCATCAATAATTTTTTACTTATTAAAGTTTGATTAATACAGAAGCAAATTATATAACTAAGTCTGCTGATTCTTTTTCCTCATTACCTTGTGTAAAAATGAATTCATTATAAAAGTTAGCATTGGTTGTTGATATATATGGTGATAGCCATAGGAATCCTACTCCGAGCGTGAAAATCGCTATAAATACCCAGCCAATGAAACTCAAGTTCATCAGAAAGAACTTCCATTTATAACCTTTCATCCTCTTTTTGCTCTCCGTTATTGCTTCCAGCGCTGAATATTCCGGATTGTCCTTTAACAAGAAGAACGATTGTGAGTAGGAAATGCCTTTTATCAGTCCAGGAATAATTAATAACAACATCCATAACATTGTAAAAATGCCCACCAGGATAGCTGTTCCAATAACTTTCAGGGATAGTTCCCAGTCTTTATAAACAGCGAACACCTGTGAAATCTTTGGGTCATTCCACCTGGCAATCACAAGATAAAACCAATAACTCGCAGCCGACAGAGGAATAAATAGTAAAGAAAAAAAGATGTTGGTCAGGGAGGCTATACCCGAAGTTTCTGTCTGGTTGGCCCAAGTCATGAATCCTCCGCTAGCGACTATTTCAGCAATCATCGGTACAAAGGTCGTTATCAAAAATACCAGGAACGTTAGGAGCACTGCTATGCCCCACTTCCCTTTTAATGCTTCCAGAGATTTCTTTTTTAATTGATTAATAGTTAAGTCCATTCATTATCCCCCTTCATTCAATAAGTCTATCGGTAATAATCCCCAAATATAAAGTACTTTCCATTATATTTCCTATTTTTTCAATACATACATAGAAGATTGATGTTGGGATACAAAAAAACGCTGCCAGTTTGCAGCGTTTCAAGTTTATCATTTGTCATTATGAAAAAAAGTGGAAGCCCAGTGGTAATTTAAAACCAAGATAAAGCAATATGGCCAAGACAAGAGAAAACTGAATCCATAAATGTTTAACACTTTCATTTCTCTTACCCTTTACAAGGATCATTTCAAGTACGGCAATCATCCACATTCCTAATGCTGTCTTCAAAATATATAAAAATGAAATCTGATATAATTCAAAAATGAGCATAAGGCCAGTTCCTAGTGTCACAATGTAGACCACACGGAGAATCATATGCAAAACATTCGTGTTCTTGTCTTTCTGTTTCAAAAATCTAATTACTATGAATATTATAAGGGCTAACACCCATGCGGTAATATGAGTGTGGATCATTTGTTACTTCCTTTCTCTTTATGCTTTAAAGCGATAGCCCGCACCCCAAATGGTTTCAATATATTCAGGATTGGATGGATCAATTTCGATTTTTTCTCTTATTTTTCGAATATGAACAGTTACAGTTGAGATTTCACCCATGCTGTCATACCCCCAAATCCGATCGAACAGGTGATCCTTGCTAAAAACCTGATTAGGGTTAGTCGCCAGGAATGTCAGTACATCAAATTCTTTTGTCGTAAAAACAGTCTTCCGATTGTTTACATACACCCTGCGGTCTGACCGGTCAATATGCAGTCCACGAATATAGATATCCGTATGTGCCGGTTCGCGATGCTTTGCCACCAGCCTTTCATATCTGGCTAAATGGGCTTTGACTCTCGCAATCAATTCATTTGGACTAAAAGGTTTGACCACATAATCATCAGCCCCCAATCCAAAGGCCCTGATTTTATCAATGTCCTCTTTTCTTGAAGTCACGAGCATGATTGGAACATCCTTCGTTTTTCTGATTGTTTTGCACACTTCAAAACCATCTATATTTGGAAGCATGACATCAAGCAGTATTAAATCATATTCATTGGCCAAGGCCATCTGCATGCCTTTATCACCGGCATTTGCTATATCAGCTGTGAAACCATTGATCTCTAAGTAATCCCGTTCAAGTTCAGCTATACTCATTTCATCTTCAACGATAAGGATTCTTTTCATGATCTCACATACCTTTCCAAAGAAATAATGATTTTTGTCCCGATACCTAAACTGCTTTCAGCCTTGATGGTGCCTCCATGTTCATCAATGATCATGCCAGCGATAGACAATCCAAGACCGCTGCCGCCTGTTTGTTTGTTACGAGATCCCTCTTCCCGGTAAAATTGCTGAAAGATGAATGGGAGTGACTCATTACTGATTCCTGGACCGTTATCAGCCAGTTCAAGGATGACTTCATTTTGATCTTGATAAAGAGAAATGATGATTGCTCTCTCTTCCTTATCCATGTATTTAAGACTATTATCAATGAAATTTTGAAAACACTCTTTTCAACTTTTCACGGTCGATGCTCACCTGATATGGTTCCGCAGCGTTACATTCAAAAAATAGCTTCACATTCTTCTTTTCCAGATCAAAAGCCAGTTCCTCAAGATAATCTATCAAATAATCCCTTAAATCGACTTCCTCAAAATCAAAAGACAGTTTTTTTAAATCAAGTTTTGAATAAAGAAATAATTCATTGATCAAAGAATCCATATCAATTGATTTCTGGTGGATCGTTTGAAGATAGCGCTCCAGTTTTTCAGGAGAGTTTGTAACTCCATCCCGAATCCCTTCTACATACCCTTTAATGGATGTGATCGGCGTTTTAAGGTCATGAGTGATATGCGCTATTAATTCCTTCCGATTCTTTTCATATTGGGCTTGCACCTCTGCAGATTCTTTCAGCTGCTTTCTCATCTCTTCGAAGTCTGCACTCAACTGAGCAAGTTCATCTCTGCCATTTACGATAATGGTATGGTCAAGATCTCCCTCTTTGATTTTCTTGGCTGCTTCCTTCAACTGTTCAATTGGCTGGATGATGCTCTTGGATACATAATAGGTTAGTAATCCGTTCGTTATAATAAGGATTAGTATCAGCATGACAAAAAGAATTGGATAAAATGTACGCATCAGCCTGGTGAGTGGGCTGGCGTCCTTTATTAAAAATAACGAAGCACTCCCTTGTTCAGGAATGTAAAAATCATGCTGTCTCAGAGAATAACTATCATTCCTGATTTTTTCGATATTACGGGAGGTTGAGGATACTCCATATCCAGGAAGATCAGAAGCAGACAGGTGAGCAGTTTTATTTGATGAATAAATGATCTTATTTCCCTGACGCAAGACAGTGAAAATACCATCTTGTTCTAATTCAGCAGATATATCTGATAAATACTCAACACTAGCCAGCCCTTTTGGATCAACAAAGGATTTTTCCTTCAATTGACCAAATAGCTTTGCATCCTCGCTGGTCGTTTCTTTATAACCATGACTTTCCGGCATCAGGTCACTGACCTCGCGGATATCACCAAGGAATAGAAACATTAGAAGCAAGCCCGCCAGAAAAAAAAGAATCATAGGCACAAAGATCATAGCCAGATAGGATAATATCAGTCGATATTTAATAGTCATGTTAACACCTTCACTATAGTTCCTTTGTTTTAAACATATAATAGCCGACAGTCAAAAACAATGAACTGAAGGAGAACAAATAGATGAAAGATTGCCCAAGCCATAAAACATTCACATTTCCAAGCCACTGCTGATACCAGTCCATATAAGCTGTTGGAAAAAGATGCAAGAAATTTGGAAAGGCAAATGGCAATACAGCCATTAAACCATACAGAAAAATACAGCTTGCCAATGAGGCAGGACCGTTCTTAAACCACTGGGAAATGAATGCAGCGAAAGAAACGATCGCCCCCAATGGTATAATTGAAACAAGCAAAGAGATGAATAGTATACCTGCCTCGTTCCAAACAATCGTTTTTTCCAGAGCAATGGAAGTGATTAGAGAAGAGACCCAAACTACTAGCAACTGCATATAAGTCAGCACCGTTATAGCTGAAGCTTTGGAAAGGTATATCTCCATTCGGGTTATTGGCCTGACTTGAAACAATGATCCTTTTTCCCATTCTCCTGCAAATAGTTCCGAACTGGACATAAAGATAAACAGTGGAAGAACGACAAGCAGGAAACTATTTATAATAAAAAAATTGACGCTAAGAGAAGTCAAGGTGATCATATCATTTGCCTGGATTCTTATGGATGCAACTCCTATTAATATTGGCAGGATTGCCGCAAGTACAAAATAATATTGTACACTTCTCTTTGCAATAAGTTTATCGATTTCATTACGAGTATTGCTAGCAAATTCCCGCAATACGAACGCCTCCTATCTTTTCGACATAGAGGTCTTCAATAGATTTTCCTGCCGGTATTAAATCTTTTTCAATAATACACTGTAGCTCCCCGTCGATCAGGATGCCAAAATGGGTGCAGAATTTATCAAGCTCAGCGGTGAGATGGCTGGATATAAGGAAAGTGACTCCTGTTTCCGACAGCTCTTGCACAACATTCCTGAAAACGATCATCCCATCTATATCAAGACCATTTGCGGGTTCATCGAGAACAATCAGCTTAGGATTTGGAAGCAGGGCGGCAGCTAACCCTAGGCGCTGAAGCATTCCCATTGAGTAAGATGATGCCTTTTCATGTTTATATTGGCTCAAGCCTACTGAATGCAATACTTCATCTATTCGGGAAAGGGGCATCTCCGGATAAAACCTGATGATCATTTTCAGGTTCTGCCAGGCGGTCATATGTGAATAAATACTCCCGGAACCTATATTTGCTCCTACATCCCTGATCGCAGACTTAAAGTCTTCTTCAAGATCCCTGCCAAAAATCATTATTTTACCAGAATCAGGTTTTAGAAGACCAGTTATAGCCTTCAGCAAAGTAGTCTTGCCAGCACCATTGGGACCAATCAGGCCAAAGACGTTGCCTTCTTTAATCGAGAAGTTGACTTCGTTTATTCCACGCCCATTTTTAAACCTTTTGCCAATATCGGACACTTTAAGAACTGTTTCCATACATCTCACCTTCTGCAGCAAGTTATTAATGATGTGCTTTTCCGTGTTTCACTTCTTCAATGGTCAAATTCGTTAGGTCAAGCGTCCCTACTTTGGTTGAATTCACATTTTTCAGGTCCAGGCTGATCGCTAAACTTACTTGATGGACTTTTCCTTGTTCATCCTTGCCTGTCACTAACACTTTTACATCTTGTGCATCTACAAAGTTCTGGGTGCTTATTCTAGCTTTGACATCGGCTGACTTAATGACAATATCTTCTTTTAGCTCAGGAAACTTCATTTTCACATCATGAAAGCTTGATTCCATAAATTCCGTACGGTCATTCATCATGGCAGCATGCTTAAGCATTAAGGACGTAACAACATTGGCTGCCATTGGTATTTCAGATTCTGACAGGTTAAGGATTACTTCCTTGGAACCACTTTTGCCATCTTTGACAATCATCTTTTGCTGAAGGTCTTTTGTCAGGACATCCACCAGCTTTTCCAGGTCTTCCTTGAGTTCCAGCCTGTCTGACCCTGTTCCATGAACCCGGCCATTTGATGTCATTGAATACACTTTATTTTCGTTGTCCTTTTTTACCAGGAATTGCCCGTCTTGTCGATACATCTCATAAGATCTTGCGGTTTCACCATTCGAAACAGTGGTTCTTCCTTCCATTGTTTTTCCAAGACGGTTTGTCATGAGTGTCGTGTCTGAACTATAAATTTCCTTGCTATTTTCCATTAGGTCCATACTGAATTCCGTCGTCGTGCTTTCCAATTGATGTGTTTTCTTTAAAGCATCTTTGTACAACTCATACCCTGACGTATTCGCCGAAATCGAATACACACTGCCGAGCATGACTGCCCCGCTAATTCCTATTACAGCCAGCGCCTTCATGTTCATTTCTTTAACCTCCTCAAAATCGTTAAATCATCTTACAAGCAAAGGGTAACCATTAATTCTAAACTGTTTCTAAACTAATTCTTAAATTTTTCTTAAATCACAATTAAGCTTAAAGAAAACACAGGCGCTTGGGGAGGATACACAAATGAGTGAACAAGTTTCATGCGTTCTTACCATTACAAAAAAAACGGAGTCTCCATCATGGAGGCTCCGGCTAACTTCGTCATTTTACTTTTCCTTTGTATCCTTGCTCGCTGCCTTCTCTAATCTCCTGAATCTCCTTAAATCTGCCGGTCTTATTGGCAGCGGTTCTTTTTTCAGCAGTTTAAGAATCGCGAACATCAGCAGCAGAAGCAAGACTGTAAAGGGAAGTGCGGCAATCAATGAAGCGGTTTGCAATGCTTCGAGCCCGCCAGCGTATAGCAACACGGCAGATATGGCTGCCATTAGTGAACCCCAGACGATTTTCGCGAATCTTGGAGGGTTCAAACTTCCTGATGTCGTCATACTTGCAAGAATATAGGTAGCTGAGTCTGCGGACGTGACCAGGAAGGTGAAAATCAAAATGATCGATAAGATCGATAAAATTGACGTCATGGGCAGAACTTCAAAAGTCTTGAATAAAGCAGAGGTTAAATCTTCGTTTACTGCTGCAGCAATCCCTGTATCGTAATTCAGGTCATTCCATAAAGCAGTTCCACCGAAGGCTGCAATCCAGAGGCAGGCAATTACAGGCGGAATCACCATGACTCCAAAAATATACTCCCTGATTGTCCTTCCCTTTGAAACACGGGCAACGAACGCTCCAACAAAAGGAGACCATGCAATCGCCCATGCCCAATAAAAGATTGTCCAATCCCTTGTCCAGGTACCTTCCTGATATGGCTGAAGCCTAAGGCTGTATTGGATGAAATTTGCGAAATAGTCACCAATTGCCAGTGTAAAGCTTTCCATGATAAAAACTGTAGGACCAGCAATCAATACGAATAACAAAAGCACAATCGCAATCCCGAGATTCAAGTTGCTGAGCATTGCAATCCCTTTATCAAGCCCGGTTGAAGATGAAATCATATAGGCAATGAAAATGACTAAAATAATGATCATTTGAATGCCAATCGAGTTTCCAGTATCGAACACAGCGTTCAAACCGCCATTCATCTGCAGGACACCAAGCCCGACAGACGTTGCGATCCCCATTACAGTTGCCACTACGGCCAGTGTATCTATTGTATTTTTAACAGCGGGTTTTGTGCCGGTAATCGGCTCAAGAGCTGTAGATACCAACCCGTTTCTTTGTTTGCGGAACTGAAGGAATCCGATTACTAACCCCACAATTGCAAAAACCGACCATTGGCTGACTCCCCAGTGGAAGAATGAGTAGCCCATTGCGACTCTGGCTGCATTCCTTGATTCTCCTTCTATATCAGCAAATGGAGTGTTGAAAAAGTGGCTCATTGGTTCAGCAATTCCCCAGAAAACGAGCCCGGCTCCAAAACCGGCTGAGAAAAGCATGCCAATCCAGGTAAAGAAAGAAAACTCAGGCCGTTCCCCTTCACCGCCAAGCCTGATGGCACCATATTTACTGACAGCCAGTCCTATTAAGAACAAAACAATAATAAATACTGCTAGCAAGTAGAACCAGCCAAAATTAACAGTTGTAAAACTAAACAACTCTCCAGCCACTGCACCAAACTTCTTTGGCACAATAGCCCCAACTACGACGAACAACAAAATCACCGCAGCTGACACAGAAAAAACAAAGTTTGATAAAATATTCTTGATCATGTCAGCCTCCAATAAATATGCATTTTTTCAGATATGTAAATAAATTTCATGTACGTTCAGGGTAAGTAAGTAGATTGGAAAAGGGGATGAAAGCATGTCTTGAAATATTGCCATGTAATTATTCTGCAATCTTTTTCCCTCAATTATCCATCGTGAAACACGTTTTACGTTTCTTTCACCGCAAAACTAAGCCTTTAATAAGTTAAAAATGAACGCTTAGAGAACCTAAGCGTCCGCTCATTAAAATGTTTTGCTTAAAAACTCACGTGTACGTTCTTCAACTGGATTTTCAAATATTTCTTCAGGATGACCAACTTCTACGATCCGTCCTCCGTGCATATAGACAACCCAATCAGCTACCTCGCGTGCGAAGCCCATTTCATGTGTGACAACTACCATTGTCATGCCTTCTTCTGCAAGTTCCTTCATGGTCGCCAGTACTTCCCCGACAAGTTCCGGATCAAGTGCAGATGTAGGTTCATCGAACAACATGATATCAGGCTTCATCGCCAGTGCTCTCGCAATCGCCACCCGCTGCTTCTGACCGCCGGAAAGCTTAGATGGATAGACCTTTTCTTTATCTGAAAGGCCAACTTTTCCTAGCAGCTCCCTTGCTTCCTTGATCGCTTGCGACCTGCTGACACCCTTTACATGGACAGGTGCCTCAATAATATTCTCAATCACATTTTTATGAGGAAACAGGTTAAAGTGCTGAAAAACCATGCCGATTTTC
The DNA here is from genome assembly GCF_018613195.1 of Bacillus sp. ISL-45. Taxonomy (GTDB): domain Bacteria; phylum Bacillota; class Bacilli; order Bacillales; family Cytobacillaceae; genus Mesobacillus. The sequence continues at coordinate 12,390 of NZ_JAGGQQ010000003.1, forward strand.
TGGCGCACTTCATTCAGGTCATGAGATTCTGCGTTAATTTCTTCACCTTCAACGATGATTTGTCCATTGTCCTTGATTTCCAGGAAGTTCAGGCAGCGCAGCAAGGTACTTTTACCTGAGCCGCTAGCCCCAATCAGGCATACAACATCGCTTTCTTTTACCGTTATATCAACATCCTTCAATACATGAAGGTCGCCGAATGATTTATTCAGTTTTTTCACATTGATCATATCTCTTCCATCCAAAACAAATTCCCCCTTAATCACTTACCGAAAGTTTCTTCTCAAGCAGTCCAACCAAAGCAGATATCAAGTAAACAAGGAATAGATAGTACACAGCAACAATAAGCAAGTATGTCATATTGTCAAAATCGTTTGCACCTTTTGTTGTCGCAACATTGAATAATTCATACATTCCGATAAAAGCTGCTAATGATGAATCCTTGAGGCCAATGATGAACTGATTCCCTAGCGGCGGCAGGGCGCGGCGGAATGCTTGTGGAAGGATGATTCTCCGCATGGTAAGAACTCTGCTCATTCCCAGTGAACGGCCAGCTTCCATTTGTCCCTTGTCAATAGACTGGATTGTTCCCCTGAAAATTTCCGCGATATAGGCACCGTTATGGAATGCTAGTCCAAGGGCAACGGACCAGAAAGCGGAGATATTTAAATTGGTCATTCCAAAGTAGAAAATAAAGATCTGGACGATCAATGGGGTTCCTCTGACCAAATAGATATAGGCATTTGCGATCCATTCCAATACTTTAATGCCAGAGATTTTAAGAAAGGCAAAAAACAATCCTATGAAAATAGCAATTAAAATTGAAACTGCTGTAACTTGCAATGTGAGCAGCATGCCTTTGAGGAATATATCATACGTGTCAAAAAAGACTTCTATAACATGCGATAGACTTGGCAAAATTCATTCAACTCCCTGTGGGCTCTATTATCGTTCTTGGTAAACATCATTTTTAAGCAGAAACGAATGTGCAGTTATACCGCACATTCGCTCCAGATGACAACTTATTACTCCGGTTTAACTGTAATGTCTTCACCGAAATATTTTTCACTGATTTCTTTCAACGTTCCATTTTCTCTTAAAGTTTCCAATGCCTCGTTGACTTTCTCCAATAATTCATCGTTGTCTTGGGCTATGGCAATTGCCTGCTCGCTTCGGCCAAGAAGCTCTTTGCCTTCAATTTCAAGACCAGCACCAATCGCTTCTTTCCCTGTAATAAAGTCCGTTATAACAGCGTCGTGTCTTCCATTGGCTAACGCTTCTAAAGCAGTTACGTCACTGTCATAAAGCACAATATTATCTGTCACTTCTTCAGCAGTCTTTGCATAGGTAGAACCTTTTGAAACGGCAATTTCCAGTCCCTCAAGGTCATTAAGTTTTTCAGCATCGCTATCTGGTCTGACGAAAATCTGAGGTCCAGAATAGTAGTATGGTGTGGAGAAATCCACGTGCTTCAAGCGATCTTCATTAATGGTATGGCTCGCAACAGCCGCATCGAAACGCCCTGACTTTACACCTTCAACAATACTGGCAAACTTGAACTTTTTCTGGTTTGGTTCCAAACCAATTTCCTTTGCCACTGCTTCGGCAACATCGATGTCAAAACCTGTCATCTGGCCCTCACCGTTCGTGACGCTGAATGGCTTGAATTCACCAGATGAAGCAAAAGTAAATTTGCCTTCCTCAGCCAATTTCATGCCGCCGTCGCCGGATGCTTTTTCATCACTGCCACATGCAGCCAGGAGACCTGCAATGGTCACCATCAAAATGAATAAAGTTAAAATTTTCTTCACTGTTTAAAACTCCCCCTCGTAATCTCTACTTCTTTAATATTTATTCTGTTAAACGGTCCTTATAACCTATGTATAAAAAAACCGCAACATTCGCCCTAAAGCTTTTATACCCACTTCCCAAACATTTAAACTATTAATGTCGGGATTCATTCATATTTCCTATTCCTCTGAATATTGCCCTCGGATGTGAATATTTGTTTATGCAGATAATTGTAACAATATTGTAATATTCAATCAAAACGTAAATTATCTGATAATTCACGAAATACTCCTGTTTGCAAGGCTCTCGCCTACTCAGCTAAGCGAGCCTCCTTTTTCCCGGCATATCCTCTGGCATACTCCGTATTCTTGCTTGTCCGACACTATACGCGAAAAAAATACATTATACTAAGAAAAGCCAGGAACCGAATTACGGCCCCTGGCTTTTAGTCCTTTTGCTCTATAAAAAACTTAACGAAAATATATACATCAATATTCCACTAAAGGAGAATTTAATCAATAATTCTTTCGGGACAGGAATACACATTGAAGGATTTTCCACGGATAAATCCTACAGCGGTTATATTTAAATCCTTAGCCAGTTTGATCGCAAGGTCTGTTGGCGCTGATTTAGACAGGACGATTCCTACCCCGATCTTCGCAGCCTTCAATAGTACTTCTGAAGAAATCCTGCCACTGAATACAATGATTTTATTTCGTACTGGCACCCTATTTAAAATGCTATATCCATATAATTTATCCAATGCATTATGCCGCCCAATATCCGTGCGCACTGCAATCATTTCATCAGGTGAACAAAGAGCTGCATTATGCACTCCTCCAGTTTCCATAAAAACCTGTGAGCTGTTCTGCATCTGGTTCATCAGTGCAATGCTCTGAGTCGCTGATATGGTTGTTTTGGACATTGAAGTTTTTGCTGTCCGGGCATCATTGTGAAAATAAAATTGACGACTCTTCCCGCAGCAGGATCCAATAAAGCGTTTTGAATAATACTCCTGGTTTGTCGTCATATTCACTTTTAGCATAACATAGGCATACCCTCTGCTTTCATCGATGCTAAGTGAATGAATGTCATTGTAGGAACGGATAACCCCTTCAGATGCCAGAAAACCGACAACCATCTCCTCAAAATGTGTAGGAGTGCAAACCATGGTTGCAAACTCCATGTCATTAACATAAATGGTCAATGGGAATTCATTTACGATGCTATCTTCTACATCCAGAAATTGTCCATCCTGATATTTTGTTATGGTATATTTATCACTCATATTTTCTAACATAGCCGTCACCTGAATTTTAAGAATTTGAGAATACTTAAAATCTAAACACATTCTTTTCTTTTTCACAAGAAAAATTTACAACACAACAATAGTGTAAAATTGATTTAACAACCTAAAATATATTGCATCTGAAGTTCTAAGATGATAAAATTTTCCCGAAGTTCACTATTCTGTCACATTTTGATTCGAGATAGCGACCCTGTCATCGGTTAAGGTGTAACGGAAATGTAAGCGATTAACTGTTGGTCCGTAAGTAGCGATACCTGCTTAGTACTAACCGTCAATTTTTCTGTCAATGTCCGTTTTCTTTATGGCGGGCTTGGAAAGATTGACGGTTTTCTGTTTTCAAGGTGCTCGCTCTGCAAGAGAACGGCAATAGTATACATATCGAACTTGGAATCAAGAGCTTTGCAGTTTAAAAGATTCCAGCCACTTCATTGTTGCAGTTATTGGCCATATGCAAAAACAAACAAAACAAACAAAGGAAAGGGGAAAAAGCATGAAAAAAACGAAGAATCGATGGCTTATTGCAGCCTCAGCAGTGGGAATCCATATTTCCATTGGGTCTGTTTATGCCTGGAGCAACTTTACGAACCCATTAATCGAGGAGTTCGGTTGGACTTCCAAGCAAGTACAATTTACATTCAGCCTTGCCATTTTATTTTTAGGTTTATCCGCAGCGTTCCTCGGGCATTTTGTTGAAAAACACGGTCCAAGAAAAGCTGGACTCCTGGCAGCAGCCTTTTTCGGAGCAGGTATTTTAGGCTCAGGCCTGGCGGTCAATCTCGGTTCATTGCCATTATTGTATATTACATATGGTGTTTTAGGCGGTATAGGCCTGGGAGTGGGTTATATAGCCCCGGTTTCCACTTTGGTAAAATGGTTCCCAGACAGACGTGGACTTGCCACAGGACTTGCCATCATGGGATTTGGTTTCGCAGCCGCGATCAGCAGCCCAATCATGGATTCTCTGATTAAATCCGTAGGTACTGCCAATACATTTTACATTCTCGGTGCGGCTTATTTTATTATCATGACACTGTCATCCCTGTACCTCGAAAGGCCGCCTGTTGATTGGGCTCCAAAAGGCTTTAGGGAAAAAGCTGAATCAGGAAAAGTGAAAGTCAAGAAAGATCTTTCCCAGCTTACAGCGAATGAAGCAATAAAGACTTCGCGTTTTTACTATCTATGGGTCATGCTCTTCATCAATGTTACTTGCGGCATCGCGATCCTGTCAGCTGCAAAACCTTTAGCTCAAGAGAGTATTGGCTTAACTACTGCAGAGGCAGCGGCACTGGTTGGAGTATTAGGTCTCTTCAACGGATTTGGACGAATCGCATGGGCTTCGATTTCTGACTATATCGGCCGCCCCAACACATACACAATTTTCTTTGCAACACAGATTGTCTTGTTCATGCTGCTGCCGCATACAAAGGAAGCATTCTTATTCCAGGTCATGCTTGCAGTAGTTTACACAATGTACGGCGGCGGTTTTGCAGCCATCCCAGCATTCATTGGTGACATATTTGGAACAAAACAGCTAGGCGCGATACACGGCTATATCCTGACTGCATGGGCGGCTGCAGGATTGGCTGGACCAATGTTCGCAGCATGGATGAAGGATACAACTGGAAGCTATGGAACAAGCCTGACTTTCTTTAGCGGACTGTTCGTTGTTGCACTGGCGGTGTCTATTTTAATCCGCCGCGACATCAATAAGCTTCGAAAACAAATTGAAGCAAATGAAAAACTTGCTGGTTAATACTTTTAATAGTATCTGAAGAATTATATATCACTTAAAGAATTGTCTAGCTCCAGCGCTTTTCTAATTGCCTCTCTATATGGTAAAATACCTATCGTCTTATAACCTGTATAGATGACAGGAGGATAATATGAATAAATACGAGGCAGAATTCAGCAATCTGGTCCGATCCTTTCGCAAAAAGCATATGGGCAAAGGGCCAAGCAAAATAACCACTACCTTCTGTAAGAAATGGGCAATCTGCGAAATGGAAGGAAACCTTTCACCCGTAGAAAAGTTCATTGCATCGGCCAATGAAGGAAAACAGGCACTTAGGGCCGCAAGAACAGAAATGGTTAAAGAAATGTACCGAAAGAATCCTCCAGTGGAAATGGAAGAGTTTCTCGGCTGCAAGTTGGTAGAACTTTTTGTAGATATAGATATCGATCGTGATTTTGGAATGTCCATCTTTGTTTTTGATGAGGACATTCAAGAAAAATTCAGTAACTTATAAGGTATGGCACTTGGCAGCGAACCTGCTAAAGACTAACCACCGTTTGAACCTGGAGCATCGGCTTCGGGTTTACGGTGGTTTTTTTTATAGACTTAAAGATTGTTATAAATGGGAGTGTTTCAAATTGGGTAAAACAAAACATCCAGGACCACAGAAAAAAGCGGCAATGCCTGCACCAAAGCACTGGGTAAGTCCGATTCCTTTCGGGCTTGGCAAGGTGAAGCCGAAACATATAAGAGATACCATGAAAACCCTTTGGGACAATCGGGATAACTTCGGCTACGCGACCAACATCCTGACCAAAGGAGTATGTGATGGTTGTGCACTAGGTGTATCAGGGTTGCAAGACCAGACTTTGACAGGCCCGCATATTTGTACGACAAGATTGAATGTCCTCAGGCTGAATACTGCCGGGGCAATAAAGCCGGAGATTCTTCATGCTGATATAGATGAACTAAGAAAATATGACAGCACCCAGCTGCGTAAGCTGGGACGTATCCCTTATCCAATGATCCGCAGGAAGGGTGAGCGGAAATTTTCCCGCATTGCCTGGGATGATGCAATGGATATGATTGCAGAGAAAGCGAAAAAGCTGGACCCAAAACAGTACGCTTTTTACCTGACAAGCCGAGGGATTACCAATGAATCTTACTATGTAGCCGGAAAAGTCTCCCGCTTTCTTGGTACGAATAATATTGACAATGCAAGCCGGATTTGCCATTCGCCTTCAAAAACAGCTTTAAAACGCTCGATTGGTGTTGGGGCTTCCACTTCAAATTACCAGGACTGGATTGGTACTGATGTCTTGTTGTTCTGGGGAAGTGTTGCATCGAACAGCTCTCCGGTTTCTTCTAAGTACATGCTGGAAGCAAAGAAAAAAGGAACAAAAATCATCGTCGTCAATCCGTATAAAGAACCGGCAATGGATGAGTACTGGATTCCTTCAAATCCAGAATCCGCTCTTTTTGGCACGAAAATTGCGGATGATTTTTACCAGGTCAATATCGGCGGGGACATTGCTTTCATGCATGGAATCATGAAGCACTGGTTTGATATGGAGGAAATCAGGCACGGTTCAGCCATTAATCATGAATTTGTTCAAGAGCATGTGAACGGTTTTGAGGAATTGAAAGCGAAGGTTCAGGAGCAAGAATGGGAAGATATTGTCACATCTTCTGGCATTTCTAAAGAACGCATTATCGAGTTGGCGGAACTGCTCGCTAACAGCAAGAATGCAGTTTATGCCTGGGCACTTGGTTTGACGATGCATTCTTTCGCAACAGACAATATTTCACAAGTGGCGAACCTTGCGCTGCTTCGGGGACACCTTGGCCGAAAGTTCGCAGGCCTGATGCCTTTCCGCGGACACTCTTCTGTTCAGGGCAGCGGCGAAATGGGTGCTGATCCTTTCGTTCTTCCAGGAGGAGATTTTTATGGTGAAAATATTAAGCGAATTGAGGACCTATGGGAATTCGAGCTTCCGATTTGGCAAGGCGATATAGTCGGGGTGACCCTCGAGAATATTTTGCTTCCTGAAGAGCATGAACGCAAAATCAAAATGTATTACTTATCTGGAGGTAATTTCCTCGAAACAATGCCAGACCCACACTTTGTGGAAAAAGCATTGTCTGAACTCGAGATTCGTGTCCATCAGGATATCATCCTGAATACTTCTACCCTTGTTGATGCAAAGGAAGCCGTCATTATCCTCCCTGCGAAGACTCGTTATGAACAGGAAGGCGGCGGAACATCCACTTCAACTGAGCGAATGGTATATTTCAGCCCGGAAATCGAAGGCAACAAGAATCAGGTTGAAGAAGCTCGCGCTGAGTGGAAAATTTACATTGATTTAGCTAAGCGGGTAAAGCCTGAAACTGCGCATTTGGTTGATTTTAAAGATGCACAGGAGATACGGAATGAAATCGCACTGGCGAATCCTAATTATGACGGCATACAACATCTTAAAAAAGCAGGAGATGTGTTCCAGTGGGGCGGAGCCTGGTTATGTGAGGATGGAATCTGCCCTACTTCTGACGGAAAAGGAAATCTGATTTCAGTTGATATCCCTGAACTAGGTAAAAAGGAAGGACAATTCATCGTTACCTCCCGCCGTGGAAAACAATTCAATTCCATGGTCTACAATGAAGTAGATCCGCTTAACGGCGCCGGACGCTATGATGTCCTGATGAATGCAGAAGACGGACAGGACCTTAGCATTGCCGAAGGTGAAGGAATTGTTCTATACAACGGCTTCGGCGTCTTCCAGGGCAGAGCTAAATTCGTAGACATTTCACGGGGTAACGTCCAGGTGCACTTCCCCGAAGGAAACTTCCTGCTGCCAAGAGGCCGCTATGAAAAATATGCCGGTATTCCGGACTACAACATAACAGTAACCTTGGAAAAAGCTGATCGCTTCAACGCCCGCAAAGACGTCGAACACCATGAAAAACGCGTTGAAGATGATGAACTTGACGCACCGGCGTAAGGATTAATTAAACAGCTTGCAGACAATAATGGTCTGCAAGCTGTTTTTATATAATAATGAAGTTTCTATTGTAGAAGTTTAGTATTGGATAGTTTAATCTATCGGACACTTTCTCAGCTTTCTGGCTTCGGTATGTCCGTTTACGACATTGTATCATTCTAAATGACATATTCTTAGTTCTAGTATTTGTATTTATGATTGCATACTTCAGTTTGTCAGTTATAGATTAACCGGTTAAGCATTCCACCTGGTGATTCACCATTATTGGTTTTATGAAAAGGCTTCGTTCCATTAACCGGCCAAACACCTGGATTTGCTGATATAAATTCAATATCAAACCGTTTACCTGAAGGCAGATTGATTGTATCCATCATCCTTTTCTTTCTCTTGAACGCATCCTCTGCAACAATCGCAAAATCATGTCCGTGAATATGCATAGTATGGGACATGTTCGCATTATTAATGAACCTTACCCTTACCCGTTCTCCATACTTTGTTGTTAATGGAGATGTATCAGGAAAGGACTTTCCATTGATCGTAAAGAAATTTGGGTTCCTGTTAAAGTTTTTTGGCGTGAACAATCCGGGTTCTATCTTGCCAACTGGAGGCTGATCAATTTCCCACTGCTGGATCAGCAGCAGGTAGTCCCGGTGTGGAATTTCAACTTGGTTCTTCGGCAGTACAACAAATCCCCCAATCAACCCATTACTCTCCTGTAGCGGATTTGATGAATGATAAAAGAAACTTCCGCTTTGCCATGCGATAAATTCATACCTAAACGATTTTCCTGGCTCAATAAAAGGAGTAGGCTCTATTTCCGGCATACCATCCATAACATTCGGCTTCGATAAACCGTGAACATGAAGCGCTGTTTTTTCACTCAATCGATTTTCCACTTCGATAAAGACCTTATCCCCTTCATTCACTATAATTAAAGGTCCAGGTGAAGAATTATTATACCCAACGATATCTAGAGTAACTTCCTTTAAAATTTTCTGCTGCAGGGGGCTCACTGTCAATTTAAAATATCGGCCGCCCGGTACCAGCTTATATTTTGCCTTGTTCAGACCCGGTGCTTGGAGTATTTCCTCCCAGTGATTCATTGCATAACCTCCCTAATTGTGCCAATTACACTCCAATATAACTGTATGGTCATATTGGCAACTACATGCAATTTATTCATTAAGAACTGGGTGGGGTTCTATAGTGCTATTGAAAAAAGATATTCGTGGAGAAAGAAAAAAAAGCCTAACGGATCATTTGCCTAAATACCTCCATTTCAATAATCAGACCTGGAAGCAGATCCTGAAACATGGAGACGATTCCCAGTATTCCTGCAATATCCCTTGGATAATAGTATTGGGCAAGATCATTTGTACTAAAAGATATTGGAAACCTCATGGAGTTATGGACAGATTCAATCGATTTTGTTTTAATTCTTTCTTTTAATAATGTATATTCTTTTGAACCAATATAAGGCTTCAGTGCATTCCAGCCAATGGACAAGAACTGAGGGTAATTTGCTAAAGCGCGGTAATCACTGGCAGCATCGTAGGCATGATGCTGTTTAATAATATCAAGAAGCAAAGACTGGACTTGAGGAGCTGCTTTTTCAATCTTAACCATCCTTATTTTAGGGAGCCCAGGAATAATTCCTGGTTGTATAAATCCACTGCTCATCCCAACCCCTTCAATCGGTCTGCTGCCCAAGCTTTCTGACCAGGCACTCGCGATTAGCAGTAATTTAGGGTTTACATAATTGAACGTAAAAATAATCTTTCTGATTTTTTGGATAGTCTCATCATCATAGATTTTCCTCCAATCAACTGAAGGTAACTTCAAAGAAACATCAGGGTACCTGATTTCATGTGCAGCCTCTTCCATCTCAACGGTCAGCATATTAGGCCGAACCTGCTGCCAGGCGATACCAAGAAAGTCCTCATAAAATGCTAGTGTTCTAAAAATAAAATTAACCACTGGCACTTTCAGGACATGCTGAATATCCTGGTACACAGTCGCTAAATAACCCTGTGCTTCATGTTCAAATATCTCCGGCAGACCGAACTCATGTCCAGACAATATAGATTCCTCCTAATATTAGAATCTTTGATAATATATGCCCTTGCATTTGTTTGAATCCCAATGAATCACTATATCTCCTTTTGCTTGATCCTTGCCGAATACAGTCACCAAGTTAAGCTTGTTGATAACAAAAAATAGGGCACCACAAAGATCAATAGCGTCTAAAAAAAACAGGTACCTATATTCAGGGTTTATGTGACCCGTTTCCTCTTCTTGGACAGAGACTGGGCACATATTCAGGTTTTATGTGACCTGTTTCCTCCTCTGAATAGAATGGTGCACCAATAAGGCTCGTTACCCAAAACTGCTTGTCATTAGACTATCGTTTAAACAAAAAAACAGGAAAGGCCAATTTAAATAGCATTTCCTGCAATTATATAGAACATTGAATTTTTCAAGTCGCTCGTTTTTCTAAAGCCACCTTGGCCCTCTGTGTCCTTCATTTCTTCCCTCAACTGAACTGCTCTCATGCTCAATGTGTTTCTCTTCACCCAATTCACGACCATGCCTTCTTCTATGACCAAAGAAATCCAAGGGATGCCTTCTTCCCTCATGGTGTTCCCTTGACCTTTCCTGAATGATTTCAACCTCTTTGGCATGAATTGTAAGCTTATCTACATGGATAACCTTTCCTTTTTCACGTGACATATTTTCCCCTCCCGCCTTTATTTATTCTATATTATCCTATTCGGTCTTCCAGGAAGGGTATAGGCGCTTTTAATTTTATGTTTCAGTGCCCGAAGGAGCGGCACCCAGCATGAAAGGGAACGGAAAAAGCGTGGCAGTGCCCGAAGGAGTGACTCCCCAGCCTGAAAGGGAACGGAAAAGGCGTGTCAGTGCCCGAAGGAGTGACTCCCCAGCCTGAAAGGGAACGGAAAAGGTGTTTCAGTGCCAAAAGGAGCGGCACCCCAGCATGAAAGGGAACGGAAAAGGCGTGTCAGTGCCCGAAGGAGCGGCATCCGAGCCTGAAAGGGAACGGAAAAGGTTCTTCTCCATTAACCAGAAAAAGCGCCATATAAAAATTGCACCTCCATTGTTTGTTTTGTTTCTAACAATGGAGGTGCAATTCTAAACGTTATTTTAGATTAATTACTTTGTGACAAATCTTCGACTAGAGTCAATGTTGCAGCTTCTTCATTTCCATCCCTGAAAAAAGTCACTGCAACTTCATCTCCAATTTCTTTCTCGGTATATAAGTATTTACGAAGTTCTCCTGCAGTATTTACTTCTGTATCATCCAGTTTTGTGATGACATCGTATTCCTTTAACCCAGCTCTTCCTGCTGGTGATGTCGGAACTACTTCCTTGACGACAATTCCATTTTCCACACCCTCTGGCAGGTTCAACGTCTCACTGTAATATTGTGATGGGATGTCGGCCAGGGAAATTGGGACAATTCCAATATAAGGCCTCAGCACTTCTCCGTGTTCTTCGAGATCTTTTAAAATTGGCAAAGCCACATCAACTGGTATTGCAAAACCGATTCCTTCAACAGCTTCCTGGGCAATTTTTGATGAATTGATGCCAATCAATTCGCCCTGGATATTAATCAATGCGCCGCCGCTGTTACCTGGATTAATTGACGCATCTGTTTGGACTACTTCTGACTGCCAATCAATACTTCCATCCTGATCTATATCGACCGGCATCACCCGATCGGGTGCGCTGATCACACCGGCTGTAATAGTACCGTGCAAAAAGCCCAAGGGATTTCCAATAGCAATTGCAGTTTCTCCTGGCTCCAGTTTTTCCGACTTGCCAAGTTCAATAACATCTTTAATCTCATCGCCATTTACCTCCAATACTGCAAGGTCAAGCAATGGGTCAGAGCCTAGGAGTTTTGCAGGCAGCTTCTTTTCGTTTCCAAGACTAATTTCAATCTGGCTTGCTCCAGAAACAACATGGTGATTGGTTACTACATATGCTTTGCTATCCTCTTTTTTGTAAATAACTCCAGAACCAGAACCAGCTTTTTGCGGCTCGGTTCCTTCCCACATACTTCCGCCTTCGTATTTCACTACGCTGACAACCGTATCCATACTTTTGTCTACTGCTTCCTTTATAGTGGGATTCTCTTCGCCCTCATCAGCACTGACTTTTGCAGTAAACTTTCCCTCTGAATCATTCTTGGCTGTAGACACTAAATCTTTTTCAGACGAAAACGGGCCAAGCAAGAATATAAGAATAGCTCCTACAACTAAACCAGCAATGCCAGTCAAAATCAATGATCTAAAATTACTTTTTTTACGGTTATCCATTTTTCACCTGTCCTTTCCAGCTTATAAGTTGGTTAAGTTGTCTATTTGTGTAAAAAGTTGAAAATAATAAGGAAATGTGTAATATTTTTCAACTTATATGTTCGTTTAGGTTACTTGGCCATGGGTAAAATCTGTACATTGATTATAAAAAACATTCTTAAGATAGGAGGTCTCTAATCATGTTCGGCTTTTCAGACTTCATTGGCTTTCTTCTGGCACTGTTATTTATTTATCCAGTAGTTTCACTAATTCATGAGTTAGGGCATTCCTTCTTCGCATGGATATTTGGAGGGAAATTCAGTTTCTCCCTAGGGCGCGGAAAAAGAATTTTCAAAAAAGGACCCTTCAGTTTAAACAGCATGTATTTTTTGGACGCTTTTAGTGAGTATGAGCACCTTAAATGGAATAATCGGTTAACTCATTTCCTTGTCCATGCAGGTGGAATCATTTTTAATCTTGGATCAGTTCTGGTGCTTAACATCCTCATCTCACAGGGCTTTTTAGAACCTCATACTATATTTGTCCGCTATTCCTATTTTTCTGTCTGGCTGGCAACCTTTTCATTGGTTCCAGTCGATTACGGAAATGGCAATTATAGTGACGGGCTGGCCATTTACCATGTCCTGCGTTATAAAAAGTGGCCAAAGCTTACCGGATGACTTCTCTTCATTAGCAGCACCTGTTCTACTGGAACAGGTGCTTTTTGTGACCTTCATGCAAAACCATTTATCACCCATAAAAAAGAGGCATTCCTATCCAAAGGAATGCCTCTTGCCCTCCAGCTTAGGAAGTCACATACATATCAGTGTTTAATGAATTAGAGTCTCTAAAAGTGGTATGGATTTCCTCTCTTCTTTCCTCCTCCACTTCGACTAACACCAGGATATTACCTTCCTTCAAGTATCTCTCATATTCCTTGGCGTCATCTTCCGTTACTCCGGCGCCTGTCAATGCACCAACAATTCCGCCACCTGTAGCTCCAATGGCTGCACCACTCAAGGTGGTCGCTAGCGGACCAGCGGCAGCAAGGACACCAATCCCAGGAATTGAAAGCAAGCCAATTTCGGCAATCAGACCAGCGATACCTCCAAGTACTCCACCCGTTCCGGCTCCAATTCCTGCGCCTTTGCCAGCATTTTTGCCTCGACCAGAATCATTTTCAATAACATCGACATCCGTTTGATTTTCGATGTCGTCGAGTTTATCATCGTCCTTTGCCAAGATCGATAAGTCGTTCGTATCAAATCCCATTTCCTTAAGTCTTCTAATTGCACCAATTGCTTCGTCTGAATCCCTAAATACTCCACCTACGATTGTCTTTTCCATTGACTATTACCTCCATTCTAGTTTTTACACTCTTTTGAGCGTAATGGTTTCTGTTGCGGCATTCATAGTCTCATAGCTGAGATTCTCTAAACTAAGATATATATGCCAATACAACTATTTACCATTTAACATATTGTGTGATTTTGCCTACATAGAACTATTACCCGTCACATTTTTGCATAAACATAGAGTTCTTCACCAAAAAAATTCGAAAGAGAAAAGATGGCCTAAAAGCCATCTTTTTTCTTTCTATTTACCTTTGTTTCCGTTTTCTTCTCTGTACTTATTTTCAGCCTTTACTGCTCGAGAGAATTCCTTTGCGTAAAGCACTTCCTGAGTATCAGTCAAACCATTGTTCTGTTCCGTATTCAACCCTTTGTTGGGAGCATTTTTTTTATTCATTACTTATCCCTCCTGAGATCGAATTTAGATGTTATCCATCTACTATCTTTGTACCCTGTGAATGCAGCAGTAAACGAAACCGATAGAAATGGTAACATTTCCAAGGAGATATTCCTAATAACATAGTAATGGTTTGTCCTTGCCTTTCATATGATGGTGAAAAGGAGGCTTGCGATGATTATATTTAATGCTTATGTTCTTTTTAGCCTTACCGTTACACTCCTGATTTCCATTATGCTTGTCCTGCGAAACAGAGATCGATTGACAGGCATGAATGGGATGATTATTTCAATGTTTCTCGGCATGAATATAGGATTGACTAGTGGAGTTTTATTTGGAACTGTTTATCGCGGTGATTTATTTCTCTCTACCATTCTGTCAATGCTGATAGGGGCAGCGGCTGGCACGATAACAGGTGCTTTATTCAGTTCTGCTGCAGCAATCGAAGGTCTTATGTCCGGTATTATGGGCGGCATGATGGGGGCAATGCTTGGAGAAATGCTGGTGCCTGAAAAATCGCTGATCTTGATCAATATCTTCTTAACGATTTCAGCAGCTAGCTTATTCCTTTTTAAAATACTTCCAAAAACTGAGTCATCCATTAAATCAAAAAAATATATCGTAAAACCAGTCCTTATTTTTACATTGTTTATCATCTACCTATACTCAGGAAGTCTTCTTGGGGATGACTGGATAAATGACTTGCATTTAATCAAAGACCAAGAACAGCACCAGCATCATCCCTGATTCTGTTACCGGCACTTACAATGATATAAACGAAAGGATAGGCTGATCCCATCCTTTCTAAATTATATTTGATAGAAACTTTTCACCTGGTTGTACAAACTGTTGTAAACATCTTCAACCCTGACCTTCTTAATGGCCGCAATTTGCTCGACCACCTGGTGAACCAATGAAGGCTGAGTCAGCTTATCTTGAAAAATCCCTTCAAATGGCCAAGGTCCATCTGTTTCTGGCATGATCATATGTAATGGATAAAACTCTGCAACCTCTTTGGTTTCGATTTCGTATAGGATATCTGGAGTGAATGATAAAAAATACTCGTTCTCCACCATTCTCTCCATTGTTTTTTTATCCCCTTTAAACCAATGAAAATGAGCCTTCCTTACATTATGTTTTTCCAACAGGTCACATACTGCAGATGCATCATCATAAATTGCATGAAGGATGATCGGTTTATCCAGCTTCTTGGCCAAAACAATAAATTGCTCTAAAACTTCCACATAACCCTGATAAGGAAACCTGCCTTTTGCCTTCTTCCGCAGATAATAAGGCAGTCCAACTTCACCGACAGCGACCATTTTTTCTTGATTTGCTTCAATCCAATCCAACAGTTCTGCAACTTCACTATCGGCCGGCAGAGGCTGTTCGGGATGCCATCCAAAAGCGGGATAAATATTCGGATGTTGGTCAGCGAATTTTAGATTTTCTTTGCTGGATAAAAGGTTCATAGAGACTGTTATCATACCTTCTACCTTATTTTCTGCTAACGTTTTGATAATTTGATTTTGATCTCTTTCGGTATACTTATCAAAATGAATGTGAGCATCAAACACTTTCATGCAGCCCGCCTGCCTTTAAATCTCTGTATATTTCCCGCTTCAGCTCGAGAAACTCGGTTTCCATAAGCAATGTGTCTGTTCGCGGCCTATTAAAAGATACTTCAATCTCACGAATGATTTTAGCTGGCCTAGGGGATAAGAGATAGATCCGGTCAGATAAAAAAATTGCCTCTTCAATATTGTGGGTAATAAACAGAACTGATTTCCGTTTCGCTTCCCAAATCGATAACAACCACTTTTGCATATCAAAACGGGTGAACTCATCCAGTGCTGAAAATGGCTCATCAAGCAGCAAAACAGATTGTGGGCTTAGAAGCGCCCTTAAAAAAGCGACCCTTTGCTTCATCCCACCTGAAAGCTGGCGGGGATAAGCATCTTGATAGTCTGATAGGTTTATTTTCCTTAACCAATTTTGAGCCTCTTGTTTATCAGGCTTCTGAAACAGTTCCTGGCCTAGCAAAACGTTATCAGTTACCGTCCTCCAGGGCAAAAGCGAATTCTGCTGGGGCATATATGCTATATTCCCTGTTTCCCCATTAATTTTCCGGTCATCAAGAAACAATATGCCTTCCTCAGGTTCGATCAAGCCGCCAATACATTGAAAAATGGTGCTTTTACCACTGCCAGAAGGTCCAATAATGGAAACAAATTCTCCTTCTTTCACATAAAAAGACAGATCATCAAGCACTAACCCTGTGTCTTTGAAGGATTTACTGACGTTTTCAAGTCTGATTTTCACTTCCATCATTCCTCACTTTTGACATTCCATTTTATTACATTCTTTTCAATCATCACAATTACACTGTAGAGCAGCATGCTGAAAAAGATAATAATGAAAATGGCAATAAACACACGATCTGTCCTGAAGGCTGAGGAAGATAGTGTCATAAATACGCCAATTCCCTTCTCAGCTCCCAGCCATTCTGAAATAACCGCACCCATGACGCTGTAAGTCGCTGCTATTTTCAATCCAGAGAACAGAGGGGACAGTGCATTAGGGAGTTCAAGCTTCGAAAATGTCTGGAACCGTGTGGCGCCTGACATCCTCATGTAATGAAGAAGTTCTCCCGGAACATTGCTGAAACCATCCAATGAAGCAATAGTGACCGGGAAAAAACAAACTAGAATGATAATGAGCAATTTGGGCAAAAAGCCGAAACCAAACCAAATGACCAACAGAGGGGCTAAAACGATAATCGGTACATTTTGCGATAGAATCAACAATGGATAAAATGCATTTCTCATAGAAGGTATCAAGTGGAGTATCATGGCAATCAAAAATCCGATGGTTGATCCCAGCAAAAGCCCGGTAATCGCCAATGTCAGGGTTGCTCCTATATCCGGCAAAAATAAAGGATAACTCCCTGCCGCTTCCTTAAAGATGACAGAAGGAGCAGGCAGCAGCCATGCCGGTATCTCTTGTACACGAGTAATCATTTCCCAAAACAAGAAGAAAAGGAGGAGGACCATAAATGGCCGCCATCCTCTATTCCATAATGTGTTCATTGCCGATATTTCTCCGTCAGCCTGCCCATCGTAATTCCCTCTGGCTGATATAAGACTTTCACCTGGGATATGACATTCGGAGCTCCAAGTTCAATCATCTTTTTGTTCATCTCAGCTATCACCGCTAACAGTTGCTCCAGTTCACCCTCCATTGTTGTTTCCAGCGGATGGACTTCATAATTTACACCAGACTTATCAATGATTTTGATTGCCTCATCCACCAATCCAATGACCTCCTCTGCAGAAGAAGCTTTAGGTATGATTTGTACACTCACTAACGCTGTTGCCATCATCAGTTCCCCCTTTCTGGTAAAAATTCATTGGTAAAGGCTTTTTCAGCTTCTAATTCCTTCTCCAAAAGGTCATTCTCAAACATCCAATCACTATAATTCTGCCAAACCTCCAGCTTTTGCTCACCCCAGCGCTCAGCGTCATCCTGGTATCTAGGGGATAGCCATTCTTGGCTTCTCTTCACCAGTTCTTCATCCAAATCAGGTACCGCCTTAATCAAAATATCTGCACTGTCAGCTGGATGCTCAATCGCAAATTCATAACCCTCTGTTAGTGCAGCCATAAATTCTTTGACTGTTTCCGGATCATCTTTGATCATTTTTTCATTCGTGGTGATGACGGGTGTATAGTAGTCCAGTTTCTTTGAGAAATCTGTTAGATAAACCATATTGATCGATTCATTACGAATTTCCGCCTCAACTCCTGTCCAACCATAATAAATCCAGGCAAAATCAATATCACGATTTACCGCTGTAAAAAAGTCAGAGTCTCCCATATTAACAATCTTCACTTTCTCGACATCGGCATTTTCTTGCTTCATCAATGAATTGATTACAGCTTTTTCAATTGGCGATCCCCAGCCGCCATATGTTTTGCCTTCAAAATCCTTTGGTGAAACTATATTTTTAGCCTTTGGAGAGGCAAATCCAGATGTATTATGCTGAATAACAGCCGCCAGTGAAACAAGCGGTATCCCCTGGATTCTAGCCTGCGTGATTCCTTCCTGGTAACTTACTCCGAATTCCGATTTTCCTGATGCGACAAGCTGGTCTGCTCCTGCTTCCCCCGGGAGGATTATATTTACGTCCAAACCGCGATTCTTGAAATAGCCTTTTTCTTTTGCGACATAGATTCCCGTATGGTTTGTGTTCGGCGTCCAATCAAGCACAATTGACACCTTCTTCAATTTGTCTTCCTTCTCCATTGATGACTGACTTGAAGAACAGGCAGCCAGACCCCAGACTAACAAAAATGCAGAAAACAAGATTAATAATTTCTTCATGTTTTTCCCCTCTTCTCTATTTGTTTGACAATGAAGGCGGAAAAGAAGGCTAAAGTAAAGTTAATAAAATAAAAAATGCGCTCAGGGAATCCCAAGCGCATGAATAAATCCATAATAAACGAAAAACGTCTATCAGAAGATGTTACCTACGCTGGTACTAACCAGATCAGGTTAAAGGGTCAGCATCTATGGACACTTTCTCAGCCGGCACTTCCGGCTCCCCTACATTTCCTATTCTCCAATTGTCATCTCTACTATATAGAATGTTTTATGATTCGTCTAGAAAAATAAACCGTTTTCTTCTTCATATAGTTAAACATATCTTAATCAATGATAGAAATAATCTTCTTCGCAGAAGCGGCAAGTTCCAGCTTTTCAAGTGTCTGGCAGTAATCATATTCTATATTTCCAATAGAAGGTTCTTCTATCCCGGTAAGATAATTCAATACTTTATAATCACCGAACCATTCTCCAGCCTCTGCTTCAGGATGTGTAACGTTTTTCCAGGTGTTTTGAAGTTTTGGGCTGTAGATTCTTCTTGCCCCTGGTTTTAGCTTGCATGAACTCAATTTAATTTGATAGTTAAGTCCGGGAATTCCTTCATGCACATCGTTGAAGATATGAGGCCAGTAATCTTTTCTTGAACCTGTATGAGAATGTGCCGTGGCCCACTCTTCCACTTTTTTCAATACTTCTGTATCAAAAAGGATGGCATACAGTCTTTTTCCTAATTGGATTCGTTCATGCAATGATTGAAACTGATTCACTGTCTGCCCAGCAAGTTTAGTCACACCATAGTCATTGTAGGGGAAAAGAATTTGATTGAAGGACAAAAAATCCTGTATCTCAAACTCCAGGGTACTGAATACATCCTTGATATAGTTCTGGTTTTGGATGACTCTATTTTCAATATAGTTCTGTTCATTGATAATTAAACCAATTGTGAGCAGGGGTGAATTAGATGATACCCAATAATAATCCCATATCGTCTCAATAAAGACCGAAATATTAAAGTGGGGAAGCAGCCTGAATAACGGTTCTTTCCTTTTAAGACTTTCTTCATAAAGCAGCAGCTGTGGAAATGCATCCTGGAAGATAAGCCAATTCCCTCGTTCAAGGAATGAGAAAAACGAGCTTTTTTCTTTTTTGGGTAACAGCCTTGTTAATAGCTCTGCTTTTAAATCTGTCATGCTCCATCCGCCATTCCTTGAGACCATATGGGCCAGTAATGCCCAATTGATTTCCGGGTGCTTCTTATAAAAGTCCAGGTAGGCTTTCGTTCTAGTAATATTGTTTTTATTTAGTTCCTTGGTCTTCAACTTTATCTCTTGGATGATTTTTCTCTCTTCTTCTAAGGGGTTCTTAGTCAAGTTCATTTTTTGCCTTCTTTGTAATTTTTCATGAATCACTTCAATAGGCGACTTTACTTTTCTCTTAAAAAAGGATATTGTTCCTCCCCCCTCATTCTGGATTTCGATTAAACCATCACCACAAATAAGATCCTTTTCCATTCTATTTCTTTCTTATTAAATAAATGAGCTAAACACAAAAGAAATACAAACCTGGAATTCCCCTCAGTTTTGCAGGTCCAAGTTCCTTAAACTGAAATCGCCCATATCATAGCAGTGGAGTGTGAATTTCGTTTTGGGGAGGAATACGATGTTTTATCACGTTAAGGAATTACAGTATCAAGCGAAACCGGAAAGGCCAGACCCTGTCTACGCCAAAAAGCTGCAGGAAGTTATTGGCGGACAATTCGGGGAAATCTCTGTTGCAATGCAATATTTATTCCAGGGATGGAATACGCGCGGTGACGGAAAATATCGGGATCTCTTGATGGATACCGGTACAGAAGAGCTGGCCCATATTGAAATGCTTTCTACCATGGTCGCCAGGCTGTTAGATGGAGCTCCTGTTGGCGCACAAGAGGAAGCAGCAAAGGATCCGGTGATGAAAGCGATTTTAGGGGGCATGAATCCACAGCATATCATCGTATCAGGTTTGGGAGCAATGCCGGCTGACAGCGTTGGAAACCGTTGGACGGCAGATTACATCATCGCGAGCGGCAATCTTCTCGCAGACTTCAGGGCTAACCTGAATGCTGAGTCCCAGGGCAGGCTCCAGGTCGCCAGACTTTACTATGAAACGACAGACCGCGGCGTAAGGGATATGCTATCCTGGCTGCTGGCAAGAGACACAATGCACCAAAACCAGTGGATCGCTGCTATAAAGGAATTGGAAGCAAAGGAAAACGTAGTGGTGCCAAGCACCTTCCCGAAACACCTGGAAAAACAGGAAGTTTCCTACGTGCTGTTTAATCTTTCAGAGGGAGACGAAAGTGCGGCTGGCAGATGGGCAAGCGGAACCAGCATGGACGGCCTTGGCACATTCCAGTACGTCCAAAATCCTGCTCCATTTGGGCCAAAGCCAAAACTTAAACCAGCACCTCCTTATATCTTTAATACACCACCTGCGGTTATGCGCATTGAACAGATCCCGCCAAACTTGATGTGAGAGAGGAAAATCAAAAAAGCTTCAACCCTTAAGAAAAGGATTGAAGCTTTTTAGTATGATTCCTACTGGGTTCGAACCAGCGACCTCTACCCTGTCAAGGTAGCGCTCTCCCAGCTGAGCTAAGGAATCTTATTAGTTTGTCCTGTTTAGTGAGGACATTAACTAATATATACTGGATTAATAGGATTGTCAATAATCTTTTGCATAAAAATCCTGATTTATAATTTCTTAATTGCATTAAGTACACTTTTAATATATTCATCCTCATGCGGAACAAAATCGTGCTTCTTCACAAGCATGCTATGCGATTTCTTTTTATGATCCCCGCTCACCAGGAAACCTTCTACTTTTATTTCCTCAACCTTCCCAAACCATAAGTTTTCAAATTCAGTCAGGCTTGCCATCATGATACCGGATACCTCTTCTCTTTGCAGTTTGTAATGATCGAAGGGTTGATGTTGATCATACAAATAAACATGGCATAATTCGTTGTCGATTAATTCTGGACTGTTCAATGAATCTTTTATTATTCCTAAAGAATGCAAATCCTCCATGGCCAATTCAATTCCAAGCTCCTCTTTCACTTCCCTTAAGCCATCCAAAGGACTTTCATCAGCAAGAATGTGCCCTGCTGCAGTGATATCCAACAATTCAGGATAATCTTTTTTAATCGAACTCCGGACTTGGAAGAAAAGAAAATCTTCATTGCCTATTCTCTCTGTTAACCAGCAATGAAAGGTTTCATGCCAATATCCTGCTTTATGTACTTCTGTTCTCGTACCCGTTCCCATCCAATTTCCCTGTTCATCAAACACCTTAAGCATTTCATTTTCCACTCATAACACCTCCCTCCTAAATCATACCATATATTCTCCGAAAAATATTACGAACAAGCGTTCTAAAAAGATTGAATAAAGAACGAATGTTCGGGTATAATGTAATTAGAAATTATAAGGAGTGGAAAACGCATGAATGGCCTTCTTGAACAATCATTTAATGAAAACCTTCCTGTCGAGATGATCTATCTTGCAGCAAATAACCAGATTACCCAGCGGAGAGTTATTGTAAAAGAGTTGCACGATCGTTATTTTAAAGCATATTGTTTTCTCAGAAAGGCAGACCGCCTGTTCAAAAAGGAACACATACTTTCAGTTATGCCTGTAAGACGCAAGCTGCTTAAATCAAGCTAAAAAAAGAAGCCCTTCAGTAAGGACTCCTTTTATATTGATTAGTTTGCAGTCTTTGGTTTCACTGAGTCTTTATCCTTGATGATCACTTGGAGTGCAACAAGGAGAATGAATAGGCCAAGACCGATTATATCTGTCATACCTTCTGGGTAGATCAGCATAATACCTCCGACGATTCCCAGCACTCTTTCCCACCAGAATAATTTCCTCAGCCAGTATCCGATTATGCCAGCACCAATCGCCAGCATACCTGAAATGGCAGTGAATACCACCCAAATTAATTCTGTCCAGCTTGTGTCGATCATCAGGAGTTCAGGAGACAACACGAACATATAAGGGATGATAAAAGCGGCGATTGCCAGCTTGGCCGAATTCACACCGGTCCGCAGCGGTTCTCCGCCGGAAACACCTGCCGCCGCGAATGCTGCAAGCGCAACAGGAGGAGTGATATCGGCAATAATACCGAAATAGAAAACAAATAAGTGAGCAGACAAATCTGGTACACCCAACAGGATGATCGCAGGTGCTGCAATTGTTGATGTGATAACATAGTTAGCCGTGGTTGGCGAACCCATACCCAAGACGATTGCTGCAAGCATCGTCAACATCAAAGTTGGTATCAAATAACCGCCTGAAAGATCAAGCAAGCCATTTGCAAGCTTCAACCCTAGGCCGGTTTTCGTAACTACCCCAACAATGATACCAGCCGCTGCTGTAGCTGCCGCTACTCCCAGAGCTGTCCTCGCCCCATCGACAAGTGCATCGATCGCATCTCTAAATCCGATTCTCGTCTCTTTGCTAAAAGAACTTACGACAATCGTAGATAGGATCGACCACAAAGCAGCACGCATGATACTCATGCCGCTCACCATCAGGATAATAACAATCAGGATAGGCAAAAGCAGATAAATCTTTTTAAGAACTTCTTTTCTGTCGGGCATTTCTTCATCAGATAAACCGCGCAGCCCAATTCTCTTCGCTTCGAAGTGGGTCATGATCCAGATACCAGTAAAATATAATAACGCCGGGATCGTCGCAGCCTTGGCGATATCCCAATAGGTGATTCCGCCACCGATGAATTCAACCATCAGGAAGGCTGCTGCTCCCATGATTGGAGGCATCAGCTGACCCCCGGTTGATGCCGCTGCTTCAACAGCACCGGCAAATTCTTTACGGTAGCCGAGCTTTTTCATCATCGGAATCGTAAAAGAACCGGATGTAACAACATTAGCCACTGAGCTTCCGCTGATTGTTCCCTGCAGGGCGCTGGAGAAAATCGCAACCTTAGCTGGGCCTCCAGTACTCTTGCCCGCAACAGCAACAGCGAGATCATTGAAATATTGACCTACACCCGTTTTTACCAGGAATGCCCCGAACAATAGGAACAGGAAAATAAATGTTGATGAAACACCTAATGGAGTTCCTAAAATACCCTCGGTCGTAAAGAACATTGTCTGGACGAGAGATTCCAAATCAAGACCTCTGTGCGCCAAAAACCCTGGCATATAAGGTCCAAAAAGGGCATAAGCCATGAATAAGGCTGCAATAATCATGATCGGCAAGCCAACCGTCCTTCGTGTCGCTTCAAGGACCAGCAGGATAGCGGCAATACCAATGTAGAAATCTGTTGGTGTCAAACGGCCGACACGGTTTACGAGTTCCTCAATCATCACTGGCCAATAGGCTCCGACAGCAACAGCAATCACCGCCAATAGCAGATCATACCATGCCACCTTTTTCACCTTCAGATTCTTCTTCCTTGCCGGAAATAACAAGAAAATCAGTGCCAGAGCGAATCCCAGGTGGATCGAACGCTGCAGCTGGGCAGTCAGGACACCAAATATGGAGGTGTATAGCTGGAACACTGAGAAAGCCAGAAGCCCGAAGAAAACAACCCATCCCATCTTGCCTGCTAATTTTCTAGTTGCGGCTTCCGGATCATATTTCTCCAGAAGCTCTTGCTGTTTTTCTTGAGATACCATTTCTTCATTTGTCGTCAAGGATATTCACTCCTTCCAATTGCTTCAATAAACTAATTTTCTCAATCTTTATCCGTACCCTTGTTCCTGGTTCAATCGCCTTTGACAAGGGGTACGTTATGTCTTCATAAATCAGGGTGTGGTTAGCCCGGACCTGGCCCAGCCGCATATCAAAATGCGAAAATTCCCTGGTCATATTTGTAATATAGTACTTGCCATCCTTCATCTCAAAGTTCTCTCCATCCGCAACTTCAGATGGCATACCGATCGCAAAATCTTCGTACTCCAGTTCGAACTGTCTGATTCTTTGGCTTTCGGTAACGTTGTAGCTTTCAATCACATCTGACAGATGGATCGAGTGCTTATACTTTATTTTAAAGGCTTCCCCTGTATTTATCGGTACATAGCAGAGTATATCATTATTTTCAGGTGTAAGAAAAACCAGAGCTTGCTTGTAAGGGATATTGATTGAGATAATTGCTAAAAAAATGATGAGGGTTAACAGAACGAAGATTTTTGATTTAAACCAGTTTATTTTCATATCATTAGCCTCGCCTGTCCATTGTCTCCGATGGAGTGCTTTCTTCAATACAGTAAAAAATAGACCGTTTGGAAGTTCGGTCTATCCTGCCTTGGTTTTAATCCATATGGCCTTTCTTTGCGAAAAGCCTTCTTGTTAAGGTGAATTGACCGGATAATACCCTCTATGGGCACGATCCGGTCATGTTAAAACAATTACTCAGCGGCCTTGATACCTTCTTCATCATAGTACTTCTGTGCACCTGCATGGACTTCAATTCCCACACCGTTCAGTGCATTTTCCGGCTTGATTTGCTTAGCTTTTGCGTGTGTTACCTGGTCAAGATTTTCAAAGATTGACTTTGTAATGTCATAGACAAGGTCCTCTGACAGGTCTGCTTTTACAACAAGCATCGCAAGAACTGCCACTGTAGGCACTTCTGAATCCAGTTTGTATGTTCCAGAAGGGACTGCTTCTTTTGCATAGTACGGATACTTTTCAATCAGCTCATCAGCTTTGTCAGCTTCAATTGGTACAATCACAACATCTTCAGTTGCGGAAAGCTCTTCAACAGCCGCTGTAGGTGTTCCAGCTGTGACGAAAGCCGCATCAATATTGCCATCTTTAATACCATTAACTGATTCATCAAAGCTCAAGTCCTGCTTTTGGATATCATCCAGTGATAGACCGTGGACTTCCAGGATTTGTTCAGCATTCGCTGCAGTACCAGAACCTGGCGCACCGATTGAGACCTTTTTGCCTTTTAGATCTTCTACTGATTTGATTCCTGATTTTGCTGTAGTTACGATTTGAATTGTTTCAGGATACAATGTTCCGATTGCTTTAATATTGTCAATTTTGTTTCCATCAAACATCAGCTTTCCTTCTGTTGCGTAGGAAGCAATGTCAGTCTGCGTGAAGGCGATTTCACCTTTACCATCCTTAATGCTCTGCATGTTTTCTGCAGAAGCTCCTGTTGTTTCAGCATTTGTGCTAACCCCAGTTGCGTCAGAGACGATTTTGGCAAATGATCCGCCCAACGGGAAGTATGTACCACCCGTACCACCAGTAAGGATGCTCATGTATTTTGGTTTTTCTTCTGATTTACCTTCTCCGCTGCCCTCTTCTTCAGAGCCGCCGCCGCCACATGCAGCCAGTACCATTGAAAGAACCAGCATCAATGCAGTGAACAAAAGAAACTTTCTTTTTTTCATCAGAATTCCCCCTTATAGAAATAGAATTGTTCAACCTAATCTTAACATAAGACTTCACACAATTGTCAAACATGTTACTTACATACTATCTTTCTTATCCGATACAAATAGATTGCCATAAAAGATTTTTGAAAATACATATGCTAAAATCGTGTTGACGGTTAAAATATAATATTGCAATTGAAAGATTTGGAGGTAAATGAATGGACTTTCCAATGGGTAAAATAGAAGAAATCGTGCTTCAAAGCAAGGAACTTGGAGAAGAAGTGACCATGCTGGTATACTTGCCTGCCAACTATTCTCCCTTATATAAATATTCATTATTGATCGCTCAGGATGGCCGGGATTATTTCCAGCTGGGCCGAATCGGCAGAATTGCAGACGAGCTCCTTGGCAAAAAGGAAATTGAAAACGTCATCATCGTGGGAATACCATATGAATCAGTCGAAGACAGAAGGCGCAAGTATCATCCAAAAGGTGAACAGCATCAAGCCTATATCCGTTTTCTGGCTCATGAGCTTGTACCATACCTCGATGAACAATACCCTACCTATCAAATGGGGATGGGCCGCGCACTGATTGGCGATTCACTCGCAGCCACAGTTTCACTGCTTGCAGCACTCCAGTATCCACACACATTTGGAAAGGTACTGCTGCAATCACCGTATGTAAATGAGGAAGTAGCTTCGGCTGTCAAGGGCTTTGACAAACCAGAATTGCTGCAGATTTACCATACTGTTGGTGACCAAGAAACAGAAGTAAAAACGAGCTCTTCCAAAAACAAAGACTTCCTGACACCGAACAGGGAGCTTTCAAAGAAATTCAAGGATAGAGGCTTTGGCTATTTCTACGATGAATTCAGCGGGGACCATACATGGACCCATTGGCAGCCTGACCTTAAGAGGGCAATCAGGCATATGTTTTCATAATATATGCTTCTTTATATTATATATTTTGAAAATTTGTTATAATGAATGGTAAATCATATTATATGTTTATCAGTTAATCGTTCTGCACTACACTTTATGAAACGGGGGTACCGGAGATGAAATTCGGAATTGTCATTTTTCCATCGAAGAAAATCCAGGATTATGCAAATTCAATGAGAAGGCGCTATGATCCTCACTATGCGTTAATCCCGCCTCATCTAACTTTAAAATCCTCCTTTGAAGCAACGGAGGAAGAGATCAAGGAAATTGCCAGTAAAATCTATACCATTGCCAGGAACTTCAATCCAGTCAACATCAAAATCTCTAAAATCAGTTCCTTTAAACCCGTAAATAACGTAATTTACTTGAAGGTTGAATCACCGGAAGAATTAGAAAAACTTCATATAGAACTTAAGTCTGCCTTTGACGGCGATCAGGAGTATAACTTTGTACCACATATCACCATCGGACAAAAAATGTCAGATGACGAACATTCTGATGTATATGGCTCATTAAAAATGACGGATGTAAGCTTTGAAGATACTGCAGACAGGATTCATTTGCTTTACCAGCTTGATAATGGCTCGTGGACAGTATATGAAACATTTCGTCTTGGAAAGGAATAAACAAACGTGGAAGTGAAAATTGTTAACAACGAACAAGAATTAGCAGACGCATTCGAGGTACGCAAGGCAGTCTTCATCCATGAGCAAAATGTTCCGGAAGAAGAAGAAATCGATCAATTCGAATCCGACTCTGTCCATTTTGTGTTATATGATGATAAAGGAAAAGCAGCTGGCGCAGGGAGATTCCGGGTATTGGACGGTATCGGCAAGGTCGAACGGATTTGCGTTTTAAAAGAGAATCGCAAAACCGGCGCTGGTGTCGCCGTCATGAATAAAATTGAGGAGTATGCCAAGTCACAGGGCATATCGACCTTGAAATTGAACGCACAGACACATGCTATCCCATTTTACTCCAGACTAGGATATGAAACGGTATCAGAAGAATTCATGGATGCCGGAATTCCGCACAAAACGATGAAGAAATCTATTTAAATTAAGTGAAACTCCATTCTAATATGAGTGGAGTTTTCGTTTTCCCTATTTCCAACTAAGAGCAAAAAGCCCATTGGCTGATTAAATTTAATTATCCACAACAAATTCATCTCCGTAACAACAAAAAAAGCACAACAGCTGAGTTTAAATCGACTCGCTGTAGTGCCTTCCTTTTCCCGTTAATTCAGCATATGCTTTGCTGACAACTAAGGGATTTACCTTTTTCTTATAAACACGATCCGTATTAGAGAAACTAGTATCCGAGGCCGCCAGCTGCATTCGTGCAACAGGCTGCTGGTCCTTCCGCTTTTGCATTGGCGCAATGGCTTGCTCTTGTTGTTCCTGACCCTTTTCCACAGGATCTTCTTTACGGACCCTGCTCACTTTTTGAATCATAAATGGATCATAATCAGTCCCTATTTCACGTTCGGCATATTGTATATATTGATAATTTGTCACTGGAAGAATGTATCCCATTTTGATATCCCCCAAGTTATATTATTTATATTCTCACTATATTCTTCTTTTCCTTTTACCTCTTTATGACCGTAATAAACCACTGATGAGAAAAATTTTCCTATCATCCGTCATGATAAAGAATTCCTAAAGTCATTTACCGAGCAGAAAACACCTTTTGTTAGAAATTATATTCTGCTATGATAAAGATTGTGCTATTTTTGGTCGGAGATGAGGGAAAACATGAAAACAGCCAAGTATAATCATCAGATAATAAGCCTTGATCAATATCACCGCGAGGACTATCAAAAGCTATATGATGATGGAAAAAAAGGAATGCTTACCTGTTCTGTATGCGGAGGACCTGTCCGTTTTTACCTCGGCATCAAGGACAAGCCACATTTCTACCATCATCTTTCCACAAAGGAAGATTGCAATAGACAAAGTGAATCCTCCCTTTCAGTCCAGCCGTCCGAGAAAGCAGAATATATCGAACGAAATGGCTTCCGTATCCCAAAGTCCCGTTCCATTACGGCTGAAGCAGAAATAGAGGAAAAGTTCGTTTCTTCTCGCGAAGTAAAGATTCCTTCACCATTTACTCCGCACCCACCGGCTAAGCCAGGGGTAAAGCTAAACTATTTAAAACAGCTTAGAGAAGCAGAAATCCATTTTGATGGCAACCAGGAAAAGGCTGTTGTTTCTACAGAGGGACCATTATTGATTTTGGCAGGTGCCGGGAGTGGCAAGACGAGAGTACTGACCGCGAGAACGGCCTTCATGATTGAAGAGAATAACATTGATCCAGGTTCTGTCATGCTTGTTACCTTTACTGCGAAGGCTGCAGCTGAGATGAAGAAACGGATTGCCAATTACCCGGGAATGTCCCCTGCTAAGGTCAACCGGCTGATCGCTGGCACCTTCCATAGCATCTTTTACCGAATCCTCTGTTTTCACGACCGTGAAAATTGGTCATCTGACAAGCTGATGAAAAAAGAATGGCAGCGGGAACAAATATTAAAGGAAGCTGGCCGAAAGCTCCAGCTTGACGAGAAAGAGTTTGCTTATGACCTGGCTCTCCAGCAAATCGGTTTATGGAAAAATACGATGATCATGCCAAATGAAGTGAAGCCGGAATCTCCATGGGAAGAAAAGGTCGCTTTGCTGTATAAAGACTATGAAGCTGCTAAAGACAAGCAAAAATTATACGATTTTGATGACATGCTTCTCGGCTGTTATAAGCTTTTTAAGGAAAAGCCAGCAATCCTGGAGAACTATCAAAATCGTTTTCACTATTTTTTAATCGACGAGTTTCAGGATATCAATAAAGTTCAATATGAACTCATGAAAATGCTATCTGACAAGAATGGGAATGTATGCGCTGTTGGCGATGATGATCAGTCAATCTATTCATTCCGAGGCAGCGATCCCGCCTACCTGTCCAAGTTTAAGACAGACTTCAAACATACTAAACTAATCATATTAAACCAAAATTACCGCTCGCCGCATGAGATTGTAGAGACAGCCAACACTTTGATTTCCGCGAATCTCATACGTCACGAAAAAGAAATGCGGGCGCAATTTTCCGGTGAGTGCCCGCCGGTAATCTTCCACCCTTATGATGAAGAAGAAGAGGCAACGATGATACTGACGGATATAAAAGAGCGAATTGAACAGGGTGAACGCCCAGGCGATTTTGCCATCCTGTTCAGGACGAATGCAGCCAGCCGCGCAATCTTCGAGAGGCTCGCGAATTCCAGCCTGCCCTTCCGTCTTGATCAGGACATAGAATCCTTTTACGAGCGTTTCATGGTTAAAGGAATGCTGTCATTTTTGCGTCTAAGTATGAATCCTGACGATCCTGATTCAATTAAAAACATTTTGCCATCTCTCTTTTTAAAGCAGTCGATTTTCCGTGATTTACAGGCGAATAGTATCCTTAACGATTGTTCAATGCTTGAAGCACTTGCCTATGTAAAAACTGGCTTCGCTTTCCAGGAACAAAAGCTGAAGAGGCTCATTCCGATTGTACGCTCGCTGTCACCTCTATCACCAATTGCGGCAATCGATATAGTCGAGAAGGACCTTGGCTATCAGGACTTTATCAAAAAGCGCGGAAATGAAGGCAATCAGCTTGAAAAGGGCTCTGATGACATCCGGGATTTAAAAGTAGCTGCGCGCAATTTTAATACCGTCGGAGAATTCCTCGAGCATGCTGACCATATGACGGCCATGAACACAGAAATCAAGCGAAGCAGCAGGAATCACACTGATGCTATCACCCTCAGCACCATTCATCGCGCTAAGGGGCTTGAATACGGAAACGTCTATATTATCGGAACAGTAGACGGCAGCATTCCACATGATTATGCTTTGGATGCATATCGTAATGGGGACCAGCTCCCTCTGGAAGAAGAACGCCGGCTGCTCTATGTAGCAGTAACAAGAGCAGAGAAGAACTTGTTCATTTCCGTTCCACAAAAGAGACGCGGAAGAAAAGCTAACCCTTCCCGCTTTTTAGCGAATATTAAAAGAAAAATGCCAAATCAGGACCTGGGGATTTAAACTCAGGTCCTGATTTGACATTCAAGAATTACTTTTTATTGATCATTTTGGAGATCTGGCCAAAATCAAGCTGTTTTCCATCCTTGACAATGGATTCCACAATCTTGTCTTCCATTTCTTTACTTACTGGCTTGTTAGCCATTTTTGAAACACGGCGGATAACCCCTCTTACTGTTTGCTCATCTTTAAAATTCGCATTTTGTAATGAATTCGCTAACTCAAATACATCATTCATATTTACGCCAGTCTTTTTTTCTATATTCTTGAAGAAATTATTATCCATATAAAATCACGCCTCCTTCTTTAACTACTCTATAGTATGAAGGAAGCAAAAAAAGGTGAAAGTGAGCTGATAAAAATCAGCAATCCCCCCTAACAAGAAAAAGCTGTCCCGAATGGAACAGCTTTCCTACTTACATTTAGTTGTAGAAGCTTGCTCCTACAATAATCAACAAAATGAACAATACGACGATCAATACGAAAGTGGAGCCGTAATAGCCGCCACCGCCGTAGCCGTAGCCGCCGCCGCCGCAAAAGCCACCAAAACCGTAGCCCATTCTTCTTCACCTCACTTTTTATTACTCAATAGCAATATATGTAAGGCTTAACGAATACGTATGGGCGAGCCCCCACCCATTTAAAAATCGTGGGTTAAATATGATCAAAATCCGGGAAATGACCTGTTAAATATTCATCATATAGGTCAATTTTAAGGTTTCCATTAGAATCCACTTCAGCGTAAAAAACTTCCTGTGGCTTGTTCCCTTTTTCATGGATTTTTGCAATTAAAGCATTTCTATCCAGACCAACCCGCCTTAAATTTTCCTCGATAAAATTACCGTCCATCAAAACGGCAACCGAGGGAGTCTCTTCTTCCATTTGTATTTTGTAATCCTCATACTTTAAAGGCTGTTTGGCTTTCTTCAACAAAACACTCAATTCTCCATTGGAATCAAGCGAAGCAAACTCAACATCAGCCACTTTAAATACACTTTTCTTGCGGAGTTGTTCCAGGAGTTCATCTATACTGTATTTCTCTTTTCGCATATTCTTTTCGAGAATATTGCCCTTCTCAATGAAGGTTGTTGACTTCCCCTCAACTATTTTGCGGAATAGTCTGCTTCTTAAGGATATTGTTGAAATCGCCAAAGGGACGAACGACCAGACAACCAGGCTGGCAATTCCGTCCCTCAAGCTCAAATCAGGGTCCATCGCTAATGTGCCAGCAATATCTCCCACAGTGATACCAACGATATATTCAAAAAATGACAGACTCGACAATTGCTTTTTTCCAAGAAGCTTAGTGATGATAAATAAGCCTACAATCAGCAAGATGGACCTTATGATGGTTCTAAGAATATCCGGCATTAGATCATTCCTGTGACACAGAATCAGCCTTTTGG
Organism: Bacillus sp. ISL-45; assembly: GCF_018613195.1. Classification (GTDB taxonomy): domain Bacteria; phylum Bacillota; class Bacilli; order Bacillales; family Cytobacillaceae; genus Mesobacillus. The sequence goes on from NZ_JAGGQQ010000003.1 coordinate 44,494, forward strand.
CTTAAAGATAAGGGCGCCGATAAAGCCAAAGATCACAGCAGCCGATATACCCGAACTCGTGATTTCGAACATCCCTGTCAGGACGCCGACCAAACCGTGCTGCTCTGCCTCCTGCAACGCTCCGTGCACAAGTGAATTTCCAAAGCTTGTAATTGGAATCGTAGCACCTGCTCCGGCAAAATCAATTAAAGGTTCATAAAGCCCAAAACCGTCAAGGACAGCCCCAATAACCACAAGCAGACTCATCGTGTGCCCTGGTGTCAATTTCACAATGTCAAACATCAATTGGCCAAATACACAGATCAAGCCTCCGATAACAAAAGCCCAGAAAAACATTGGCAGCAATTTGATTCCTCCTTTTTAATTCATTTCTATAGATACTGCGTGGGCTATACATGGAATGGTTTCATTTTGCTGGAAAGATAGCGGTGATAACAGAGCTCCTGTCGCAACAACAAGGATTCTCTTATAGACACCATTATTCATCTGGTTTAGTAAATGGCCATACAGGACGGAAGCCGAGCATCCTGCTCCGCTGCCTCCAGATTGGACCTGCTGGTCATCGTTATAAATCATCAAACCGCAATCCTTAAATTGTTCCTTGGTAATCTCTAGTCCAGACTGCTGCAAAAGCTCGTATGTAGTAGCCTGTCCAATCCTTCCAAGATCACCTGTGACAACCAAGTCATAATAGGAGGGTTCTCGATTAAAATCTTTAAAGTGGGCGATGATCGTATCAGCGGCTGCAGGAGCCATTGCCCCGCCCATGTTAAAGGGATCAGTAATCCCCATGTCCACTACTTTCCCAATAGTCGCAGAGGTGGTTACGATTTTCCCCTGCTTTTCCGGATTGTCCGTTAAAACAGCCGCTCCGGCTCCGGTAACAGTCCACTGTGCTGTCGGTGGCTTTTGTCCACCATATTCTGTCGGGTAGCGGAATTGTTTTTCTGCCGCCGAATTGTGGCTTGATGCGCCGGTTACAGTCTTCTTTGCTCCCTGGTAGTTCACAATAAATGATGCTAGCGCAAGGCCCTCCATTGAGGTTGAGCAGGCACCGAAGAGGCCGAAATATGGAATTTCCATCGTCCTTGCCGCAAAACTGGTCGGTGTGATCTGGTTGATTAAATCCCCTGCAAGCATAAATTGCATATCCTCTTTGTTGAAATTCCCTTTCTGCAACGCAGACTTAATTGCCTCCTCCAGTAAAACTCTATGTGCTTTTTCGTATGAGTCTTCTCCCATCCACAAATCATCATGCAGGACATCAAAATCAGCTGCCAATTTTCCCTCAGCCTCGAAAGGACCGCCTGATGAGCCCCATGATTCAATGACAGGCATGTTAGCAAATTGCCATGATTGCTTTCCAATCAACATTTACAGCACCCCCATCATCGTCAACAAAGTTTTTACCAGAGCAACGACAAAAGCGGCAAAGACACCAAATAAAATGACTGACCCTGCCAGTTTGAACATGTTTCCGCCGACACCGAGGACAAAACCTTCAGTTCGGTGTTCTATCGCCGCTGAGATGACGGAATTCCCAAAGCCAGTAACCGGTACAGCACTGCCCGCTCCTGCAAATTGTCCGATATGGTCATATACACCAAACCCTGTCAACAGCATGGAAAGAAAAATCATCGTAGCAACAGTCGGATTACCAGCTGTTTGTTCTGTAAAATTAAAAAAGTAGATATAAAAATAGGTGATTACCTGACCTATTGTACAAATCAATCCGCCAACCAAAAATGCCTTGATACAATTTTTAACTACTGGGCGTTTTAGTTCATGCTTTTGTTCCAGCTCCTGATACTGCTGCTGCTCAGGTGTCATCTTTTGCTTTTTTTTATCCCCCATTTCACCCATCCTTTCTTATGTTAATTCCTTTTTCAGCGAAATAATCCGCTGCAATTGCTCTTCGGCTTTCTTATCCGGAAAGGACGGATCTTTCATTTTCTCCCGAAGCTCCACCGCTTCAATAAAAATCTTATAGTCACTGGAAACAATAAAATCTTCATCAGGATAATTCTTTTCCAGCTTCTTATTGATTTCTTTTTCGATCCGCTTCATGCCGAACCGCTTTAAATGCTTAACCTTGTATGCGACTAATATTTCTTTTTTTCCTGCAATGACGGCGACATCATAAATTTCATCAAGTGCAGCGATATCTTTCTTAACCTTCTTGGCAAGCTTGATATCCTTCTCATCCAGATCATTTGTCGCACCTGGATCAGGATTGACGGACTGAATCATGGATGCTCTGCTCTGTGGTGAAGTTTTCCCAAAAGAAGTACAGCCAGCAGTGCCAGCTCCAAGCATTATAACTATCGCCAAAAGATTTACAGCTTGTTTCATATTCATCATTAATCCCTTCCTATGGTTCATCTGATAAAATTATTTTCCACGTCTGAAACCCAATTTATGAATTTTTTAGTGTGGGTTTTATTTCCATGTAATTGTAAAAAAGTTATTCTAAGGAAAAACTGCATTAGATTAATCCACTGTCTGAAAAATGTACCAGTTAGTTTTTATAGTTCTCATTACAGCCGGCCATGACGAAACAATTGCACTTTGCAGCCTTTATAGCATGCCTTTTTAACGCTCAAACAACTCAAAAAAAAACGCCTGCCAGAAAGTTTTGGCAGACGTTGCTTCTATACTCGCTTTTTCTTTTTACCGCAGCCACAGCCGCGTTTTTTACGCACTCGGCGGGTTGCTGCACTACTTTTAGATTCTGTTGAACCCTTGCTGCTATCCTTTTTTGGTTTTTCTTCCATGATTACAACCCCTTCATTAAAGAGTCCATATTATACTTTATGAACAAGTATCCAAAGGGGTTCTGGACGGACTCACTATATTTCAAGCATTAAGAGAACTTAAGGATCAGTCTTCTATGAAAATATGCTGTACCAACGAGGAAATTCCTGAAATCGCCAAAATTATTATGACCGGCATGGATAGCTGTGGTAACAATTCATAAGCAGCATATATGAAAACAGACGACCAGATTCCGGAACACCAGTGGCAGCTCAACAGCTCTCCGACCCAATATTTAAGTCCATCTCCTTTGATTTCTATATATGTTTCCGTGCTGCCATCTTCCAAAGTTTCAACTACCGTATCATGGAAAGGTGCACGCAGGAACTCAGTGATTTTATCGTAGACAATCAGCCTGGTCAATCGAAAGCTCGCAAACACAAGCAGGCATAAGTCTAGCCAACTTCCCATTCTTTACACCACCTGTTTGATCAAATCAATTCAGCTTCTACATGGCAAATACCTATGAGCGGTCTTTAGCATGTCCGCTCCTGACCTTATTTTTTCAGGAAAGATGCTGAAAAATTAGACAAACACCCACACCATTAGGAGGGCGATTCATATTCTATTAAGGACAATAGGTCATATCAACTAAAAGGAGATGAATATTTTATGGGTTGCAAAGGTAAAAAGCATGATGGCGACAATTGCGTATGTGAAGTACTAAGAGCAATAGCGGACGCTCAGGATCAAGTAGATGTTGACGATGATTGCGATGTCAGTTGCGATAGATCTATAAGAGAATTGCTGGCTGGCGTGCAAACTCCGACCAACGGTTTAGATACAATTCCAATTATTTTATACTGCGGTGATTGTGTACCATTCGAAGGGTTTGGAGCTCGTGTCCGACCAAATGGCGGAGGTCCACAAAGATTGGATTGCTTTAGGTCATTCTTCTTCCGGGTAATTTCAGTAGACAACGACTGCTGCGCTAAAGTTGAATTACTGGTTACACGTGGCGATGAGGGCCAAGGCTTTGATGATCCTTGCCGCCAAATTCAAACTGGCGGTTCAAGAAATGAATTCTTCAGAACTGGTATCTGCATCACTGTCGACCTCGATTGCTTCTGTGCTGTCACTTGCTTAGACCCTGTAGAGGGTTTGCCGCTTTCAAGCCTTCCTGGCAGTGACTAACATGAAAGTGTGTAAGAACAGGCTTACCTTAAATTGGTAAGCCTATTTTTACAGTCCGATTCTTTTTATATCTACAATATCCTCCACTAGGAGATTAACGTTTTTCCTCCTTGGACTCACAGAATGGATGAGCAAAGTTCTTCCTTTCATCCCCGTAAAATATCCCTTATAGGATCTTTCAAGCGTAATAAACTCATATTTAACCTTCGCTACTGTAGCGGGGACGAGGTTTAAATGCTTAATCTTTTCTTCCAGAGTATACTCCTGGAATGTCTTTTTCTTTTTATCGCCCACCTGTTCACTTTCATTTGTTTCTTCTTCCACTTCTTCCTGTTCCACCATCTCGGCATCATCTTCGGTTTTGTTGTTATCAAGCAATTCCGGCTCCGTATCAGCCTCATTAGTTTTATAGATAAAATTCTTTTGCATATCGAGTTTCGGGAACTCTATGTTTGGTTGATTAATGTAAAACAAGGGCGTTTGCTTACGACTTCTTTTCCTTCCCATACAGCACCTCCGTTACTTCAGTCTTTTTATATTTATGCGTTTGCCTATAATAGGTGCCGAAATCGTTCCTGACAAAAACAAAAAAAGCCCGCTATTATGCGGGCTTTTCTCTTATAAAATATGAAATCCTGAATCAACATGAATATTTTCGCCAGTTATCCCGCGGGACATGTCACTGAACAGGAAAACGGCTGTGTCACCGACTTCTTCCGGAGTAGTATTGCGGCGTAGCGGAGCTCTCTCTTCAATATCCCTTAAAATAGAATTGAAATCACTTACGCCTTTAGCAGACAGTGTTCGGATTGGGCCGGCTGAAATGGAGTTTACACGGATATTGTGCTTTCCTAAGTCTGCAGCAAGGTAACGGACACTTGCATCCAGGGATGCCTTTGCCACACCCATGACATTGTAGTTCGGGATTGCACGTTCACCGCCGAGATACGTCAAAGTGACAATGCTCCCGCCTTCAGCCATCAGCTCTTTCGCTTCCTTGGCGACGGCAGTCAATGAGTATGCACTGATATTATGGGCCAGCAGGAATCCATCGCGTGATACATTCATATAGTCACCCTGCAGCTCTTCTTTGTTCGCGAATGCGATACAGTGAGCCACACCATAAATCGTGCCAGCCTCTTCCTTTATTTCTTTGAAGCATTTAGCAACATCTTCATCATTTGTAACATCGCAAGGCAAAACTAAATAGTTTTGATCAAGGGATGCGGCAAGTTCGCGTACACTTTTCTCAAGACGCTCTCCTGCATAAGTGAAAATTAAATTAGCCCCGGAATTGTGGAGAGATTGAGCAATACCCCAGGCAATGCTTCTTTTATTGGCTACACCCATTACTACATATGTTTTACCGTTCAATGAAAGAGTCATTTTGAAAATTATCCCCCTGTTAATACAAGTTATTAGTACCTAGTGCTAATTGTACACTAAATTTCTTCATTTGCAAAGAAAAACCCGCCGGGATGGCGGGTTTAGTTCAATTAGCACCAAAAACAGAATTCAAGTTCTCGTTTCAGTTCATCGACATATTCCTTGGAACCAGTAACGATCAGACGGTCATTCAGCCTCAGCTCGGTATCGCCGTGAGGCACGATTGATTCATTTTCACGCAAGATCCGGACAAATATGACATCTCCAGTGAACGGGAAGCGTCTTAGTGACATACCGTCAAAATGATCATTCAGCATCCTGATTTCATGCAGGGAATTTTCTTGATTGGTCAGGATTGTCATGACCCCTGGTGATTCAATCATTGCACGAAGCAGTGATTCTGTTGAACGGAGGACCGAGAATACCTCGATTCCCTCTTCCTGGGCTTTTTCTGCAAGGTCCGGACTTTCAATTCTCGCAATGACACGTTCAACACCATGCTCTTTTGCACTGACAGCAATCGTCGCGTTCAGATCAGGATCTCCGGTGGAGATGACAATGATATCCGCATCATACACCTCGTGTTTATCTAGTGTATCAATTTCATAATTCTCCATCTCGATGATTTCAAACACTGAATCAGCAATTCGGTTATCCGCTTTTTCCTGTTTCGTATGAAAAAGAACCGGTTCATACAATGAAGACTGAAGGGCCCGGGAAACAGGAAGTGTCATCTGGTTGGCGCCAATGAATGCCACTTTGACTTTTACTTCCTCTGTCTTTTCCTGCGGGAATAACTTTTTGAATAAGATTGGTGTCAGAACGCTGGAGATTACTGCAACAAGAATCAGTGTACCGCTCATCTCCGGCGTGATCATTTCCATTCTTTCCCCAATTGTTGCAGCCGCTATGACTAGTGACAAAGTGGATGTCAGCAGGAACCCGGCTGCAAGGACTGTTTTCGTGTCGTACCATTTTTTCAACAAATAGACTGGGATCAATTTTGACAAAAACAGCGCCAATAGCAATAACGGAATTAGTAATAATAGCTTTTTGTCACTGAACAAAGACCAGACGTCCAGGTCCACCCCAACCATTACGAAGAAGATAGGAATCAGGAAGCCATAGCCAAAGGAATCAAGCTTATGGACCATTTCCTGGTCCGGTGCCAGCAGGGAGACAAGCACACCTGCCAGGAACGCACCCAGGATATTTTCGGCCCCTACCGTTTCAGAGATTGCGACCAGCAAAATAATCAGGGCAAAAACAGCACGAGTGCCAATCTGAGTTGTTCCTGTCGAAAGTGCATTGATGAAAGTACGGTTCTTGAAAATTCTTCCGATAAAATACAGCCCAACTCCCGCCGCAAACAGGACGAGCAGCAGCCAGGTGTTTCCTTCCCCTCCATCATAAATAGAGACAAAGACCGCGAGCAGGATCATCGTTGCCAGATCAGCAATAACCGCCACCAACAAGATTGTCTGTCCGATATTTGTTTTCATCAGGTGTGCGTCCTTCAATGTAGGCACGACAACTCCTAGTGAAATCGTTGAAATGATCAATGTCATTAAAAATACATTTTCGATGAAGCCTGCAAGTACGAACAAATACGATAAGCCAAATGAGACGATGAAAATGCCAATGAAGATGATCGTGGCCACAATAAACGTATTCGGTTCTTTTTGCTCATTGCCCTTCCTGGTTTGATTTTTTTTGTTCCCTGAAAAGGCTGTAAAGTCAATCTCCAGCCCGCTCAAGAACATCAGGAACAAGAATCCCAGGGTTGAAAGGGTGCCAAGCCAGGCATCCTCATGGACGATGTTGAAGCCGCTTTTACCTATGATTAGGCCCATTATGATTTCTGCGACTACAACTGGTATGATGTTCAATTTTAAACGGTGCAATAAAATAGGTGTTAAAAATGCAACAATGATGACGATTACGAGTGAGGTAATCGAAGCATGATGTTCCATCCTCTTCCCTCCTTTGTTAAATAGGATTTGCGTTGTATCGATCTAAACGAACAGTTATCACCTGAACGTTGTATATTAAGTAAGGTAACTCATGAAAGCTGTTGCAATTCCAAAATATATCAGGATACTGATGATATCATTAATCGTCGTGATAAACGGACCTGATGCAACGGCAGGGTCGATCTTCAATCTGTGCATGAGCAGCGGAACCAGCGTTCCTGCCAGTGTCGAAATGATCAGCGTGATAAAGATAGAAATTCCTACCAACGCTCCAAGGAATAGTTCACCTTTCCAAAAATAGACGATGAATGTGACAAGGATGCCGCAAACTGCTCCTGTAATTAATCCAGTTCCCGCTTCCCTAAGGATAATGCTCCATTTGCTCTCTTTTTCAAGGTCCCCAGTCGCAATCCCCCTTACAGCTACAGCAAGTGCCTGGGTTCCTGTATTACCTGCCATACCGGCGATGAGAGGAATGAAAACGGCCAAAATAGCTACCTTATCCAATGTATCCTCGAACCTTCCTATCAGGCTAGCCGTAAACATGCCCAAAAAGAGCAAAATGATCAGCCAGGGCAAACGCTTCTTGGCAGCACTTAATGGATTTTGGTCTACAGTATCAAGGTCGGCTATACCTGCCAGCTTTGAATAGTCATCCGAAGCTTCTTCTTCCATGACGTCTATAATGTCATCGACCGTGATGATTCCGAGGAGATGGTTTTGGAAGTCGACTACAGGAAGGGCGAGGAAATTATAATCCCTCATCATCCTGGCTACTTCCTCCTGATCCTCGCCAACCGAAACAGAGACTACTCGATCATTCATAATCTCAACAATCATCGTTTCATCATCTGCAACAATCAGGTCTCTCAAAGATACAACACCAGCCAGCCTTTTTTCTTCATCAACGACAAAGATGTAATAAATCGTCTCGGCTTGCGGCGCTTCTTTTTTCAGGATATACATTGCCGATCTCACCGTCTGGTTGGCAGAGATCGCAATGAATTCTGTCGTCATGATGCTTCCGGCAGTATATTCTTCATAATGCAGCAAGTCCTTGATTTCCTGTGCTGCATCTTCGTCCATGATGGTCAAATAACTGGCAACCTGGTCTTTATCGAGTTCATTCAGGACATCGACCGCGTCATCCGCATACATATTAGACAGCATGTCAGCCGCATAATTAGGATTCATCTGGGCCAATACATCTTTAAAGTCCTCTTCATCCGCTTCCAGGTTTTCAAAAAGATCTGCCATCTCTTCTGGTGAAAGGAAGTTATAAACCTTCGCCCGATCCTCATCATCAAGCTCACTGAAAAATTCGGCCTGGTCATATGGATGCAAGTCTAGAAATTCTGAACGGAAATCATCAATTTTCTCAGAGTAAAGTGCTTCCATCAGCAGCTCAGAATTGATTTGCTGCCTGGATGCTGATTCTTGACGTTCTTCAGACATACACCTTACCCCCTTTCCTTTATGTACATTTCATTATACTAGCATTTATTAAATTCTTTGTCTTTTATCTACTCTTTTTCATTTAAAATTAATTGGGCAATATATGTTAGATACCAGATTATTGCTTTGTCTTAACATTCCCTTTTTTGATGTAAACTTGTCCTTTTTCAGACTGCGGGAAGAATATACAATTAAAGGAGGACATTCATAAATGAACCTAGATATTATCGGCGATATCCATGGCTGTTATCAGGAATTTGAAGAACTCACCAAAAAACTTGGTTACGACTGGAGCACCGGCCTTCCGGTTCATCCGGATAACCGGCATCTTGCTTTTGTCGGTGATCTGACTGACAGAGGACCAGAATCATTAAAAACAGCAACTCTGGTTTGGGAATTGGCAATGAATAAAAAAGCCGCTTTCTATGTTCCGGGGAACCATTGCAATAAACTGTACCGATATCTGTTAGGAAATAAAGTCCAGACAACACATGGACTTGAGACAACAGTTTCGGAAATTATGTCACTGAATTCAGAGCAAATAAATGAATTCCGCGGGAAATTCATTTCCTTATATGAATCTGCGCCTTTATACCACGTCCTCGACCAGGGCCGGCTTGTGATCGCCCATGCCGGAATCCGCGAAGATTACATAGGGAAACATAATTCAAAAGTAAAAACCTTTGTCCTATATGGCGATATCACTGGTAAAACCAATCCAGACGGAACTCCTGTACGCCGTGATTGGGCAAAGAATTACCAAGGAAAAGCAACCATTGTATATGGACATACACCGGTAAGAGAGCCAAGAGTCCTTAACAACACTTATAATATAGATACAGGAGCTGTTTTTGGCGGCAATTTGTCAGCATTGCGTTATCCAGAAATGGAACTTGTATCTGTTCCGTCCTCGATGCCGTTTGTGCCCGAAAAATTCAGGGAGATAAAATAATACCCCTATTTAAAAAAGCTAACCATTGACCATCAATGGTTAGCTTTTTCTTATTATTTCCCAATAAACATTTGCGTCCAGTAGTTCCCCTGTGTTGTATGCCCAACACCAATATGCGTGTAGTTAGGACTTAAGATATTCTTCCTGTGTCCTTCGCTGTTCATCCATGCGTTCACGACTTCTTCAGCACTTCGCTGGCCCATCGCGATGTTCTCACCGGCTGTATTGTACGAAACACCAAAGTCCCTCATCATATCGAATGGAGAACCATAAGTTGGACTTGTATGTGAAAAATAATTCTTCGCCTGCATATCATTTGACTTTTCCTGAGCTACATTGCTTAATGCTGTGTCAGGCTGCAGGTTTGGCAAGCCGTTTTTCCTGCGCTGTTCGTTTGTCAGGTCAATGACTTTCGCTTCAAATGCACTGATCTCGGTACCAGAAGGAGTTGCTTTTTGCTCAGGAGCTGGTGCTGCTTCCTCCTGTGGAGCTGGTGCTGTTCTTTCCTGTGGTGCTGGTGCAGCTCCTTGTTCAGGAGCTGGTGTTGTTCTTTCCTGTGGTGTTGGAGCAGTTCCTTGCTCAGGAGCTGGAGCTGGCGTTGCCCTTTCCTGTGGTGCCGGTGCGGCCCCTTGTTCAGGAGCTGGTGCTGTTCTTTCCTGCGGTGTTGGGGCAGTTCCTTGCTCAGGAGCTGGAGCTGGCGTTGCCCTTTCCTGCGGTGCTGGTGCAGCTCCTTGTTCAGGTGCAGCACCCTGTTCAGGTCCCTTGTTCAAATCCGGAAGTTCAACACCTGTACGACGCTGCAATTCAGCCAGCATATTATCGAGATCAGCTCGTTGTCCTTCTGTTAATGTTAGCCTGCCCTGCGTGTTCATTTCTGTATGAGGGTATTTAGAACTTGGAATTCCCGTACTGTAAGAGTTCGGGTCTACGGTGATGTACCCTTCAGGCATCTGCATAATTTCACTCGTCGCCTTATCGCCATTTTGATTTTGGTTTTGCTTATTAGTATTTCCTTTACCAGCATTGATTTCTGCTCTGCGTCTTTGCTGCTTGATTCTATTTGCATCATTATCCCAATAGCTTTCCTGGTTATTCCCCAGAGCAGTCATCCTGTTGTCACGCATATCCATCGCTTCATCATTATTGTTGCATGCTGTAAGCCCTAATAACATAACAGCAGATACTGCCATTATCTTTCCATGTTTATATATGTTCAAGTGATGCTTCCTCCTTCATATTGCATTCATTACTTCCTTATGATTTGATTTTTTTCCGGAAATATCTGATGAAATATTTGAGAGAAATGTAAAAAGGCAAATCGTTTTCAAAACGACTTGCCTTGATCAAGCACTTCTTGCATATCGATTGGCAAACTTGCAGTAAAATGCATTTGCTTATGTAAAAATGGATGGCTAAAGGTAAGTTCCCTGCAATGCAAGGCTTGCCTTGAAATCGAATACCGGCTGCCTCCATATAAAGTATCACCAAGAAGCGGATGGCCAAAGTAACTCAAATGAACCCTAATTTGATGGGTCCTGCCTGTTTTTAGCCAGAGCTTCATATGAGTGAACCCCTCATATCGTTTTTTAACTTCAAATAAAGTGCAGGCATACTGTCCATCAGGATGCACTTCTCGTTCTATAATGCTGTCTGGCTTCCTTGCGATCGGGGCATCGATCATTCCATCACCCTGTTCGACAAAACCTTCAGCAAAAGCTTCATAGCTCCGCTTTACACCGCCCGAACGCTGCTGCTTACTGAATAAGTGATGGACATGGCTATGTTTGGCAATCAGGACCAGTCCGGAAGTATCTCTGTCCAGCCTGGTAACAATATGCGTGGTAGCTGGTATTCCGTGACTTTCATAATATCCGATAAGTCCGCTCGCCAGACTTCCGTATGGATGCTCCCTGGAAGGAATCGTATTCATTCCTGGAGGTTTATTGACCACCAGCAAATATTCATCCTCATATATAATCGAAAGCGGGATTTCCTCCCCCTTCATTCCCTCAGACGGAACTTCAGGAGGAAACTCGATTCTGACTCGATCAGCTGTTTTTAATGCGTACCTGACATTTACTTCCTGATCATTCACCGAAATAAAACCGCCCTTGAACTTAATATCTGTCAGTGCTGATTTAGAGATTTCTTTCTCTTTGAGGAATTCCCTTAGCAGCTTCCCTTGATCAGCTTCCTCAGCAGTAAAATCCAATGTGAAGTTTGTTGCCATATCAGCGGCTCCTGTCGTTCTTCTTTTCGTTTATCAAGACTTTGTATTTACATCATCATCTTAGACATTTCGTGCTCATTCTGGCCTCAAATTGTCCATTAAATGCGGGTTCTTAGACATTTCGTGCTTGTTCCGGCATCGAAATGTCCATTAAACGCTGGTTATTAGACATTTTGTGCTTGTTCCGGCATCGAAATGTCCATTAAACGCTGGTTCTTAGACATTTCGTGCTCATTCTGGCCACAAAATGTCCATTAAACGCGGGTTCTTAGACATTTTGTGCTCATTCTGGCCTCAAAATGTCTATTAAATGCGGGTTCTTAGACATTTCGTGCTCATTCTGGCCTCAGAATGTCCATTAAACGCGGGTTCTTAGACATTTTGTGCTTGTTCCGGCATCGAAATGTCCATTAAACGCGGGTTCTTAAAATTTCCCTTCAACATTTGCTCTTTAATCACTATCTGAGATAAAGGAATCATGCACCCTTTTCCAGAATGGGAAGGGGCGGAATCGGGCGAAACGGATTTTTTCGTCTGCTACGCGGAATTGGATTGATTTCACGTCTTTATGCAGTAGGGTCAAATGGTCAACCGTTACCTGGAAGTCGGGTCTATTGACAGGCTTTAGTGTACAGGTATGATGGTCAGGAAGGATTAACGGTGATCCCACTGTCCGAAAGACACGGTTGTTGATGGATGCCATCTCCGCAACCTGGATTGCTCTCAGTGACGGATGCAGAATGGCACCGCCCAATGCTTTATTGTAGGCAGTGCTTCCTGATGGCGTGGATACGCATAGACCGTCTCCACGGAAGCGTTCAAAATGCTGGCCTCTGATTTCAACATCCATGACCAGGGTGCCTTCAACAGATTTGACGGTCGATTCATTCAGGGCTAGATATCTAGTTTCTCTGCCGCCGTGCTGGTACCTGATAATGACCTCGAGCAATGGATACTCAATCACCTGGTATGGCGTTTTGGCCACGGCGATAACAAGCTTTTCGATTTCTTCAGGGACCCAGTCGGCATAAAAGCCGAGGTGTCCGGTATGTACTCCAATGAATGCTGTTTTATCCAGCCGGCTGCTGTATCGATGGAAGGCATACAAAAGAGTGCCGTCGCCTCCTACTGAAATACAAATATCCGGCTGGTCTTCATCATATTGTAGATCAAAGTCCAAAAGATACGTTTTCATCTTGTGCATCAACGTATTGGACCGGGAATCTCCTTTTGAAGTGATCGCAAATTTCATGTATCAAAACACCCCTGCATTTCGGATTTACTATTTCTTCCCACCCTGCTGCATTTCTTTCTTCCGTGTGAAAAATGCCTGTGCATCCTGAATTTCTCCTCTGATGGTCGACATCTCTTCATCGAGACGGAATGCTGCCTCTGCCGCGCGCTGCAGCCTGATTTTTATATCCTCCGGAAAAAGCCCTTTGTATTTATAATTAAGCGAATGCTCGACTGTCGCCCAGAAATTCATCGCCAATGTCCTTATTTGAATTTCGGCCAGGATCTTTCTTTCGCCACGGATCGTTTGGACAGGATAGCTGATCACGACATGATAAGATCGGTAGCCGCTCGCTTTTTTATGCGAGATATAATCCCTCTCCTCGACAATCTCCAAATCATTACGGCTTCTTAATAGTTCGACAACTGTCTTGATGTCATCTACGAACTGGCACATGATCCTCAAGCCGGCAATATCCTGCATTTCCGATTCAAGTTTATCAAGTGAAATTCCTTTTTGATGGGCTTTATCAAGGATGCTCGCAATAGGCTTTACCCTTCCCGTGACGAATTCAATCGGGGAATGGTCAGAATGGAGCTCATATTGGCTCCTGATTCCCTTAAGCTTTACCTTCAATTCTTCAACAGCGTGCTTATAGGGTTCTAAAAATTGATCCCAGTGTTTCACATCAGTCACCTCATCCGATTCTATTCACGAAAGCCTAAGCGGAGGGTGCGGCAAAAACCTGTTCCACTTTCGCGACCATTTCCTCTCCATAATTGCTGTTGCCGGTGATATTCTCAATCAAATATTCCATTTCACTTTGGAAGCTATCCAATTTAAGTTTTCCGATTTTATTCGTTAAAAACGTTTCAAGCCCAGCTTGGAGACCATCCTGAATAACACTCCAAGTCTCTTCTGGAATGGTGACGTATCGATATCCATCCTCTTGATCAACAATATAAACAAATGATAATTGATCGGAATCAACCAGCATTTGCCCTGTTGGAGAAAAATCCCCAATGTCAGTCTCTGTGTTTGTGGAGAGACGCAGCTCATTATTTTCAATTTTCGCTTCTGTAATTAAAATTTTTTGACTCATATCTTCAACCTCCATAATCTTTTTTATTTTATCATATCGAACCATTTTCTACTAAGCATTGAAGCCAAACTGATTTAAAGAGATAATAAGGACAACTTACTGGAAAGGGCGGAAATATGTGAGCCAGAATATCGAAATAGAATTCAAGAACATGCTGACTCAGGAAGAATTCCAATTACTTACGATACATTTTAAAATAGGACCAAATCAATTCAAAAAACAAATTAATCATTATTTCGATACGAACTCATTCACCTTAAAGGAAAAAGGTTCTGCCTTGAGAATCAGGGAAAAAGAATCCTGGTTTGAATTGACATTAAAGCAGCCTGCACAACAGGGATTGCTTGAAACGAACCAGACGCTGACGCCCAGCCAGGCGGAGGATGCTTTGTCAACGGGGAAACTGCCAAATGGTATGGTTAAAGACGCTGTTTCGGGATTAATCAAAGATCCAGAGTCATTGCTATATTTCGGGTCTCTTACCACCGTCCGTGCTGAGCTTGAGTACAAAGAAGGATTGCTTGTTCTGGACCATAGTTACTATTTAAATACAGAAGATTATGAGCTAGAATATGAAGTGACGAATGAGACTGCAGGATATAAGGAATTCTTGAAATTACTGGAAGAACTAAAAATCCCTCTCAGATCGACCGATAATAAAATTAAAAGATTTTACGCAAAAAAATATAATCTTTTACAATAATAGATCAGGCAGGAGAATCACAATGAATGTCGACCAGTTAAAAGTCATACTTGAATTACAGGCACTCCAAAACTTTAACAAGCCCACGAGCCAATCTGGAAATGGCCTTTTTCAGGAAATGCTCTCCGGCATCCTGAGTGAGGAAAGCAATGCTCTAGGTGCCACTGCAACAAGGCTTGAGGAGTTATTTAACAGCGCGCAAACTGCCGTTAACAATTTAGATTTAGCAAAACAGAGCGTTAGCCATATGCTGCCTCCTGTTCAACTGACGAAAGTAGCTGCCAAAAGTAATGCTAATTTTGATGGAATCATTGATAAGGCTGCTTCCATGTTCAATATTCCAGCCAAACTTATTAAATCTGTTATTCAAAAGGAATCAAATTTCAATCCAAATGCAGTCAGCCATGCAGGTGCGTCAGGACTGATGCAGCTTATGCCTGCAACAGCCAGTGGACTCGGTGTCAAAAATGTTTTTGATCCAGCGGAGAATATCATTGCCGGAAGTAAATACCTTCGCCAAATGCTGGACAGGTATGACAATAATCTTGAGCTTGCTCTTGCAGCCTATAATGCAGGACCGGGAAATGTAGATAAATATGGTGGAATTCCTCCGTTTAAAGAAACGCAAAACTATGTACGTAAAGTCACAGATGTCTTTTACACATAAAAGGCTGCTTTAAAAGGATAAAATTCCCATTGGTTTAGACCGCCTGTCAGTGGTAACAGGCGGCCTTTTTGTGTACATTAGTAGAAAAGCGCAAGCGCCTTGGTCAGCCAGACAAAAGCTTCCAGACTTGAACAGCAAATCCTTTCCATTTTTCACAGAACCCAAGACGATTTGTTTGAGATATAAATTTAGCATTGCTACAATAAATAGCATAACTATCAAAGCAGAAAGAAATTTCAAAATCTATTTTAAAGGAGTTATCAATATGGTTGAGAATAAGACCTTACCATTCGAAGCCATTGGCGAAGGGACACTTCACCGGCTGGTCGATGCTTTTTACCACCGTGTTGGAATGCATCCTGATCTTGCTCCTATATTCCCGGATGATTTAACCGAAACTGCTCGAAAGCAAAAGCAGTTCTTAACTCAATATTTAGGAGGACCACCCTTATATACCAATGAACATGGCCATCCAATGCTCCGCGCAAGGCATTTGCCGTTCGAAATCACTCCGGCCAGAGCGACAGCCTGGCTCGCCTGCATGACTGAAGCCATGGATGAAGTTGGACTAAAAGGATCTGTAAGGGAGGATTTTTACGCAAGACTTTACCTGACCGCCCAGCATATGATTAATACTCCTGATGATGAAACTGGTGATAACACATGAAACTGAGTCGGGAAAACCTTCTAAGCTATGACCCATCTGAGTTTTGTCATAGCCTGGATAAAAAGCCCATCGAAATTTACATGTTTGTCGACCCGCTCTGTCCGGAATGCTGGGCACTAGAACCAATCATCAAGAAGCTCCAAATCGAATATGGCAGATATTTTTCAATTCGCCATGTATTAAGCGGCAAACTGGCCACATTGAACATGAGCAGAAAAAAACGTTATGAAACGATTGCTGAGCTTTGGGAAAAAACAGCAAGCAGAACAGGAATGTCCTGTGACGGGTCTCTGTGGTTTGAAAACCCTGTGTCATCCCCTTATTTAGCATCCATTGCGATAAAATCAGCTGAGCTTCAGGGGAGAAAGAAAGGCATCAGATTCCTGCGCCAGCTTCAGGAAGTCCTTTTCCTTGAAAAACAGAATGTCTCTAACTTCGAGGTGTTAAAAAACTGCGCAAGGAGCGTCGGATTGGACGTAGAGGAATTTGTAACCGATATCCATTCTGAAACTGCTGCAAAAGCGTTTCAATGCGACTTGAAAATAACGAATGAAATGGATGTCCAGGAAATTCCGACTTTCGTCTTCTTTAACGCTAACGTCGAGGAGGAGGGCATCAAGGTTACGGGGCTTTACCCATATGAGGTATATGTCCAGATTCTAGAAGAAATGCTGCAGGAAAAACCAGAACCTGCACAGCCGCCAATGCTTGAGCAATTCATGAAGCAATACAAGATGGTTGCTTCCAAGGAAGTAGCTGTTGTATATAACATGACTGTCCAACAGGCCGAGAAGGAATTAAAGAAATTAATGCTAAAACAACAAGTCGAACAAATCCCTGCAAAATATGGGGTGTTCTGGCGATATCACGAAGGCTGACCGTGCATTTGCACGGTTTTTTATATGCAAAGAATTTTTGTGCTGTCGATAAACAGAAAAAGGCCTTGCAGCTCTCCAACTGCAAGGCCTTTTCTCTATTTTATACGAACAAAGGGGATGGGAGAAATTTTTCACGGTCAAACAAAGGGGTAAATGTTTGCTTGTGATCAACTTCACGCCATAAATATATCATATCCTGGCTCCCTATCACAATATCCTTGTGTGTTATTTCACAATATTGTCAAATCCGATTCATGAATGCCTGGGCACAAGCATATAAATGAGATATAAAGCGATTCGGAGTGATTAAATTGGATAAAATAGGTCTTTCCCTTATGGCTCTATTCATACTTTTTTCTTTTATCCTTCATATTTTGGGGTTAATGCATCTTCTGCCCTTATATCTTACCTCCCCTATCCTGTTTCTAGCATTATTTATTTTACTGATATATTTAAATAACCGTAAAAAGTTTAAAGGTTTTTAAACTATGCACAACTACCGCGCTAAACTCCAAGACCATTTTTGCCAGCTGCAAGTTTGTGACAAGATTTTAATAACATATAAAAAACCGGCCGCATTCTCTGCGGCCGTTTTCGTTTGGGATATTAGAAAGTATATATACACTTTGAGAATCGTCTAGCTGCAGCGCTTGTGCTTTTCTATTATGAAAGCAGCGCTTCCATTTCATTAAGCTTTTCTTCAAAGACTTTCAATGCTTCCTCGATTGGTTTCGAACTTGTCATATCGACGCCTGCTTTTTTCAGTACCTCGATTGGATAATCCGAGCTGCCTGATTTCAGGAATTCAATGTAGCGCTCGACTGCCGGCTGTCCTTCTTCAAGGATCTGTTTGCTCAGTGCTGTTGCTGCACTGAACCCAGTGGCATACTGGTAAACATAGTAATTATAATAGAAATGAGGAATTCTTGACCATTCAAGACCGATTTCTTCATCGATCATGATGTCCTCTTCACCGAAATACTTTTTGTTTAGCTCGTAGTAGTCCTTTGTCAGTGCATCAGCTGTCAATGCCTCGTTATTCTGTGCTTTCTGGTGGATCAAATGTTCAAATTCGGCAAACATCGTCTGCCTGAATACTG
Source organism: Bacillus sp. ISL-45 (assembly GCF_018613195.1). Lineage (GTDB taxonomy): Bacteria > Bacillota > Bacilli > Bacillales > Cytobacillaceae > Mesobacillus. The sequence continues at coordinate 62,789 of NZ_JAGGQQ010000003.1, forward strand.
TTCCACGGAAGCCCTCAAGGTAATGATTCAAAAGATACAGTCGCTTCTGCTCATCATCGATTGTCTTGAGCATATAGTCATTCAATAATGCTTCATTGCAAGTGGATGCCACTTCAGCAACGAAAATTGAATAGTTGCCGTACGGATATGGCTGTGTCTTCCTTGTATAGTAGCTGTGTACGGAATGTCCGAATTCGTGAGCCAGCGTAAACAGATTATTGACATTATCTTGCCAGTTCATCAGGATATATGGATTAGTGCCATACGCGCCTGATGAATAGGCACCGCTGGGCTTACCCTTATTCTCATACACATCCACCCAGCGATTTTCGAATCCTTCTTTAAGGATAGTATTATATTCATCCCCAAGAGGCGCTAATCCTTTTAGGACATATTCCTTTGCTTCTGAATAAGGAATCTCCATTTTCACATCCTTAACAAGCGGTGTGTAAAGGTCATACATATGAAGCTTATCCAGGCCAAGTACCTTCCTGCGGAGCTTAACATATCTGTGAAGAAGGTGCAGATTGTCATTCACCGTATTAACAAGATTTTCATAGACACTTTCAGGAATATTATTCGCAGCAAGCGCAGCATGCCTCGCAGAGTCATATTTACGAATCCTTGCATTAAAATTATCCTTTTTGATATTGCCGCTTAATGTGCTGGAAAAAGTATTCTTGAAGCTGCCATATGTTTTATAAACAGCTTTGAAAGCATCTTCACGAACTCTGCGGTCCTCGCTTTCCAGGAATCGGATGTAGCGGCCATGTGTGATTTCCACATCCTCTCCGTTCTCATCCTTGATTGAAGGGAATTCGAGATCCGCATTGTTCAGCATTCCGAAGGTATTTGAAGGTGAGCTCATAACCTCCGAAGCCTGAGCCAGAAGCGCTTCCTCTTCAGCAGATAGGACATGCGGACGCTGCAGGTTGATTTCCTCCAATGCATGCTCATAAAGCTTCAGCTCTTCTCTTTCATTCAAAAAGCTTTTTATTTTCTCTTCATCAACAGCCAGGATTTCTGGTACGATGAACGCAAGCGCGCTTGCCGCTTGTGAATATAGATTCTTGATGCGGTCATCCAGTCCCTGATAAAAAGAATTCGTTGTATCCTGGTCATAGCGCATATGCGCGTATGTATAAAGTCTTCCAAGACGCTCAAGCAATTTATCCTGCAGCTGAAGTGCAGTATATAGTTGTTCAGCGCTCTCTCCCAGCTTGCCCTGATACTCCTGGACAGAAGGAATCAAGCCCTTTACTTCATTAAATTCTTTTTCCCACTGTTCATCAACTGCAAAAATATCCTCAAGTCTCCACGTATTCTCTGTGGCAACCTCGTCCCTTACTGGCAATTTCTTAACTGCAGATTCGTTTGACATATAAATCCTCCTAACAATATTTCGGAATTCGAAAAACTTTTCTAGTAACATATTCGCTAATGGTTTATTAATTCCTTCTATAAATTTTAATAAGGAAAAATTTTTTCGTTTTAAATGCCCTAATTCCAACTACCCTATTTTACGCAGTTATAATACATTTCATGTTATGGGAATACGGATTCTCTAATTTCATTTTCGTACTTGTTGAAAAAGTCTGCTTCAGCCTTAATTTGGTCATCAATTGAATTCGGAATAATAATTTTCCGGAGTACTTTCACTTTGCCTGAATCAATTTTTTCCAAGAATGACACTCTTGTTAAAAGAAATACGTATTCAGCAAGAGCATGCCAGTGATCTTTTTCTCGAGCTGCGGGCAAGATGCGAAGTTTGATTTCTTTCCTTCTTACACGCTGATAAAAGGCTTCCCGGATTTTCGAATAATCTATAATTTCCCCAATTTGATAATGCCGGAAAACATCGAGGTAGAGATATGTCTGCCAGATTAATGAAGGCGTTTCGATATAGGGGCTTGAGCGTACAGGAAGTCCCATTTGGGATGGAATTGTAAGAAGACTTAGATGATTGCGGTAGAGTTCTTTCAGGAATGGATTTTGCCATGCACCAGGAGAAGTTAAGTAGTGTGATTTCATTTTTTGGTTTTCACTTTGCCAGGCCTTCAAGAAGGCAAATGGCTTATCAGCCGGACTGAGAAACTCCGCTATTGCGTACTGATTTATCGACTGTACTTCAAAATTTGTGATTGTCTTTTTAGAAGTGATTGGAATGGCTCCATGCAAATTAACGAATTGCCCTGTAATTGGGCAAAAGGCCGGTATATTCCAGGAGTACCTGGACCGCCGAATGAAGAGGAAGAGGAAGTTATTGATTGAGACAACATTATTCGACTTACGCTTAATCAAGTTCTCGGCAGCAACCCAAATCGGAATTACCCCATGATCAAAATACCTTTTTGTTCTTTTTTCAAATATCTCAGCAGGAATGACAGAACATTGGAATTCAATCGCATATTTTTGGTTCTGAAATACGAAAGCAATGTCCGGTTTCTGCTTCATTATTGGGTCGAATTGTTCAAGTTCAGCAGTAATTCCTTGCTTCTTCAGCCAATTATAAAGCTTTAGCTTTCCGGTAAGATGGTACTCTGATTCTCGTTCATACTCATACCGGCAGCTTCCTCCCGCCAAATGAGAAAAGTGCCAAATCTTCTTATTGCCTAGTTTCATAACCACTTCTTCATCACATTCTGGACAGTAGAATTTCTCCCTCGACCTGATTTCTATTAAATCACTTTTTTCATATCTTTCACCCAATGATAGCCTTTTGCCATCATTTTTTTTCGCAACTAGCACATTTTATGCGCCTCCTTTCTCCATGACATATTCTAGTTCATTGAGTTAATACCTTTATATTTGAAAAAGGTTAATAAAACGTTCACAAATCAAGAAAAGCGGAAGCGCCTTGGTCAGCCCCGACAAGCGCTGGAGCTAGAAACTAATCTTAATAAAAATGTTTATACTTTCTTATAAAATGCAAAAAAACCCGGAGTTAAAATCCGGGTTTCTACAGCATCGGTGACAAGAGCCTCGAAGTGGATTCGAGCAGTCTATAGCCAAGGTGACGTTTATTAAAATCATCCATGACAATCTCTATTGAATGGAGTACATCATTTTCAAATTCTTTCACAAGCTTCGTCGTGCTATTCGTTTTGTATAGGAAGGCGTTGACTTCAAAATTCAGGTGGAAACTTCTCATATCCATATTAGATGTCCCGATGGAAGCGAGCTCACCATCGACTATGACGATTTTACTATGCATAAAGCCCTTTTCATATTCATAAATCTTCACACCAGCTTCAAGCAGTTCCGGAAAGTACGATCTCGAAGCAAAGAATACGATTCTTTTATCTGGCCGCTTCGGGACAAGCAGCCTGACATCCAGACCACTGAGCGCCGCTACTTTAATTGCGCTGAAAATGTCTTCATCAGGGATGAAATATGGTGACGCGATCCAAACTGATTTATCAGCAGAGGAAATCATGGAAAAGAAGATATTCTTTATGACACTCCATTCATTGTCAGGTCCTCCAGCTATCATTTGGACTCCTCCATGAGTGTTGGCCTGCAGGGATGGTGAAAGATAATCCGACGTCAAAAAGCTTTTATTCGTCATGTAATACCAATCCTGAAGGAATATCAGCTGAAGACTCCTTACTGCTTCTCCCTTTGCCATAAGATGAGTGTCCCGCCAAAAGCCAAACCCTTTGTCCCTGCCCAGGTATTCATCTCCGATATTCAGGCCGCCTACAAAACCAACAGTTCCATCAATAACGATGATTTTCCTGTGATTCCTGAAATTAAATTTACTATTTAGGAACGGCAGGCGGACAGGACCAAACTCGACCACCTCTACCCCCGCTTCACTCAGGTCGGAAATATATTTTTTTGACAGCTTCCAGGAACCGACAGAGTCAAACAGGAATCTGACCTTAACCCCTTTCCTTGCTTTGCTGACTAAGACTTCCTTTATTTCTTCTCCAATTTCATCATGGCGGACAATGTAATATTCCATGTGTATATGGTGGGTAGCTTTTTTTAGCTCTTCAAGAATGTGGCTGAAAGTTTCATCACCATTTGTCAGCACCTTTGTGGAGGTCGCAAATGAAATCGGACTGTTCCCAAGCTTTTGGGCGAGGGTAAACAAGCGGCGATGATCTTCTTCCATGTCAAGCATCCTTGCCTTGTTGACCCTTTCCGAGTCTCCTTCGATTTTTGAGAAGGCTTTTTTATCAAGAAAATATTTACGCCGGAACATCTTTTCCTTGCGTTTATTCCTGCCGAATAACAGATAAAAAATAAAACCTACAACTGGGAAGCCGCCCAGTACGACAATCCATGTCAATGTCTGGGCTGGATGCCGATTCTCGAGGAATATCACAAAGCTGATGAAGATGACTGTGAGCGACATAAATAAACTGATATATCCAAGATAAACTGGATCAAGTCTTTCATAAAACAAATAGTAGATCCCAGCAAGGATCAATAAAAACGTTAAGATCCGAACTGTATTCTTCATGTAACCACCTGTTTCTCTCTCTGTATTTTTCCCGCAACAAGCGTTGGGAACTTCAGATATATATATACGTTTATATGTAATGAAGGGATTCATACATACAGACTATTATATCAAAAAAGCCGATTTCATTTCTGAAATCGGCCTTCACTCAGGAAAAATGCTTTCTTATGACACTAAACACATCTTCTTCGATAATCTTATTACCGTATTCATCGAGACGGTAAATCGTGACTGTCGACTCCTGCCCATACTCTAGAAGAACGCTAAGGATATTGTCAATTTCTTCTTCATCCTCAAATTCCTGCTCAGGAAACTCAATGTATAAATAATATTTGTCTTCATAGCTGTATAAGCTTGTTTTGACTTTATCGATTCCCGGCCGTTTTGAAAGAGCAATGACATCTTCAAAATCCTTGAAGTATAGCAGGAATTCTAAATCATCCTCGAAGGCAGGATCCGCATCATCAATTCCTTTTGGATTAAACTGATGGTCAAGCAGCTCTTCAATCCTCTCATCGACTGGAAGATCCTTCATCTTATCATTTGGAAGCGGCAGTTCAAACTTTGGACCGTCCTTGGACAGCTGTGCCTTTGTCACTAAAACCTCCAGACCTTTTTCCAGGGCCTGAACCTGGATCCATAAAGGGCCTTCAACTGCGAACTCCTCCTCGGCATGGACTTCATCCATCATCTCCCAGAATAGCTCTTCGCTGCGATCACGGTTATACCAGATTTCCTCCCGGTCAAAACCGCGCTCCTCTATGTCCATATATGAAATATAAAATTTCACGGTATTCTCATTAATACGCTCGATTTCCATTCGCTTTCTCTCCCTTCCAGGCAAAGATTTGAAGGGACTAAATACCCCCAAAAAAGCAGTTGGTCTTTATCATTTACCCTTAATAAATAAGCCTGAATCACCTTGATTTATAAAGGGGCTGTGTAAAAAGAAATAAACGATCTTGTACTTTTATTTTATGTTATATTAAGCCATTTTGGAAACAAAATATACACCCATTTTTATAAAGGCAGTTTCCGCATTAATTATTTTTGCTATCGTACATGGTTATGTCCGCATTATTATAGGCATCGAGGTTCTTTTAGATGAGACTTCCGAACTTATAATGCGCAAAAAGGTGGTACAAGCAACAAAATTCACGAAAAGAACTTTTATAAAAGGCTGATGAATGGACTCGCCTGAATAGATTTATCTGTTTAATATGCTGCGGGGATTGTGCTAATGCGCTGCCTTAACCACAGGCTTCCCGCCCCTAAAGATACAATCAAGAAGGTTAGCCAAAATTCATTGCGACTTAACAAACCAATTTAAAGTATTCTTTACATTTTACCAGAAAAGTGCCTGAATTTCAATTTGTCTGCATTGCCAGGAGCACACCGGGTTAGGCGCGGCATGAAAAATAAAAAGCCCCCAAAAAGGGAGCTTAAAGGTTTAGTTTACTAAACGCTGAGCCTCGCGAAGCTGGAAAGTACGCACTTTACGTGGCAGGAATCGTCTAATTTCATCTTCATTGTATCCAACCTGCAGGCGTTTTTCATCAATGATGATCGGACGGCGGAGCAAGCCAGGGTTTTCCTTGATAACCTCAAACAGTTCTTGCAAAGGCATTGTTTCCAGGTTCACATCAAGCTTTTGGAAAGTCTTAGACCGGGTTGAGATGATTTCATCCGTCCCATCTTCTGTCATACGAAGAATTTCCTTTATTTCATCAATTGATAAAGGCTCTGAGAATATATTTCTTTCAGTATATGAGATTTCATGTTCTTCCAGCCAAGACTTGGCTTTTCTGCAAGAGGTACAACTTGGTGAAGTGTATAAAGTGACCATTGCTAATTCACACTCCCTTAGATTTACTTATATATTATTTGCTTCAAATGAACTGCCATTTCTTAAATAATAATAAGTTTAATTTTATAATTCATATTGTTTATTATACACCATGGATTTGATAAAAGGTATCCCTTTTCTTAAATTATTCCGGGTATTTATGTAAGATTATTTTCTCTCTTCTCTATATATAACGAACGAAATAGAAAAAAGTTTCAAGAAAGATTATATTTTTTCATCACCTTCTGCTTCAATCTATATAAATATTCGTACAATTCTTCCCAGATGTGTCCGTCGGGTATTCATTTTCTTAATTTAATTATATTTACCCGGTTGTGCAGGACTTAAACCTTTTTATTTAAAAAAATTTATTCTCAATTAATTTAGTAACAATGAAAACGCAACCGTGTAAAAACACTGGTTGCGTTCGTGACTTAGATGTCCTGAAGCAAATCATCACGTTGATCTTCGACAGTCAATACTTCATCAACTGGCTGGTATGATTCTCCGTAAAACTTTTTATCTTTATAAGTGTGAATCATGTTGTAGGTTTTCTTCATGGCTTCGTACACTAGATCCTCAGACGCCTCATCAGGTGACCAGAAAAGGATTTCCATCTCATTGATTTCCTTCGTAGCGAGCGACCGACGCCTGTAACCAATCGTCCTCGCATGCTCGAAACCTTCCCGCTTGTAAAAGCGCAGGCGTTTTTCAGTATCTGTGTCCTCATAATTAACTGGTTCAACCTCAAGGATAATCGGCTTGCTTTTTTCCTTCAGCTTCTCGATCAACTTGTGGCCGAGCCCCTGACCGCGGGTCGACTTAGATACGAATAGGTAATCAATGAACACAAAATCCTCTGTCTCTACATACATGAGCACATGTCCTGGCCCCTCATCCTTATGGTACATCTCTGGTCTTTCCTTTAAAAGTGTTTCCATGTGTTCTTTTGATTTCATTTCCTCAATTGGGAAATATTGATTTAATTTCTCATACCAATGCATTGCTTATCTCCTTTTTGATTTTATTCCATCCCGATAAGCACCCAGCTTTTCTTATATAACCATGATCTAAATACTTGTATTATTTTTTCTTTATAAAGTTCTTTTAATACACCGGCAATTCTTTTAAAATAAAGATGTACGGGGATCATGTATTATATTTATCACAAAATCACTAACAAGATTATGTGAAAAAAAAGGTGGAGGTTTATCATGGGCGGTTACATAATGGATCTAACTATCGTTGCTTTACTGATTGTGGGTATTACCGCGACAATTGGTGTGATCACCAATGGAGTAGGAACTAGGTTCTTTAGTGGAAATAAAAGAAATGAATTCGTCGATCAATCAACAAGTTTGCAAACTGGCTGGAAAAATGTCGGCGGCAGCAAGAAGTAATCCATATCCCATCTGTTATTATAACTTATTTTCATATCGATAATCTAATGATATGAAAACAGCCTGGAATGATTTTCATCGTTCCAGGCTGTTTTAGTATCAGAAAGTATAATTTTTAACATCGAGAATGATCATGGTGTGTAATCAACATTAGGAGAGTATTTATTGCTTGCATTCCATAATAAGTATTCGTTAATCCCCTGATCCTTCAATGCCCTGATCTGGTCTTCGACTTCCTTTTTCCCGTAGACAAGGTAATTTCCACTGCCTAACCATGATGCTGTGAAATCCTGCAACCATGGACGTGAAACAGGCGGGGTCTTTAATTCATCAAGCTTCTTTTTCTCCATTTTTGCATATTCCTGAACGAGACGGTATGGCTCTGTGTCAGGCTTGGCAATCCCGAAATAAGAAGTCCAATGGCTTGGATAAATCATGGAAGAAATGACATCCACATTCTCGGAGATTTTCGAGAAGTTCTGTCCAATTCCCGGGGCTTCAGGGAGAGTTGCCGTATAACCAAAGATATCCACTGATACTTTGACATCATAAGGTTTTAATTCTTTCCTAGCATAGGCCACAAAATCGGTCACTGCTTTGACCCGTTTTTGGACATTATCCATGTCTGTTTCCTTATAGTCCCCCATGGAATATTGAAGAGTAGAGTCCCTCTTTTCGAATCCCTCAGGGAAACGGACATAGTCGAACTGGATTTCCTGGAAGCCCATTTTTGCTGCCTCGATGGCAATTTGAACGTTGTAATCCCACACTTCTTTCACAAATGGATTTACGAATGATTCTCCCCTGCCATTTTTCCAGACTTGATTCCCTTCTTTAAATGACCACTCCGGTTTTTTATTTGCCAGAGCTGTATCTTTGAAAACGACTACCCTGGCGATAGGATAAATCTGTTTTTCTTCCAAAGTCTTTAATAATTTTTCTGGATCTTTAATATAGGGCTTTCCGATATCTTTAAAAGGAGAATTCTCATCTGGTTTATATGTAAGATATCCATGGTCTTCTTTTATATCAATGACCATCGCGTTTAAATCAGTCTCATCAACAAGTTTGGTAAGACTTTTAAACCTCTCTCCTCCAGCAGAATTCCCGGTTACATAGATTCCTCTTACAGCATCAGGATATTCAAATGAATAACCTGAATCAAACTTGAACCTTGGCATCTGCTCTGGTATTTCCCTGACCAACGATTGATGTTCCCTGACCGGAAGTCTTTCTGTTTCATGCGCTTTCGATTCTGCAAATACTGTACCTCCTGCTTGTGAAAAAGAGGCAGCTAATAATGCTGCTGCTGCTATTTTTTTAAACTGCACAAACAACTCTCCTTTCAAAACGTACCTCACTCAAAATAACCGCTATCTTTATAATATGTTTCTATAAGTCTATTTTACCCACTTTCGACAGATTTAGATATTATAGTTTAATATTTTTATTTGGAATTTATTACCGGCCCTTTTGAAAACAAAAAAACGATCTCAAAATAAGAGATCGTTTAGTTTATTTGACATATTGCTGCTGATATTGCTTCAGTTCCTTTTCTGAGCAATAGACATAGTGCCCCGGAACGACTTCGCGCATCTTCACTTCTTCTCCATCTGCATACTGATGTACATTTGAATCATATGTTTTGCGTCGGCGTGTACGCTCAGATTCTGGGTCTGGAAGCGGGATTGCAGAAAGCAATGATTGTGTGTATGGGTGAAGCGGGTTTTTGTATAGCTCTTCAGCTGTAGTTAACTCCACCAGCTTACCAAAGTACATTACACCAATGCGATCGCTGATATATTTTACCATAGAAAGGTCATGTGCGATAAACAAGTATGTTAAACCTTTTTCACGCTGAAGTTTCTTCATCAGGTTGACAACTTGTGCCTGGATGGAAACGTCAAGAGCGGAAATTGGTTCGTCTGCGATAATAAATTCCGGCTGCACGGCAAGGGCACGCGCAATCCCGATCCGCTGCCTTTGTCCACCTGAAAACTCATGTGGATAACGGTTGGCGTGTTCTCTGTTTAAGCCAACTGTTTCAAGCAGTTCATATACCATTTCCATTCTTTCTTGTTTGCTCTTCGCAAGGCCGTGAATATCAATACCCTCGGCAATTACATCGGAAACCTTCATCCTTGGGTTCAAGGAAGCATAAGGATCCTGGAATATCATTTGCATACTTCTGTTGAATCTTTTTAAATCTTTTTTGCTCTTCTTGCCGTGTACGTTTTCTCCCTTGTAAAGGACATCTCCATCTGTCGCTTCATAAAGCCTGATGATTGTTCGGCCCGTCGTGGACTTGCCACATCCTGACTCTCCAACCAATCCAAGAGTTTCTCCTTTAAAGATATCAAAAGTAATTCCATCGATAGCTCTTACTTCATTTGGTTGACCCATATTGAAGTACTGCTTTAGATTCTTTATTTCAAGAAGCTTTTCTCTATTTTCCATCAGCCAGTCCTCCTCCTACAGTTATTTAGCGCCCATGAATTTACGCATTCTGCTCTTCACAGCTTCCGGTGGTTCTACCTTAGGAGCATCTGGATGCAACAGCCATGTAGCAGCATAATGTGTGTCAGACACTTTAAACATTGGAGGCTGTTCTTCTAGGTCGATTTGCATTGCATATTCATTACGAGGCGCAAAAGCATCACCTTTTGGCGGATACAATAAGTTTGGCGGTGTACCAGGGATCGCATAAAGTTCTTCTTCTTTAGCATCAAGGCTTGGCATAGAGCTGATCAATCCCCAAGTGTATGGATGCTGCGGATTGTAGAAGACTTCATCCACTGTACCGATTTCGACAATTTTCCCACCGTACATGACTGCCACTCTGTCAGCAACGTTCGCTACAACACCAAGGTCATGGGTAATGAAAATGATGGAAGTGTCGATTTTTTGCTGCAAATCTTTCATCAGTTCCAAAATCTGCGCCTGGATTGTTACATCCAACGCTGTTGTCGGCTCATCGGCAATTAGAACCTTTGGATTACATGCCAAAGCAATCGCGATAACAACCCTCTGCCTCATGCCGCCTGAGAATTGATGCGGGTATTGTTTGATACGTAATTCAGGTTTCGGGATACCTACCAGCTTCAACAGCTGAACCGCACGCTCTTTCGCCGCTGATTTACTCATATTTTGGTGCTTGATCAAAGGTTCCATGATCTGCATTCCAACATTCATAGTTGGATTTAAAGAGGTCATTGGATCCTGGAAAATCATCGAGATATCCTGTCCACGGATTTTCTGCATTTGCTTGTCTGTCAATTTAGTTAAGTCTTTGCCTTCGAACAAGATTTCTCCTTCCGTAATCTCTGAATTGGATGGAGGCAGCAACCTCATGATTGCTTTTGTCGTTACTGATTTACCTGATCCCGACTCACCAACTATTGCAAGGGTTTCTCCCTTTTTCAGTTCAAAGTTTACACCGCGGATCGCTTTCACTTCGCCCGCGAATGTATGGAAGGATATATTTAAATCCTTAACTTCTAGAATATTTTCCATAATACATTCACCTGCCCCTTAATCGCGCATTTTCGGATCAAGCGCATCGCGCAATCCGTCTGCCAGCATATTGAACGTAATCATGATGATACTGATGATAACAGCTGGAATTATCATCTCATGTGGGTGTAACCTTAGCACTTTAAAACCTTCATCAATCAATGTACCGAGTGATGCATAAGGATCCTGAAGACCAAGTCCGATAAAGCTCAGGAATGCTTCAAAGAATACCGCATTTGGAATCGTGAACATTGTATTGATAATAATAACACCAGCAAGGTTTGGCAATAAGTGTTTAGAGATGATTTTGCCATCACTGTTCCCGAGAGTTTTAGAAGCAAGTACAAACTCCTGTTCCTTAAGCTTAAGCGTCTGGGCACGTACAACACGGGCCATACCTACCCAACCTGTTATGGTCAGTGCAACGGTAATGGAAATAATACCTGGCTGCAATACAAGGATCATCAAGATAACGACAATCATTAGCGGGATACCAACAAGCACTTCAGTGATCCTTTGCATGACATTATCCAGTCGTCCGCCATAGTAACCCGAAATGGCACCATAAGCAACACCAATGATCATATCAATAACCGCGGCCAAAAACGCAATATACAGAGAAATTTGCGTACCTTTCCACACACGAGTAAATAAGTCACGTCCTAAAGCATCCGTACCAAACCAGTAGTATTCATCGACTTTTTTGACTTCATACATATTGATTTCTTTGCCGGCTTTATTTGTCTTTACACCGTCAAATGGCAGCCAGCTAATATGTTCTAGCCCCTGGATTTTGGGAGGTAAATTATTATGAGAAACATTTTGTTTATCAAACTCTTTGCCGCTGATTAATGGACCAACGAATGCCAATAGGATAACTATTGCCATTACAATTAAGCTTACAAGCGCACCTTTATTTTTGCGTACACGCATCCAAGCATCCTGCCAGAAGGTTAAGCTTGGCTTGTTAATTTCCTCGCTTTTGGCCGAATCGATATCTGCCGGCCTAAAACGATCTTTTGGAATGTTTGATTCAAAGTCAGCCATTACTTATTACCTCCAGACAGCCTGATGCGTGGATCGATGATACCGTAAAGAATATCCACAACAAGGATGATAACTACAAATAATGCAGCAAATAAAATGGTTGTTCCCATGATAACAGGGTAATCATTTACTGTAATAGATTTTACGAACTGTTCACCAAGACCAGGAATCGCAAAAATCTTTTCGATTACAAGGGAACCAGTCATCAATGAAATTGCCAAAGGTCCTAAAACCGTTACCAACGGAATTAACGCGTTTCTTAAAGCATGCTTAAACGCAATCTCAAAGAAACTCGCACCTTTAGCTTTTGCCAGCATGATATAGTCTGACCCTAACACTTCAATCATTTCAGTTCTCATGAAACGGGCAGCAATCGCAATTGGCAACATGGAAAGAGCGATGGTCGGCAGGATTGTATACTCAAATCCTCGCCAGAAGAGTACAGGGAACCAGCCTAATTTAACACCCACAAAGTATTGCAGTAATCCTGCAAATACGAAGTTAGGAATAGACTTACCCAAAACTGCGATAAAAGTAGAACTATAATCGACCCAAGTATTCTGTCTTATTGCCGCGAAGATCCCAAGGACAATCCCTACAATTGTACCAAAGAGCATAGCCTGGGCACCTAACTGCATAGATGGTCCTAAGCGTTTGAACATCAGGTCAGTTACCGGTGTATTGTTAAACTGAAACGAAATACCCAGATCGCCTTGAAGCAAGTTTCCAATATACTTAGCGTACTGCACAGGTACCGGCTGGTCGAGACCGTACTTTGCCTTCATGATTTCCATTTGTGCAGGACCCAATTTATTCGCACTTGCAAATGGCGTACCAGGAATGATTTTCATTAAGAAGAATGTAAGGGACGCAATAATGAAAAGAGTCAAAAACATATAAAGTACCCTTTTTAACAGGTATTTTGCCATATGGGTGCACCTCCTGTATAATTTCAATTTTCCCTATTGTTCGACAAATCGTTTACAGGGAAAAAGAGAGTATATCTAGATATACTCTCTTTCTATCCTCAGAATTATTACATTCTGAAATAAGAAACTTTTTTAAGTTTTTATTCTTCGCCTTCGATTGTTACCCACTGGAATGAGTAGTCAGGACCGTAGTTGTAGATCGCAAGACCTTTAACATTCGGGTTAAGAAGGATGTTAGCTGCACGCTGGTAAACAGGTGCTAGACCAGCATCTTCTTCAAGCATGATTCTTTCAGCTTCCTGCTGTGCTTCCCACTGAGCTTTCTCATCAGTAGCAAGTTCACCTTGAGCATCTTTGATCAGCTTATCATATTTCGGGTTAGAGTAACCCATTCTGTTGCTTCCGCCATCAGTGATCCAAAGGTCAGTGAACGACAATGCGTTACCGTAGTCTGGTCCCCATCCTGCGAATTGAAGATCGTAATCCATAGCGTTGTCACGCTCTAGACGTACTGCGAAAGGAACGCTCTCAAGCTTGATTGTCAAGCCAGGAAGGTTTGTTTCTAACTGGTTCTTGATGTAAGCATCAGTTTTCTTAGCTGCTTCAGTGTCTCCACCAAGGTAGCGAAGTTCTAACTTATCTACGCCAAGTTCCTTAAGACCAGCTTCCCAATGTTTCTTAGCTTCTTCAGCGTTGAAAGTGATTAGGTCGCCATGCTTTTCACGGAAATCTTCACCATCAAGTGTTACGAAATCTTTTGGTACAAAGTAGTTAGCAGCAACTGAACCGTTGTTCAGGATGCTCTTAGCAAGGTCTTCTTTGTTGAAGCCCATTGCGATTGCTTTACGGATATTTACGTTAGCAAGTGCTTCGTTCTTCTGGTTCATTTTGATCCAGAATACTACAGCTTCCATCCAGCTAAGCATGCGCTCATCGCCTTCATATGAAGGAACGATATCAGAAGAAAGCAATCCAGTCATATCTGTTTCGCCAGCTTCAAATGCGTTTACAGCAGAGTTAGAATCTTTTACTACGTTTACAGTGATCTTTTCAAGTTTAACTTGATCAGCGTTGTGGTAATTAGGGTTCTTAGCCAGTACCCACTCAGTAGCGTCAGTACCTTCCCAAGTTTCCATTACGAATGGACCGTTGTAAAGTAAGTTTTCAGCATTACTTGCGAAAGCCTCGCCTTTCTCTTCAACAAACTTCTGGTTTTGCGGATAGAATGTTGGGAAAGCGAAAAGGTCTTGCCAGTAAGCGATTGGCTTTTCAAGAGTTACTTCCAAAGTCTTGTCGTCAAGTGCTTTAACGCCAAGTTCAGTTACATCATAAGCCTCTTTCTTAGATCCGGCTTCAGTGATTTTCTCAGCGTTCTTGATCTTGCCGCCCATCATGTAAGGACCATATGGAGATGCAGTCGCTGGGTCGATAGCGCGCTGCCAAGCATACACGAAGTCGTGAGCTGTTACAGGCTCGCCGTTAGACCATTTTGAGTCGATTAGTTTGAAAGTGTAGACAAGGTTGTCATCACTGATTTCAGGCTCGCCGTCCGAAAGTGCAGGAACTGGCTTGTGGTCCTGGTCAAGGCGGTAAAGACCTTCACCTACGTTGTTTATGTAAGTGAAACTTGTAGAACCTTCAGCAAGGACTGTGTCCATTGTTGGGATTTCGGAAGAATCCAACATTCTTAATTCTTGTGGTACATTAGGTGTGTCTTCGCCTGATTTTGCATCATCTTCAGGCTTTTCTTCTCCAGCATTGTTTTCGCCGCCGTTACATGCAGACAGGATTAACGAGAATACTAGAGTCAAAATCAATAGAAATGAAAATTTTGACTTTTTCAAGGATATGCCCCCTCTTTTTTAATGTTTTCTGAAAACTTTTTACATTCCCTATTATACATAGATTGAATTAAATGTTCAATATTTTTGCGCGAAAAATTTACAACTTTGAAACAATAGTAATAAATTCCCTGCTTGATTTGTGTTATAATAGTGACTTATAAGCCTTTCTGGAGTAAATATAGGGCGTATCTTATTGTAATATTTGATTTATTCGGAAGAATTATTCAAGAAATTACTTTTATGAAATAACAATATAAGGGAGAATTTAAAAAATGCGTAATAGATTTGGGAAAATTTTTTCTAGTTTTATTGTTACACAGCTATTGATTTTGATTCTTGCGCTTGTCTATCAGCAGAGCATTACATTGCTCAGTTATATAAATTTCTCTTTTTATGTTGCTAGCGTTCTCCTGTTTACTTCTCTTATAGTCTTTACGATTAATTCTGGTTTTTTTGACGCAATTTCTTATTCTTTCCGGTCTGTTTTTGCTGGTAAGGAAGATGGAGACAAGAAAAAGTCGTTTGATGAGATGACACCTTTATCAGAACTGGTCACTTTCAATGCTAACCCGTTACTAATGGTTGGATTGCTGGATTTTATCCTGATGCTTGCTGCACTGTTCATTTATTATCTGTAAAATTGCACCTGAACCCTTGCTTCTCATGGAGGTTTTGATTATAATCATTTCTAATAAATCATAAAAAGCAATGATGAAGAGTAGTACATCTGTTCAAGGCTTTCAGAGAGTTTGTGGTTGGTGGAAACAAACAGCCTGGCAAATGGAATGGACTTTTGAGCTTCTGGGTTGAACTTTAGTAAACTCAGACGTATCCTGCGTTAAAGGTATCCATGCTTCACTGAGGCATGGGCAGAGTGACTCATTCGTGAGTAATTAGGGTGGCAACACGGACCATTCGTCCCTAGAAGTTAGGGACGAATGGTCTTTTTTGTGTTCTTTTTCCTCTGTTTGCGGCAATACCAACTGAATTCAGACAAAAGAATACAATATATATTTCATAGGAGGAATTTATTATGGAGACTATATTTTCTGGCATCCAGCCGAGCGGTACGATCACACTTGGCAACTATATCGGTGCAATGAAACAATTCACAGAGCTGCAGGAACAATATAATTGTTACTTCTGTATCGTTGACCAGCATGCGATAACCGTGCCGCAGGACCGTTTGCAGCTTCGCAAAAATATAAAGAGCCTCGCAGCATTGTACATCGCTTCAGGAATTGACCCTGAGAAAGTAACTTTATTCATTCAGTCGGAAGTTCCGGCACATGCTCAGGCAGGATGGATGATGCAATGTGTTGCTTATATAGGCGAGCTTGAAAGGATGACTCAATTCAAGGATAAATCGACCGGGAAAGAAGCTGTCTCAGCCGGTCTTTTAACCTATCCTCCGCTTATGGCTGCCGATATCCTTCTATATAATACGAATCTCGTGCCAGTCGGAGAAGACCAAAAGCAGCATCTAGAGTTGACAAGGGATCTTGCTGAACGTTTCAACAAGAAATACAATGACATTTTTACAATTCCGGAAGTACGAATAGCTAAAGTCGGTGCAAGAGTCATGTCCTTACAGGATCCATTGAAGAAAATGAGCAAATCAGATCCTAACAGTAAGGCTTTCATCTCTATGCTTGATGAACCAAAGCTAATTGAAAAGAAAATCAAGAGCGCTGTAACTGACTCTGAGGGTATTGTAAAATATGATAAAGAAAACAAACCAGGCATTTCCAATCTCTTGTCCATCTACTCTATTTTAACCGGCAAGGCGATTGCTGAAATTGAAAAGGAATATGAGGGTAAAGGATACGGTGATTTCAAAGGTGACCTTGCAAAGGTTGTTGTCAATGTCATTGAACCAATCCAGAAAAAATACTATGAGCTGATTGATTCAGAGGAACTGGATGAAATTCTTGATCGCGGAGCTGAAAAAGCAAACTTTGTTGCAAATAAAATGCTTAAGAAAATGGAGAATGCGATGGGCCTTGGGCGCAAGCGGAAATAAACCAAGAAAGGAGCTGACACTGTGTCAGCTCCTTTTATTTCAATAAGGCTAATTAATTTACTTTTGGGCCGTGCTCCATTTCCCAAAGTTTTTCGAAAAAGGCCTGTCCCTTGATTATATTTTCGCAAAATTTCTGGTGCTTAGGTGACCATCCAAACTTTGTTTCTTCATACAACTGCTCCCACACCTCTTCAAATGAGAGACGTTGAATTTCTTCATATAGTTCAGGTTTCCATTCAGTGAACCAATATCGGACTTCAGCTACATTTTTTGAAGAATTCAGCTGATCCATGGCCATGAACAATAATTGCTTCAACTGTCTTTCCTTACGGGTCAATCCTCTCATTAAATCTGGAGAAGGTGATAAGATATGGAAATCCTTTAAGGCACTTTGGTCATTGAATCCATATTGGATCGTATCCTGATTTTCAATCATTTCGTACACCAGCTGTTCCTGACGCGGGATAAGCCGGCTCTTTCGGATCGGGATATTATAGCCGATTGTGTCAACTGCCAGGATTCCAGTACCATCCGATACGACGAAGCAATAATCAAGCTGTGTGCGTTCATGATTTTTCCTCAAATACGCCTTTCGGTAAATGTCATCCAGAAGCTGTTGAGGCAACTCAGATAAATCATTTTCAATGTAATTAAATAACAGATGATCAATTTTCAGAAGCGGCACCTGGTCAAGCAGTTCAACACCATCATCCTTCCGCCACTCGTGGAAATGGCAGACATTATAGCCATTCTCTTCCCCTTCGAACCAGTTTACCCAGACATCATGAAGATACAACATGATTTTTAACCCCTCACTTCAAGAAACTGTTTGTCCATCAGTATGGGCAGCACTAAGTAAAAATATTCCTTAAAAGGAAGATCAATTTATATCGCTGTTATGCGGCCAATAAATACTTAACCAGATGATCCCCATTCCCGCTGGCAGCAAGTAGCATTCCACTCTCCGGGAGATAAAGGATAAATACTCGTCCAAACCGTGCCCGGCTGTAATCATATTCAAATACGCGATTGTGCTGATCCCCCCTGATACAGCCAGACTAAAACCAATCGTCAAAACAAACATTCTAAAAATCATAAGATTGACTCTCTTTACAACAGGAAATTACTTCACACACTTACCTCACCCCGGCCTGTCCATTTTTATTATATATATATGAAGGAAGTTGGTGAGGAAGTACTGAAAGGTGTTTATTTATGACATTTAGGAATATATTCATTTTTTACGGAAGGTATCCACTTGTTTTTAGGAATAAAACCAGATTTTAAGGAATATCCTGACCTAATTCAGGAATATATCAGGATTTTAAGGAATATATCCTTTTTGTCACTAATTCTTCACACTCAACGAGAGGAGTTTACAGTATTTTAAAGAATTCTCTCCTATAAACCATCAAAAGGAGAGATGATTTTGTTTTATAAAGACAGGGACATACCTTATAAATTGAAAGCAGAAGAGGCATTAATCCGCCGACTCGATGTAAATCATCCGAAACTGCCCTTAATAGAAGAAGAATATCGAAAAAAACTTGCAGGATTAAGAGGTGAAAAAGAACTGGAATACCACTTATCGTTTCTTAAAGATAATAACTATCTGATTATTAATGATCTCCGGTTACAGCATGGTGTCCACTTCTTTCAAATCGACTCCCTCCTGCTCTCCCCCAGCGTTTCTTTCATTATTGATTCCAAGAATATTGCCGGAACAATTGTCTTTGACCATGAATTCAATCAGTGCATTCGGATTTTCAACGAAAAAGAAGAAGGCATCCGTGATCCCTTCACCCAAGTTCAAAGACATGTCAGGCTATTGTCACAATGGCTTGATGATCATAACCTACCCTCATTAAACCTCGAGTACCTTATTGCTATATCAAGACCTTCAACCATTATAAAATCAAAAGGAAATAACTCTTACAATAACTTCCGAGTTGTACAAGCTGGCCATCTAATAGCGAGGATTATCGACTTAGAAAAACGTTATCTAAAAGAGATAACTACAATAAAGGAGACTAAAAGAATAGCTAAACAGCTGGTAAAATATCATGTACCCTTTAAGCCCAATATATTTGATACCTATTCCATTCATCCTGATGATGTGAGAAAAGGAGTCCAATGTCCGGAATGCAAGGCTATATCTATGCACAAAATTCATGGAAGCTGGTATTGCCCTGTATGCCAAACTTCATCTAAAACAGCCCACATCCTCGCATTAAGTGATTATTACTTCCTCTATGGCAACACCATTACGCTCAGTCAATTTTCCGATTTTTTATTAATACCAATATCAAAACGGAAGTCCGCCTCTTCTTTCCTGATTTCACTCAGTCTGCCCTGCGCAGGCTCTAAAAAGGGGCGGGTCTATGACCTCACCCCTCTGATTGAAAAATAAGCAAAATAAAAAATCTACCTTTGTATGGTAGATTTTTTAACGGCGTGATCTTGGATTCAATGCATCTTTTAGACCTTCACCAACGAAGTTGATCGACAAAATCGTGAGTGTAATGGCAAGTGCAGGTGGAATCCAGATCCACTGCTTTCCTTGTAATACGTCTGGTTCATTTGCGAATGCAAGCATGTTACCCCAGCTTGGAATTTCAGAAGGAACACCGAAGCCCAAGAAGCTTAATCCAGTCTCTGCGACAATCATGGAAGCGAACAAGATCGTTGCTTGTACGATGATTGTTGAAAGGACATTTGGAAGTAAATGCTTTGTGATTACTTTGAATGGTGAACATCCGATTGAGATGGCAGCAAGAATGTATTCATTCTCCTTTTCCGCCAAAATCTTGCTTCGGACAATCCTCGCTACCCCGCCCCAGCTCAGCAAGCTGATAACCATGATCAGGATGACAAGACCATTGATTTTACCATGGAAAATTGTAGCCAATACGATAACGAAAACCAGGAATGGGAAGTTCAGGACGAAATCAGTGAAGCGCATAAGCATGCTGTCAACGATACCGCCGAAATATCCTGCGATTGAACCTACAATCGTTCCAAAAATGATTACGAATAATGTACAGCTTATTCCGACTAAGAGTGATACCCTTCCGCCGTATAACAATCTGGTGAAAACGTCACGCCCATTTTTGTCCGTTCCCAGCCAATGCTCTGCAGATGGCTTTAAGGACATTGAGCCAATGTTGATTTTTGTTATATCTGTTGTTGTAATGTATGGAGCCAGGAAAGAGACAATCATTACGAAAACCAAGAAGATCAAGCTTGTCATCGCCAACTTGTTTTTCACAAATTTTCTTCTAGCGATGGCCCAAGGAGACATGCCTTTTTCCGGCTTCAGGTTAATCTGTGTATTATTTGCTGTAGAAACTTCCATAGCCATCCTCCTTAATCAAGCCTGATCCTTGGATCAACGATTCCATATAAAATATCTGCAACAAGGTTTCCAAACAGTGTCAAGAATGAGAACATCATTGTCAATGTCATAAGGACTGGATAGTCTCTTTGGCTGACAGAGTTCAAGAATAATTGACCGATACCAGGATAAGTGAAGATTGTTTCGGTGATAATTGCGCCACCGACCAATGCAACGATATCAAATCCAAGGAATGTAATCAGCGGGATGATTGAATTACGTAAGATGTGCTGATTGTAAATCTTTTTTTCAGGTGTGCCTTTAGCACGTGCCGTCCTTACAAAATCTTTACGGCTGTTTTCTATAATGTCATTACGCAGGAATTGCGTATAGCTTGCAGTACTCAATAAACCTAATACAAGTGCTGGTAAGAAAACATGATGAATTCGGCTTAACCAATATGCAGCTGTACCTTCGGTGGTAGAGATATCCACAGAACCGTTCGAAGGGAACCAGCCTAAATTAAATGAGAAGAAATAGATGGCGAACACCCCTGCAACAAATGAAGGGAGGGCCAATCCAATATAGTTAGCGGTACCTATGAAGTTATCACCAATTGTATATGGCTTCCTTCCGGCATAAATACCCATGATAAACGCTAAAACATAAGTTATTAAAATACTTGAAAAGCCTAGAAATATCGTATTTGGCAGACGTTCGCCAATGATTTCACTTGCCGGGATTTTATAACGGGTTGATTTTCCGAAGTCTCCCTGCATGAAATTTGTGATCCATGTGAAATATTGAATGTGGACTGGGTCATTATAACCGAGCTTCTCGCGCATCTCCTCTATGTATGCCGGATCCGTATTGTTTGGATCGATCTCCCCACTGAGTGAGTCCCCTGGCATAAGTTTCGCCAGGGAAAACACTACAATAGAGATAAGGAAAAGCATAGGAATCATGCCGAGTATGCGTCGTAAACTGTATTTAAGCATATGCATTCTCCTTAACTGAATAGGTGGTACTTAATGATTATTGCTTGATCCACCATTCATGAGGTGAGTTAGAACCAGA
This sequence comes from Bacillus sp. ISL-45, assembly GCF_018613195.1. GTDB lineage: Bacteria > Bacillota > Bacilli > Bacillales > Cytobacillaceae > Mesobacillus. Next base: position 84,273 of record NZ_JAGGQQ010000003.1, read on the forward strand.
AACGTCGTACTTGACGCCTTGAACGCGCTTAGCAACAGCCATAACTTCTTCTAGTTCAAGGATTGGAAGTGATGGTACTTCTTCGTTGAAAATCTTCTGCCAGTCAGCATACAATTGTGCACGCTTTTCAGTGTCAGTTCCAACTACTTCTAGATCAACAGCATCTTCAAGAAGCTTTTGAGCATCTTCATTTACCCAACGTGGGTAGTTCCATACAGATTCAATACCCCAAAGTGGAAGTGGATCCGGATCTGCACCAGTTCCCCATCCGCCATAGAATACTTCTAGAGCAGGGTCATCTTTTTCAAGCTGATCATAGTAAAGGTTAACATCGGTCATTTGAAGCTCAGACTTCAAACCAACTTCTTCCCAATACTGAGTCATAGCTTTTGCACGTGCTTCGAAAGTTGGGTTTCCAGTTGCATAGTGAGAGAACTTAACAGTGAACTTTTCACCCTTTGGATCTTCACGGAATCCATCTCCGTCTTTATCAACATATCCAGCTTTGTCAAGGATTTCTTTCGCTTTTTCTGGGTTGTATTCATATTGGATTGGCATATCTTCATTAGGTGCAGCAATCCAGTGTGAAGATGGGATAGGACGGTTAAGCGGCTTTCCTAATCCACTGAAGAACGCATCTACCCACTCTTCGCGGTTGATTGCGAAAAGCATAGCTTGGCGCAATTCTTTGCTTTGATACTTATCTTTGTCCATTACGTTTTTCTTGCCATCGTATTTACCAAGTTTGAAACCGATATAGTAGTAAGATAAGCCAGGGTATTTTACTACTTCAACATTATCAAGAGCTTCTACTTCCGGAAGAACTGTTGGATGGAATGGAGTCATGTCAAGAGTTCCATTCTTAAGTTCTCCAGTAGTAAGTGAAGAATCGATAACTTTAACAACGATCTTGTCTAAGTGCGGAGCACCTTTCCAGTAGTTTTCGTTTTTAACTAGTTCTACTGATTCACCAGGGATAACCTTTGCAACTTTGAATGGACCAGTTCCGACAGGCTTAGTGCGGACCTGCTCAGAAGCAGCCATATCCTTAGGATCGATTCCTTCGAATTCCTTGCGAGAAAGCGGGTAAGCCCAAACATTCTCAAGGTTGTTTACGCGAGCTTTGTCAAAAGTGATTTTCAAAGTATAATCATCAACTACTTCAAGACCGGCAATTTTGTCAGACTTTCCTTCGTTGAAATCCTTTGCACCTTCGATTGTGTTAACGTTAGACCAGCGCTGGTGTTCTCCACCAAGTGTAGCGATTGTTTCAAGAGCGAATACCCAGTCATGAACTGTCAATTCTTCTCCATTGTGCCATTTTACGCCTTTTTGAAATGTGAAAGTGAAAACTTTGTTGTCTTCAGTTTCCCAGCTTGCAATGTTTGGTTCTGCTTTCAAGTTTTCATCATAACTAATCAACTCATCGTCGAAGAATGCGATGATGTCATCGTCTCCGTCAGCATCGTAAAAGTTCCAGTTCAAAAGGCCTTTGAACTCAGAGCTTAAAGCGTAAGTCAATGTACCGCCATCCTGCGGTCCTGTTTCTTCTGCTGCGTTGTCTTTGTCGTCCTTTTTTGGATCAGCTGTTGTCTTCTCTTTTTCTCCCCCGCTGCACGCAGCAAGGAATGTTGATAAAACCAATACTAGCATAGCTAGCCAAAGCAATGGTTTCTTCATGGTTTTCCCCCCGTTTTTCAATGTATTTGTTTGCAAAAATTATTGCCCTAGTAAAGGTGGCAAGCAACTCGGTGTCCTGGCTTCACCTCCTTTAAAGCTGGCTTTACTTGGGAACACTCTGCCATCGCAGCTGGGCAGCGCGGATGGAATGGGCAGCCTGTTGGAGGGTTCAATGGACTTGGCACGTCTCCTTCAAGTACAATCCTTTCCTTCTTCCTGCGCGGATCCGGCATTGGAATGGCTGAAATCAAAGCCTGGGTATATGGGTGGAGCGGCTCAGCATACATGCTGTTGCGGTCGGCAATTTCAACCATATTGCCGAGATACATTACGCCGATCCGGTCACTCATATGCTTAACGACACTAAGGTCATGAGCGATAAATAAGAATGTCAAGTCAAATTCCTTCTGAAGTTCTTTCAATAGATTGAGAACCTGGGATTGCACGGATACGTCAAGGGCAGATACCGGCTCATCAGCGATGATCAGCTTTGGTCTCAGCGCCAGCGCCCTGGCAATGCCGATCCTTTGTCTCTGCCCGCCTGAAAATTCATGGGCATATTTGTAGTAAGCATCTTCAGGAAGTCCAACTCTTGTTAATAAATCCATGACTTCATCTTTCAAGTCTTTCAAACTTGCATTCTTGAAATTCCGGATTGGTTCAGAAACAATGTCACCAACCATTTGCATCGGGTTAAGTGAAGCGTAAGGATCCTGGAAGACCATCTGGATATCCTGGCGGATCGCCTGAAGTGTCTTGCCTCTTAATTTTGTGATGTCCTTGCCTTCAAAAATGATTTCCCCATCTGTCGCATTCAACAATCTGATAATGGTTCTTCCTGTTGTTGATTTGCCGCAGCCCGATTCCCCAACGAGACCCAATGTTTCACCCTTTTTAATTTCGAATGAGACATCATCGACAGCCTTGACATTGCCAATTGTGCGGCGGAAAAATCCGCCTTTTACAGGATAATAGGTTTTCAGATTATTGATTTCCAGCAAATTCTCTTTTTCTGTTAATGTTGTATTGCTCATTATGCCTTAACTCCTTCTTTTGGCATACTTGCTTCATATAGAATGCACGCCACTTCATGTCCTTGCTCGATTTCTCCAAGCTGTGGAGTGATACTTGTACACTCTGGCATTGCTTTCGGACAACGGTTTGCGAATCGGCAGCCAGTTGCAGGCATATTCTTTAGCGACGGGACGATTCCCTTGATTGAGCTTAGTTCTTCTTTGTCCTCATCCATTTTAGGGATGGCACCCATCATCAATTCTGTGTATGGATGCTTCGGGTTATAAAAAAGTGTGTCAACGTCAGCACGTTCAACAATCCGGCCTGCATACATTACGATGACTTCATCACACATTTCTGCAACAACGCCAAGGTCATGGGTGATCATGATGACCGACATATCATTAACTTCCTGGATACTCTTGAGCAATTCGAGAATCTGGGCTTGGACTGTCACGTCCAATGCTGTTGTAGGCTCGTCCGCAATCAGAAGCTTTGGCTGGTTGGCAATGGCCATCGCAATCATGACCCTCTGCCTCATACCTCCGGATAACTGGTGTGGATACTCATCTACGATTTTCTCAGGACGGGAAATGCCCACGCTTTTCAATAGCGCGATACTCTTCTGCCTTGCTTCTGCTTTTGAGATTTTTGTATGGTTGAACAATACTTCCTGCAGTTGGAATCCTATAGTAAAAACCGGATTCATCGATGTCATGGGTTCCTGGAAGATCATTGAGATATCCCGCCCGCGGATTTTGTTCATTTCCTTTTCGGATAACTGTTCGAGATGAACTCCTTCGAAAACAATCTCGCCGCCTCGAATCTTTCCAACCCCTTTTGGCAGGAGCTGCATGACCGATAGGCTCATAACCGATTTCCCGCACCCTGATTCGCCAACAACCCCGACAATCTGCCTTGGTTTGACAGCAAAACTCACCTTGTCTACAGCGTTATAAAATTCACCATCAATATTAAAAGCTGTTTCAAGGTTCTTGACCTCAAGCAAAGGTGCTTCATTATGTATTGAATAGTTGCTCATTTGGACACCTTCTCACATTTTAAATAATAAAATATTCTGCAAATTCGATATATTTTAATAAAATGTTATTACAGATTTATTACATTTGCAATACTTTTTTTTCAATTGGGAAATTTATAATTTTTTAGAAATAGTAAAAAAACCCGAGGATAATGGGTTTTTTAGGTTTTTAAAATTTTTAAAAATTTAGTAACTTTGTAAATTCACAGGAAGGAATCTTAAATGATGCTTTTTCAGTAAAATTTCTATTTTGCTTAAATTGTTTTACTATCTCATAGCCCATAGCGTAGCCCAGAAGCCTTGGTTTTCCGGCTAAACCAAACAAAATTTCATCATGCTGACGATCTTCTCTCGTAATTAGAAGCTTGTTTTCCACTTCTTTTTTCCAATAGTCAGCCAAAATTTTTGTCGAATATCGTCTGCTCCATTCCCCCGTATAATTTTCACCGCAATTTTCGGCAACTGCATGCTCAGCGAGGCCCTCTAAAATAATTGAATCCAGGAGAGTATATTCCTCAGGTTTTTTCTTTTGTGCCTGCATCCTGCATACATGGTGGTATTCATGCACGAACAATGCTTCCAGCTCTTTCTCGTCATCGACCGGAGTCAGGAAGATGAACATTTTATCGATGAAGGAAACGCCTGATTTCCCTTTCCCTTCCTTCATTAACCTCGCGTTCGATTGATCCATCGGAAAAATGAAGATTGGAATGTCCGGTCCATTCCATTTCTTTTTGTATTTATTAAAGAGTTCCTCTGTCCGTTTCCAGTACCCTTCTCTTTTCAACTTTTCGAAAACCCTTTTGTTTCGTCGGTCCGGCTTGTACATGCCAAAGTTCTTTAAATAGGAATAGATTTTTTGGGGATTATCGGCTTCCTGAAAATGTCCAAGCAGGTTTTCACACACTTTCTTTGTATTGGCAAAATCAGTTCCAAGCCACTTATCTGTCCTGACGATCACATTGCATTCCCTCCACTGGCTTACCCTTTTACAGCCATTTTATGTTATTAACAGCCAATGGTTCGAAGGGATCCTTCACATGGAGAAAATTTCCCAACATGAACAAAAAACGGAATCCACAACGGAAACATTTTATAATTCCCTGGACAAAGACTAAAAGCCAGAGAGGTCTCTGGCTTTTCACAGTTACTATATGTTTTCCTAATCCCAACTTAAGATCAAATTTTACTCGTTAATCTTCGGATCGAGCGCATCCCTCAGTCCATCGCCGACAAAGTTGAAACAAATAACGGTCAGGAGGATCATCAATCCCGGAGCCAGCGGATACCACCAGGATTTCAAAAGAATCGTGAAATTCTGTGCGTCCTGCAGCATATTGCCCCAGCTGGCGTGGGGCGGCTGTATTCCCAGACCCAAATAACTCAATCCTGATTCTGCCAGGATCACATAGCCTACTGCCAGCGTGGCCGATACGATGATCGGTCCCATGGCATTGGGCAGGATATGAGAGAAAATGATTGTTGGTGTTTTTGTACCAATCGTTTTGGATGCCAGGACAAACTCTCTCGACCTTAATGAGAGGAACTCACCTCTGACAAGTCGTGCAGTAGTTGTCCAACCCAACAGCGCGAAGATTAAAATCAGCTTATCCACTCCCGGCTTGAAAATCGTAACCAGCGTAATCAATAAGAAGATGGATGGGATTGACAGGATGATATCGACAAATCTCATGATGATCGCATCAACAATCCCGCCAACATAGCCAGCGACAGCTCCAAGGAAGGTGCCTATAGTAATAGACCCAAGAACCGATGCGAATCCGACCAAAAGCGAAATTCTTGCTCCATATAAAAGTCTTGAAAACACATCCCTTCCAAACCTGTCTGTGCCAAGCCAATGCTCACTGTTCGGCGGCTGCAATTTTAAAAGCAGATTCTGCTTGGAAGGTGAGTACGGGGCAATCATTGGCGCTAACAGAGCAGCAGTTATGATGATGATCAGAAAAATACCGCCAAAAACAGCAAGTTTATTTTTCACGAATTTCCTGACTATGATTCCAAGCATTGTGTCATGCGAGGTGTTAACACCATGCAATTCCAGGCTGCCAGATTGATTTCCAGCTAGATTTGTTTTTGCCATGTTTACCTCCCCTTAATACTCGATCCTTGGATCAAAAATTGCGTACAGGATGTCTGCGATCAAATTACCGATCACGACGAATACCGCCGAAATGACAGTCAATCCCATCAGTACCGGATAATCCCGCTGGAACGCAGAATCTACGAATAACAAGCCAATTCCCGGCCAGGTAAAGATTTTTTCAACTATAACTGCTCCGCCAATGAAGGAAGGAATCATCAGACCAAAAATCGTGATGACTGGAATCAGTCCATTTCGAAGGCCGTGTTTATAGATGACTTTGTTCTCCTTGAATCCCTTCGCTCTAGCAGTCCTCATATAATCCTGCTTGATCACTTCCATCATGCTCGATCTTGTATACCTGGTCAGTCCTGCCATGTCCGCGGCCGCCAGAACAAATGCCGGCATGATTAAGTGATGGATTCTGTCCCAGAGACTGAACGGAGCATTCAGGGTTGCCACCCCACCTGTTGGGAACCAGTTATTCTGGACAGCAAAAACCATGATCAGAATCAAGCCAAGAAAGAAGTTTGGTGTTGCTACGCCTAGAAAAGATGTAACAGTTACTGTATAGTCAAGCTTCGAATACGGTCTTGTGGCCGAAATGATTCCAAAAGGAATGGAAATCAACAATGCCAGCAGAGTCGAAACGACCATCAATAAAATAGTATTCGGCATCCTGTTCATGATCATTTCCATTACAGGAACCCCTTTGCGGATCAATGAAGTACCAAAATCACCTTGAAGCATGGCTCCCAGCCATTTTAAATACTGGATATGAACAGGATCGTTAAGACCGTACCTTTCCATGAACCTGGCCTTGTCCTCAGGGCTGATCGTCGGATCCATCATCAAGCTGGCAGGATCCCCAGGCGCCAGCTTCATAATGGCAAAAGAGACGATGGTTATGCCCAGCAGCAAAGGAATGGCCATCAATATTCGGCGAATGATATAAGATAGCATGGCAATTCTCCTTTTAGTAATAAGAGATAATTAAACTTGAAAGGGAAGGGATTCTCCCTTCCCTCCCACCCTGATCCTATTGTTTCAGCCACCACTTGGAGATATCATAAAAATCATCCTTCGCGTGGAACACATAGCCTTCCAGATTAGCCGGCATGACCCTGTGAACATTTGGATAATACAGGAATGTGTATGGCTGGTCTTCTGCCAGCATCTTATAAATGTCGGCATATGCTGCTTTGTACTCATCCTGATCAAGGATCTGCTTCGCTTCTTCCATCAGCTTATCCGCTTCAGGATTCGAGTACCAGACGAAGTTCAAGCCTTCTTCCATCTGGCTTGTATGGAAAATATCATACTGATCCGGGAATGTTGACAAGCTCCATCCAAGGACAAGTGCGTCGTAATTCCAGTTTGGAGCCGAGATTTGCTCGATGAACGCGCTCCATTCAACGATTTCAGGCTTCGCTTCGATTCCGACTTCTTTCAATTGTTCCTGTAGTACGACGACAATGTCTTCCCTTACCTTGTTACCTTGGTTTGTTTTTACCGTGAAGGAGAATTTCTTGCCATCTTTGTCAAGGATTCCGTCACCATCTGAGTCCTTCCAGCCAGCTTCAGCCAGTAAAGATTTTGCTTTTTCAACATCAAATTCAAATTTAGGAACATCTTCATTGTATGCAAACGATAGTGGGCTTTCTGGAACATGCGCCACTTTTCCGTCTCCGTTCATGACAGAGCTGACGATTGCTTCCCTGTCAATAGCGTGAGTGATCGCCTGGCGGACTTTTTTGTCTTTGAACAGTTCGTTCTTTTGGTTGTATCCCAAATATGTGTATGAAAGACCAAGACCAGACTCCACTTTAACACCCGGGAATGACTTGACCGTTTCAATATCTGTACCTGGGACTCCAGCTGCAAAGTGGATATCACCTGCCTGGATTTGTGCAATCATGGCATCCATATCTGGAACGATCTTATACGTGAGTGTATCCAGGTATGGACGGCCTTTGAAGTAATCATCGAACGCTTCAACTTTTACATACTCTCCGTCTTTCCATTCAACGAATTTGAACGGACCAGTACCAATCGGGCTCTTAGTATTGAATTCATGCTCCCCGAGTTCAGCAACAGGGACATCCTTCAGGATATGCTCAGGCAGGATGTAGTAGCTTAATGATACTGGATAGAAGGAAGCATCCTTCTTGCTCAGCTTGAACTCGACAGTATAATCATCAACCTTTGAAACAGATTCCATTGCTTCGAAGGCAGATCCGCGCTCACCATTGTATTCAGGATTTTTCGGGATACTGAAGGTGAACACAACGTCGTCTGCAGTGAACTCTTCACCATCATGCCATTTGATGCCTTTTTTCAATTTCGCTGTAAAAGTCAGGCCATCTTCAGAAATATCAATAGACTCCGCCATGCTCATCGTCGGATTGAATTCAGTATCGGATGATACAAGACTGTCAAAAATGAACCCTTCAATGTCAGAGCTCGACGTATCAGTTGAGTAAAGCGGGTTGAAAACTGTTGGTGCACCAGTAGAACCAATGATCAAATCCCCGCCTTGCTGCGGACCCGAAGCCTGCTCTTCTTCTTTCTTGCCATCATCTCCAGGAGTTTCTTTTGGGTCCTCTGCATTATTTCCTGTACATGCTGTAAGGAAGATCGACAGGATCAGGGTAAGACTGATTAACAACCAGGAAGCTTTTCTTAATTTCACATTTTTTCCCCCTTAAATTTTTACTAGTTTTCAAGACAAGCAGAAAGGTGTTCCTATCTCCCCCCTTCAAATCCTGCAGCTGCCCTATGTATATAGATGGCAGGCAACAAAATGATTGTTCTTGACTTCTTTGAAGTCCGGGTTCACTTGTTTGCAAAGATCAAATGCGGCTGGACACCTTGTATGGAAGACACACCCTTTTGGCGGGTTAGCCGGGCTTGGCAGCTCTCCTTTTAAAATAATCCGCTCCCTCTTTATAACACCTTTTTTCCTGGGCACCGGCACAGCTGACAGCAGTGCCTGTGTATAGGGATGGAGCGGTTCTGCATATAGCTCTTTCTTTGAGGCAAGCTCCATCATTTTCCCAAGGTACATAACCCCTACCCTGTCGCTTATATGCCTGACAACACTTAGGTCATGGGATATGAAGATATAAGTAAGGCCGAATTCTTCCTGAAGGTCTTCCATCAAATTGATGATTTGTGCCTGAATGGAGACATCCAGTGCAGAAACTGCTTCATCAGCGATAATCAATTCCGGGTTCAACGCCAGTGTTCTGGCTATCCCGATCCTCTGCCTCTGTCCCCCCGAAAATTCGTGTGGATAACGGTTGATAAAGGAAGCATTAAGTCCTACCTTTTCCAATAAACCCTCAACATGTGCATCCCGTTCTTTGGCTTTATATATATGGTGGGTATCGAGTGGCTCCCTGATGATTGATCTCAACGTTTTCCTCGGATTGAGCGAAGCAAAGGGATCCTGGAAAATCATCTGGATATTTTTGCGCACATCCTTCCTCAAATCACTCTCTGCCAGTTGGGAGATATCCTGGCCATTGAAGATGATTTTTCCTTCAGTAGGTTCATAGAGTCGGATAATCGTTCTTCCGACAGTCGATTTGCCGCAGCCTGATTCTCCAACGATCCCTAATGTCTCTCCTTTATTCACCTTCAGATTTATTCCATCAACTGCCTTTATATGACCAACTGTCTTTTGCAGCAAACCAGCTTTGATAGGAAAGTGTTTCTTTAGGTCCTGTAATTCAAGCAAGGTTTCGGAGTTACTCTTTGATGTTTTATTTTCAAGAGATTCATTTGTTGAGATCATTTCTCCCCCTCCTTGCCATCGTGTAAAAAGCACCTTACAGACCTGGTACTGTACTTCCTCATAAGATTTGGCATTTCACTATAGCAACGGTCAAAAGCATGCGGGCAGCGTGGGGCAAAACGGCAGCCTTTTGGCAGGTTCTCGGGTGAAGGTACATTTCCTTCGATCGAGATAAGCCGCGCATGATCCTCGTCTATTGATGGAATTGAACCCATCAGACCATTTGTATAAGGATGGAGTGGGTTTTCAAACAGATCTTCCACCATTGCCTCTTCCACGACCTGGCCTGCATACATGACAACAACCCGGTCAGCGATATCAGAAACCACTCCTAGGTCATGTGTGATAATCAAGATGGAGGTATCGAATTTTGTGCTCAAATCCTTCATCAAGTCCAGGATTTGCGCCTGGATGGTCACGTCCAATGCTGTCGTTGGCTCATCCGCAATCAACAGCTTCGGATTACAGCTCATCGCCATCGCAATCATCACCCGCTGGCGCATGCCCCCCGAAAGCCGATGGGGATAATCATTGATGATTTCCTTTGCACGGGAAAAACCAACTAGTTCAAGCATCTCGATCGCCTTTTTCTTTGCCATCGCCTGATTCAACCCCTGATGATATGTCAGGACTTCGGTGATTTGCTCCCCGATGGTAAGCACAGGATTCAGTGATGTCATCGGCTCCTGGAAAATCATCGAAATGTCATTGCCGCGGATCCTGCACATTTCTTCCTCGCTGGCTTTAACAAGATCCCGTCCATCAAACTGGATCTGCCCGTCCACAATTTCCCCTGGCGGACTAGGAATCAATCGCATGATAGATAGAGAAGTGATACTTTTTCCAGACCCCGACTCCCCCACCAGTGCGACAGTTTCCCCTTTATTGATCACAAGGTCTACTCCGTCTACTGCTGGAATCACTGTTTTTTTCCTTTTAAAATAGGTTTTAAGATTCTTTAGTTCCAATAAGGCTGTCACGATTCTTGCACACCGCCTATCTAATGAAATTGATATAAAAAGAATTGACTTTCTGACCAGTTAAAGATTCTGATAATTATTAATTATTAGAGACGTAGTTCTTTTATTACACTTTCATTACTTTTTTTAAGACAATATTCCGTCGTTATTTTTTAAAAGCATGCTTTTTGAAGGAAAAATACTTTTTCAGGAAAATAGATTTAGGTATTTTTCAGTTAAGTTTGGGTGCTTAATTTTCTGTTTTTTCAGAGGCAAAGCTCGGGTAGCTAAAGAACAGGTAGTAGAGGGGAATTACTTTTATCGAAGTACTAGAGCGGGAGCATATTCGGACAATGCAGGGGCGTTCATTTTACCGGAATTCACAAACCAGCGGAAAAAACGGGGAATACACAACTTCATTTGCTCCGCACCAATGCCAAAACAAAATAAAAAGCAGAAACCCTCAACTAAACAGGGTTTCTGCTTCTATATGCGAGGGTCTCTCCCTCGTATTCCATTATCCTTCGTATTTTTTGAAAGCAATTGTCGCGTTGTGGCCGCCGAAGCCCAGTGAGTTGCTGATTGCAGCATTTACCTGATGCTTGCGAGCTGTGTTTGGCACATAGTCCAGGTCACATTCTGGGTCTGGTGTTTCCAAATTGATTGTTGGCGGCAAGATTCCTTCCTTCAAAGCCAGGATCGTGAAGATGGCTTCAATCCCGCCTGCCGCTCCAAGCAAGTGGCCTGTCATTGATTTGGTTGAACTGACTGAAAGCTTGTAAGCATGCTCGCCAAATACTGATTTGATGGCCATTGTTTCATATTTATCATTATATTCAGTGCTTGTTCCGTGGGCGTTAATGTATCCTACTTCTTCTGGTGCAAGGCCTGCATCGTCAAGAGCCATTTTCATTGCTCTTGCTCCGCCTTCCCCTTCAGGAGCTGGAGCGGTAATGTGATAGGCATCGCCGGTAGCACCATAACCAACGATTTCAGCATAGATTTTTGCTCCACGGGCCAATGCGTGCTCCAGATCTTCAAGGACAACGATTCCCGCGCCCTCACCCATAACAAATCCATCACGATTTTTATCGAAAGGCCTGCTCGCTTTTTGCGGATCCTGATTGGTAGATAGCGCTGTATTTGCACAGAAGCCTGCGAAAGACATTTTTGTAATCGGCGCCTCTGCCCCTCCAGTAACCATTACGTCAGCGTCGCCGCGCTGGATGACCTTGAAGGCATCCCCGATTGAGTTAGTTCCAGTCGCACATGCTGTGACAGTACAAGAGTTAAAGCCTCTCGCACCAAGTGTGATCGATACCTGTCCAGTTGCCATATCAGGAATCATCATCGGCACGAAGAAAGGGCTGACCCTGCGATATCCTCTGTTCATGAACGTTTCGTGCTGCTGTTCGAATGTCTCCATTCCGCCGATACCAGATCCAATCCATACACCGACTCGCGGAGCATTTTCATCCGTGATTTCAAGTCCTGAATCCTTCACAGCCATCAATGATGCAGCAACCGCATAATGAGTGAAGCGGTCCATCTTCCTTGCATCTTTCCGGTCAATAAAGTTCTCAACATTGAATTCCTTAACCTCTGCTGCAACCTTTGCAGGGAAATCATCGGCATTCAGTCTCGTAACAGGGCCTATTCCCGATACACCTTCAAGTATATTATTCCAGGTAGTTCCCGCGTCATTTCCAAGAGGCGTAACAGCCCCGATACCAGTAACAACGACTCTGCGTTTCTCCATCATTATTGCATCTCCTTTATCTATACCGTATTTAATATAAGACTGTTTTCGGGTATTAAGTTTGCATGCTCTTTTTTCATAAAGGCTGTTTTCGTAAGGCTGTTTTCGTAAAGATTGTTGTTAAAATCCTAAAGCCGATTTTAACGTGTAAAAAAGCCGTTTTGTAGTTCGGAATTAAGTGTGCAAGCTCTTTTCTCATAATTAGCTTTAATTTTTGTGAAGAAACATGGGCCATTCAATCCTAGTTTGTAATCAATAGCAACAAAGTTTGAGAAAAGAGCCTTTCGTAAAGATTGTTGTTAAAATCCTAAAGCCGATTTTAACGTAATAGTAGGCCATTTTGTTGGTCGGTATTAAGTTTGCATGCTCTTTTCTCACAAAAGAATCAACTTTACAAAGAAAAATAGGTCATTCAATCCTATTTTGCAGTCAATAGCAACAAAGTTTGAGAAAAGAGCCTTCATAAAAGAACCAACTTTACAAAGAAAAATAGGTCATTCACTCCTATTTTGCAGTCAGTAGCAACAAAGTTTGAGAAAAGAGCCTAATATAAAGTTCTTCTATTCCGTTTATAGACCCCAGCGCATGGCAAGGGCGCCCCATGTCAACCCGCCGCCAAAGCCAACCATTACCACTACATCGCCGTCCTTGATTTTCCCTGCTTCCAATTCTTCAAAAAGGGAGATCGGAATTGACGCGGCTGATGTATTTCCGTATTTATGGACGGTCTTTGACATTTTTTCTACGGGGAGCTCAAGTCGCTGGCGGGCTGATTCCATAATCCTGATATTTGCCTGATGAGGAATCAGGAAATCAACATCCTCTTTTGATAGTCCAGCTTTTTCAAGAACATTGATGCTGCTCTCACCCATTTGCCTAACCGCAAATTTGAACACTTCACGGCCATTCATCACAATATAATCATCCTGATACAGATGCTTTCCGCCGGAACCGTCAGAGCCCAACTCGAATGAAAGAACTCCTTTTCCGTCAGAAACAGGTCCCATGACAACCGCACCGGCTCCATCACCAAATAGCACGGCTGTGTTACGATCTTTCCAATCGGTTATCTTGGAAAGCTTTTCTACACCTACTATTAAAACATACTTATAAGTGCCAGCTTCAATAAATTGCTTTCCGGTAACCATTCCATACATAAATCCCGCGCACGCAGCACTCAGGTCCATCGCAGCCGCCTTTTTCGCCCCAAGCTGGTCCTGGAGCATGCACGAGACGGTAGGAAATGGCTGATCTGGAGTAACTGTCGCAACAAGAATCAAGTCGAGCTCTTCAGCTGAAATCCCAGCATTCCTGATTGCCTCCGCTGCAGCACGATAGGCTAAATCCGATGTATCCATATCGTCGCCTGCTATTCTTCTTTCTTCAATCCCTGTCCTGGTCCGGATCCACTCATCCGAAGTATCCATCCTCTTTTCCAAATCGAGATTTGTTACCACTTCCTCCGGCAAATACCGTCCAACCCCAATTATCCCTGCATTCATGGGATCCAACTCCTTTTATCTTGGATTCTGTCTATTTTCGCTAAAATTTTTATTATCAATTATTATGACTTGGTACTAATTTTACCAGAAACTGCTCTTTCACTGCAACTGAAAATTGAGATTTCCGCATATGCCCTAGTCCATGTGGCCATATGAATCATAAACTGACAGTGAAGACCGTTGCTTTTGGGCATTTTTTCAACGCGCCAGGACAGACTGGAATAAGCCAGTCTAACCAGTTGCTTAAGATCAAACTAAATAGGAAGGTGGGAGTGAAAATGGAGGATGGAAGAGATAGAGACTTATTTGGTTTCAGGCTAAAGAGAGAGGATGAAGAGAGCCCAGATCAACGAGAGAGGGAGAATACGCATTTCGATCATTTTATGTTCGGGAAGCCAAGATACAAAGAAGAATCAAGTGAGCAAAATGAGAAAAATGATTCTCCCCTTAACAAGTATCTGGGACAAATCGATTTAGATAAAGTGATGTACCATGTAGATACACTGATCACATCAGCCAAAGAGCTCAAACCGCTAGTGGGAAAGGTTAAACCTCTTTTTGATCATTTCATAGATAAAAACAAAAGCTGAGGCGAGCCTCAGCTTTTCCTGGTGTATGCTATTCTTTTGCAGCATCAGCTTTTCCGAGCTCATAAGCTTCGTTCATAACATTTGTGAAAAGCGTGAAAAATGGCTGCAGGTTGTCCATAGTCAACTCAATGCCTGCCTCCTGCAGTTTTTGCTGCGCTTCCGGAAGGTACTTCATGGCAATTTGCATGAACTCCATTGTTTTGTCATTGCTTTGCATGTCTATTATCTCCTTTAATAATAGCTCTTTTCGTAAATTATGTTGCTTGCACACCCTTTATCACCTATCCGATTCGGAAGCATCTTCGAAAAGAGCCCGAAACCTTTCGGACTGCGGGTCAGTGCAGGTGTACGAAAAGCAGCAATCAATACGAGTAAAGCTTTAATAATAATTACTGGTTGGGCAATTTACCATTTTCTTTATAAGAATTAATATAAGTGCCTATTCTTTCCCTGAAGTTAGAATCGACTTTAGGACTGAACTTGCCCAGGGAAATAACCCCATCCTGAAAGTCGAATGACAGGTTGCCAGACTTAAGCTCTCCATTATTGAACTTATCGGCCGTCAATTCATACAAGTCATCGACATGCTGGACAGTACTTGTCAACACCGTCGATTCACCGAAATCCGACTGGTCTGAAATATAGCCGATAATATACAAGCCTCGGTCCTTCACTCTTTCAATGACAGGTACATTATACCCATCTCCAGCAGGATATATGACATCAGCCCCTTCATCCAGGACATCATTCAGGACATCGAGTGCCTTTTTTTGGTCATCCCAGTGCCCAACATAACGAATGTCGACCTTCATATCCTTGTTTTCAAAGATTGCGCCATCGTAAAAGCCTTCCACTTCAGGCTGCCACTCATATGCTGCAATGATTCCGACTCTGCCGGTTTCAGACATGTGGCTCGCGACCATTCCGCCAAAAAAGCCCATGGCATATGCCTTGAAATTTAGGCTTGTCGTATTTTTTGACCTGGCATCCCCATTAAAGCTAATGAAATGTATATCGGGATATTCCCCTGAAATTTTATTGAAATAGGCAGCGTATTCATTTCCATGCCCATATATTAAGTTGACTCCCTGTCTGTCAAACTCCCTCACTGCAGCCTCTACGGCTTCTTGTGAATTCATTCCTTCTTTGAAAAAGACATCAACTTCCAGGCTGGATTGGATTTGCAGAAGTCCACGATATCCTTTCGTCCCCCACACCTGATCATTAATAGTTTCAGGCACCAACAGGCCGACTTTCTCTACCTTGCCTGTTGCTAGTGGTTGTCCGCATCCCCCAAGCAAAAGAAGGCTTAACAATATTAGCCCGAAACGTTTCAGCATCCGATGCATCTCCTTTATGCGCCACTGTGCAAATCCTTCAAATCATTCAGTGCCCGCTTTATTAAAATGGAACCGATTATAAGAATCTTTTACCATTTTACTCTTTGGAGTATAACTTTGAAAAGTGGTTTATCGAAATTCACTTAGACTCTGCTGTCCTGTATCCGGGTAAATTGCTCTTTTTGCCTGTTTAACCCCTTGCTGATTTGCTCATTTTTTTCTACTGTTCTGACTTTGATAGACCCTTTAAAGTTCGGCGGCTTAACTTCATTCCTAAGTATTACAGGTTCCTTGCCAATCAGCTCCTCTGCACACTGCAGCCATCTGCCTCGTTCTCCACTCGATAGTATATACTGGCCCTTTTGGCCTGATTCAGCCATTTCCTTTATCGTTTTTACAGCATCCTCGATATACAAACAATCATGCTTCCACTCCCATTGACTAATATCAGGAATTTTCCTGCCTTCAATTGAAGAATGAGAAATTGCCTGCTGAAAGAAACACTCCTCCGGCTGCCAGGGTCCATAAATGGTTGGCAAGTAGATTGTCAGCAGCGTTGATTCCCGGCTGCTGATAAACCTGCTCATTTTAGTATCTGCTTCTCTCAATTCCGCATTTTCCTCGGCAAAAAATGCAGGCAGTATAACGACTGTCGGCAGACTTTTCAAATGTCGGTTTTCTAATTTGCTTAAAAGTGCTTCCATTAAATCATCTGTCTCATTCCGTGCTTGGAGCGATTCAAACAAAGTCAGAAAGAGAAAACCTTCTGCTTCTTCAACTTGCCAGTCGTGAAGGCCGATTTCTGTGAAGTTGGCATTCCTGCCGATTTCCAGGCGTTTTTCTTCTGTAAAATAATCCTCTTTGGACTCTTCTGGATGGATACCAGCTATCTCAACGCCCAGATCAAGCAAATACCTGCAAAGGCTATATCCTATAAAATCATATATTCCGAGAATTACTGCCCTTTCCATATTAAATTCCTCCTTGCAAATACTCTCTTGTATCCTATGAATATAAACTTGAAAATATTTGCAGGGAGTTAAAGGACTTGCTCATGTTTTCTAAAAAACTGAACGATTTGGCTTCCTACTTGAAGCATTTTTTCTGGAAGTACATAGCTTAAGGTAACCGGCAGGTCATCCTTTTCCCATTCAACCGACAGTTCCTTAATGATACTTGATTGCTTGTAAGCCCTGTTTCCTGATAATACTTGGATGATCTTCACCGGGGTATCTTTATTGAAGGCAGGTCTGGAAGATTCGCTGTCAAGGCTTTCAAGGAGCGTGTTAATATCTGTTTCATAAGCTGCTTCGAGTTCAGCGACAAGCTTTTTATAAAAAAACTTATTCTCTTTTTCCTGCTCCAGATGGGTACTGAGAGAAAGGATCGGATTGATCAGGACCAGGCTCCTTATTTTAAAATCATTATGCTTTAATAATTTCAAGGCCACAAGCGCACCCATTCCTTCAGCGACTAAATGGAAGGAAGTATTCAATATTTCATTACGGACGATATGGCTGCACAGTCTCAGCGTTAACTCGACAGCCTTTTCACTTCCCCAATGTCTTCCATATAAATTTGAATAAAAAACAGTATACCCTTCTTTTTTCCATATGTTCAACAGTGAACGTTTACCCTCATTCTGCGTCCAGAAGCTGCTGTTGCTGCTCACAAAGTGCCTTTCATCTCCAATCATCAGGATACCGAAACCATTTGGCCTTTCAGGATAATGGATGACATTCCATTCGGTATCCAGTTTAAAGTTCCGGCTCTCCATCTTACCAACCCCTTCCATACAGATTATTCATATTACTGTATGTAGTTTAACAGGAAATGAAAGGGGGTTTGCCCATTTTTCCATATTAATCCCTTATCTTTGCTCAAATTTTCTTGATCCCGCCAAATTTATCGGTAAAATCGAATTGTTCTATGAAAACGCTTTTCATTTTATTTAAATTTCATTTATAATTTATATGGCTTGTGGTAAGATGAGAAAAGATTTAATAATGTAAGAGGTGAAAATCGTGAAATATTTCTGGACTTTACTCTGGACATTCCTCCTGGTTCTAATGCTAAATTATGTAGCCGGCGCGATGATCGGCGTTGGATTGGACTTAGCTCAAAGTGTGATCATTGCAGTTGTGGCAACAATCATTATCCTTGTGATTCCTGCAGTTCTTCCAACTGGTTCTGAAGAAAATCATAGTCATTAAATAAGAAATGCGTAAGCGCCTTGATCAGCCCTGACAAGCGCTGCCCGACAAAACACCCCATCGTGTGGCTGGCGGGTTTGCACGTCCTGGGCCTTAGAGGGCCGACCGGTGAAGTCGGTTTTTGACTTCATTGGGCGGACCGAAATCGAAAAGTATAGCCGACTGTCCAGAAACGCAGAAACTGGAGACTCCGACCCTGCCGGCGGAGTTGAAGTTTCGAGAGTTTCTAGGAGGCGACACTAGACAATTCGAAAAGCGGAGGCGACTGCCCAACTCCGACATGCGTTGGAGGGCCTGACAGTGAAGTCGCCCTTTGACTTCATTGGCAGGACCGAAACGTCTCGAGGAGTTAGGAGCCGCAGCTAGACAAGCGACTCGAAGGGCTAGGCGCTGGAGCTAGACACTAATCCTGGTGTAAAGCTTCAACTTTCTTATAAATTCACAAAAAAGTCATCCAAAGCGGATGACTTTTTTCATTCTATATAATGCTCAACGAGATATCTCCTTCTTTAACCCCAATTTCTACCTGGCTCTTCTCTTTGATCCTGCCTGCAATGATTTCCCTGGCAAGTTTAGTTTCCAAACTCCTCTGGATAAATCGCTTCAATGGTCTCGCTCCGTATACGGGATCGAATCCATGTTCAGCTAGAAACTCTTTTGCTTCATCCGTGATTGACAGGTGTATCTGCTGGTCGGATAGCCTTGCTTGCAAATTCTTTACCAGTTTTCCGACAATCATTTTGATTTCCTTTAATGCCAAAGGCTTAAACAAAATGATTTCATCTACACGATTCAAGAATTCCGGCCGGAAATGGCTACGCAGTTGGCCCATTACAAGATCCCTGGTTTCAGAGGAGATTTCTTCATCCCCATTCTGCCGGTCAAGCAAATGGTGCGAACCAATATTGGAGGTCATGATGATTACAGTATTCTTAAAGTCGACCACTCTTCCTTGAGAATCCGTTACCCGACCATCATCCAGCATTTGCAGAAGGATATTGAAAACTTCTGGATGTGCTTTCTCAACTTCATCGAGGAGGATGACAGAATAAGGATTTCTTCTGACTGCTTCAGTAAGCTGGCCGCCTTCCTCATACCCCACATATCCCGGAGGTGCTCCAATCAGCCTTGACACTGCATGTTTTTCCATATACTCAGACATATCAATCCGGATGATATGCTCTTCACTGTCAAACAATGACTGAGCAAGCGTTTTGGCCAGTTCCGTTTTACCAACACCAGTAGGCCCCAGGAAAATGAATGACCCAATCGGCCTGTTTGGATCCTTGATGCCCGCTCTTGCTCTTAGGACTGCATCGGCAACAAGTGATACTGCATCATCCTGGCCGACAACCCGTTCATGCAGAATGCTCTCAAGCTTTAGTAACTTTTCGCGCTCTCCTTCAACCAGCTTCATCACGGGTATGCCCGTCCACCGTGAAACGATTCCAGCAATTTCTTCTTCAGTCACTTCCTCACGAAGAAGCCGTTCTCCTTCATTTTGGCTAACTTCCAATTCAAGCTCTTTCAATTCTTTTTCAAGAGAAGGGATACGGCCATGCCTTAATTCAGCGGCCTTGTTCAAGTCATAGTCATTTTCTGCTTTTTCCAGCTCCCGTCGCAGCTTTTCAAGCAGCTCCCGCTGTTCCTGTACCTTTTGGATGCCTTCCTTTTCCTTCTGCCATCTCGATTTCATTGCATTCGCTTTTTCCCTCAAGTTGGCGAGTTCCTTACGAAGAGTTTCGAGTCGCTCGCGGCTCGCATCATCTTTTTCCTTTGTCAACGCAGCTTCTTCAATTTCCAGCTGCATCACCCTTCTTGTCACTTCATCTAGCTCAGTCGGCATCGAGTCAATTTCTGTACGGATCATTGCGCAAGCCTCATCAACCAGGTCAATCGCCTTGTCAGGCAGGAATCGGTCTGTGATGTATCGATCTGACAATGCAGCAGCAGCCACTATTGCACGGTCATGGATGTTGACTCCATGGTGGATTTCAAACCTTTCCTTCAATCCCCGTAAAATTGACACTGTATCCTCAACGTCTGGTTCTTTTACCAATACCTGCTGGAAGCGGCGTTCAAGTGCAGGATCTTTTTCGATGTATTTTCTGTGTTCGTCAAGGGTTGTTGCACCGATGCAATGGAGCTCCCCGCGAGCAAGCATTGGTTTTAGCATATTCCCGGCATCCATTGCCCCCTCAGTCTTGCCCGCACCTACAATTGTATGGAGTTCATCAATGAACAACAGTATTTTGCCTTCACTCTTTTTCACTTCATTCAAAACCGCTTTCAGCCGCTCTTCGAATTCGCCCCGGAATTTCGCGCCTGCGATCAGCGAACTCATGTCCAACGCAAAAATCGTCTTATCCTTCAGGCCTTCCGGAACATCCCTCCGTACAATCCTTTGTGCCAGTCCTTCTACAATAGCTGTCTTACCTACACCTGGCTCCCCGATCAAAACCGGATTATTCTTCGTCTTCCTTGAGAGTATACGGATGACATTGCGAATCTCACTGTCCCTGCCGATTACCGGGTCGACCTTTCCTGAACGGACCTCCTCCACAAGATCACGTCCGTATTTTTTCAACACTTCATAAGTTGCTTCTGGGTTTTGTGAAGTCACTCTCTGGTTCCCCCTAACACTATTAATTCTCGCCACTAATGTGTCTCTGTTAACACTTAATTTCCTCAAAGCTGCGCCTGTTTCAGATCCAGGTATCTCAAGTAAAGCTAGCAAAACATGTTCTACAGATAAATAGTCATCTTCAAACTGTTTCATTTCCTTTTCTGCCTGGGCCAAAACCTTTTGCAGTGCTGCTGTAATGTATAATTTCCCCTGTTCTGCTCCGCTTCCGGAAACTTGCGGTTTCTTTGACAGGCTGCGGTTTAATTCTTCTCGAAAATGGTCTAGATTTATTCCGGTACCAGAAAGCAAGGTTGCCGCCAGGCTGCCGTCCTGTTCAAGCAAGGCAAGCAACAGATGCGGATCATCCACTTCCTGATGATTATGTTGAACAGCCAGGGTCTGAGCTGATACAAAGGCATTTTGCAAGCTTTCTGTCATTCTATTTAAATCCATGACCAATCACTCCTTTGACCTTTTTTGACCTTTAGTTTTATTATAATAAAAATCTCCAAATAGTAAAGCCATCCGCACTGGATGGCTTTAAGAAAGACAGTATGAATTTCATTCCGGAAATCCTGGATGAACCAGGGGGAGTTATTTAAACTTTGGCATATATGTCCAGTGGCGGTTGTGGTTGGAGTTTTCCGGAAAACGATCCCCAGCTTTAAGTTTAATTTTTTGCGGATTGTTGACATTGCTGCCTGTTTCACCAATTTCAATGTAAATACCATTATTGGGTGCCTTTTGTCCGGCACGGAACTGATGACTTTGCCCCATTTGCCTTCCTCCTTCATAAAAGTATTCCGGCAATTTTATTATTTACTGATTTAAATAAAGTATTTATGCATATTTTATCCTTTCAAAAAAAGGGGTTATACGGTACATTAGTGTGTATGAGAAAAAAAGAGCAGACATCTTTTCAGCCACTTTAAGCGCTCCACGCCTAAAACGCCGCCCCAATTGGCTGAAAACCTGTTGGGCACTGGAGCTGGATCATTCTCAACGTCATCTTAAATAAACGGAGGAATGCAAAAACAATATGGAAAATTTCTATGAATTGATTAAATACATATTTCTTGGCCTATTCCAGGGAATCACCGAACCGATCCCTGTATCATCCAGCGGACACCTGGAGATAGCAGAGCATTTTTTCAAACTGCAAATTGAAGGAATGAGTTTTGCCCTTCTAATGAATACAGCTTCCCTATTTGCTGTTTTGTTAATTTACAGAGCCGATATCATCCGGTTAATTGTTAACGGAATTGCATATCTTAAAAGTAAAGATCCCGAGGCAAAATCAGATTTTATGTTCATCATTTATCTAATTGTCGGGACAATTCCTGCTGGTGTCATTGGGATCCTATTCGGCGATTTTATCGAGAAAGAACTGGCCCATATTAAAACTGTTGGGGTAACACTTATAGTGACCGGCCTGGCGCTCTGGCTGATCCGAAACATGCGGGGCCGCAAGAATGACGGAGATTTAAGCTTTAAAGATGCCATTATTGTTGGACTTGCCCAAGCAGTTGCACTTATCCCCGGCATCAGTCGTTCTGGTGCAACAATTGTCGCAGCGATGAGCCTGGGTATGAGACAGGAAACGGCACTGAGGTACTCTTTCCTGCTTTATATTCCAGTTAGTTTCGGCGGAATGATTCTCGGTTTTTCTGATCTTTTGCTTGATGACCGTCTTGGAGAGCTGGCATTGCCGTATTCTTTTGCCTTCATCGCTTCACTGATTGCCTCTTACTTCTCTTTAAAATGGTTCATGAATATCATGGCGCGCGGAAACTTAAAGTACTTTGCAATATACTGCTTCATTGTTGGGCCACTGGTCTTGCTCTTTTCCTAATACAAGAAAAGCCGGCTACCTTCATAGCCGGTTTTTTCGTTTTTTGTCACTCTGAAGTGACCTCCTTTATGCCCTTTTGCCTCGTGGTTCACTTATTTGGGCAGTTACGATCTTCTATAGAACCTTTTCGCTCCTTCAGCCACTCATTCGAGCTTATAGAACATTTCTATAGAACCTTTTCGCTCCTTCAACCACTCATTTGGGCTTAAAGAATATTTCTATAGGACTTCTCCACCTCTTCACCCAATCAATCCTTCAATATCTCCACAAGCAATGCCTTCTGGGCATGGAGTCTGTTTCCTGCCTGTTCGAATACCACTGAGTGCTCACCGTCCATCACTCCTGCTGTTACCTCCTCGCCGCGGTGCGCGGGGAGACAGTGCATAAACAAGTAGTCTTTTTTCGCTGCTTTGAGTATTGCTTCATTCACCTGGTAGCCATGGAAATCATTTAATCTCTGCTCATTTTCCAACTCCTGGCCCATGCTGGTCCATACATCTGTATAGATGATATCCGCGTCTTGAACAGCTTCTTGAGGTGATTCCGTGATGACCATGTTTGCACCACTTTTTCTTGCAAGGTCCTCACACCGTGCTGTTATCGTTTTATCGGGGAAGTATCCTTTTGGTGAAGCAATATATACATCCATCCCGATTTTTGTGCAGGCGATCATCAGTGAATGGGCAACATTGTTCCCATCACCGATGTAAGCAAGCTTAAGGCCTTTAAGCTTCCCTTTTTTCTCATAAATCGTCAACAGATCAGCAAGTGCCTGGCATGGATGATACAGATCGGTCAGACCATTAATGACAGGTATGTCGGCATAATCGGCCAATTCCTCAACTGACTCGTGCGAGAAGGTTCTGATCATGATGCCGTCCAGGTATTGCGAGAGAACCTGGGCTGTATCTGCCACTGTCTCTCCGCGCCCAAGCTGAAGGTCGTTTCCATTTAAATAAAGAGCACTGCCACCAAGCTGGATCATGCCTACCTCAAATGATACTCTAGTACGCGTTGAGGACTTGTCGAAGATCATACCCAGTATTTTGCCTTTGAGGGGCTGGTCAAATTGTTTCTTTAAAGTTTTTTCCTTCAAGATGACTGCCTTTTCTAATAAAGTTAAGATTTCCTGTGGTTCCAAATCGGCCAGGGTTAATAGGTCTTTGCCTTTTATATCAATATGAAGCTGCTGTAGTGCTGTCATTCTGCCATCACTTCCTCATTAGTTTCTGTCAGCCATTGATCCAGGGAGTTAACGTTCCAACTTTCGGCTGATGCACTTTTTAATAGTGCATGCAGTGTTTCCTTTTGGGTCAATACGATCTTCCGGTTCTTGACAGCCCATTCCCTCAAAGATAAATCTCTTTCTGATGAACCCGGACAATACAAGGCTGCCACTTTTTTATGGTCGGATACTTTTTCGATATGAATTAAATGAAAATCGGCTGCCAGTTTTCCTGCTTCCAATAAATCATTTTCATCTGCAAAGGCGATGTCTCCCTGGACAGCTTTTCCGCTGATTGAATGGAAGCTCTTATGCAGTGCCTCTTCAAGTGTCGATGCAATGCTGATGCCTTCCCCTGTCGATATCATTTGCGGACCAGTCCTGGCGTCCAGCCCTTTTAATGCAAAGTTCGAAAATACCGGATGCTTTACGACTGTGTATCTTGCATCAGAGTCGAGCAGAACTTCATCTTTCGACAAAATATATTTCCCAAGCAATATTTTTGTCGCTTTTTTGACTAATTCAACACCAGCTGCCTTGCTGACGATCGGCATCGTCCTGCTTGAGCGCGGGTTGACTTCAAGCAGATACACTTCGTTTCCCTTAACAATGAACTGGATGTTCATTAATCCCTTATACTTCAATTCCTTCACGATTTTCTTTGCATACTCCGCCATCCGCTGCTTCGTTTCATTTGGGAAGCTTTGGGCTGGGATGATGCAAAAGCTGTCCCCCGAATGGACGCCGGTCTTTTCGATATGCTCGATGATGGCCGGTATCAGGACATGCTCCCCATCGGACGCAAGATCAAGTTCCGCCTCAGTTGCTTCAAGGTATTGATCAACCAGAATTGGGTATTGAATGTTACCTTCATCCACTACTCTTTTCAATTCATCCTGATCTCGAAGTATCACCATATTAAGTCCGCCAATCACATACGAAGGCCGGATTAAAACTGGATATCCTAACTCCTCCACAGCAGACAGCAGTTCACCCTCATCCTCAGCTGTTTCACCCTTTACACGCGGAATCTTAAGCTTGTCGAGCAGCTGATAAAATTGATCCCGGTCTTCGAACAGGTCAATTGTTGCTGAACTTGTTCCAAGCAGCTTGACTCCTGCTTCCTCAAGACCCTTCGCCAGATTCAAGGCAGTCTGCCCGCCCAGCTGGACTATGACTTCCTGTATTCCTTCCATTTCAATCACATTCAGGATGTCTTCCATTGTTAAGGGTTCAAAATATAATCGATCTGATATGGCAAAATCAGTGCTGACAGTCTCCGGGTTATTGTTGATCATGATCGTTTCAACATTTTCTTCTTTGAGGGCAAAAACGCCATGAACCGAGCAATAATCAAACTCAATTCCCTGACCGATGCTAATCGGGCCGCTGCCAATGACAAGCACCTTTCGTTTGCTGCTATCAACCGTCGCTTCATTTTCACCAAGATAGCTGGAGTAAAAATAATTGGACGCAGATTCGAATTCCGCCGCACATGTATCGACCATTTTATAAACAGGTTTGATACCATGGCTTTTCCGCAGCTCCCTGACCTTCTGCTCACGAACACTCCACTTTTTGGCCAGAAAAGCATCACTGAATCCTTTTTCTTTCAGAGATCTAAGCTTTGGAGCTGTAATACTTTCAAATTGAAGCCCTTCAATCGACTTCTCAATATCGGTCAAAGACTTGAATTTATTCAGGAAAAATAAATCGATCTTTGTTATTTCATGGAGGGATTGAATTTCCATACCCCGACGCAGCAATTCGAGCAATGCAAAAACCCGCTGGTCTGTCTGTTTTCCAGCCAGAGCATTCAGCTGTTCGACAGTAAATTCTTCAAACGCCGGCAGTTGTAGATCCAGAGCATTGCTATTCAGTGACCGTATCGCTTTGATAAAAGCTCGTTCAAAGCTTCGGTCAATTGCCATTGCTTCCCCTGTTGCCTTCATTTGCGTCCCTAAGGTCCTGTCGATTTGCGGGAATTGCTCAAACGGCCATTTCGGTATTTTCACCACTACATAGTCGAGCGACGGCTCATAGCTGGCAAAGGTATTGCCTGTAACAGGGTTAATGATTTCGGAAAGGTTGTAACCGGCTGCCAGCTTTGCGGCCATCCGTGCGATTGGATATCCTGTCGCTTTCGATGCGAGCGCTGAGGACCTGCTGACCCTGGGGTTTACTTCAATCAAAAAGTAATTTTTGCTCTTAGGGTCGAGGGCAAACTGGATATTGCAGCCTCCTACGATTCCCAGAGCTGATATAATTTTAACAGCGGATGTCCGAAGCATATGGTATTCTCGATCCGTCAGCGTCTGTGATGGAGCTACTACGATGGAGTCGCCAGTATGGATGCCAACCGGGTCGATATTCTCCATATTGCAGATGGAGATGCAAGTACCAGCAGCGTCACGCATCATTTCGTATTCAATTTCCTTATAGCCTGCAATGCTTCTTTCAACCAGGCATTGATTAATCGGGCTCTCATTCAGCCCGCCGGATACAAGAGAGATCAATTCTTCCATTGTTCCGGCAATCCCGCCGCCTGTGCCTCCCAGCGTGTAGGCGGGCCTTACAATTAACGGAAAGCCGATTTTGTTTGCAAAGGCCACCGCTTCTTCAACAAATTGAACGATTTCACTCTCCGGCACTGGTTCATTCAACTCATGCATCAGGCTGCGGAATGCTTCCCTGTCTTCTCCTTGCTTAATACTCGAAACTGAAGTCCCCAGCACTTTTACATTGTATTTTTCGAGAATGCCCTCTTCACTTAGCTTGAACACAAGATTCAATCCTGCCTGGCCGCCAAGAGTCCCTAAAATACCATCCGGCTTTTCCCGCTGGATCACTTTTTCTACCGCTTCTGCCGTCATCGGTTCAAAATAGACTGCATCTGCAAATACATGATCCGTCATGACAGTTGCCGGGTTATTGTTTACAAGAATGACCCGGTATCCTTCCTCTTTCAAGGCAATGCATGCCTGTGTCCCTGCATAATCGAATTCAGCGGCCTGGCCGATAATAATGGGGCCAGAACCGATTACCAGTATTGAATGAATATTTTTATCCTTAGGCATAGCTGACTTCTCTCCGTTTTCTGTATTTGACTGTATTGATGAAATCTTCAAATATGAATACACTGTCTTCAGGTCCAGGACTGGCTTCTGGGTGGAACTGAACAGTCATCAGCGGCCATTTTTCATGGTAAAGGCCTTCGATTGACTGATCATTTTTATTGAAGAAACGAACCTTCAATCCTGTACTGTCGATACTTTTTGGATCAACTGCATAGCTGTGGTTTTGCGAGGACATGAACACCCGGTTGCTTTTCACATCGTAAACTGGCTGGTTTGCACCACGATGGCCAAAGAGCATTTTGCTTGTATCCCCTCCAAGGGCCAGCGCTGCCAGCTGGTGCCCCAGGCAAATCCCCAATACTGGATAATGCTCGATTATTTTCCTGATCTCATGCAGCTGTCCAAATAATTCCTTCGGATCACCAGGTCCATTGGATAAAAGCACACCATCAGGCTTCAAGGCTGCAATTTGTTCTAAGCTATAATTGAAAGGAACAATTGTCACGAGACAATTTTGTTTTACCAGATAGTCTGCGATTGATTTCTTAAAACCGTAATCAATTAACACAATATGAGTGTCGCCAAACCCTAAAGTTTCTGGTACCACCGATGATACTGCCTGCACCTTGAGACCCTTGATCGTTTCACAGCTTGATTCACATATTGAGTCGCTTGATAAAATGGCAGGCATCGTTCCATTCTGCCGAATACATTTTACGAGCTCGCGAGTATCCACATGCTCCAGTACGGGAATATCCCATTTCTCCAGATATTCAGTGAATGAGTGCTGTGCTTCATAGTGATAAGCTGTTTTTGCAGCTTCAAAGACAATCACTGCCGCAACATGCGGCTTTTTGCTTTCAAAATCTTTATCATTGATTCCATAGTTGCCAATCAGCGGATACGTGAAAACAATGATTTGATTCTTGTATGAAGGATCGGTCAATACTTCTTGATAACCCGTCATTCCTGTAAAAAAAACAATCTCGCCGGCAATGGCCTCTTCAGCTAGCGATCCATGTAAGTGCCCCTGAAATGTCTTGCCGTCAGCCAGATGCAGATATCCTTTCATCAGACACATCTCCAAACGTATATTTATTTAAGTTAATTTATTTTTATGCAACGCAATTTAAAAAATTTTACTGCAATTTATGCAGTTACCTTAGATTTACTTAAGGTTCCTTTCAGTAAAGAGACAGCCTTCTCTATCTCCTCTTCTGTAACATTCAGCGGCGGAAGCAGACGGACAACCTTTTCTCCTGCCGGCAATGCAATCATTCCCGATTTCCTCAATTCAGCTAAAATCGGCTGTGCATCGACAGTCAGTTCAATTCCAGCCATCAACCCGAGTCCCCTGATGTCTTTAACCACTTCCATCCAACCGAGTTCATTATGAAGTAACTCAAATAGTAATTTCCCTTTGGCAGATGCCTCTGCAAGGAATCCTTCATTAAAAATGGTATCCATAACGGCTATCGCTGCCGCCGTACTGATCGGATTTCCGCCAAATGTCGAACCATGGGTGCCCGGACCAAAAAACTCAGCGAGACCAGCTTTGCCGATGGCGGCTCCTATTGGAAGCCCATTACCAAGCCCTTTTGCAACGGTTATAATATCAGGTTCTATCCCAAAATGCTGAAATGCAAATGGTCTGCCAGTCCGGCCGATCCCGGTCTGGATTTCATCGATAATAAGCAGTACGCCACTTTCAGCACATAAACTTGCTGCTTCCTTTATAAATTCGTTTGTTACGACATGAATTCCGCCCTCACCCTGGATAATTTCAATCATTACCGCAGCTGTATCAGAATCAATTTCAGTTTTTAGAGCATCCAGGTCATTGAATGGCATATGGATAAATGTTTCAAGCATGCTGCCATACCCCTGCTTGATTTTATCCTGCCCGGTGGCAGCCATGCCGGCGAAAGTCCTGCCGTGAAAGGATTGCAGGAACGTGATGATTTTGGTGCGCCCAGTAGCTTTCCTTGCAAGTTTAATCGCTGCTTCGTTTGCTTCTGCACCGCTATTGGCAAAAAATACACAATCCAATCCAGAACTATCTGCGAGCTTTTTAGCTGCTTCTTCCTGGATTGTTTGCGGAAAGAGATTCGATACATGCCAGAATAAGTCGAGTTGTTCCTTGACTGCATGCTCTACTGCTTCATGACGATGGCCCAAATTGCAGACGCCAATGCCAGAAGTAAAATCAAGGTATTGCTGGCCGTCCTTTCCATAAAGGAGCGTCCCTTCTGCTTTTACAGGCTGTATTTCCCATCGTTGATAAGTAGGGAATAAATGGCTCATTAAAACACCTCTTCTTTTGCGGCAATCGCTGTTCCATGCCAGCAGTTATTTTTATAGAATCGCTTTTTGCCAGAAATAATCATGACAGTATCTACACCCGCCGCTGTAGCTGACAAGGCGGATTTTACCTTTGGAACCATTCCTCCATAGATACTTCCATCAGAAATATAGCTCTCTATTTGACTATCAGTCATTTCGGTCACCAGCTCACCATCTATCAGGATTCCGTCCACATTGGTTATAAAAGCACAACGTTCAGCCTTCAAGGCTTTCGCAATCGATGCAGCAGCATAATCGCCATTTATATTTAGCTTGCTGCCATCATTGGCAATACCGAGTGGCGTAATCACAGGAATATAGCCATTTTGAAGCGCCAGCATAATCAAGTCAGTGTTTACCTGGGTAATCGTCCCAACGTATCCCAAGCTCTGCTTATCAATATATTCGGCCTGAAGGCAAAGACCATCGCTCCCATTGATGCCAAGAGCATTGAAGTCCTGCTTCATCAGCATGCTGCACAGCTGCCGATTCGTCTGTCCGGAAAGTACCATTTCAACAATTCCGATCGTCTTTTCACACGTCACTCTAAGACCATCTTTGAACATAGCCGGGATTTCATATAAATCAAGCATCGAGTTGATTGCTGGCCCGCCCCCGTGAACGATGACGGGATAGAACCCATCCGCCATCAATTCTTTTAGACTACTGAAGAAATTGTCATTAAGCTCCTCTAACACACTTCCGCCGCATTTAATGACCACCGTTTCCAATTAATCCGCCCCTTTAAGTCCGATAGCTTGCATTTATTTTCACATAATCATAGGAAAGATCGCAGCCCCAGGCCATTCCTTTTCCTTCCCCCAAATGCAGGTCAACGAAAATTTCAATCTTGTCATCCATCAGGTACTCCCTCGCCTGATCTTCATCGAAAGCTACAGGTGTACTATCTTTAAGCATAGCAATTTCTCCAAGAGATATATCGACAGTTTTTGGATTTACGGATGCCTCACTTTGGCCGATCGCGCCTATGATCCGTCCCCAGTTCGCATCCGCCCCGTAAACTGCTGTTTTGACAAGGTTAGACCCGGCGATCTGTTTTCCGACCATTCGTGCTTCTTCATCAGACATTGCGCCTGTTACCGATATCTCAATCAATTTTGTTGCTCCCTCTCCATCCTTTGCAATCTGTTTTGCAAGACTTGCACAGCTTTCTTTTAACAAGTCTATAAAAACTACCCAATCTGGATGGTCCGGGTCCAATGACAGATTTCCTGCAGTTCCATTTGCCAGCACCAGCACCATATCATTCGTGGATGTATCTCCATCCACCGTGATTTGATTGAAGGTTGTATTCGTTACATCCTTTAGCGCTGCCGCCAAGTATTCACTTGATATATTAGCATCAGTTGTTAAAAAACCAAGCATCGTGGCCATGTTCGGGTGAATCATCCCAGAACCCTTCGCGGCCCCTCCTATACTCACTGTTACCCCGTCAATTTCAGCAGTGTAACAGCAGCTTTTCATTACTGTATCCGTTGTCAGGATCGCCGTTTGGAAATCCTTTGCATCATCCGCTGTTTTGCCGATAGAAAGCTTTCCGATTCCAGACTCAATTTTTTCCATCTGCATATATTCACCGATTACTCCAGTGGATGCAACAGCAACATGATGTTCAGGAATCCCCAGTTTTGCTGCTGCCAATGATCGCATTTTCAGCGCATCCTTATATCCTTGTTCTCCCGTGCATGCATTCGCACATGCACTGTTGACGACGATTGCCTGGAGAACCTTCTCCTCCGCAATACTTTCCTGTGTTACCGCCAATGGAGCCGCCTGGAAGTGACTTGTCGTGTAGACAGCGGCACAACTGGCCGGATTCTCGCTTACAATCATCCCTAAATCAAGCTTGGCATAGCGCAGCCCTGCATGTACTCCGCCGCACTGGAATCCTTTTGGAGTTAAAATTCCTCCATCAGGGATTTTTTTTATTAATTGCTTGTCGGTCATTGCCTGGTACATATTTTCCTCCTTTATGGATACAGTGGAATCATCTTCAGTCCTGCACTTTCCTCTAATCCAAACATAATATTGGCGTTTTGAACCGCCTGACCTGCAGCGCCTTTCATTAAATTATCGATCACCGATACAATCGTCAGCCTTCCTGTCCTGCTGTCCGCATGCAGCCCAATATCACAGTAATTCGACCCCTTGACCTCTTTGACTGAAGGGAACATTCCGTTTTTCCTTACTCTTATAAATGCGTGGCTATCATATGTTTCTTTATATAAATCTAGCAGTCTCAAAGTATCCAGATCTTCTTTTAACTGAACATATATGGTCGCCATGATTCCTCTTGTGACGGGTATTAAATGTGTGCTGAAGGTGACCCTAACCTCTTCGCCATTCCAAAGACTGAGCTGCTGCTCGATTTCAGGGATATGCTGGTGCTCATTAACTTTATAAATTTTGAAATTTTCATTCAACTCAGCGTATAACGTTCCCATTGAGGGAGACCTCCCTGCACCGGACACTCCAGACTTTGCATCAATGATGATACTATTCGAATCAATCAGCTTTTCTGTCAGCACAGGTGCCAGCCCAAGGAGAGCTGCAGTCGGGTAACATCCTGGATTTGCCAGCAGGTTTGCATTCATAATCTGCTCCCTATTCCATTCACTTAGCCCGTATACCGCTTCATCCAATATAGAAGCACTGACTGATTCATGCTTATACCATTCTTCATATGCTGATGCGTCTTTCAATCTCAAGTCACCTGATAAATCAATGACTTTAATGTTCTTATTGAGAAAAGATTTTACAAGCTTTCCGGAAACTTTTGATGGGGTTGCCAGGAACACAATGTCTGATTCCGCGGCGATTTTGTCAGTTTCAATCTTGGTGAGGACTTTATCAAAAATCCCTGTTAAATGGGGGTATTCTTCAGAAACAGGTTTTTCTTCTCTTGTTGTGTGGATTGAATGAATACTGATATATGGATGATTTGCCAGGATACGAATTAGTTCTCCACCCCCATATCCAGTTGTGCCAATGATTGATGCCTTCACTTGAAACCTCCTTTCAACGCATGCATAAATAATCACGTTTGTTTATATTTATAAATAAATTTCTTTTTATTATAAAAACAAAGAGAAAAAAACGCAACAGATTTATTAACAATATGTGAACAATTCACAATTTTATTGCTGGCTTTGTATGCTTTACAATATAATAATATTAATATCAGATACGGAAGGGAGTATAACCTCCCGTAGATAAGGTGGTATTCATATGTTGACTGCAACAACGTTGTCACCAAATTTGAATAAGCTTTTTGAAAAGGTCCATAAAATCAAGACTATTGATAAAGGGCGGTTTCTTTTTGAAGAAGGAAATACCGCAGACGAGCTGTATATTATCCAGAGCGGGAAATTTCAAATCAGCAAAATGGTGCCGGATGGACGCGAGTTAACAATCAGAATGTGTTCAGCTGGTGAGTTGGTTGGAGAGTTATCACTATTCAGCACGGCATCTCAGCATATATTGAATGCCCGGGCCTCAGAAAGCGGTACGGTAGCGGTGATACAGAAGGATAAGCTCGAGACTGAAATTGAAAAGGACAGCGGGCTGGCACTGGAACTCGTTAAATGGCTTTCCCTGCAGCACCGCAAATCGCAAACAAGGTTCAGAGATCTCGTCCTTCATGGAAAAAAAGGCGCAATGTACTCCACATTGATCCGGATGGCAAACAGCTATGGCATTAAAACAGATGAAGGCGTTAAAATTAATGTATCCCTTACAAACCAGGAGCTTGCAAACTTCTGTGGGACCTCACGCGAAGTCGTAAACAGATTATTGAGCGACCTAAGGAAAAGCAAAATCATTTCCATTGATAAAGGATTCATTACCATCCATGCCATCAACCGCCTAAAAAGAGAAATAGATTGTGAGAATTGCCCGATTGAGGTATGCAATATTGAATAGAAAAGCCGCCAGACTTTAACTGGCGGCTTTTCTTATTGAGTGTTTTCAAATTGGATGATCTTAGAGAATCGCAAACAGCATGATGATAAAAAACAGGGCTGCGTTCACGATTTCGTATATGCCTACCTTCATGACAGAAAGCGGTTTACCGTAAAATGCCATCGCTCTGATAAAGCTAGGAATTGCGGCTGCCGCTACGATTGCTTCTCCAGCCACAAGCCATAATACCGGAACGAGTAAATGGTACGACCAGGAAATCCATTTGAATTGACTATTTTTCTTCTCGCGGATCATTGTTTTCACGTAAAATGTGCTTCCTGTGAAAAACAGGATCGATGCGGCAAAAACAAGAATGGCATTTTCATTGATTTCCCCATTCGCAAGATAGCTGCTTGCAAGTCCGGCAATAGAGAAAACAACGATTGCACTTAAATCATTAAGGAGAGCACGGTCTTTATTTTTCGCAGAGAAGTATGCATTGATCATGAAAAACGGAATCATTGCTAGGCCAAAGGTCACAATCGTTGGTGTCATGAACAATGGGACCATCAAGAATAATAAGGCTGGTATTATATAAGTAAGCGCCCATTTACGATAAAATGGGATTTTCTTTTTCTTGAACATCAAAAGAAGCGGATATGTTCCTAAATATAGTAACAGCCACCCGATAAAAAACGGGACATGCTGCCAGACTAATTCACTTGCCGCTGCTCCAAGCCAGAAAGGGATGATCAACATCGCCCAGGCTCCATGCTGTTTTGGCATAAATAACTTCATGAATGAACACTCCCTTTTGTTTCCTGCCTTAAATATAAAGCAGACAAAAGGTATAATAAGTGAAACACATCACATTTGGGGATGAGGAATTCCAAATGACACTGAACTGTCAAAAAAAAGGGCTCTTTTCTCAAACTTTTTGCTATTGACCGCAAAATAGGATGAATGAACTATGTTTCCTTGCAAAGTTGATTCTAAGAATGAGAAAAGAGCATGCAAACTTTATTCCGACCTACTAATTAGCTTTAGATTATTTTAAAATCGTCTTTAGGATTTTAACAACAATCTTTACGAAAACAACCTAAAGAAAAGAAGAGGCTGAAATTCTGCCATCAGCCTCTTCTTTCGAAATGCAATTTTAAAAATATTTTCTTTAAATATAAGTGCGGTTTTAGCAAATAATAAATTTCCTTCGTGAATGCCAGACTCAATAGGAATAGGAATACAGTAATATAATGGACCTTCGAGAGAATGGAAACATCCATGACCAGGCTCATGTCCGGCTGCAGTTGGGCAAGGCTGATGAGCCATCTTAACAGCAATACTGGTTCGTTCGCTATGCTGCTTGACATCACGATCGCAATACCTGTCGCCGTGCTGGCGGCCATAAGTGTTTTGACGACGCCCAGCAGAAGCCTCCCTGCTTTCGAACGTGTTCCTTCCTCTCTCGATGCATCGTACTGCCAGACTAGTCCCATCGCCACAATTGCCACAACAGAATATGGATAAACAATCCACAAAAAAATTTGCAGCATTTCCATCGCTCTCACCTCACACATATGTCACAACCTGAACCCCATTAACATTCTAACCGGGCAGGTATAAAGTGGCAGTGACAAAAGTCGCCGTATATGTCTAAAATAAGAACTTTTCTAGCTAAACCTTGAAGGACCTAGAGGAAATCACCTATTTTTTGATGATTTCCTCTAAAATCCAGCTAACTCCATCATCCATATTAAGAACAGGAAGTGCAATATCCTTTAATAAGTTTAGCAGACCCGGATCCCGGCATAAGACGACCTGGATATTCTGAAGCTTTTCCACTAGCTCCAGATCTCTTTCATCACGCAGGATGACCGCCTTGGGAAAGGGCTCATTCTTATAGCCTTCTATCAATATTACATCTGGCTTGAAGAAGGAAAGCATGTCTATTTCTTCAGCAAGGGACCATGAACCGTTTTCAGCATGGATGATCATCCTGCCTCCTCCTTCTACAAGTGAGACAGCGGCTCCAGCCTTAATATGCTTATCTGAATCCTTTGCCTCAACAACTTCCGGCTTGCCGCCATGCCCATGATGTTTCACTGTCGCTACCTTAAGGCCAGCTGCAGTCAGCTGTTTAATCAACATCAGGCTAAGCGTGGTTTTGCCGCTGTTTTGGTACCCTGCAATCTGGAACAGCACCGGTTTTACCAAGGCCATTCGCTGCCCGCATGGTCTTCGAGCATCAGGACCTCCACCTCGGTTCCCTGTTCAAAACCTCTCGTGCCGCCAGGCAGAATCATGAGGGAGTTAGCCCCGGCAAGGCTCATGATGATGTTTGATTTATCCAGACCGCTTGGTGTCACTACCAGTTTTCCATTCTCGATTGTCAGGGCACTCCTTACAAATCTAGTGAATGGATTTGCTTTAGGGAAATTGGCATCAAGAATGGCTTTCTCCTTCCTCAAATGAGGCTGACCAGTGAACAGCATCGTCCTGATGATTGGACGGGCGAACAATTCAAAACCTACATAGCAAGCAGAAGGGTTTCCTGACAGACCGAACAATACCTTCCCGTCAAGCTGGGCTACAGTAGTGACGCTTCCAGGCCTCATCGCTACCTTATTGAACAACACCTCTGCTCCAAGCTTTGCATAGATTTCCGGGAGATAGTCATAGTCCCCGACAGAAACCCCACCGGTTGTAATGAATAAGTCCACTTCCTCAATCGCTTTGCTCACTGCATCGAAGCATGTATCAAAATCATCTGGCAGCTGTCCAAAGTATTTCACTTCTGCACCGGCACGAAGAATTTGTGCGGAGATCATATAAGAGTTGCTGTTGCGAATTTTTCCCGGCTCAAGCGGTTCATCGACATCCAGCAATTCAGTCCCTGTTGCATAAAGGCCAATTACCGGCTTCTTTGCTACTGGTACTTTTGCATACCCGAAAGTTGCCAGCATCGCCTGGATTCCCGGATTGATGAAGGTGCCTTTTTTTACAAGGACCTCCCCTTCCTTTGCATCCTCACCGCGGTAGGAAACATTGTCTCCTTTATTATGTTTCCGCTTTGTTTCCATATATTTTTTTCCATCACGCTCTGCTTCTTTAGCTAATTCCAGCATAACAACAGCGTCAGCTCCAACAGGCATCTGGGCGCCTGTCATAATCCTGACAGCCTGGAACGGTCCAAGTTCTTTATCCGTTAGCATACCTGCTCCGATATGGTCAACCACTTCGAATTCAACCGCGTGATTTTGAGAGGCTTCCTGTGTATCGACAGAACGAATCGCATATCCATCGTATGGAGCTCTGTCAAAATGAGGCACATCACTGGTTGCTTTCAAGTCCTCTGAAAGATAGCGTCCAAAGCTTTCATTTATTGAAACATATTCAGTGGAGCCTTTTTTCTTATGCTCCATCACTCTCTTAACTGCCTCTCCAATTGGAATAGGGTTTCTTTTTTCTAACATATAATCAGCTCCTATTGCAGGCTTAACTTATAAATATACCCTTTTCATTATAAGAGTAATGTAAAAATGAAAACATAACAAACCTCACAGTATTCTCTCATAAAATCTCCCGAAAATATGTAGATTTTTTGTGAAGTGTGATGCACATCACCAAGCAGTAAAACCATTTCCTTTATGATGAGTATGTAAACAGTATTAAATAATCTCCTGGAGGTACTTATATGAAAATGCCTTTTGATCAAAATTCTTTAGTTAAAGATATTGTCAATATATTCCCTCAATCAAGTGATTTGTTCAAGCAAAATAGACTGGATTTCTGCTGTGGCGGCAATCGTCCTCTAGCGGAAGCGGCGGCTGAACAAAACCTGGACGTGCCGGCAATCATGGAGGCACTCGAAGAATTATATCGAAAGCATAACGGCGCTCCAGAAAGTATGGAGGTCTGGACAGAAACTGACTCAGCAGAATTGATCGACCATATCAAGAACAAATACCACCGCGAACTTGAAGAAGAGTTAAAACTGCTAAGCCCGTATGTAACAAAGGTCGCTAAAGTGCACGGTGACCGCCACGATGAACTTTTGAAGGTCTATGAGCTTTTCTATAAGTTGAAGAAGGAGCTCCTGGAGCATACCGCAAAAGAAGAAGCAACTGTCTTCCCGCTATTGCTGCAGCTTGATACCGCAAATGATGTAGAACGTTCTGAAATGATCGCAGAAATCACAGAA
The DNA here is from genome assembly GCF_018613195.1 of Bacillus sp. ISL-45. GTDB lineage: Bacteria > Bacillota > Bacilli > Bacillales > Cytobacillaceae > Mesobacillus. The sequence continues at coordinate 121,517 of NZ_JAGGQQ010000003.1, forward strand.
CTTGAGAAGGAACATGACCATGCCGGCTCAATCCTAAAGCAACTGCGTGAAATAACAGCTGACTTCAATCCGCCAATCGATGCGTGCGGAACGTACCGCTTGGTATACAAGCGTCTTGAGGCGCTGGAATCACATACCTTCATGCATGTCCATCTAGAAAACAACATCCTGTTTCCAAGGTATATCGCCTAACCAGTTAGAATGCCCCAATCAATTAATGATGGGGCATTTTTCATTACAGCTTACGTTATAATGCACCGGAGAAAAGCCGCGCGAACGATTCCTTCGTTCGTTCCCAAAGCCCGCGCTTATGATATTTAACAGGACTGATTTTCTCCGAGTCCTCAAGATCCTCTTCATAATGAGCCACAAGGTCCCTGATCGAACTTGTACCAAACAAAAATACATTGACCTCGAAATTCAGATGAAAGCTCCGCATGTCTAAATTGGCTGTGCCAATCGAGGCGATATTCCCATCAACGATGATGACCTTCTGGTGCAAAAACCCTTTTTTGTACGAGTAAATCTCTGCCCCGTTCCGTAATAGCTCAGAATAGTAAGAACGGCTCGCATATTGCGTCAGGTAGCTGTCATTGATTTCAGGGACCATGATCCTGACTTCAATCCCCTTTGCTGCGGCAACTCTCAATGCCGTGCGGATTGCTTCGTCAGGGACAAAATAAGGGGTAGCAATCCAAATCGATTTTGTTGCACAGGACATCATCGTATAGTAAAAATCACTCATGATTCCCTGCTGAGTATCCGGACCGCTTGGCACGACCTGGATAGCCCCATCGAGTTCATCTTCATCATGGGGATTTTTCACGGCTCGCTTATTTCCCAGCACTTTCTCGCCGCTGACATATTCCCAATCAAGCAAAAAGACATTATGAAGGGTATACACAGCCTCACCGGTCAGCACCATATGCGTATCACGCCAGAAACCGATTTTATCATCTTCTCCTAAATATTCTACTCCAACGTTCAAACCTCCGACAAATCCAATCTCCCCATCGATAATGACAATTTTTCTGTGATTTCGAAAGTTGAACTTCTGATTGAAGAACCCGTATTTTAGCGGGGAGAACGGTGCCGCTTTAATGCCCGCCTCCTGCATGTCTTTAAGGTCGCTCACTGCGAACTTCATGCTTCCGGCAGCATCGAACATGAATAAAACCTCGACACCTTGCTTTGCCTTTTCAATCAGGATATCTATAATCTCCCGTCCAAGGCGATCAGACCTGAAAATATAGTATTCCATATGGATGAATCTTTCTGCTTCCCGTAATTTCTTTTTCAGTTCGGCAAAGGTTTCTTCTCCATTTTTCAGGATCTTTGCCCTGGAGGCAGTTGTTATCGGTGTCAACGTTGCATTTTTTGCATACTTGGCGAAGCATTGCTGATTTTCAATCAAAAAAGAAAGGTCCCTCGACTCTTCCTTCCTCATCAGTTTTTCCCACTGGTCACGGTCTCTCGTCCGCTTGCTTTTATATAAATAACCCTTTAAATACAGCTGACCCGAAAATAAATAAAAGAAATAACCGCCCACGGGAAAAAGCAGCATGACATACATCCACATCAGCGTGTGCTGAGCCGAACGGTTTTCAAGCATCAATGAATACATGCTGATAAAAATGATCACCGCATAGATCAGTATGGCTGATACCTTGAAAGTCTGGCTATAGTCGGTAAAAAATACAATATAGAAACATGCCATTAAAATAAATACAAATAAAAATTCCAGTCTTCTTTTTAGCATTCAGCATTCTCCAACAAGTTTATAGTAGATTCATGTATACCCATAAACCATTTGTCCGGAAACATAGTATGTCCAAATTTTCCATACGCGCCAAAGTAAAAAGATCATGAAAAATGGTTTCGTGAAGATTGTTGTTAAAATTCTAAAGACCATTTTAACGTAATATAAAGCCATCTTGCAGGTCGGCAGTCAGTTTGCATGCTCTTTTCTCACAAAAGAGTCAACTTTGCGAAGGAATCCGATTTTGTAGTCAATTGCAGCAAAGTTTGAGAAAAGAGCCTAAAAAAACAATAAAAAAGACCCCCGAAGGAGTCTTAGCCGCCAATATAGGACATTTCGATTTTCTTTCTGTTCGCAACTGTTTCAGCCGTTCTTTCATCAGAATAACGGTCATCTCTATGATTCCAAACGTCCGTAATACGGCCGCGGAGTTCACCATCTGTAGCGCCAGCGCGCATGAAGTCGCGGATGTCGTGGCCATTGCCATTGAACAGGCATGTGAATATCTGGCCATTCGCTGACAAACGTGACCTTGTGCAGCTTGAGCAGAATGACTCTGATACCGATGAGATGAAACCGACATTAATATCCGTTCCTTTATAACGGTATTTTTTCGCGACTTCACCGAAATACTCAGGATCAACTGGTTCTAATTCATAATGCTGGCTCAAAAGGTCATGGATCTGCTTCTTCGTGATGACATCATCCATTTTCCAGCCATTCGTACTACCTACATCCATGAATTCAATGTAGCGGAGCTCCAGGCCTTCTTTTTTGCAGAATTCGGCCATTGGGAGAATCTCAGTATCATTGAGTCCCTTTTTGACTACCATATTGATCTTAACGCCCAAGCCAGCTTTCTTCGCTGACTCAATTCCTTTTAATACCGGACCTACACCAACATTCCGGCCATTAATTTCGCCAAACAATTCATCTTTTAAACTATCCAGGCTGATATTGACCCGCTTCAGTCCAGCAGCACGCAGCTCCTCTGCATACTTCGGCAGCATTACGCCATTGGTGGTCAAAGCGATATCCTTTAATCCTTCAATCTCATTCAGCATCTTGACGAGGATTGGCAAATCCTTGCGCATCAGTGGCTCCCCGCCTGTAAGCCTGATCTTTTCCACCCCAAGTTCTATGAATAACCTGGCCACACGTTCAATTTCTTCATATGACAATAGCTCGCTTTTAGGAAGGAAAGCGAAATCAGGGCCAAAGATTTCGGCAGGCATACAATACTGACAGCGGAAATTACAACGATCTATAACAGAAATACGCAAGTCGCGTAGCGGTCTATTTAATTGGTCTTTGATTATGTTTTTCACCATTTTGTGTCAACTCCAATTATAGAAGTGATGAATACTGAAATTGTAACAGCAACGCAGGTTCTTTACTGTTAATATTCTCACAGTAACATCTTCAGTCCTCTATTAGAATAGTAGATTACATCCTTATGTCTATATTACAACATAAAAACTGCAAGGATAGTGTTTTTGTGTAGAAATGTCATCATGTTGTCATAATATCATATAAAAAGCGCAAGCGCCTTAAGCAGGAATTTCTTTTCGGTAAAGCAAGGAAAAGACCGCATCAGGGACGCAGTCTTTTAAAAGGCTTATTCGTTCTTTAAGGTCAATTCACTGAACATGCCCACAAAGTTCTTAATTTCACCTGCTTCATTTTTCACTGGGCTGATTGTTAACCATTCAGTATAAATGGTACCGTTCTTCTTCTTGTTCCAAATCTCCCCCTGCCAGAATCCCTTGTACTTTACGGATTGCCACATCTCCCTGTAAAAGTCTTCCCCATGCTTACCGGATTGCAGGAGGCGAGGATTTTCCCCAATGACTTCCTCTGCACTGTAGCCTGTGACAGTCGTGAATGCTGGATTTACTTTTTCAATCGTACCGTTGACATCTGTAATCATGATTCCCTCAGCTGTGTGGTCGAGGATATTTTTAGCAAGATTTAATTTCTCCTGATAGAACATCCAAATCACGATGATTAGGCTTGCCAGCGCCACCTGTGATAAAGCCATGAAACCAATTGCATAGTGTCCGGTAAGGTTGAACAGGAATGCCAGCATAAGCGGCGGGAAAAATCCCCCTAATCCACCCATCGCTGAAACAATTCCGTTAACGATCCCAGCTTGCTTTGAAAAATAAAGCGGTACAAGCTTGAAGACAGTCCCATTCCCGATGCCGGCACTGACTGCGACTGCGAGACAGCCAATTGTATACAAAGTTAACGAAGGCGTGAACGAGAGCAGAAAGCCCGAAATGGTCATTCCTGCGAACACAGCCATCAATATGACGAATGAGTTGAATTTATCACCCAGCCAGCCGCCGATTGGCCTGAAAAACGTCGCCAGTGCAATGAAGCCTGCTGTCCTTAGTCCTGCATCGACTTTATCAAGCTCGAAATGAGATACCAGGAAGTTGGGCAGATAGATTGTGAAGGCTACAAATGAACCAAAAGTTAAGAAGTAAAATAAGCTCAATGCCCAAAGCTTCTGGTTTTTGTACACACTCTTGATTTGCTCAGCCAGAGGAGTCACAACTTTTGGTTCTTTTTTGTCACCGAGGAAAAAGTTAAGTAATGCGAATGCAATCAGCAAGATGATGAAAAGCTTGACAGTTAGCTGCCACCCGAACTGAGCTGCAATGACTGGTGCTGAAAAAGTTGTAACGGCCGTTCCCAGATTTCCTACCCCATAGATTCCGTTTACGAAGCCGTGGCGTTCTTTCGGATAGTATTTTGGCAGTGAGGTTACGCCTACAGAGAAAATGGCTCCCCCAGTGCCGACGAATAATCCTCCAATCAACAATTCAATATAGGAATCAGCAATACTGATGAAATAAACTGGAAACAGCAGGAATGCAAAGCTGATAAAAAACAGTTTTCTTGCCCCGTATTTGTTTGTCCAGAACCCAATTGGAATTCTAAGGACAGAACCAAGGACGACGGGAATGGCAGTAGCCATTGCTACCTGGTTGGCAGTCAGCTGAATATCCTCTTTAATGAACGGCATTAATGCAGATAAAATCACCCATACCATAAATCCAGCAACAAGACTGAGCGTTTGAAGCGGCAGTTGAACTTTTTGTGTGATCATGGTTTCCCCCTCTGTTTGCAAAAATTTTAGATATACCAGACAGTTACTTGGATAAATAGTAAGAAAAATCGAAACTATTAGATATGACGAACTTCACATCACTTTCTTTGTTCAATAAACTGTCACAGTTGTCTCTAAACAATTGAAACACCCGACTTTTATTATCGATATAATATAGATAGACTGACCGCATTTGTTTCGAAAATGTGAACAAAATGGTCTTATAATGTGACGAGATTTTGACATTTCCTTAATCATCATTTAGTTAACACTATCCCGATGTTATTATTGGGTCAATAAAGAGAAGCCACGGAAAAAAAGAAAAGCGCAGGAGCTAGACAATTCTCAAAGTGAGATCTATGCTTTTTAAAATCAAAAAAAGGGTGATGACCATGCCAAACACAACTAAAGCGACTCATTCAATTGAAATTAAAGAATTACTCCAGTTTGCCGACCGGACCATCCATGTACAAAAAGGATCATATCTGTTTCAGGAGGGCATGGAGGCAGAGGAGCTTTATTTGATCCTGGGCGGCAAGGTCCAAATCAGCAAAGTCACCCAGGATGGCCGCGAGCTTGCCTTAAGAATTTGCGGAGAAAACGATATTTGCGGAGAGTTGACACTTTTTACTGATGCACCTAAGTATCTCTTGAGTGCGCTAATCCTGGAAGATGCGAAAATCGCAGCAATCAGAAAAGATGTGATCGAAAAGGAGATTTTCCACAATCCATCACTTGCCTTTGAATTCATGAAGTGGATGAGCGATCATTTCCGTAAAACCCAGACTAAATTCCGCGACCTGGTTCTTAACGGGAAAAAAGGAGCATTATTCTCTACCTTGATCCGGATGACTAACAGCTATGGTGTCCAGAAAGATACCGGCATTTTGATCGACCTGCCGCTGACTAACCAGGAGCTGGCCAATTTCTGCGGAACTTCCCGCGAAAGCACAAACCGGATCTTGAACGACCTGAAGCGAGAAGGAATCATTTCAATTAAAAAAGGGAAAATCCTCGTACATGATGTAGATTATTTACGCCAGGAAATCGGCTGTGAAAACTGCCCGGCAGTTTTTTGTTCCATTGATTAATATAAAAAAGCGAGTGAATGCCTTTCATCTGGCATCACTCGCTTTTTTTTAAAGTTCCCCAGGAGAGCTTTATCAGCTCTCCTGCTTTTGCTTTCTCAACGCTTTAGGGATGTAAACACAGAATGGCTCGCTCTCCAGGTAATCACCGGTCATCGCGTATGCTCTTGAGCGTGAACCCCCGCATACATGCCTGAATTCGCACACTCCGCATTTTCCTTTGTACTCATCAGGATTCCTCAATGATTTGAAGACTGGCGAATCCCTGTAAATTTCAGCAAGGGGCTGTTCCCTTACGTTCCCTGCTTTCACAGGCAGCAGCCCGCTTGGGTATACATCTCCAACGTGGGAAATGAACACGAACCCATTGCCATCGTTGACCCCTTTTGGCGCGCGGCCAAGGCCGTCGATAGACCCTGTCAGTCCTTCCTTTGTCAGTGCAGTCAAGTAATCAATTTCGTCTGTATGATCCTTTGCTTCCCGCATTTTTTGCTGGATGACAACCCGGCGATAATGTTGGGCAGCAGTTGTTTTAATATCGAACTTAACCCTTTTGCTTAAATCATACAGCCAGGTGAAGACTTTCTCATGCTCCACAGGAGAGATCATGTCCTTTTCCTGTCCGCGTCCTGTTGGAACCAGGAAAAACACACTCCAAAGGACACAATCTAAATCTTCGACCATTTTAGCCATTTCATCCAAATACTCAATATTATATCGTGAAATGACAGTATTGATTTGAATCGGGATTTCCAGTTCATGCAAATACTTGATTCTTTCCATCGTCAAATCAAAAGAGCCTGCTGTTCCCCTGAAGTGGTCATGGACTTCAGCCGTTGGTCCGTCAATGCTGAAAGCCCAGCGGGACAATCCAACTGACTTCGCCTTTTCAATCGCTTCTTTCGTTACATTTGGTGTCGCACTTGGTGTCATCGAAACACGGACACCTTTTTTCACAACATACTCTGCGATATCAAAAACGTCTTCCCTCATCAATGGGTCTCCACCCGTGAACACAAGCATCGGATTATTCATCTCATATATTTGGTCAATCAGCGTTTTACCTTCTTCAAAAGACAATTCACGCGGATCTCGTCTATATTGTGCTTCCGCACGGCAGTGCAGGCATTTTAATTGGCAGGCTCTGGTAAGTTCCCAAATAACAATGAATGGGTCTTTGTTAAAATCTCTATCGAACATCATTGGCGCCTCCTTAAGTACTTCCCTATAAAAGAAGTATATAAGTGTTTCCAACATGATTAAGTGAACTAACTCACATAAATGAACCCGTAATTGCTATTTTGTATGACAATTTTGTGTCCTGTACTATCGGAATGAGATTTGTACAAATAATAAATTCCATGCCAGACAGCCATAAAAAAAGCAGCAGGAGAGTTCCTGCTGCTTTATCCTTATAACTTAATCCCTAACGCCTAGGGCGATTTTTGCATAACGGGACATCATGTCTTTTGACCATGGCGGGTTGAAAACGATATTTACTTCAGTATCTTTTACTTCAGGAAGGTCGGCAAGAGCCAGTTTTACCTGCTCAACGATCGTGCCTGCAAGCGGGCAGCCCATAGACGTCAACGTCATTGTCACTGTCGCAAGTCCTTCCTCGTTCAAATCAACATCATATACAAGCCCTAAATTAACGATATCGACGCCAAGTTCAGGGTCAACGACCATCTCAAGCGCACCCATAATGCTATCTTTTAATTCTTCATCCATCGGTGAACACTCCTTTTTTATTGCTGTAACCTATTACTATCATAACAATGATTTATAAGCATTTAAAGCGGAAAGGCATCAAATATGCTTTTCAAACCAATTTGCCGTTGCCTCCACACCCGCATTTGACACATTATGTCCTGCATTTTCGTCTGTAATGAATTCAAACTTTCCTTCTGCTTCCTTATAGCTTTTCCTGTTTTGCTCGTAAAAATGATAAGCAGCTTGATATGGTACAACCGGATCTAATTTTCCGTGCCAGAATAGCAATGGACGATGATTTAATTTTTCAGGCTGCAGGCTCAGGTCATACTGTTTAAGCTGATTCAGCAAACCTGATATTTCTTCCTGTGATAACCCAACCTGAACATTCCTTTTTTCCATTTCGTTCAGCTGCCATATCGCGAACTGCTCAAATGAAGGATTCCCCATCAAGCTGACACCAGCTTTTATCCACTCATACTTTGCCATTGCGCCGAGTGTCGTGATGCCTCCCATCGATGTACCCGCAACACCGATTCTCGCTGCATCCACCAGTCCGTCTTCAACCAACTCCTGTTTAATTGTCGAAAGTTCTTCGATCGATGTGATTACGATGTCCCAGAAACGGAAGCCAAGCTCGGTCTGCGACATCCCTTCGCTCCGTGTTCCATGATATTTCGCCTCAGGCATGATGACCCTGAATCCTTTTTCCGCAAAAGCATAAGCATAATGCATGTTTCGTTCCTTCGTGCTCGTAAACCCATGCAAAAAAACAATCAAAGGCATTCTCTCCTTAAATTGTTTTTGTTTTACAATATGGAGAACGGGAATATGTTGAATGGTTTTCTTTTCGACTAAAATCAATGATTGACCCTCCTGAAGAAAGCGGACATTAAATTTACCGCTCTTTTAAGTATCTAAAATGATTTTTTTACAATTTATATGTAAAATGGTTACCATAGTGGTTATAAGACCAATTAACCAGCAACCAATATATGTATTGTAGAACTCTTGCGAAAAAAGAGCCAATCATACGCATATTAATAGAAAAGCGGAGGCGACTGCCCAACTCCGACAAGCGTTGGAGGGCCTGACAGTGAAGTCGCTCTTTGACTTCATTGGCAGGACCGAAACGTCTCGAGGAGTTAGGAGCCGCAGCTGGACAATATGAAAAGCGTAAGCGCCTTGCTCAGCCCCGACAAGCGCGGTATTGAGACACTAAGAAAAATATTAGATTTAAAAAGGAGTATTTATGGCTGAAAAACATTTAATTGCATTAGATCTTGACGGAACATTACTGACAGATGATAAGACGATTTCTGAAAAAAACAAACACGTGATTAAAAAAGCACGGGAAGCAGGACATGTTGTCATGATCGCGACAGGAAGACCATTCCGATCCAGCGAGATGTATTACCATGAACTTGCCCTTGATACGCCAATCGTCAACTTCAATGGCGCGTTTATCCATCACCCGCTCGATAACAGCTGGGGAGTCCATCATTCTCCGCTTTCAATCGATGTGGCCAAAGATATTGTAGAGGCACTTGATGATTTTAAATTCCACAATATCATTGCCGAAGTAATCGACGATGTATATGTCCACTATCATGATGAAAAACTGATGGACATTTTTAATATGGGAAATCCGAATATCACAACAGGGGATTTGAGAAGGTATTTGAAGGCCTCACCAACCAGCATGCTGATCCACTCTGATGAAGAGGACGTACGTAAAATCCGTAAGCACCTTTCTGAGGTTCACGCCGAAGTAATCGACCACAGAAGCTGGGCTGCTCCGTTCCACGTCGTCGAAATCGTCAAAAGCGGGTTGAACAAAGCAGTTGGCTTAAAGAAAGCATCTGATTATTTCCAAATCCCTGCAGATCGCATTATTGCATTCGGTGACGAAGATAATGATTTGGAAATGCTTGAATACGCTGGACGCGGAATCGCAATGGGCAATGCGGTTGACGAAGTGAAAAACATCGCGAATGACATGACACTGACAAACGAAGAAGACGGCATTGGCGTCTATTTGAATGATTTGCTTAATTTAAAAGCTCTATAAGATACACCCAAGATGTCCGGTAGAAAAATTCTATCGGACATTTTTCGCTTGTTGCTGGCTGCGTTTGACCGTTATTTGTTTGTTTTTCCCTTTATAATCGGTACAATTCCCTGAATTTGGATGACGGCATAATTATTGTTGATGTTCGGGCAATTCCAGTTATTTTTCAGGAGATTTCCCCGCTTAATTAGGAGATTACACCCGATGATCGGGCAATTCCCTGGTTTCATTAGGAGGATAATTTTTCCAGTTACCATTTCCCTTTATAATTGATGGGTTTCTCCCTTCTATAAACTATAATTTTGGGATGAAGGCATGATTATTGCTGTTGTTCGGGGAAGTTCCTATTGATTTTAGCGACATTTCCGCGTTGGTCAGGTGATTACACAGGATAATCCCGCAACTTGCATTACAACCGTTTGTTTTCATGCCAAAAGAGCATACTATAAGCGAAGCAGCGTACCAGCCTGTTTCAAATTCGCTCGTAGATGGAGGGGAAAACGATGGGTAAAAGCAATAAATCCAAGCGTTTTATACAGCAAGGGGTAGATACTGTCTCCAAGCATGATGAAAGAATCCCTTACCACACCACGTATGCCGAGGCTGAAGCTCAAAAGATGGCAAATGTCAGAGAGTCCTCTTTAGGAGGAATTTAAATGGGAAACAGGCTTTTTCAGGAAGCAAGGAAGGCTGTCCATTTAGCTAAGACTGCAGAGCCTGCGGAACAGTCTGCAGCCATCAACACTGCTAAAAATGCTCTGTCATCAGCCTATGCCAATACGACAATGGCTGAAAAGGAGCAGCTTCGGTCATTTCAGGACGAGCTGAATTCAATTGAAAGTAAGTAAAGCAAAAGCTGGCGGGGATTCCGCCAGCTTTTGCTTTTTAGTTATTTGGATTAAATCTTTCGAGCAGCACTGGATAAGTATGAATGATTTCCCCATCCTTGCTGCGTTCATACAGATTGAGAATGACTGATCCATTTTGCGGAAGCTTGCTTTCAGGTATGGAAACCTCTAGTGTGAAAGGCTTCCAATGCGGGTATTTTGCATCAGGGACCACTTCTGTTTCGGCAATCAGCTGGTTATGACCATCTTCAACTGTATAATAAAACTTCCCATTGATTGGCCTGGCGTCTCCCATTATTTTATAATTCCCCTTGCCGCCCTCTGAAACAACGCCTTTAAAAACGGGATTCTCCGCAGGAATATACATTGTTTTCGTATCTGTAAGCAGCTTTTTGTCACCAACTGGTTTTCCATTGACGCTGGTTGCTTTTAACTGTGCAGTGACAGTGTATTCTCCTTCTGGGACTCTTTTACCTGAACTCGTATAATCCCATTTTTCCACCCACTTCATTTTTTCCTGCGGTTTCAAGTTCAGGGTTTCAAATGCCTGTGCAAAGGACTTTCCTTCCGAATACTGATATACCTTTTTCTTATTGGCATCCAGAACGGTAATTTCGTATTTTTGAGAGGTTGGGTATTCAAACGATAACTCTGTACTGCCCTGGTTTTGCAGGACAATCTCAAATTCGGCTTTTTCTGGACCAGCTATGGGGTCAATGTAAAAACTGTATTCGAGATTTACTGGTGACTGTTTTTCTTCCCCAATCGCCAGGGCAGGTGCGACCGCTATCAAAAGTAAGATAATCATCAAACCGACCTTCCTCATTAACAGTACCTCCGTTTCTGTGGTTACTCCCTTCGGAAAAAACCGAAGATCCCTGCAGTCTCAACAATATTGGTAAATGCATGTGGATCTACTTCCTTAATAATGTGTTCCAGGTCATACAATTCATACCTTGTGACGACAATAATGAGCATTTCCTTCTGTTCTCCTGAAAAAGCTCCCTTTGCTGGCAGCAGCGTGATACCACGTACAAGTTTGTCATGTATGGCCTTCTTTAATTCATCTGATTTCTTAGTGACTATCATCGCCGTCAATTTCTCATGCCGTGTATGGATGGCATCAATTAACCTTGTGGAAACATACAGAGCGACAAGAGTATAAAGAGCGTTCTCCCAGCCAAATACAAAGCCAGCTGTCATAATAATGATGCCATTCAATGTAAAGAAATATGTACCAACCGGCCGATCATTCATCCGGGACAGTACCATCGCAATGATATCCATGCCGCCAGTAGAAGCACCCCACTTCAAGGTAAGCCCTACACCAAGTGCCGCAATGACTCCCCCAAAAACAGCATTCAGCAGAATATCACTCGATACTTCTTTTACCGGAATGATTTCAAGAAAGAATGATGAAAGCAGCACGGAGATAAAACTATAAAGTGTAAATGATTTCCCCACCTTCATCCAGCCAAGGATTGTTACCGGAATATTCAATAACAATAGAAGAATTCCGGTAGAAATATTAAATGGCGCGAATGCACCAAGTATGCTCGAAACGAGCTGGGCAATCCCGGTAAAGCCGCTTGCATAAACATTTGCCGGGATTAAAAAGAAATTCAGTGACAAAGCATTCAAGAATGCCCCGATCACCACGATGATGATTTTTTTTGTTTCCAACCAGACCATGTAAATCCCCCTTATTCTTTTCTATTCTTCCTGTACCCCTATTTTGCCGAAAATCACTATATTTAATTGTCTTTTTCCCATATTCCCTATAAACTATTAACATAAAAAGGTTGAAAGCAGGTGAAAGTGATGTCAGTAAAAATCATGGCTGACAGTGCATGTGATTTGCCATTGAGTTTTTATGAAGAAAATGATGCAATACTATTCCCGTTGAAGGTCCATATTAATGACACTGAATATGAGGACCTGCGAACAATCCAGCCAAAGCAAGTGTACGATCAAATCCGCGCTGGCAACCTTCCAAAAACCTCTCAGGCATCTCCTGCTGGTTTTAAAGAAGTTTTTACGGAATTGGCCGAGAACAAACAGGATGGAATATACATAGCTTTCTCTTCACAATTGTCAGGAACATATCAGACAGCCGTCATGATTGCCGAGCAGGTAAAGGAAGAGTATCCAGACTTCAACTTGTCGATCATCGATACAAAATGTGCCTCACTTGGACAAGGGCTGGTTGTCATGGAAGCAGCACGGATGGCAAAGGAGAATTTTTCAAAGGATGAAATCGTTGAAGCCATCCATTTCCTAAGCGAGCATATGGAGCATCTATTTACTGTTGATGACCTTGACCATCTTGCTAAAGGCGGACGCGTATCTAAAGCTTCAGCTTTCGTCGGAGGCCTGTTGAATATCAAGCCACTGCTTAATGTGGAGGATGGGAAATTGGTTCCAATTGAAAAAATCCGCGGAAAGAAAAAGCTTCTTCGCAGGATCATTGAAGTAATGAAGGAACGCGGAGCGGCTTTTGAAAACCAAGTCGTCGGCATCAGCCATGCGGATGATTTAGAAACAGCTACCGAGATGAAGAATATGATTCATGAAGAGCTAAATGCAAAGGATGTTTTCATCACGTCGATTGGTGCAGCGGTCGGTTCCCATACAGGGCCAGGTACGATTGCTATTTTCTTCTTAAATAAACTGTCTTCATAATTTACATACTCCTTTCGGGTTTTAGGGAAAATAAAATGCACCTAACCTGAAAGGAGTTTTTTATATGCCACATACATCTGATAATGATAAAAAAGCAAAGGACAACAATGCCCTTCGCCACGAAAAAAATATGATGCGTGAAAAGAACCGGAAAGCAGGCAAGAATCAATACTCCAAGAAAACAGATCATCTTTAATAAAAACTTGAACTAACTATTTAATTGAATTCCATAATGAAAAAAATAGAGCCGACCGGCTCTATTTTTCTTTTTTATATGTCCAATTGTCTTCCTGATAGATCTTTCCTTCCTTCATAAGCCTTCCCATCGCCCTCTTGAAGGAGCCTTTGCTCATCCCGAAGCGTTCCTGGATGTCCTCGGCCATGCTCTTGTCATGGTACGGCATTGCGCCATTACGCAGCTCCAGATATTCCATGATTTTCTCAGCGTCTTCATCCAAGGCTTCCTGCTTGCGCGGCAAAAGCGAGATATTGACAGATCCATCCGGTTTTACATCGATGACCCTTCCCTCTACTTTCTGGCCAATACGCGGCTCAGTGCGGCGCTGTGATTCATGGATGAAGCCTTTGAAGCCTTCAGCAGTGATCATCCAGCTGCCCACCCTTGCCGTGCGGTATATATAGCCATGGACATTCTTATTAAAGTCGCTTCTAGTAGCCTTTTCAGAAATTTCCTGAATGACAGGATCGGTCGCCATACGTGCGTAAATCATATTGTTGCGATTAACTCGAAGCGTGATATAAAGCAAGTCTCCTTTTTCCGGCCAGACTGATTTTACTACTGGCAAATCTTCCTCACCGAGCAAGACATCCTTGCTTATGCCAATATCCAGGAATATGCCAACCCCTTCTTTGACATCAACGACCGGTACCCAATTATATTGACCTACCTGAACTTTTGGTATCGTTGTGGTCGCAGCCAGTCTGCCTCTTGATTCCACAAATAAAAAGACCTCTACTTTGTCTCCTTCTTCAAATGACCTGTCAGTATCATTTGAATGAAGCAGCACGTCCTCTTCCCCGTCCGTTAAAAAGTAACCAAAATCAACTATTCTCGCTACGGTCAGCTCCAAAGTCTGACCTGTATATTCGTTCAAGGACATATAATCCCTCCTGCCTTGTTATTAACATTTTACCCAAAGAACCAGAGCTCTAAATTACGTAAAGTTGTTTGAACTGCTATATTTTACTATAATGTAAGCAAAAGCGAAAGCGCCTGGACAGCCATTGTCCCCCGGCGCAGCAAATTTTCCTTATTCCGGAGGTAGTCATGTCTAAAGAGAGCTCATTTGATATTGTATCCAAGGTTGAATTGTCAGAAGTCACGAATGCAATCAGTATAGCAATGAAAGAAATCCAGAACCGCTACGATTTTAAGGGCAGTAAAAGTGATATATCACTTGATAAAGAAGAACTTGTCCTCATTTCCGATGATGAATATAAGCTTGACCAGCTGAAGGATGTACTATTCAGCAAGATGATCAAACGCGGCATTCCTATTAAAAATCTGGACTACGGGAAAGTCGAGCGTGCATCAGGAGGAACTGTCCGACAAAGAGCCAAACTGGTCCAGGGAATCGATAAAGAGAACGCGAAGAAGATCAATACAATCATCAAGAACAGCGGCTTGAAGATAAAGAGCCAGGTACAGGATGACCAGGTACGCGTCACAGGCAAAAATCGTGATGATCTTCAAAAAATCATCGCTGCTGTCAAAGAAGCAGATCTTACTGTAGATGTTCAATTCGTGAATTATCGTTAAAAAAGTGCTAAAACTTAATATTGTTGGATAAAAAGCGGACTATGGCAGCATTGTCCGCTTTTATTTATCTAAAAGTCATGAATGGTTCACAAACCGCCCATGGTATTATCCTATTTACACGATAAAATGAATGTATTGGTCTTAGATGTGACATTAGTCGGTCAGGGATACTTAATTTGATAAAACATTCACAAATCCTTCACAAAGTACTATTGGATTTCCCCTATTTTCACGTTAATATACCAGTAGGGGTATAAAACACATATTTTTTCAACCGAAAGGATGACAATACAATGGGTAAAAAAATCGTAATCATTGGCGGCGTAGCAGGTGGAGCAACTACAGCGACTAAACTAAGAAGACTTGATGAACAAGCTGAAATAGTTCTTTTTGAAAGAGGAGAGTTCATTTCTTTCGCAAACTGCGGCCTGCCTTATCATATCAGCGGCGTTATTGAAGACCGCAAAAAATTGCTCTTGCAAACTGTTGAAGGCATGAATGCACGTTATAACCTGGATATCCGCAATTTCTCTGAAGTGACTTCAATCAATCGTGAAGAGAAAACTGTATCTATCAAACATGTTCAAACTGGTGAAGAATACACAGAAAGCTATGACGTACTGGTTTTATCACCAGGAGCGAAACCAATCGTTCCTCCTATTGAAGGCTTGAAGAGCGCAAATGTATTTACGCTTAGAAATATCCCGGATATGGATAAAATCAAGGCGTATCTTGAAGATAACAATCCGAATAATGCAGTCGTAATCGGCGGAGGCTTCATCGGTCTTGAAATGGCTGAAAACCTGGTACACGCTGGAGTCAATGTCACTCTAGTCGAGAAATTGCCACAGGTTATGGGTCCGGTTGATCCAGAAATGGCAGCAATCGTTGAAGATGAGTTGAGAAAGAATGGTGTTGAGCTGATTCTCGGTGACGGTATAACTGATGTTCAAGAGAATGGCACAAAAGTTGTTCTTGAAAGCGGCAAGGTCCTTGATTCCGAGTTGATCATTCTGTCAATTGGTGTCCGTCCAGAAAACAAGCTTGCAGCTGACTCTGGCCTTGAGCTTGGAGAACGCGGCGGTATCAAGGTAAATGAATACCTGCAGACATCTGATGAGTCAATCTATGCAATGGGAGATTCGATCGAGGTTACTGACTATATCAATGGACAGCCAACAATGATTCCACTGGCATGGCCGGCAAACCGCCAGGCACACATTGTCGGCCATCATATCAATGGGCGTAAAATCGCATATCCAGGTACACTGGGCACTTCAATCGTTAAAGTATTTGAATTGACTGCTGCAACGACTGGCAACAGCGAAAAGCTATTGCGCAGACTGGGCATTCCATATGAGGTAGTCCATATCCATCCACTATCTCACGCTGGTTACTACCCTGGCGCAGAGCAAATCTCTCTTAAAGTTATTTTCGACAGAGAGACTGGCAAGATCTTTGGTGCACAGGCAGTCGGTAAAGATGGCGTTGATAAGCGTATTGATGTTATCGCAACGGCTATCAAGGGCGGATTGAACGTCTATGACCTTCAGGAGCTTGAGCTTGCATACGCACCACCATTCTCTTCTGCAAAAGATCCAGTGAATATGGCTGGTTACGTAGCTTCCAATATTGTCGATGGTACAATCGAAACGGTCCAGCACTATGAAGTTGACGAATTGCTCCAGGACGGTGCGTTCATGATTGACGTGCGTACTGAAAAAGAGCATGCAGATGGCAAAATTGAAGGCTCAAAAAATATTCCGCTTGATGATTTGCGCAATCGTCTTGATGAGCTTCCAAAGGATGAAACCATCCTGATCACTTGCCAGGTTGGATTGAGAGGTTACCTAGCTTCCCGTATCCTTCAGCAAAACGGCTTCAAGGTCAAGAACCTGACAGGCGGTTATAAGACTTATTCAATCTTTAAAAATAAACTTCAGTAAAGAAATTAAGCGGCTCCCTATTAAGGGGGCCGTTTTTTGACACATATAAACTGGGGATTCCTCTCTTTACTTTCCGTTAATGCAATTTATAACACTCTGAAATCTGTCCACCTATTCTTGGGCCATTATCGCCCTCATCACGGACAGAAATCTGGGCATTACCCCCTCATTTTGTCCGTCATGAAGTAATTTCCATGTTTTTAATCTGGATTTTAAAGGAATTTAATAAATGGTGATTATACTAAAGGAGTGATTTGATTTATGACTAATGAAAATAATAAACAGGGTTTTCCACCGCAGCATCAAGACCACCAGCCTGGCACTGAGCCGGAAATGAATCCTGAACCTAAATCTGTCGATGAAAATTATAAAGGATCTGAAAAACTTGCTGGTAAAGTTGCCCTTATTACAGGAGGCGACAGCGGTATCGGCAAATCTGTAGCTATCTATTATGCAAAAGAAGGCGCCGATGTAGCAATTGTCTACCTTGAAGAAAGCAAGGATGCGCAAACGACAAAGGAGCTAGTTGAAGCTGAAGGCCGGAAATGCCTGCTGCTAGCTGGTGATATCGGCAGAGAGCATTTCTGTGAGGAAGTGACAAAGAAAACGCTTGATGAGTTCGGTAAAATTGATATCCTGGTCAATAACGCAGCAGAACAGCACCCGCAAAAAAGTCTGCTCGATATCTCAGCAGACCAGTTGGAGAAGACGTTCCGCACGAATGTATTTTCTATTTTCCACCTGACAAAGGCTGTTTTGCCGCATTTAAAAAAGGGCAGTACAATCATAAATACCTCCTCTATTACCGCATACAAGGGTAATGAGAAGCTAATCGACTACTCTTCAACCAAAGGGGCGATTGTTTCATTTACGCGTTCTCTAGCCATGTCCCTTGCGTCACAGGGCATTCGTGTCAATAGTGTAGCTCCCGGCCCAATCTGGACTCCGCTCATTCCTTCTACCTTCAGTGCCGAGGAAGTCGCGAAGTTCGGAACAAACGCTCCAATGGGACATGCCGGCCAGCCATTTGAATTGGCACCTGCCTATGTCTATCTGGCAAGCGACGATTCTACTTATGTAAGCGGACAGACAATCCACGTGAATGGCGGCACAATTGTGAATGGATAGAACCAAAAAAACTGCACCTTCAGCATCGGGGTGCAGTTCATTTTGTTTCAATGGGCTTACACAGGTAACTCTTTGTAATCCTTAGGATGACCGCAAGAGTAACGTGTAACTATTTTGAACGGTACGATAATCCGTTTGATTGGCTCATTAGGATTTTCTATAATCTCAATCAAACTTTTTGCAGCCTGGTAGCCCAGTTCGAAAATGTTAATATCAACAGAAGTTAAAGGCGGTCTTGCCATTTCAGCAATGAGCACATTGTTAAAGCTGACAATGGAAACATCCTGTGGTACCGCGATTCCCATTTCATCCATCTTATTCAATACGCCAAGTGCCATTAAGTCATCGGCGACTACCATTGCGGTAGGCGGCTGATCTAACGAAAGCAAAACCTCAACAGCATCCTGGCCGCTTTCCCGAAGGAACTCATCATTGACAATGTACTTATTTTCAAGATTAATCCCAGAGTTTCTCAAAGCCTTTTCATAGCCAAGCAGGCGTTCAACCGTTACGACTAAATCCAAATTTCCCCCGATAAAACCAATCCGGTCATGTCCAAGCTGGATAAGATGTTCGGTCACTTCTTTGCCTGCTTTAAAATTATCATTATCGACATAACTAGTATTTTCATCATCTTTAAAAGGTTTGCCGATCACAACAAAAGGAAAATTTCTTTCCTTCAGATACGCGATGACCCTGTCTTCCACCTTGGAATATAAAAGAACCACACCATCTACTCTTCCGCCCTGAACCATTGCGACAACACCATCGAAAATTTCATCCTCTGTCTTTCCAGTTGTCATGTGAAGGGCGTACTGCTTCGTATGCGCCCCTTCGCTCAATCCTGTCAAGACAGTTGGAAAAAACGGGTTCTGGAATACGACATCAGTAGAACTTGGCATGACCAGACCGATTGCCCGAGTAGATTGGCTGGCCAGGCTTCTGGCGATGAAGTTCGGGTGATACCCTAGCTGGTCCATTACCTCCCTGACTCTTTCTTTCGTTTTTTCGCTGATTCTTGGACTATTGGCGATAACACGCGAGACAGTTGAAGGCGCGACATTTGCAACCTTTGCTACATCTTTGATTGTGACAGCCATAAAGTTCCCCTCCCTTTTGCCAGAGCAATTCCCTTATCTTTATTATAAATGAATTGTCCAGGTTTTTTGCTTATTTTTTTAAGCGTCCATTAAACAACAGTTCAGGCAAGTGTTGGGCTATTCTCCTTGCTCTTTGTTTCTCTTCCTCCTCTTAAATAGAAGGAAAATGAAGCCGAAGAAAGCAGCGTATACAGCACCCATTGCCAGTAAATAAGGAATATTCAATCCGGTTTTTTCCGCAAGAACATAAATTTCTGCTTTTTCCCGATCCATAGCCAGGTTATATTCTCCATCCTTGCTTCTGACAAGATCATTCGCAAGCAAGCCTCTCAGCTCTTTGCCATCTTCCAGCTGATCCGCTGTCAATGTGACATTCTGGGTATTTGAAGTATTATTAATCGCAATGACGGCAGTTTCATTCTCATAGGTCCTTTTGAAAACAGCCATTCCTTTCTTTTCATAAAGAACTTCCAAATCGCCTCTCCTCAATGAAGGAAGGTCATTGCGCAGCTCACCAATTTTCGTGATGTAATCAATTAATTCTTTATCCGCCCTGAAGCTCATCTGCCTGCGGTTATCCGGGTCTTCTCCACCGTCTAGCGCGATTTCACTTCCATAATAGACAATCGGAATTCCTGGAGCAGTATACATATAGGTCAGCGCCATCTTCCATCTCGTTCCTGGATGGTGCCTGTTCTGGACGGCTTTCCTTGTGAACCTGACCATATCATGGTTGTCGATAAAATTACCCATCAACTCAGGGTTTTCGTATATCGCTTTATTTCTCTTTGCAGTTGTTAAAAGCCAGTCCAAAGTTTGGTCAGGCTTTTCGAATGCAGTGCGCAGCTGCTCATTCAATGGAAAATCAACAAAGCCATCGATTCCCGCTCTATCATATTCAGCAATATAATTTGGGTCCTCAGACCATACCTCGCCAATCAGATAAAAGTCATCTTTTACACTTTTCACTTCTTTTGAAAAATCCTCCCAGAACTCAACCGGGACGTGGCGGACAGTATCGAGTCTGTAGCCGTCGATATCCGTTTCTTCAATCCACCATTTAGCGGCATCCAGCAAATATTTCTTTGTCTCCGGATTTTCCTGGGCTAAATCCGGCAATCCATAAAGCCAGTTATTCTCCAGCTGGTCTTGATCGTTCCAGTCAAAAATATCCTGCTTTTCATGGAACCAATCTTTCTTAGCAGGATCATTTACCCACTCGTGTTCGGGCGCAACATGGTTGACGACAAAATCCAAAATGATCTTAATGTCACGATCATGTGCTTCTTTTACCAGCTCTTTGAATTTGTCAACGCTTCCAAAATGCTCTTCTGTATTATAGAAGTCTTTGATCCAGTATCCATGGTATCCTTTATCGACATTATCGAACACAGGTGTCAGCCAGATAGCGGTAAAACCCATATCCTTAATATAATCCAGCTGGTCGATAACACCCTGGAAATCGCCTCCATGATAGGCCCTTGGGTCATTCGCATCAACATCGAAATCATTGCTATTGTCACCGTTGTTAAAACGGTCAACCATTAAAAAGTAAATTGTTTCATCCTGCCATTTGCGTCCTTCTTTTTCAGCGGCACCTACCGGGAGGGAGCTAAAAAGAAGAAACGGAATCAAGATGAAGATGATCATTTTTTTCATCTCCGGTCCTCCTCATAATTTAAGCAAAGGCCAAATATGGCCTTTGCTTAAAATGTTTCTGCCCTAATAGATTATCCTTTTGTTCCTCCTGCCGTCAAACCAGAAACAAAGTATTTTTGGAATGACAGGAACAGGATGGCAATCGGTACCGCAATCAATACTGCACCAGCAGCGAACGTCGTGAATTCTGCACCGAACTGTTTGGCTACCATATCGTATAGACCAACTGCAAGTGTGTATTTTTCTTCTGTTCTTAAAAGGATTCTTGCAAGGATGAAATCACCGAATGGAGCAATGAACGCGAACAATGCTACAACCGCGATGATCGGTGTTGCAAGCGGCATGACGATCTGGAAGAAAATCCTCAAGTGGCCGGCACCGTCCATTTTAGCTGATTCATCGAGTTCTTTCGGAATCGTATCAAGATATCCCTTCATTAACCAAGTATTCATCGGAATTGCGCCCCCAACATATACAAGGATCAAGCCTAGATGAGTGTCAAGTAACCCAGTCAATAATGCTAGGATGAAAATCGCGATCAGGGCTGCAAAGTTTGGAATCATCTGCAGGATCAGGAATGTCATCAAGCTGTTTTTACGGCCGATGAAACGATAGCGTGAAAAGGAATACGCAGTCAGGCTGACAAGGATGACTGTAAACACCATTGTCAATACACTTACCTTAAGCGAATTCCAGTACCAGTATAAGTACGCGCTTTGGTTAGTATCGAAAAGCTCCTTATAGTGAGCAAGCGTAGCATTTTCCGGAATGATGCTTGAACCGGATAAACTCTGACCTGGATTGAATGATGAACCGACAATCCATAGCAGCGGGTAAATAATGATCGCGAACATAGCTAAAATCACAAGATACGTTAATGTCAGTCTGAGATATTTCTGTCGTTTGATACTCATATTACATCATATCCTCTTCTTGGAATGATTTCGTTCTCTTAAACTGCCATAAAGCAACTCCAATAACGATCAAGGAAAGGAGCATGGTGATGGCAGCAGCTTTAGAATATTGTGCAGATGTCATCGTGAGGCTGTAAATCCACGAAATCAGGATATCTGTGCCCCCGGCATTAGCGCCTGGCACAGCAGGTCCGCCGCCATTAAAGAGATAAATAATATTAAAGTTATTGAAGTTGAACGTGTATTGCGTAATCAGAATTGGCGCTGTAGCGAAAAGCACAAGCGGCAATGTGATGTTCTTGAACTTCTGGAAGTTTGTCGCACCATCCACAGTCGCTGCTTCGTATAATTCTTCCGGAATGGATTGAAGGACACCGGTTACCATTGCGAAAATGAACGGGAATCCAAGCCATGTTTGAATCATGATCAACGCGATTTTCGTATACATGGCTTCTGTCATCCATGGAATAGGATCGATTCCAAAGAAACCAAGAATATCACGGTTGATAGCACCGAATGATTCGTTGAACATACCAGCAAATACAAGGATTGATACGAATGCAGGTACTGCCCAAGGAAGAATGAACACTGTACGGATGATTGCCTTTCCTTTTACATCCTTCTGGTTTACGAGAATCGCCAGGAACATTCCCAATGCAACCTGGAAAGTAGTTGCAACGAAAGTCCAGATGATTGTCCATGAAAGTACGGAGAAGAATGTCTGACGCCAAGATTCTAGTTGGAACAAATCGAAGAAGTTTTTCAGTCCGACCCAGTCAACCAATTTTGCAGGTGGTGAATGGTACAGATCATAGTTAGTGAAAGCTAGTAAAACTACGAATAGAATTGGGAATACAACAACAAAAATCAATAGCAGGAATCCAGGTGACATGATCAAATATGGGAATCCATTATCAATTAAATTGTTGTATTGCTCCTTAACAGTGCTAAGACGCTCTCCCATGTCTCTTTTTAAGCCAGTCTTATATGCATCATTTAAGTTGAATAGATAGAAACCGATTCCAAAGATCAGGACAATCAGTGCCAGGATCCCTTCAACCATCAAGAAGATGGAGTGGTCACGAGGCGTCTGCTCTCCGAGTGTAAACAGGCCCCATAACCCCATGTTGAGCAGGTCTGCGAACACTCCGAAGAATGCACCGGTCAAAATTAAGAATGCGATCCCTTTTAAATATTGTTTGTTGTATAGCTGTCCTAGCCCTGGAATAATCGAAAGGGCTGCTGCTATTCTGCGGTGGTTGGTTTGATAGGACTTCTCTTTCATCCTATATTCCCCTTTCTCTTTCTATGTTTTTTTAAGGCACCTCATCGTGTAACCCGCTATTCATGCCTACTCTGGACCATTCCCGTGTCAAACTGCTTCTTTTCATAGAGTTTGATAGAGAATGGGCAAAGCATTGGCGAAAGCTGTAATCCTTGCGAAGAGACCTTGGTAAAAGCATCAGATGCTTTATGAGAACGAATACATTGTTTCCCGTAATGGAATACCTGCTCGAGACAACACTATTATTGTAACGATTTTTCGTGTTTTCACTCTCATGAAGCACCTGATCAGCTATCTCTATTCTAGCGCAACCGTTTGCTCAATGAAAGACTTTTTTACTGCAGTTTTCGTAAACTTTGTGACTTTTCACATACCGTTTATGAAAACACAGAAAATGGAATAAACTACTGGAAAATATAACAGTACCCCCCAAGGGAGGTACTGCTATACCTTTTTCCTATTATTTTGAGTGGTTTTGCTTGATGTTTTGCTCGATTTGTTTTACAGCTGAATCAAGAGCAGCTTGTGGTTCCGCTTTGCCTGTTACAACAGTTTGCAATGCGCTTGCCATTGGTGCCCAAACTTCACCCATTTCAGGGATGTTTGGCATTGGAACTGCGTCTTGAGTTTGAAGGGCAACAGCTTTCGCACCTTCGTTTTCAGCAAGAGCAGGATCGTCAACTAGTGCTACGTTCGTTGGAACTTCACCAGTTTGTTCGAAACGGTATTTAGCGTTTTCGTCATTAGTGATGTACTCAAGGAACTTTGTAGCCCATTCCTGGTTCTTAGAATAAGAAGAAACGTGCCAGCCTTTAACACCCATGAAAGTCTTCATTGGTGTGCCATCAGCGAATTTAGGGAATGGAGCAACACCGAAATCGATGCCAGCATCTTTCATGCCGCCGAACGCCCATGGTCCGTTCATGACAGAAGCAACCTTACCTTCATTGAATAGTCCGTCCATAGCAGAACCGCCGTTTTCGCCGATGATTCCGTTAGGGAATAACTTTTCATTGTACCATTTCTGGATGTATTCAGTTCCTTCAACAGCACCTTCGTTGTTCAATCCAAGATCTTGCGGGTTAAGAGCGCCGTCTTTTTCACCGAATACATATCCGCCGTTACCAGCGATTGGAGCGTGTGCAAAGTAGAAGTTATCCCAAAGTGCAAGGAAACCGTATTTGCCGTCTTTAGTGTTAGCTTTTGCAAATTCGTAAAGGTCTTCCATTGTAGCTGGAACTTCAGTCATAAGAGCTTTGTTGTAGATGAACACTGGAGTTTCAGCAGACTTTGGAAGTCCGTATAATTTACCATCGAAAGTTTGAGCATCGATTGAAGACTCAGAGTAAGTACCCTTAACGTCATCGCTTACATTAAGTTCAGCAATGTGACCCTGAACTGCAAGTTCACCGATTTGGTCATGTGGAAGAGTGATGATGTCCGGGCCAGTTCCAGCAGGACCGTCAAGACGTAATTGTTCTTTCATTTTTGTAGCCATTTCTACTTCTTTGAAATCGATTTTGATTCCGTGTTCTTTTTCGAAGTCTTCAGCTACTTTTGTAAGCCAGCCAGACTTATCTTTGTCTTCCCAAACTACTAGCTTCTCTGGTTTAGAAGCGTCTTCTGTTTTCTCACCGTTGTCTTTTGAACCTGTGTTCTCTTCTTCTTTAGGTCCACAAGCAGCAAGTGCGCCAATCATTAAGACCAGCATCATGAAAATCGACAATGCCTTTTTCATGTGTATACCCCTCCTAAAAATGTGTAATTACTCTTCATTGTGCAGATAGTCTTCCATTCTGTGCAAACGTTTGTAATTTAGTTTGCAAATCTATGAAAACGATTGCACAACCTACTTCTTATTATAAAGGCTTAAATCTTTTTGACAACTAATTTTTTTATTTTTTTTAAAAGTCAGCTGAAATCATTAAAGTTTTGTGAATCAGCTTTTTATTGATTGACATTTCAAAATGAGTGTTCTACCCTTGTTTTAATCTTGATATGTTGCAGCTCTTTCCGTTAAAATTTCATCAAATAGAGCAAAACATTCATTTAATAAGTTCACTCTATAATTTTCTGGAACTTCGCAATATCAGCAATTTAATATGAAAGGAATGGTTTCCACTTGTTAAAAGAAGCGATATACCACCGTCCTAAAGACAATTATGCATACGCTTGCACTAATGAAGAATTACATATTCGCATTCGCACCAAAAAAGATGATATGAAAGAAGTTTCCCTTTTGAATGGCGATCCATATGACTGGCAGGATGGAAAATGGATGACGAATATCGTTCCAATGATTAAAAGCGGAACGGATCAATTATTCGATTATTGGTTTGTTGCTATTAAACCTCCTTTTCGCAGGATACGGTACGGATTTATTTTAAATGATGGCAGTGAAACAGCTTGTCTTACTGAAAAAGGATTTTACGATGAACCTCCTTTGGATGATACCGGCTATTATTTTGCCTTCCCTTACCTAAACAATATTGACGTGTTCCGTGCTCCATCTTGGGTTAAAGATACAGTCTGGTATCAGATTTTCCCTGAACGTTTTGGCAACGGAGATCCATCAAATGATCCAGAAGGTGCTTTGCCGTGGGGCAGTGCTCCTCCTGAGAGGGATAATTTCTTTGGCGGCGACCTTCAAGGCGTTATCAACAATATCGATTATTTAGCCAACCTTGGCATCACAGGCATATATTTTACGCCTATTTTCAAAGCATATTCCAATCATAAATACGATACGATTGACTACATGGAAATCGACCCGCAATTCGGGGATAAAGACACATTGAAGAAGCTTGTCCAGGTATGCCATGAGCATGGGATCAAGGTCATGCTGGATGCTGTCTTCAACCACAGTGGGTTCTACTTCCCTCAATTCCAGGATGTACTTGAAAAAGGCGAGGAATCTTCTTATAAGGAATGGTTCCACACTAATGAGTTCCCGCTGGTAATGGAGCCAAGGCCGAATTATGACACATTCGCTTTTGAAAAATCGATGCCGAAGCTGAATACCGAAAATCCTGAAGTGATTGAATATCTGCTTGAAGTCGGTCGCTATTGGGTGCGCGAGTTCGATATCGATGGCTGGAGACTTGATGTTGCCAATGAAGTCGATCACTCTTTCTGGAGAAAATTCCGTTCTGAAGTGAAAGCAATCAAGCCTGATCTCTATATTCTCGGTGAAATTTGGCATGATTCAATGCCATGGCTGCGAGGCGACCAGTTCGACGCTGTCATGAACTATCCGTTCACGACTAATATCCTGAACCTGTTTGCCAAAGGTTCCATTACAGTAAAGGAATTTATTGAAAACATGACAACCGTCAATCATATGTATCCTAAGAACGTCAATGAAGTTGCCTTCAATCTGGTTGGCAGCCATGATACACCGAGAATCCTGACCGAATGTGGCGGTGACGAAGACAAAGTTAAACAGATTTTCACCGTACTGCTTTCATACATCGGAACACCGTGTATCTATTACGGTGATGAAATTGGCATGAGCGGCCCGCAGGATCCAGGCTGCCGCGAATGCATGAAGTGGGACGAAGAAGATCAGAACAAGGATATGTTCGGACACGTCCAAAAAATGATCCAGCTTCGCAAAGAGTATCCGCTTCTGGCAAATGAAGGTGAACTTCACTTCATTCCATCAGATTACCATGAAAGCTGCTTTGCCTATACTAAATCCAACGGCGAGACAACCATTATGGTTGTCGTGAATATGAGCGATAAAGAAGCAAGTTATCATCTGCCATTTAATTTAAAAGGGGAAAAAATCACGAATATCTATACTGGCGAAGAATATGCGGCTGAAAGCGATGATCTTACAGCCAAGATTGACGCAAACGGATTTGCATTATTCAAATTTTAAAACTCGCAAACCCCTTTCCTTTCCGGGAAAGGGGTTGCTCTTTGTTCTTTGTATGTCCATTCAGACTATTAATGTCATTTCATCCATTTCAATTAAGATACGATGCTTTTCCAATTATTTTTTTCGGAAAACGAATCTTTTTCACTTCTATTTCTCCCTATAGTCTGTATAATTAAGGAATTGAATGACAGCTTGGAGATGTAAACATGAAGAATAAAACTGCTAAACTATCACTCTTTGCCATTACATGGCCACTTTTTATTGAAATTCTCCTATATATGCTGATGGGGAATGCGGATACGCTGATGCTGTCCCAGTATTCGGATAATTCCGTGGCAGCTGTCGGGGTTTCCAATCAGATTCTCTCGATGGTTATTGTCATGTTTGGCTTCATTGCAACAGGGACTGCCATCCTGGTCGCACAGAACCTGGGGGCAGAACGAAATGATGAGGCTCGTGAAGTTTCATCTGTATCCATTGGGGCAAATCTTGTATTTGGCCTGGTCCTGAGCGCTGCCGTGTTCATTTTCAGTGAGCAACTGCTCCGATTAATGGATCTGCCACCTGAACTGTTCGATGAAGCCAATTCTTATCTGCGGATTGTCGGCGGCTTTTCGTTCATCCAGTCGCTGATCATGACAGTCAGCAGTATTATCCGCAGCTATGGATTTACACGTGATATCATGTATGTCACAATCGGCATGAATGTACTCAATGTCATCGGCAATTATTTCTTCATCTTCGGCCCGTTCGGCTTCCCTGTCCTTGGGGTTGAGGGTGTGGCGATTTCAACCACTGTCAGCCGGGTCATCGGATTGCTGGCGGCTATTTATGTGATGACAAAGCGAGTCCCTGGCTCATTGCCAATATCGTTGCTGTTCAGTTTTCCAAAAAAACATTTGAAAAATCTGCTTAATATCGGCATTCCTTCAGCTGGGGAGCACTTGAGCTACAATAGCTCCCAGATGGTGATCACCTATTTTATCGCTACGTTAGGAACCCAGGCATTGACCGCAAAAGTTTATACTCAAAATGTCATGATGTTCATTTTCCTTTTCAGTATCGCGATCAGCCAGGGCACTCAGATTTTGATTGGCCATATGGTCGGCGCAAAAGAAATCGAGAATGCGTATAAGCGCGCATTAAAAAGTTTAAAGCTGGCTATTTTAATTTCCATTGCTGCCGCGTTGGCCGTGTCCTTCTTTTCGAAAGACCTGCTCGGAATCTTCACGGATAATATGAGCATCATTGAGGTCGGTACCACATTGATTTTACTCACAATCATCCTTGAACCCGGCAGATCCTTTAACCTTGTACTGATCAGTTCACTCAGGGCAGCCGGAGATGTAAAATTCCCTGTTTATATGGGAATCCTGTCGATGTGGGGAGTAAGCGTAACACTATCTTATTTCCTAGGGATATATCTTGAGATGGGACTTGTCGGCATTTGGATCGCCTTCATTGCGGACGAGTGGCTGCGCGGACTGCTTATGCTGTGGCGCTGGAAATCACGAGTTTGGGTGAAAAAATCATTCGTGCCGGATGCCCAGCCAGTGCAGGCTGAATAAGTTATGGAGACTATGCTGCTAGCCTTTAATTGTACCCTTATGGATGGAGATTCTGCTGCATAAGGGTACGATTTGCCCTTAATTGTATCCTTATAGAAAGTGATGCTGCTGCATAAGGATACGGTTTGCCCTTAATTGTATCCTTATAGGAAGCGATGCTGCTGCATAAGGGTACGATTATCTCGCAAACATTTAATGTAATTAAAAACTCCCGACCAGAATGTTGAATTCCAGCCGGGAGTTTTTATTTTTCTGATCCGGTGTGCCCTTTTAATAGGTTAGGATCTTTGAATTAATATAGGTGATGACGTCTTGTGTATTTGAAGAACCGCCGATATCTCGTGTTTTTACACCTTCAATAATTGTTTCTTCGATTGCACGGAGCAATAAAGTGCCGAGTTCATTCAGCCCAAGGTGGTCGAGCATCATTTTTGCGGTCCAGAGCTGCCCGATTGGATTTGCGATACCCCTGCCTACAATATCCGGCGCTGAGCCGTGGACAGGCTCAAACATAGACGGATATTTTCCAGTCAGATTGATATTCGCTGCAGGTGCGATGCCAATACTTCCCATGATCGCCGCTCCAAGATCGGTCAGGATATCGCCAAACAGGTTGCTGGCAACGATGACATCAAAATGGTGTGCCTTCGAAACTAAGAAGGCACATAAAGCATCAATATGATTGCTTTCCGTTTCAATCCGCGGGAACTCAGCACTGATTTCGTTGAATACCCCATCCCAGAAAGGCATGCTGTGGACTATTCCATTTGATTTGGTCGCACTCGTGACTCTGCCCTTTCTGGTCTGCGCCAGCTCAAAGGCATAGCGGATTGTCCTTTCCGTCGCTTTACGGGTGAAAATCGCATTTTGGATCGCGATTTCATCTTCACCGCTATGGATTCTCCCTCCGGATTCACTATACTCTCCTTCACTATTTTCACGGACGACAATAAAGTCAAAATGATTAGGTTCAGCAAGCGGGGATTTGATTCCCTCGATAAATTTTGCAGGCCTGATATTGATCACCTGCTCGCATTCACGGCGAATTTTAATCAGCAGGCCCCATAAAGAAATATGGTCAGGAACAAGCTGGGGATTACCGACCGCCCCGAGATAAATGGCATTTGTTTGCTTAAGCTGCTCAATTCCGTCTTCGGACATCATCTGGCCATGTTCAAGATAATACTCACAGCTCCACGGATGGGTTTGGTAATGGAACTTCACCCCGCCATGAAGGTCGGCGAGAGTGTCTAAGATTTGCAGTGTCGCAGGAACGATTTCCTTGCCGATTCCATCACCTGGTATTACGGATATATCTAGTTGGTTCATTTTATATCTCTCCCTACTATTCTTTATTTATGTAAAGTTATCTTCAGACTCGCTGCTGCAAGAGCAGGCTATCAGTTTATTTTCGCCATAACTCCTAGCTTTCCACTAAAAATGTAAAAAAAGAATCAGGGAATTCCCACTAACCTGGACTCCCTGATTCCTCCATTCCCAATTTGCTATCCTAGACTGCCAGTGTGTTATCTGCCTCTTTTTTCACGATGATCAGCTGGACAGCAACAGCCGACGCAATGATCACAAGCGCGATTAAATCTGTCTTTAAGCCAGAATCAATTGATAGAAGCGACGCAATGACTAGCAAAACCCTCGTAACCCAAATGGCGCGCCGTCCCGCGAACCATCCCTGGACGCTGGCTGAAAGCAGGTAAATGCCGATGGCTGCTGTAGTTACAGCAAGGGAGATTTCCATAAAGCTTCCTACCATCAATAATTGCGGACTGTAGATAAACATAAAAGGAACGATGAAGGCTGCAATTCCAAGCCTGAATGCTTCCACTCCCGTTTTCATCGGATCAGTGCCTGCAATTCCAGCTGCCGCATAGGCTGCAAGAGCGACTGGCGGTGTGATGGCTGACATGACAGCATAGTAGAAGACGAACATATGCGCAAACAGTGGTTCAATTCCCAGGTTAACCAATCCAGGTGCAACAACGGAAGCACCCACGGCATAGGCTGCTGTTGTCGGCATACCCATCCCGAGGAAAATCGCAATGAACATAGCGAACAAGAGAGCAAGGAATTCACTGTTTCCGGCCACTGAAAAGAGCATGGAGCTGAATCTTAGGCCAACCCCTGTCAAGGCGATTACCCCAACGATAATGCCGGCGGTGGCACAAACTGCTAATAGTTGAATTGTGTTTTTCATCCCAAGTTCTAAAGCTTCCAGGACCTTCTTTAATCCCATTCTCGTTTCCTTGCGAACCCAGCTGATAGCAAGACAAGCCAGAATGCTGTATGTTCCCGACAAGATAACAGAATATCCTTGCAGCAGCATCCCGATTAACAGGATGATTGGCACAAACAAATACGCCTTCTTTAAAATGCTTTTCAGACTCGGCAGATCTTTCCTTGAAATTCCCTTCATGCCCTTTTTGATTGCTTCGAAATCGACCATGAAATATACAGAAAGGAAATATAATATTGCCGGAATTGTTGCTGCAATAACAATTTCGCTATAGCGGATTCCGGTAATTTCGGCCATCAGGAAAGCCCCCGCTCCCATGATTGGGATCATGATCTGTCCCCCAGCCGAAGCAGTTGCCTCTGTTGCTGCAGCAAATCGGCCATTATAACCTACTCGCTTCATCAAAGGAATCGTCAACGAACCGGTTGCAACCGCATTTCCTGCTGATGTACCATTCATCATTCCCATCAAACCACTGGAAATGACGGCTACTTTTGCCGGGCCTCCACGCATTCCTCCTGCAAGGGTAAAAGAAAAATCAATAAAGTAGCGCCCTACACCCGACATCTGCAAAAACGCTCCAAAAATAATAAAAAGCAAAATATATTTGGACGAAACGTCGAGCGTAACTCCGAATACACCATCAAGACCATAAATATAGGTAGTAAAGCGTTCAATACTGTAGCCGCTATGGTTAAGGATGCTTGGAAGGTACGGACCGACGAAGGCATAGAGAATGAATATGCCTGCCAGAATCGGGAGCGTCCAGCCACTTGTCCTCCTTGTAAGTTCAAGGACCAGCAATATTCCTGCCAATGCTATGATAAAGTCCATTGTTGTCGGCAGGACGCCAAATCGGAAAAGTAATTGTTTTAAATTCATATATATATAGATAAAGATGCCGATGCTTGCCAGGATAAGGACCCAATCGACAATATGAATCTTTCCATTCGCTTTCTTCCACCCTGGGAAGAGCATGAAGCCAAGAACTGCTCCGAAAAGTAAATGGGCGCTTCTGAATAGCCATGGATCAATCGGGTTAAAGTTTAAAATATATAAATGGAACAGCGCACCAATTACAGCAATCGAGGTGAAAAGGGTCTTAGTCCAGCCAGTGAACCTTCGTGCCTCGGTGGCACTTTCGACCTGTTCCTCCTCTTCAGCTTCTTCGAGCATTTCAAGGACGGGCTTATTGATCAATTCGGTTTGTTCTGTTTTTTCCTTGCTCATTTTTACACCAACCTTCTTAAATACACCTATCCCCATAAGAGGGGATAGGTTAGTATTCTACTTTTTATTCATTTCTGGCGGATAGACTGATTTCGGCAGTTCAATTCCTTTTTCCTCGTAATACTTAATTGCCCCTGGGTGAAGCGGAACATCTTTATTAATCTTTATCGCTTCTTCTACAGCTTCTTCCATTGATACATGGGTTTTTACAAGCATGTCATGATTTTCATGATAAGCCTTTACCAGGTCATAAACAAAGTCCTGATTGGCATCCTTACGCACAATTCCAAAGTTGAACATGGCAATCGTTTCGATGTCTTTATCCAGTGTTGTATATGTGTCGGCAGGAATCGTGAACGGGAAGAAGTATGGGAACTTTTCGGTGACCTTATCCCTCATTTCCCCATCGATCCCAAAGAAATTGATTTTCCTTTGAACTTCGATTTCAGATACAGCAGAAATAGGAATACCTGCTGCATATCCGATGATGTCAAGCTGGCCATCCATCTGTTGGGAAGCCATGTCACTTGCGCCAGCCTGCACGTTATCAGTATCCAATCCCAAAACATCATGGATTAATGGAACGTAGGTTCCGGAAGTCCCCCCAGCCGGTCCAACACCAACACGTTGACCTTTAATATCTTCAAGTTTCTTAACCCCTGACTCTTCCAACGCCCACCAATGAATCGGTGTGGTATACATTGGGAAAACAATCCGGACATCCTCCATCTTGTTTCCGCCAGTCCATTCCCCGGTTCCTGTATACCCTTCATAAGCCGGACCAAGTGTTACCATTCCGATATCCTGTTCACCCGCCTGGGTTAATTGCATATTATGGACAGGTCCCCCTGTTACTTCAACATTAGCTGTAATATCCAGCTTTTGTTCTAATAATGAGGCTAAGCCTCCACCAACAATGAAATAAGTGCCTCCCTGTGAAGCAGTTCCAATTTTAACGGTCTTTGGATAATCCTGATATTTGATTTCAGCCGCTTCACCGCTCGTCTCGCTGCCTCCTCCATTTCCGCAGGCTGATGTCAAA
The DNA here is from genome assembly GCF_018613195.1 of Bacillus sp. ISL-45. GTDB lineage: Bacteria > Bacillota > Bacilli > Bacillales > Cytobacillaceae > Mesobacillus. Next base: position 154,582 of record NZ_JAGGQQ010000003.1, read on the forward strand.
ACTATTGACAATCCAGCAACTGCAGCGATCGCTTTCTTTTTCCAATTAAAATTCATTGTATTTCCCCCTTAAAATTGTTTACTATTTGGCTCTGAAGACATTTTGCTGGCGAATTAGCATTAACCTATCCTATAACAGAGCCTGGGGTTAGTGTTCTGCCCCTTTGTTCCTCGGAAGCTGTTTTATAAAATCTGCTCCAAACCGATTGATGAATCTCTGGTAAATCGGTTTGAAAGCTTCTTCCCATAATTCTTTTTCTTCTTCTGATAAATAGTGGATTTCAACACATCCACAATCCTTCAACTCTTGTAAACTCTCATCATTCAACTTCCTGGCCATCTTCTTTTCCCAGGCAGTAACCTCCTTAATGGATTCCTGGAGGATTTGCTGCACATGTTCAGGCAACTGGTCCCAGAATTCTTTTTTCAACAATACGACATACCCGAGATAACCATGATTGCTGACTGTCATATGCTTCTGTTGGGAATGGATTCCTTTGCTGACAATGTTGGAGTATGTATTTTCCTGGCCATCGATCTCGTTTTTCTCCAGTAATTGATAGACCTCATTGAAAGAATTGGATTGTATTTCTGCTTTCAGTTCTAGAAATTGCTGCCTGATTATCTCACTTGGCATGATTCGGAACCTTAATCCTCGGAAATCTTCAGGCTGGACGAGCGGCTTTGATATATTGGTCATTTGCTTGAATCCATTTTCCCACATGCCCAATGGATAAAAACCTTCCCTCTCAAGCCCTTTCAATAATTTGTCCCCGACATTCCCGTCAAGATACTCTTGGACCTCATCGGTGTCCTGAAATGCAAAAGGTAAGTCAAGAGCTTGCCATTCAGGCACAGAGGAACTGATTTTGGCTGTTGCAGGAGCAATCATCTGGATATCACCTCTTAGCAGCGCATCGATTTCCTCTCCATCCTTATAAAGATAACCATTGGGGAATACCTGGACCTCGACATACCCTTTTGATTTCTCTTTGACCAGGCTGGCAAACTTCCTGGCAGCCATTCCTTTTGGAGTTTTTTCCCCGACGATATGAGAAAACCGGATGACGATTCTCTCTTCCTTGCTAAGCTGCTCGTGATCAACAGCCACTTTCTGTGTTTGACAAGATGACAAAGTTAGTAAAAGCAGTGGGAATACCATAATTAAAATCATTCTTGGCTTTGTCCGGAAAAGGTAATGGATCACTGGTTCAACTTGCCCCTTCCTCCATCCATGGCAAAACATTGACATTTTGATGAATTTTTTTTGTCCATATTTTGATAATTCAAATTATAAAGCGCTTCCATTGCGTCAACAAGAAAAAGACCATAATGGTCTTTTTGGTCTTTTTGGTCAAAAAATATAAGAGGTTTAATTCAAATTAAATAAAATAATAATGGCTTGGCCGTCCAACACTTCCATATTGGACATGCACCCTGATCTTCTTAGATTGTACGAGATACTCCAAATATCTTCTTACCGTTACCCGTGCCATCCCCATGACGGATGCAAGGCTTTCGGACGTAACGGGTTCGTTCTGTTCCATCAATGCTAATAAAATCTGCTTCAGTGTTTTTTCACTTAGGCCTTTTGGCAAGTATTCTGCCTGTCCATGCATTTGTTTGAATTCGTCGATGTCTTCCTGCTTCAAGCTGGGTGAAGCATTTAATTTATTCCACATTTTCTCGTATGCCTCGAGCGCCGATTTGAATCGGTCAAAACGGAAGGGTTTCACCAGATAATCAACCGCACCTAACCGAAAAAAATCATGGATGGTCGGGGCATCCCTTGCTGCAGTGATCATGATGACATCCGTTGGAATATTCTGTTCTCGTATAGATTTCATTACTTCCATTCCGGATAAGTCCGGTAAAAACATATCGAGAAGCACCAGGTCCGGCTTTAGCTCTTGAATCTCTTTGACTGCTTCTGCTCCCAAGGCGGCTGAACCGCACAATTGGAATAAGGGTAGCCTTTTCAGGAATCCAATATTCACATCAAGAACCATTGGATCGTCTTCAACTATAAAAACTTTTATCATTCTCTCCCCTTCTTTCCACTTCAATGGTTATTTCTGCCCCTTTGTTGATTTCGGATACTATTTCGACCTTTCCTCCCTGAGTCTCGACAATCTGCTTGACAAGCGCGAGACCAATCCCTCTGCCTTCCTTGGCCTTAGTGCTAAAACCATATGTGAACAGATTTTTCCGGTCTTCAGCCCTGATGCCCTTCCCTTTGTCCCGTACCATAATCATCAAATGATTTTCATCACCCTGGAGAAAGCATTCGACGATTTTATTCTTTTCTTGAGGCGAATAAGCCTCAAAGGCGTTTTCAATCAAATTTCCCACGATTGTGATTATATCGCCTGGACTGAAACCATCCAAAAGCTGATGCAGATAACTTCGTCTGTCAAAATGAAACTGGATTCCAAGCTCCCGAGCCCTTGCCCTTTTGCCTAAAAGCAAGCCCGAAATAGAATAGTCCGATATTGAATCCTTCAGAAATTGGATCATATCCTCTTCATCAGTTGTTTCATCAATTATAATATTGAGGGCTTCTTCGGTCCTTTCCAATTGAATTAACCCTGCAATGCTATGCAGCTTATTCATATATTCGTGATTCTGAGCCCTTAAGGCATCCACCAGCGTCTTCACCCCTGTAAGCTCTTCAGCCAGACGGTTGGCTTCAGTCTTGTCCACCATTGTAATGAATGAGCCAGCCGGCCGACCATTAACATAAATCGGATAGAGAGATACAAGGTAAATTTTATTAAATATATTCATGCTCCGATTTACGATTTGCATGGACTGAGTGTTATGGAGGGCTTTTGATATACTATCATTTAAATTAGGAAGAAGCTCTGTCAGGCCATTGTCCCTGGTTATTTCTTTTTCTGAGTCATTAAACATGTATTCTTTAGCCAGCCGATTCATAAAAGTTATTTTCCCGTTTTCATCAGCAGCGATGATCCCCATATCCATTGCCTGCATAACTGCAGAACGTTCCTCGGCCAGCCTGGCAATTTCATAGGGTTCCAGATTAAAAGTTTGCTTCTTAATATTATTTGCCAGGAACAAAGAACCGACCAGACCAATCATCAATCCCCATATGAGCGAAAGGAAGATATCATTCTGATACTGGCCTACAAGAGAATGGAAAGTTGGAGTAAGAATCCCGACAACGGCTACCCCGACCTGGACAACTCCTTCCTCATCCATAATCGGGACAAAAGCCCTTACCGAATTACCCAATGTCCCTTTCGCTTTTGAAACATATTCATGTTCTGACAATGATGCCTTCTCATCCCCACCGACAAACTCCTTGCCAATAAGGCTTTCAGATGGATGTGAGTACCGGATACGGTGCATATCTATGATCACAATGTAGTCTACATTGGTAGCCAGCCTTGTCCGTTCCGCAAACGGCTGGATAATAGTTTCCCCACCTGGCTTTCCGACATTATTTCGGATACTGGGCATTTGTGCAACTGTTCTAGCTATGGCTGTCGCCCGCTCACCCAGCTCTTTCTGAAAAGCATCCGAAATACTGTAAACCATGATTAATCCGCTAGTAAAAATAGAGCCTGAAACCACAAGAAAAGACATAATTAACATTTTAGTCCTTAAACTCATTCTCATAAAAAGCCATCCTTTAGATGAACAAAATTCCTAGGTATCCTGGACGATGGCGGTGCTGAAATGCCCCTTGTCCATTACTTTAGCTGAAAACTCTAACGGCATCTGCAAATCAAAATGATGCCTTTGTTACCTCAGCCTGAGAAACGATATCTCTGATCAGCTCTTTAACGGTTTGGTCCTTTGCCAGCCCTGGGCTTTGCCCTGACCAAAGCGACATGAACCGGCTGTCATTCCCTAAGGCTGCCGCCTTCCTTATTTGGGTGGTCAGTATATTTTGAACTGGATAATCAGGAATGGGAACCTGACTTTCTTCGATATCTTTAATGAACTGATTCTTGATTCCTCTGGCCCATTTACCGGAAAAAGCTCGGGTCAGTACGGTATCTGTATCGGTTGCCTGGAGAACTGCTTCTTTGTAAACTTTGTGGGCACCGCTCTCTTTGCAGGTGAGGAAAGCTGTTCCCATCTGCACTCCCTTTGCCCCCAAACAGAGTGAGGCTATAACCCCTTTCGCATTCATGATCCCTCCGGCAGCAATTACTGGTATTGATACCTTTTCTGTTAGCTGGGGAATCAGCGACATTGTTCCTATTAAATGGTCACCGCCATCTTCCGAAAAAGTTCCTCGATGTCCGCCCGCTTCACTTCCCTGCCCGACGACGATGTCCATGCCTGCATTTTCATTTATCACTGCTTCATTTAAGCTTGTGGCCGTTCCAACGAGGATGATTCCCTCCCTTTTCAACTTGGAGATGACCTCTTCAGAAGGTATGCCAAAGGTAAAGGAGCAGACAGGGACTTTTTCTCCGATTATGACGTCGAGCAGCTGAGCGAATTTAACATGATCCTCCTTCGAATCTGGAAGGACCGGGACTTCTTCCTTTATATTCAACTCATCACGAAAAGGCTGGAGTCTGTTATAGGCCAAGTCGAAATCAAACTTTGAAATTCGAAAATCGCCCGGAATAAACAAATTCACTCCATATGGCTTGTCCGTCAACTTCTTGATTTCCTTTATTTGACTCGTCAACTGGCCTGGTTCCATATATCCTGCACCGACCATCCCAAGGCCGCCAGCGTTTGATACCGATGCCACCAGTTCCGGGGTTGTCACCCCTCCTGCCATTGGTGCTTGTATGATCGGGTATTCAATATTCAATAACTCCGTCACCCTGTTATCCCACAAGTTATAGAACCCTCCTTTTTTCGCTGTTCTTCCCATCTAGGCTCAATCTATGCATTCCTACTCCGTAATCGCTTTCTCATCATTCCATAAACAAATCCCATGAGCTCATCCGGCTCATTTCCCCTGCAGCTACCTCTCAAATATTCCTTATTGTTTATTTTACAGAATTTTTCGATACATAAAAGCTAATTTTGTCGTTTTATAAAATTGATCATCAATTCATCTGGAAAAGCCACACTTCCGAAAAGAGGACGTGGCATTAGCCAGATGTCTAAAATTATTAAAAATTGAAGCAAGCCCATTATTTCGGGCTTGCTTTTTTAGTCTGCTATATTAATATTATAATCCCTGAACCAGATATGAATTTGTGCTAACTGAGCCAACAGCTGCGGACCGGTCATCAGTTGGCCGAACCATGGAACTTTGAAGGACGCGCCCTCGGTCTCAATCATTTTTTGCAGTGTGGCCCTGTCAAAGAATTCATGCAGCGCGCTGTTCGAATCGGCCATGAAATCTGAAAGCATTCCCTGAACAGCATGGGTATAGGCCGGATGGTGAGTCTTCGGATATGGACTCTTTTTCCGGTACAAAACTTCATCAGGCAATGTGCCCTCCAATGCTTTGCGCAGGATTCCTTTTTCCCTGTTGCCGTGCATCTTCATTTCCCATGGGATGTTCCAGACATATTCGACAAGGCGGTGGTCGGCGAAAGGCACCCTCACTTCGAGGCTCGCCCCCATGCTCATCCGGTCCTTGCGGTCTAAAAGTGTCGTCATGAACCAGATGATATTCAAATAGAATAATTGTCTCCGCTTGGCATCGCTATGGTTCTCCCCATCAAGCACTGGAACCTCTGCAATTGTATCGTTGTATTTTGCCATCATATACTCTTCAAGACTCAACTTCTTCCGCCAGTGGTCCCTCAGCATGTTTTGACGCTCATTAATCGACCTCATCCAAGGGAACCCTGGTCTATTCAAATCTTCTTCTCTGTGGAACCATGGATAGCCGCCAAAGATCTCATCTGCACATTCACCTGAAAGTCCTACCGTAAAATCCTGTTTGATTTCACGGCAGAACCAGAGGAGCGAGGAATCGATGTCTGCCATTCCCGGCAGGTCCCGGACATGAACAGCTTCTGTCAGAAAGTCTGCCAGATCATGCTGTGAAATAATACTGTTATGATGGACAGTGCCGTATGTTTCCGTCATTTTATTGATCCAAAAGGTATCTGCGTTTGGCTGGAATTCATTTTTCTTGAAATATTTGTCATTGCCTTCGTAATCGATAGAATACGTATGAAGGCTTCCTTTTCCCTCCGACTTGTAATAGTTAGCAGCAATGGCGGTAATTGCGCTTGAATCCAAGCCCCCTGAGAGGAAGGTGCACAGTGGCACATCTGAAACAAGCTGTCTGGTGACGGCATCCGTAAATAAATCACGTACCTTTTCAGCTGTTTCTTCAAGGCTATCAGTGTGTTCCTCACTCTTCACGTTCCAATATCTCCAGATTTTCAGTCCATTTTTTGAAAAAATCAATCCATGGCCCGGCCGAAGCTCCTTCATGTTTTTAAAGATGCCTGCCCCGGGCGAACGGGATGGCCCAAGCCCAAACACCTCACAAAGTCCTTCCCTGCCTACCTCAGTCTTCACATCTGGATGCGCAAGCAGCGCCTTTTGTTCAGAAGCAAACATAAGACCAGATGCTGTTTCCAGGAAAAATAACGGCTTCACGCCAAGCCTGTCGCGGCCGATGAAGAGCTGTTCCTGCTGGTGATCCCATACAGCAAAGGCAAAAATCCCATTTAAATGTTCCAGGCAGTTTTCTTTCCATTCCATGAAAGAAGTAAGCAAAACCTCTGTATCAGAATGACCGCTAAAAGAATATCCTTTTAATAGCAGTGCTTTTCTGAGGTCTTCCGTATTATAAAGTTCTCCGTTATAACAAATGGTATAACGGTTATCTCCTTGTGTTCTGGTCATTGGCTGTTTGCCGCCCTCAGGATCGACAACTACCAGCCTTTTATGACCCAGCCCAGCATGCCCCGAAGTCCATATATTTGTATCGTCGGGACCTCTTTTACTTAAAGTTTCCGCCATCTTTGCCATGGTCTCACGTTCATGATCCAAATTTTTACGATAATCTACCCAGCCAGTTATTCCACACATTTTTTCATCATTCCTTTCAGCGGAACTTTTTGATTGCATAAAGCACTTGACCATTGCTTAAGCATTACTCATCTTATGCAAATACATCTCAACTGGTTAATTGCCTATCTTTTAGAACATGTTATAAATTCGCCAAAATCTGTCTACAAAGAAGGTGAGCGATAATTAACGGAGGATCCAAATGAATCGACAACAACGAAGCAATCTAATTGAGTTCCAGCCGCGCGCATTTAATGCCGGGACAGTAGAATATATTAATTCACAATGGGTTTTCTTTGATGAAGAAACTGAAGAGGCTGCACTCATCGATGAATTCATCCATCAAGAGGTTGAAGTGCAGAGAAACCATAAATGGTGCAAAGGTTTTTTGCTGGATAACGGCAGCATTCAAACCGGCAACGAAAAAATCACTTTGCAGGATCAGGAAATGATCAGAATCAGGAAACAGCTGATCTATTCGTTCGAGCGTTTGCTTGATGAGCTAAATGATGAAGCGTTTGTCCAATTTATCAATACATTGAATTCGCTCAATTTTTCAATCTATGATTGCATCTATTGTTACAACCACCTGACCTTCCTTGATCACGAACAAGGGGTTTCAGGAGTCAATTTTTTGATTCTTGATAATGAAGAATACATCTGCAGTGTCCAGCACCACTTTGATTACTTCGAAACACAAAATGACAGATTCGAATTGACTTTGAACAACGGGAAACGGACCGTTATCGAGAGAATTTCGTAAAGAAAAGAGCCCGCACAATTGTGCAGGCTCTGATTTTTATCTTATCGTGTATTCCACTTTTTCCATTGTCCTGAATCCTTTTTCAAAGGCAGCAATGTCCAGGGGTTTCTCAATGTAATAGCCTTGTGCATAATGGCAGTCCATATCTCGCAAAAGATTCAGCTGTTCATGCGTTTCGACACCCTCGGCAACAATCTTCACGGAAAGTCCCTGTCCCATTGTAATAATTGCCTTGACGATTGCAATATCAGATGGGTCGTCATGGAGATTATTGATAAAAGATTGATCGATTTTTAGCGTATCGATCGGTAAATTTCGCAAATAACTTAACGAGGAATATCCGGTGCCGAAATCATCAATCGAAACCTTTACCCCCAGCTCCTGCAACGATTTCATAACCGAAATGCTGTAGACAATATCTTTCAGCATGGCGCTCTCTGTGAGTTCCAGGGAAAGGTATCCTGGGGCAAGCTGCGAAACCTTCAGCGCTTCGATCACCTGACCTATAAAACCGTGCTGCTGGAACTGGTAAGCTGATACATTCACCGAGATTCCGAGATTGGGGAAGCCATTCTGCTGCCAGGCTTTTGTCTGGACACAGGCGGTTGTCAGCACCCACGCACCAATCTCCTCAATTAACCCTGTTTCCTCTGCGAGAGGAATGAACTGTGCCGGCGATACAAGGCCAAGATGCGGATGCTGCCAGCGGATGAGAGCTTCTGTGCAGGTAATCTCCCCAGACTTCAAGTCCATTAGCGGCTGGTAGCAGAGATAGAATTCATCTTTTTGAAGCGCTTTTCTTAAATAGCTTTCAAGCTCAAGCCGAACCATGGCCTGATCGTTCATTCCAGTTGAGAAGTAAGTAATCCTATTTCCGCCCTGGTTTTTTGAACGGTTCATCGCAATATCAGCATTCTTCAGCAGTCCATGTTCATCTAGACCATCTCCTGGAAAGGAACTGATGCCGATGCTCGCTGTGACGATGAACTCTTGATTTTGATAAGACATAGGCATTGAAATCAGATTTTGCAGTTCCCTGGCTATTCTTGTCGTCTGATCGATGCTGACATTCTCTGTCAGCATCAGGGTGAACTTATCACCGCTGAACCTGCCAAGATAAGCTCCTGCCGGGAGTCGGTCCAGGATCCTTTCCGCCAGCTCCTTTAAGACAATATCACCAGCGTAATGTCCCAGACTGTCATTAATGATCTTGAAACGGTCAATATCAATGACAAGTACGGCAAGCAGTTCTTTCTTATGCTTGGCGCGGTGGAGCATCTCTTCAAGCTGTTCGGTAAATCTCATTCTGTTCGGCAGCCCAGTATCCTGGTCGTAATAGGCGAGCTGAATGATCTTTTCCTCTGTTTTCTTCTGTTCCGTTATATTCCGCCCTATTCCATATGTTCCTACACAAGCCCCATTAACCGTAATGGGGATATTTTTGATTTGAAAGATCTGCGCTTCGCCGCTCTTGATTGGAATTTCTATTGTATAGGTTTGATCTTTCCCTTTGAGAGCCTGAATGAAATGCATTTTGGCACGGTGTACATCTTCCTTGTTGATAAAGTCGAGTGCGGACCTGCCGATAAGTTCATCTTCTGTATAGCCGAAGGTTTTCATGAATGCCTGATTGATACTTGTGAAATTTCCTGCCAGATCTGTTGAATAGACAAAATCTCCATTGTTGTCAAACAATGAACGATAGTATTGCTCGGAAACTTTGAGGCTTTCGTTAAGGTGAAGGATATCTTGCTGGGAGATTTCTACTAGATTGTTCAAGGTATTGATCGTGTACTGATCTTGAAGAATAGGATTGAGTTCATGTTTATCGAAAACAGTAATTGTGATGAAATACTTTTTTTCTTCCATGAAGCTGTTCCCAGCTTCACAGCTCAACACTGTTGAGGCGGGAAGCTGCTTTTTAAGCATCCGTTCCAGTTGCTGAAGCTTTTCTTTTTCACTTTGGCTGAAAAAGATCTGTACCAGCAGATTGCGGTGTTCTTTGAATGAATTGCCCTCTATAAAGCTATTAAGTTGTCGTTCATTTTCGTAAAAGCAGCTTTTTGTCGTAGCCATTGCATTCTCCAATTTTTATATTTCTCCAATAACCCTTATAACTTAAATTATCATATTTCTTTGGGTTAAGATATGACAAAAAAAGAAAAAACTGCCTATGAAGACAGCTTTCTTTCGACAAATATTAGAACATATCTGTTCCAAGCGGAAGTGAAAAACCTAAATACAGTACAAGCAGAACTGCGACAACAAATTGAACCCACAATACAGACGCTTTTTCGTTCTTTCTCGTACGGATCAATATCATTTCCAGCATGGCGATGACCCACAGGCCTACTGCCGCTTTCAGCACATACATCAGGTTGATATTGATGCTGAACAGAAGCCAGAAACCAGTCAACAGAATCAGCACGTAAAATAATCTAAGGACCATCTGGACAATTTTCGCGCCCTTTTCCTTACCGCTCTTATGTAGACCAAGTGCTACAAAGAATAAAACCAAAGCCAAAAACCAGGCTGTCATATGGGCATGGATCATGTACCCGTCCTCCTAATAGTAAATTCTAAAATATCATATCATAACGGCGCCAAAAAAACTAAAATTAACCGGCCAGGCTTAAGTTAGCCCTCCACCTTGTTGCGTAATGTCCCAATTCCTTCAACAGTAATTTCAACGGTATCTCCTGCCTTCAGGAACCTTGGCGGCTTGAAGCCTTTGCCTACGCCTGCTGGTGTTCCGGTTGCAATAATATCCCCTGGCTCGAGTGTCATTCCCTGGGAGAGCACTGCAATGATTTCTTCTACCGGAAAAATGAAGTTTTCCGTATTGGAATCCTGTCTTGCTTCTCCATTTACGGTTGTCTTTATATCCAGATTATTTGGATTTGCGAGTGCTGATTTATGGACAATCCATGGTCCCATCGGGCAGGTTGTATCAAGGCTTTTCCCGATGAAAAACTGCTTGTGCTTCGCCTGGAGGTCACGGGCTGTCACATCATTCACGATTGTATAGCCAAACACGTAATCCAATGCCTCTTCCCTTTTAATCGCCTTGCCTTTCCTGCCAATGATGACTGCCAGCTCGCCTTCATAGTCCAATTGCTCTGTCAATTCGCTGTGCGCAAGGATATTCTGATCGTGGGCAATAACGGTGGTAGGTGCCTTTGTGAATACCATGACATGTTCAGGAATATCATCCTTGCTGCCCATTTCGATCGCATGCTCGGCGTAATTTTTGCCGACACAGAAAATATTCTTGGCCGGGCGTGGAATCGGCGCAAGCAGTTCCACCGATTCTAACGGAAGGTATAGCTCGCTGTCGAGATTGTTCGCGCTTACCCATTGAATTGTTTTTTCCGCTTCCTGATAAAAAACTTCACCGTGTGTAATGGCTTCAATCATGTTAGACGGGAGACTATTTTCACCACCCATTTTTTCATAGGCATCCAAAAGCGGCAGAACGCGACTGCCATCTGAATGAACGATTCCAATAAACTGACCAGATTCATTTTTATATGTAGCGAATTTCATGTTAACGTCCTCCTTTAATAGACTGCTCTTCTATGAATTTGTTTGTTTCACGAGGATTTGTAAAATGGTATATTTCTTTTCCCTGAAGCTTGAATTCTTCTAACTTGGCAATAATTCCAGGAGCTTTTTCACGCTTGTATTTTGCGACCCACTTGATAAAATCCCAATCAAGTCTCTCCGGGCAGCCTTCATTCATATCCGGCCTTGTCCTGCCATGGTACATGATTCTCCTTTTGAAAACTCCATACAGGCATCTTGGAGCAGAATAATCAAGGAAGATGATGGTGTCAGCTGCTTGTGCCCGCATATCAATCGTGCTGCCGTAGTTGCCATCCATGATCCATGAATCTTTTTCAATCACTTGCTTGATGAGTGTTTCCCACTCATTCTTTGCAGTCATTTCCCAGCCCGGTTTCCAGTACAATGCATCAAGATGATACACCTTTATGTTGCGTATTTCTCCCAGCTTCCGGGAAAGTGTCGATTTCCCTGCGCCTCCGCAGCCGATGATGATGACCTTCTCCATCAGGTTTCTCCTTTTTTAAAACGCTGCTTTTTCAAATAGGTGCCACTCCGCCACAGCCATTCTACCGGCCCATAGTAAAACCTTTTGACCCACCAGCTGCTAAATGCCAATTGCATTATGTAAATGATCAGCGCCAGCATTGATCCAGAGAAAATGGACAAATCCCCGTAGTACCCTAGTCCATAACTATAAAAAATCAGTGTCGAAACGATGGACTGGATCAGATAATTGCTGATGGAGAGCCTGCCGGCAGCCTCCATCGGGTAGAAGAACCTGTCAAATTGTTTTAGCTCAGAAACGAGCGCAATAATTAATGCATAAGCCATCGCGACCAATACACCGCCAAAAACATCCTGCAAATAATCCGTCATCATCGTTTTGCCAAACAGGTACGGAATTGCTTTTATCAACAGGCCAAGGGCTGCGAATGCAGCCGCAGCGACTGCAATCTTACCTCTTTTATTACGTACATTTTCAAACAATTTCAGCTTTGCCGCTCCAGCTCCTATCATGAACAAAGGAAGAATTGTGATCAAATATAAGAACAACCCCACAAGGTTATTATTTTTATACCATTCAGTTATTCTATAATGTGTCACTTCCGTATAGCTGCCCGTTTGATAGATGGTTATCGACTGCTCTGCAGCTTGTGCGTCATACATCGAAAATCCCTCTCCGCCATCAACAACTGATGCTGCACCAAGCATCAACAACAGGAGGATGTTTGGAACTATGTATAAACCCAATCCGGCAATAAAAAGCCTCTTCGCACTCCACCCAATAAACAGAAGGAAAACAAAACCGCAGACTGCATAAGTTATGAGAATATCACCTGGCCAGATCAAGAATGCATGGATGATACCAATCAACAAAAGGATTGAAAGTCTTCTTAAAGCAAGAGGGTTAAAGCTTAACCCTTTTTCAAGCGTGCGTTCTCTTAAAATAACCAGACCATATCCGAACAGCATCGAAAACAGCGGGTAAAAGCTGGCCTGGATAAATATATCAATGAACCGGTATGTAAATAAATTTTCGCTTCCACCCCACCATGTCTCTGGATCAATATAAAAATACGGCGAATGGAATGAAATCATATTTACGAGAAAAATACCCAATAATGAAAAGCCCCGCATCCGGTCAATTGAAATAACCCTATTTCCGGATACCTGTCCGTTAATCTCCATTTTCCCCCTCTTTCCATCCTAATAGTTAACATCTAATCTATGTATATCACACAATAAAACAACATGCCAAAGGTAACTGAACAAAAAGCGCAAGCGCCTTGGTCAGCCCCGACAAGCGCTGGAGGGCCGACCGGTGAAGTCGTTCTTTGACTTCATTGGGCGGACCGAAGCGACTCGAGGGGCTAGGCGCTGGAGCTGGATTAAGAAAACACATGTAATATTTACAACTAAATTATTATATAAATTCCTACCAAACTAAATGTGCAGAAGCACCCCCGCTGCAGCTGTACCAATCTCAAAGTGTATATAAATTCTTGTACTACAATAAAAAAAAGGATGCCAATAGCAAGGCATCCCCCCAGGCCTATTAGTTTACAAATCTGCCAGTCTTTCCATTGCTTTCCCAATATTCGTTACGCAAATGAACTTTCTGGATTTTCCCGGAAGCCGTTTTCGGCAGTTCTTTTACAAAAGTCACTCCTGTAATCGCTTTGAAATGGGCTAGCTTTTCTCTGGAAAAAGCAATGAGTTCCTGTTCTGTGACTCGCTCATTTTCTCGCAGCACAATATAGGCATGCGGAGTCTCACCCCATTTTTCATGAGGAACGGCAATGACTGCCGCTTCAAGGACCGACGGATGATCATACAAGACACCCTCGACTTCGATGGAGGAAATATTTTCGCCGCCACTGATGATAACATCTTTCTTGCGGTCGACGATATCAATGTTGCCGTATCCATCGACGGTTGCCATGTCCCCGGTATGAAGCCAGCCATTACGGATCGTTTCCATCGTCGCCTCTTCATTTTTCCAGTAGCCTTTCATGACTCCATTGCTTCGGGTTATAACTTCTCCAATTTCCCTGCCATCATGGGCAACTTCTTCCCCATGCTCATTCACGACTTTTACCTGGCTGCCAATCATGGATACGCCTGCTTTTGCTTTCATTCGGTATTGTTCATTCAAAGGCAGCTTCTTCAAATGCGACCTGATCGTTGAAATCGTGCTTAAGGGTGAGGATTCCGTCATCCCGTACACCTGGATGAACTCCCAGTCCAGTTCTTTTTCCACCCGGGTGACGAAAGCCGGTGGCGGTGCAGAACCAGCGATGACTACCCGTACCTGCTGTTCGATGGTCGGGACATTCTTTTCAAAATACTGCAGCAGCGCATTCAACACAGTTGGAGCCATATGCATGACGCTGACTTTATGTTTTTCCAGCGCGTTGAAAATTGTCTCGGGCGTCGTTTTTCGCAGACATACTTGTGAAGCGCCGTTCGCTGTGTAATAAAATGGCGATCCCCAGCCATTGACATGGAACATTGGCAGGACATGCAGGAGGACATCCTCATCGCTGACTCGTAAATGGTGCATCGTGCTCAGCGCGTGGAGATAATTATTCCGGTGAGTGAGCATGACTCCTTTTGGATTTCCGGTCGTACCGCTTGTATACAGGAGACTGCAGACATCATTTTCTTTGATTTCTTCACGTTTAAAAGTTTCAGCAGATTGCTGTGAAAGCCATTCGTCATAATTGATTTCATCCAGGCTATTTTCCTTGTAATGGACAATAATATGCTGAACGCTTTCGAGCTGATCCTTGATTGGCTGGATCAAATGATATAAATCCTGGTCCACGAACAAAACCTTTGATTCACTGTGGTTAAGGATGAACAAATAATCATCAGGCTTCAGGCGGATGTTCAATGGGACCATGACTCCGCCCAGCTGGAATACACCATAAAAACCTTCAAGCATCTCAATCGAATTTGGTGCAAGATAGGCAATCCGGTCGCCTTTGCACACCCCCAGCTTTCTTAAACCATCGGAAAGCCTGTTCACCCTATTATTCAACTCAGAATATGTAAGTGCCCGATCTTCGGAAAAAATGGCTTTCGTATCGCCGTATAGTGACACCGCACGATCTAGAAACTGGTTCAAAAGCAATGGAACGTTCATAATCTGCCTCCTGTAGAATAATTTTATAATTCTAAATATATAAATATATTAACATATTACTCCACCTGTTATATAACTTTTTAACTGTTATATAACATGTATTTTCTCTAAGGCTTTGCTGCAAAACTCTTGTATCAACCCCTGATGACCATTGTTTGCGAAAAGAACCTTTTAAACTGAATAGGCATTTTAATCACATTCTGCTTCTGGGCACATAGGATAATAGAGAAATCTTATTAAAGGGTGTTGCTTATGCCAGCAATTGTTGGAGTCGCACAGGTCATTTCCATTGGGAACAGCTCCGTTTTCCATATAGGCGATGTTTACAGGATAAGCCCGGTTTCCAATGCAAAAACATTTTCCGGAGCTGGCTCATTCAATACCGGAGATGGATTGACCGTGTACAATAACCAGAGCTCAACGAATACCTATGATCAGGATGCCGTCGATCAAGGAAACTATCTGAATGTATAATGCGGGTGAGTCGAATGAATTTTTATATACAACAATCCATCAAAATCAACCTTCTGAGGATTGATGGAATCACAAACTCTTCTGTACTGCAAATTGGCAGTGCAGGAATGATCAAGCCAGTTTCCTATCTTTATAACACCGGTGGATTTACAGCTCCTGCGCCAGAGGCGGTCCACCCCACAGAAATCAGCACTGGCATGGGAGATATGCCAGGCGGTACACTTGAAGCCCCTGCAGTCCCTTTGCAGGCCCCTGTTCCACGTAGTTAGGGATGTTTTAAAAATCGGCCGATTCGAGGTGATTCATTTTGAATGCGGAATTTTATCATTATATAAAGAAGCTGCATTTATATGTGGAGCACCAGAGCAGAAAGACTGCAAGATTGGAGGAAATGATTTCCGAACTGCAGCAGGAAATTGCTGCACTGAAGGAGCGGCCTCCGGTTCAAATCGGAAATATCGAGTATAAGTTCGACCAGTTAAAAGTGGAAACCCTTGAGGGAACTTTAAATATTGGTTTAAACCCAACGGACATGGATGGAATTGACGATTTTACCGTAGATCAAAAGGCTGTGAATGTACCGATTCCGCCAAAGCAGTTATTTAAAAGGACAATCGAGATTGAAACAGCAATAGACCAATATCTAGAATCGGAACTGGAGAACATTTACCGAGGTGCCCAGGCGGAGCTGGGAATCAGTGTAGATGATTCCTATTTCGAGTTTATAAAAAATGATATCAAAAAACAATTGTCTGGCAGAGTGGCTCAGCATTTAAAAGAACAATCCTCGAATGAAAGAGGTACGGAACTTAGCCCTCAGCTGAATGAACGGGTGATTGATTTGATTAAGCAGGAAATCCAGAATGGTGTATTCCTGTTCCTGAAAAACCTGCCGGATAATGTAAAGGAAGGACGTTCTTAATGAATTTCCAAGTTTATAACCGTGATATTTGTGTCGGCGACATCAGGATCATAGGTGTTTCAAGTTCCTCGCTGCTGATGGTTGGGGATGCAGATACAATCCAGCTGGCAGCAACCTTTGATACACCTGCAGAGTCGTTGATTGTCGGCCCATTTGTCCCTCTGTCGCCGGATATATCGTGATCGCTATGCTTCGGAGAATAACTTGTGTTGACCACATAAAAATTGACTCGGTATCCTTCTCCTCGATTTTCCAGATAGGTGATTCGCAACAAATACAGGCGGTTTCCAGGGCTTTGGCCGTACAAAGAGAGGCTGAGATATTTTTTGATAATGAAGGGAATTACAATGTCTATCCAATTTTTTCAGAAACAATCCCATTTCAACCAGCAGAAGAAGAAAGTGTTATTTTCTCTTCCCAGAACCTCAACCCTGTATTGAAGGTTCGGAACATTGATATCCTGGGAACCTCTTCCTCGTCTTTAGTGCATCTTGGAAACAGCCACAATATTTCCATGGAAGCCCGGGTTAAGCATATACGTCAACTTTTGCCCCGTAATAACAACTCAAGTGGGGAAGGCATATAGATTTAGTATGGAGTTTCTAGTCTATATCCGGTTTTACGACGGCAATGAGCATAAATAACTAAACAAAAGCAGAAAAGGATGTTTTCAATGCCAGCAATAATAGGTCCTGTGCAAATATTGAATGTAGGCGGCGGGACGGTGCAGTTTGGCGACACGCTGTTCATCTCGCCAAAAAGCAATTCAAAAACAGTCGCTGGGCAGGGTGGATTCAATACTGGAGGATTTATCGTCACATATAATGGATTAAGCGCCAGCAATGTCCTTGATGCCAACTTGATTGACCAGCCGACTGTGGGAAATAACTAGCGTTTATTTCTTTTTCGCGCATTAGATTTTGAAATTTTCGGCAGCCTTGTAGAAGGCTGCTTTTTTATCCATTTCAAAAATTTCCCCAATTCAGGATGGGAGCGAAGACGCTCAATTGTGTTCAAATCCGCTGCAAGCTCATCATTCGTGAACAGAGCATGAATCTGTTTATGGCAAGGGATGCACAGATCGGCAGTTGGCATGAAAGTGCCCCCCAGTTCTTTAGGAACCAGATGGTGAATGGTCACCTCAACATCCTGCCTGCCGCATAATTCGCATGTGCCGGACTTCTTTTTCTTTGCCACTCGGTGATCCCACCTATCAGAATGAATTTTGGCATAAAGTGCTTTCTTTGAAAAAAAAGTTTCTTTACTCATAAAATCTTTTTACCTTGGTAGGTGCACCATTACACACGGGTTTTTACGGTTTTGGATCCAATATATATTGGTTCATCTTTTCTGAGTAACCTATAGGCTCTTTTCTATCGGACACTTTTCTCTTTCTTCGCCTTACGTTTGTCCAATACAGCCCTTCTATCGGAAACTTTTCAAAGCCAAACCCAAAAAAACCGGCAGGGTTATTATTCACAACCCGCCGGTTTTTAACAATCCTTTATAGTTGATCCAGTTCCAGCAGATGACCGCCGTCGAAGAAATATAAGTACTTCTCCTCAACCGGCTGCTTCCACACCTGTTCGATTGCTTTGGCATACAAGCTGATTTGGATTCGATAACGTTCCTCGAGAATCGGCTTTGCCTGCTCAAAACCGCCTTTGTAGCGGTCGTGAATGCCATCCGTTTTAAAATCAAGCAGGACTGTCCCTTTTTCATCCTGGAATATGCAGTCGACTACCCCTTGGATAAAGATCGACTCGTTTTCTCCCTGCCAATCTGGATATACTTCTTTTGACGGCAATGACAGATAAAATGGAACTTCACGGCTGACTTTTTCAGCAGTAACCAGTCGCTTGCCGATATCAGTTTCAAAAAAGGCAAGTATCCATTTTTTATCAACAGCATCCCGTTGCTCAGGGAAAAGCAGCTCCTTCTCTACCATCCTGTCCAGCTGCAGTTCCAGAGAGGCTTCCGTTACAGGGTGGTTCAGATCGATATGCTGCATGACCATATGCATCGCGGTTCCGCGTTCTGCAGGTGTAAGTTTCTTCTCCTGCATGAATCTCGGCCTATTGAGGATTGGTTTTGAAAACCTCCGGACAATCTGTGTTCCGCTCTCTTCATCCCTGGTTTCGTGATTGCGCTTCAGCTCGGTAACTGACTGCTTGGAACGGTGGTTTGCTGCTTCCTTGAAATGATAGTTCCAGGAAAGCTGACTTTTCACTGTCTCTGCCAGTCCTGATTCCTTGTTTACAGGTTTTCCTGCTGCTACAAGGTCCATAAAGCTTTCTTGCTCTTCGGTTTTTTCCTCACCATATGAAGCGATTGCCTCTGCTTTAATGCTTTCGATTTTCCAGCGGGAAGGATGGCATGTAATCTCCTCACCCAATTCTGGATGAAGGGTTTCCTCACCTTCCCTGATATCAACACAATCTCGATGGCGGATCACTGCAGGTCCAATCCAATCGATATAGCCTGAAGCTGACGCTCTTAAATATTCATCCAGCAGCCACTCCGGATGGCTTGCCTCGTCCTGCCATTTGCTGATCGTTTTTTCGGCATCCTTGACCGAGCCGATCAAGTAGAGCTTTTCCTTTGCCCGTGTCAAGGCAACATATAATACCCGCATTTCCTCTGCCAGCATCTCCATCTTTTTCTTGCGCTTGAAGGCTAACTGCGGCAGAGATGGGAGGGATATCCGCTTTTCAGGATTGATATATTTTGCTGCGAAGCCAAACTCTTTGTCGAGCATGTAGAATTTCTTCAGGTCCATCGTATTGAAATTCCGAGCAAGCCCAGCAACGAAAACGACCGGGAACTCTAGACCCTTGCTGCTGTGTATCGTCATGATCCGGACGACATCTTCCTGCTCTCCAAGTGCTCTGGCAGCCCCAAGGTCATCGCCGCGTTCCCTCATCCGCTCAATGAAGCGCAAAAAGCGGAACAGGCCGCGGAAACTTGTGGCTTCATACTGTCTCGCGCGATCATAAAGTGCACGCAGGTTTGCCTGGCGCTGCTTGCCTCCTGGCATCCCGCCGGCAAAATCGAAGAAACGGGTTTCCCTGTACAATTGCCAGATCAAATCCGAAACGGAACCCTGCCTTGCCGAAGTTCTCCATCTCTTTAAGCTTTCAAAAAAGCGACTAGTCTTCTCGTGCAATCCTTCATTTTCGGGTACTGGCCTTTGCAGGCAAAATGCTGTCAATGCCTCATAGAAGGAACCGCGTTTCTGGCTGACCCTGATGATGGCAAGCTCTTCTTCATCCAGCCCGACAATCGGAGACCTCAGGACAGCCGCCAGCGGAATATCCTGATAAGGGTTGTCGATTACTTTCAACAAAGAAAGCATAATTGCTACCTCAGTTGCCTGGAAATACCCAGTAGACAGATTCGCATAAATCGGGATTCCCTGCTGCTTGAATTCCTCCATGATTTGCGGCGCCCATGTCATCGATCGGAGGAGAATGACGATATCCCGGTAGTTTACCGGTTTTGATGTCTTTGTCTTTGGATTGTATACACCCCGGCGTTCTTCTACCATATCCTTAATATGCTTGGCCATCAGCCTTGATTCAAGCTGGGATTGTTCCAGGTCGTCTGCGTCGAATTCACCTGCTGCCGTTTCATTATCTTCACCAGACTCTGTTTCTGCAGATTCACCCTCACTTTTATCAATCAAGAGCAGCTCCACTGGGAACTCGTCATCCTCAGGATACGGCGCACCTTTTTTCAGCTCGGCATTTTCATCATAATGAATTTCGCCAACCTTGATCCCCATGATTTGCTTGAATAAATAATTTGTTCCGTCAAGCACCTCTCTGCGGCTCCGGAAGTTCTTGGCCAAATCTATTTTCAACCCGGTTCCTTCTCCACTTGATGTGAATCTGTTGTACTTTCCGAGGAACAAATTAGGCTCTGCAAGGCGGAATTTGTAGATTGATTGCTTAACATCACCAACCATGAACAGATTGCCTGATTCTTCCCCTTCAGCTGTCACAAGCTGGAGGATGGCTTCCTGCACCATGTTTGTATCCTGGTATTCGTCCACTAGGACTTCCTTGAACTTAATTCTATATGCGAGAGCTGCCTCAGAAGGTTTAGCTCCTACTACCTCCGCTTCCGATTCAGCTGACAGGATATCCAGTGTATAATGCTCAAGATCCGAGAAATCGACGAGGCCGCGCTCCTGCTTCACTTCTCCAAACCTGCTCGAGAATTCTTTTACAAGATCAATCAGGACAGCGACCAGCGGCTTCATTTCCTGCATATCCTTCAGGAAGCTTTCGGGCTTGCGCGAAAAGAGTTCCCCTCGCAAATCCTGGACGATTTTCTTTGCCCGGTCCCTAAGCTTGGCTGCCTTGTCTACAAGATCCTTGTCGAAATCATCACCGCGGCATGTTTTTGCCCTGCCAAAATTGGCTAGCTGGATCGCCTCATAAAGCTTTGCCCATGATCTGTCCTTTGCAGCAAGCAAGGTATCAATCACATGCAGGTCTTCTGTAAAATTAACAGCCCTTGGCGCAGGCCCTCCAGGCATTCTGGCGATCTCCATCCCTTTTTCCAGAAGCTGTTTCGCTCCCTGGAGCTGAAGCTCAATATCCGCAACGAGCACCTTCATGAAAGGAAGGTCCTCCATCGCTGCACTGCCTGCTGCGTCGTACATGGAAACGATTGAATCAAGATATGCATCAGGCGAAGGATTGGATCTGGCGAAATCAAACAGGTCGGCAATGATATCCTTCAATCCTTCATCGCTGCGGTCATTCGTGAACGCATCTACCAGGTTGAAAAAAGGCTGGTTGTCTGACTTTCCGTATTCTTCCTCGAACAGATTCTCCATCACTTCGTCCCTAAGCAGCTGCCCTTCTGTTTCATCTGCAATCCTGAAACCAGGGTCGACATCAATCATGTAATAATATTTTCTGATCACTTCAAGACAGAAGGAGTGAAGTGTTGAAATCGACGCTCTGTTCAGCAGGCTAAGCTGCTTTTTCAAATGAGTAGATGCCGGATTGCTGTCGATCGCTTTTTCCAGTGCTTCCCCTATCCTGTGGCGCATTTCAGCCGCGGATGCATTCGTGAATGTCACGACGAGTAGTTCATCGACATTAATCGAATCGGTTTCCGAAGTTATTTTCTTGATGATCCGCTCAACAAGCACAGCAGTTTTGCCCGAACCTGCTGCCGCTGCGACTAGGATGTCCTGCCCCGAGGCCATGATTGCCTTCCACTGATCTTCTGTCCAGGTTGCCCCTTCCGGTATAGGCGGTATATTCATTTTAGCCAAGATCCTCTTCCTCCTCCCCGATTGATGCAAGAATATCCAGTTTCTTGATTTCTTCTAATCGATCATTTACTCCTGGCAATCCATCGATTGCCTTCATATTTTGATCCTGCCGGAGCGACTCCAGCAAGTCTTCCTTTTTAATGACCGGAAGCTTCCTGAAATCATTCGATTCCACTCCCTGGTCAAACTGGCAGACTGGCTTGAAAGAACAGAATGTACATGGTGCCCTGTCCTTAAGCTTATACGGGGCCACATCGACGATTCCGCTGACAATCCTGTTTCCCGTCTCTACATACTTATGGCGGACGAATTGCCGTAAATGGTCAAAGTCTTCCTTGCTGGCCACTTTCGAGCTTTTCAACAGGCTTCCATCCTTTTTAAAACCTGCGGAAATAATCTGGGAACTCCCTGTCTCCAGTCCCTTGTCCATCAGTCTGATGACATTCTCATCACTGAGCAGCAATCCATTCATTTTGAAGCGTTTAAGGATTTCCTCTTCAATTTCATCAAGAGTCAGCATTTTGGATGCGTTGACAATAGGGTTATGGACATGGAAATACAGGACTCCAGCCGGGTCAGCAGTCTTGCCGACCAACAATGGCGAATGAGTGATGATGATGTCCAGATAGGTAAGCATTTGAAGGGCCACACCATAATATACCTCTGTCAAATTGACATCCTTCACGCTGGATTTATAGTCGACGACCCTCAGGTACACTCCCTGGTCATCCTCTGCTTTATCGACGCGGTCAATCCGGCCCATCAGTTCCATCCTGGTGCCATTTTTAAGCGAAAAAGCAAGCGGAGGCAGTTTTCCCTGTCGGCCGAAGCCAAGCTCCAGGCCTACTGGTGAAAATCCGCTCACCTTTGCATGCTCACTTAATACGAGCGACGCGCGGCTAATGATATTCTGAAGCTTCTGCCTGATATAATGATGCCTGTTCGAGCTCAGCAGGATCTCATTCTGCAATTTAGGAGCCAGCTTTTGGACAGCATCCCTTGCAAGCTCTTCAGCCTGGGCTCTTGTAAGCTGGGCCCAGCTGAGGTTTTGCTGCATGACGGTCTCGGCAATCTCCTTAAGCGCAGCGTGGAACAGATCCCCAATATCAG
This sequence comes from Bacillus sp. ISL-45, assembly GCF_018613195.1. Lineage (GTDB taxonomy): Bacteria > Bacillota > Bacilli > Bacillales > Cytobacillaceae > Mesobacillus. Next base: position 177,334 of record NZ_JAGGQQ010000003.1, read on the forward strand.
GCGCTTCAAGGCGGAAAATCTGGCGGTCACGCAGCTTCAGGCCATGCTGGACAAAATGCGAGAATGGACAGCTGTTGAACAGTTCCATCCTTGAAACACTCGCCTGGATTTCGTCACCATAAAGCTCCTTCGTGAGTGATTCGGACAACTGTTTTGTCCTGTTTTCGTAAAATAAGCTTGAAAGAACCTTGCGTGCTGTATCTGACCATTGATGATTCTTTATATAGTAATCATACACATCCCACCAAAAATCATAGACAGGATAATTACGCTTCTTCAATTGAAGCTGGGAAGTCAGATAAGACAAGGCTACATTTTCACCAGCAGCGTATTCTAATTGCTCCTCTTCCGGCAATTCCGAGGGATCCGGCAGATAGAAATGCGTTTGATGTTCAGGGAATAGGTCAGAGATCCTCTTGATGAATGAGGATGGCATCAAAGCCTTCCCTTCTTCATTGGCGATTGGATAACTGATATACAGTTGTTCTGACGGCGTAACGAATGCTTTATAAGCGATGAAGTTTTCGTCCAGAAGCTTCGTACGGCTGCCCGGAGCTAGCTTTAATCCTTTTGACTGCAAAAGCTCCCGGTCATCATCTGCAAAAATTCCTTCCTCCGTCATCTTCGCCGGCAGGACCCCTTCGTTGACGCCGATGACGAATGCGACTTTAACATCGGCAAGCCGCGTTTTTTCAATGTCGGCAATCAGTATCTGGTCAATTGCCGGTGGAATCAGCGAGAATCTGAGTGATTCAAAACCAGCGTCAAGAATCGAAACGAACTGTTTTGGCGCAACCTTCGTGTCACCTAGCATCTCGACGAACTGGTCAAGAAGGTTGACCACTGCGTTCCAGGCTTGCTCATGCTCCCTCGCATCTACCAGCCTTCCTTCTCCCTCTGCCGACATTCTCCAGGCTTCAAGCTTCGCCGGGATATCAAGCTCTTCCATAAATAGATAGACTGCTTCCGAAAGCTTCCTTCCAGTGTCAGCACGCTTCAGGCGGCGAGCCATCCTCAGCAGCGGAGAAGTAATAAGCAGCCTCAGGTCATTCAGTTCTTGCTCTGTCTGTTTTTCTAAATCTGTCTGGGCCAGACCGTCATACTCCAGGCCGCGGATTCTCCGGTATTTCCAGCGTTCTTTTTTTGTCCATTTATCTCCCTGGATGCCATATGCAAGAACATAATTCTCCAGTACATCCATCTGTTCGCGCATCTTGTTCAGATTCACGCCATCAGGGAACAGCAGGTCCGTTTTTACAGCCCGGAAAATCGGCTCATAGCGCCAGCTCCCCAAAACTGTTTCAAGGCTGGAACGGACTAGCTCAATCAATGGGTGATGGAGCATATTCCGCTTCTGGTCGATAAAGTAAGGCAGTCCATAATCGTCAAATATCGTTTCAAGCACTTCACGGTATTCGCTGCCTCTCATCAGTACGGCAATATCGCGGTAACGGTAACCATTATCCCTTGCCAGACCTAGGATCTTTCGGGCTACCCCTTCAAGTTCCGCCCTCCTGTTGGCTGCCTGAGCAATATGGATTGCGGCCCCCCCGTTGTATCTGACGGCAGGCCTGGAATCGAACTCTCTTTCTAGATGCTTTAAGGATTCATCCTGCCAGCGCCTCTGTTCCGTCAGCACAATCTCTTCTTCAAGCTCGTAGCCTTTTGCTTTTATCATGTCATACAGAGTTGAACAGGTGTCTCCTGTTATCCTGAATAAATGCAGTTCGTCAGGCTGACCATCTTTGAATCCCTTGTCGACTGGCAGCGCGATGGTCACTCTTTTACAAGTGTTCATCAGCTGGTCAATGATCATCAATTCAAGGGGCGTGAAACTGTAAAAACCATCAATGTATACTTCTGCATTTTTCAAATATTGCGAGGCCGGGATTTTCTCGGCCAGCAGTTTAAAGTAATCCTCTGAATCTATATATTTGCCGAATAATTCGTCTTCAAATTGTCGGTATACCAGCTCAAGATCATGGATTTTATCCTTCAGCGCTTTATTGCCTGCTGAGCTTTCCTCCAATTTTCCGGCGAGCTCATCCGGATTGATTGCATAGCGTTTGAACTCGATCAGCATCTGTTCCATCTGCTGGACAAACCCATTCTTATCCGCTGCCTTTTGGAAGATTTTCAGCTCGTCCTTTTTGTCCTCAATAATTTTGCGGATCATCATGCTGATCCCGACGCTGTCCAAATGCTGGCGAGTGTATCCCCCTGTTTCCTGCAGGATTCTCCATGCCAGGCGCGGAAAGCTGAAAACCTGCGTCCTGATCATGCCGCCAAGTTCAGGGTCAGTGGACAATCTGTATTCGGAAAGGAATGACATTTGTTCAGGGACAAGATAAACAATCGGTTCCCCCTGCGGGTCCGAGATGAGCCTGTCCTTGATTTCCTTAATGATCATCTCGGTCTTCCCGCTCCCCGATCGCCCCAGTACTAAACGTACAGACATCTTACTACCCCTTTCTCTCTTAAAATATCTATCTCTTTTATTGATGATAAAAACTGAAAAAGGCGCTTTATTTCCATGCGCCTTTCCATACCAAACGACTGTTCTATATATCATTCATTATACCTTTTTTGCATGCCAATTTGAAAGCAAGAAGCCCGTTAATTTTTCCCAAAACAACCTGCAAAACATTCGGTGTCTGCATATGTTGTTGATGGCAGGTGATATACATGAAATCCATGTCCTTTTTTCAGAAGGCTTCCATCCTTCTGACACTCTGCGCCATTATGGTCGCAAGCAATATCTATACATTGATTCCTATTTATTCGGTTCTTGCGGATGACCTTTTAATTGCCGAATCCCACGTAGTCCTCGCAGGTGGTCTGTTTACTTTCTTTTATGCGTGCGGGCTGCTGTCATTCGGACCGGTTTCCGATTTCACAGGGAGAAGGAAAATCCTTGTGTTCGGGCTACTGGCCTCTGCATTGACGACACTGGCAGTGGGATTCTCAGTCGGATCCCTCAGTTTGTGGATCGCCCGTTCTCTGCAGGGAGTCACCCTTGCTACTTTCGCTTCAGTTGCTTTCGCCTACTCCTATGATGTATTCAATTTTCGGCAGAGGACGATCCTGGTTGTGCTGATCAATACAGGATTTTTAATCGCAGGGATCTTTGGGCAGGTTGCCAGCGCCTTTCTGGCGGATGTTTTTTCCTGGAATAGCGTCTTCTTTTTCTTCTCAGCACTTTATTTCATTCTATTTGCCGCTGCTTTTTTCCTGCTGAAAGAATCACCACCTCCTGCGACAGAAAGCAAGCCTTTATGGAAAATCTTTTTGCAATTGCTAAAAGAGCCTCGCCTGATGAAATGCTATATGATTACGTTCTCGCTGCTGTTCGCAATTATCGCCTTCTATGATGCTATTGGACGTTTTTTTGACGGCCCTGCCTCAGACCTGCTGATGATCCGGCTGGTTGGATTGATCGGTGCTTCCCTCTCCCTTTTTACAGGCAGATTGATGGAGCGCTGGGGAGAGCTGCAGACTCTGATGTTTGGTTTGGCCATCGGGTCATCAAGCGCATTCCTGCTGCTTTTCTTTCATACCACCGGTGCTCTGGTTATCTTTTCTATATTTTTTGTTTCATCGATTTCACTCGTCATTCCCACCGTCATTACTTTAATCGGCTTTTATGGCAGCAGCCAGCGCGCCAAAGCATTATCGCTCTATTCTTTTATCCTGCTGACCGGAGCCAGTCTCGCCCCGCCGGTCGCAGCACTTCTGCCATTCAGCGGGGTCATGATTCTCTTATCTTCCCTCTTCTCTGTTAATATTGTGTTTTGCATATTGATTTTGAAAAGCGCAAGCGCCTTGATCAGCCCCGACAAGCGCTGGAGGGCCTGACAGTGAAGTCGTTCTTTGACTTCATTGGCAGGACCGAAGCGTCTCGAGGGGCTAGGCGCTGGAGCTGGACAATTCTCAAAGAGAAAAATATATATTTCTATTTCTATTAAAAAAGGCATTCCAGTCAGCAAACGCTGGCTGAAATGCCTTTTTTCATGTTTTAGATTGCATTTTGGAAATCCGGGGTAAACTTTGTCCTGACCTTCGGCTTTATTCCTTAAAATCTTGATATATTCCTGAATCATGACCACTTATTCCTTAAAATCTTGATATATTCCTGAATCATCGCTGCATAATCCTTAAATCCCGATATATTCCTAAATCAAATATTCAGCTGATTGTTTTCTGATTTTTACCTGCCATTTCCTTCAACCGTTTTTTATCTATTTTGCCTACATGCGTCTTCGGCATCTGGCCTATGATATAAATTACTTTCGGTATTTTATAGCCGGCGAGCTTCTGCCTGCAATGCATTTTGGCTTCCTGCTCACTCAAAACGGCCCCCTCTTCCAGAACAATGAATGCAGTCACGACCTCTCCCCATTTTTCATCCGGCATTCCGACCACGGCAGCCTCGCGAATCGAAGGATGGGAACAGAGCCAGTGCTCAATCTCAAGAGGATACACATTTTCACCACCCGTGATGATCATCTCTTTTTTCCTGCCGACAATATAGTAATATCCATCCCTATCTCTCTTCGCCAGGTCGCCAGTGTAGAGCCAGCCATCCTTTAAGGTGTCATTCGTCGCTTTTTCTTTTTTCCAGTAGTAAGAAAATGCATGGTTCCCCTTGATGGCAAGTTCACCGACCTCACCTGCTCCAACCTCTTGTCCGTCTTCATCCAGAATCCTGATATTATGGAAAAGCATTGGTTTGCCTACCGAGCCCCTTTTTACATCTGCCTCTGAAGGATCTATGTAAAAATTATTTGGGCCAGCCTCTGTCAGTCCATAGCCCTCCTTGAAGCAGAGGCCCTTTTGTTTATAAGCTTCATAGATTTCGAGCGGGCACGGTGCACCCCCAGATAAAAATAACTTAATATCCGGTAATTCCGTTTCAAGGAATTGTTGCGATTTTACAAGCATATGGTGCATTGTCGGCACCAAAAGCACAATACTCGATTTATACCTGATTAAATTTTCGATTGCCTTCTCGGGGGTAAATTCATTTGCCAGTACGACTTTACCTCCTGCCATCAGGATAGGGATTGAAAGAGCGTTCAAACCGCCTGTATGGAATAAAGGCAAATACGTTACCGTCGTATCTTCGTTCGTCAGATTCCAGCTGGCGATTGTGGAAAGGCTGTTCCAGACGATTGCCCGATGTGACAAAACCGCTCCTTTGGGCTTCCCAGTGGTTCCGCCTGTATAAATCATCGCCAGAGGATCTTCTTCCTCCACTGTGGCCTTTTCAGCATCTTGGCTAACTTTTACGTCAAACAGCTGAGCGTATCGTGAACCATTGATTTGGATGCAGCGATCCTCCTGCCCCCAAATCATCGTCACTACCTTTGTAAAATTGGAATGAAACCCCAGCAGCCTGGGCTCACAGTCTTTTATGATATATGCCAGCTCATCGAGGGATAGCCTCCAGTTCAGCGGCACAAAAATGGCACCGATCTTTCCGCAGGCAAACAGCAAATCAAAGTAACTGATTCCGTTTGGCGCAAGCAGCGCAACCCTGTCGCCTTTTTGGACACCCTTTTCACCCAGCCACACCGCGATTGCTTTAGCCCGATCATTGACTTCCCTGAAAGACCATTCCTGATCTGTCCCTGCATCGGCAATCGCAGCTGCATCCGGTGTCAATCCCGCTCTAGATTCAAGCCAGTCGAGCTCCCACCTCACCGCAATCTCTCCTTCTCTCGTCTTGATGGATTCATTTTAGGCGATGGGAGTTACAGGATAGTTACATATGAAAAAAGACACCACAGCATCAGCCATGGTGTCAAACGTTTATATTCCTCTCAACTCATCGTCTGTAAATATCCCCATGCTTTTTACATGGTTCCTTGCTTCGGCATCACCCAGTTTGAAGACCATCGCGTAAATTTCCTTCATCGCAAAGTCATATTCCGCATGTTCACGATCCGGGTCCTTGAAAGGATGCAGATGGGAATTTCCGTATGTTGCCCAGTCTGCTTTATAGTTTATCTCCAGGTATTCCCGCAGATCCTTGATTTCTTCACCTGTCGCAATCAATGTAAATAAATGGCCCTCCGGCTCAGCCGGCGTGTCCAGCACCTCGCCGCTTTCTATATTAAAGTAGTATTTTTGCTTTGTTTCTTCCATGTTCAGCACCTCATCCTTTTTTAATACCATTTACCACTTTTGGTGGGGAGTTAACCTTAAAGTGGTTATCGGCGGACTGAAGGGTGGATTAAGCAATGCATTTTTGGGTACCTTTTGGCCGATCGCAGTGGCAACAGTTAGTTTTAATTCTGTTAGAGGAGATTTAAAATCCATTTGGATCGGTTTTAATACCAGTGGGGAGGATTTTTCTCGGTTTGAGGATTTATTTTAACGGTTGGATGAATTTTTTCAACGGTTAGCGAAGTTTTTTAAACGGTTGGGTCGTATTTATAGACGGTTGGAATGGTTTTTTTAACGGTTGCAGCATGTATTCCCGGTTGGAGCGGTTTTATTTACGGTTGGAAGAGATTTATTTACGGTTGGAGCAGTTTTATTTACGGTTGAAAGAGATTTATTTACGGTTGGAGCAGTTTTATTTACGGTTGGAATATTTACTCTCCTTTTACCACGCCATCCCAAAATAAAAAAGCGCAGCAAGTGCGCTTTTCATTATCGTAATCTAGCTCCAGCCCCTAGCCCCTCGAGTCGCTTCGGTCCGCCCAATGAAGTCAAAGAACGACTTCACCGGTCAGCCCTCCAGCGCTTGTCGGGGCTGAACGAGGCGCTTACGCTTTTTGTTTTTACATCATGATCCCGCCATCGACATGGAGGGTGGTGCCGTTCACATATTTGGACTCGTCTGAGGCGAGGAACAAGTAGGCGTGGGCAATGTCCTCTGGCAAACCGAGCCTGCCAAGCGGGACGAGCATTTTCATTTGTTCAATCACTTTGTCCGGCACTGCTGCGGTCATACCCGTTTCAATGAATCCGGGAGCGACTGCATTGACATTGATTCCTTTGCGGCCGAGTTCTTTTGCCCATGTTTTCGTCATCCCGACGACTCCGGCTTTGGTCGCTGCGTAATTTGTCTGTCCCACATTGCCGTATATGCCGGAAACGGAAGATGTATTGATGATTCTGCCCGATCCTTGCTGCACCATTGCCGGGACAACCGCCTGGGCACAATTGAACACGCCGGTCAGGTTGACATCAACGACTTTCTGGAAGTCCTCTGCAGCGAGCTTGTGCAGCATCCCATCCCTGGTGATTCCTGCATTATTTATTAAAATATCAATTTTGCCAAAATGGCCTAGAACATTTTGGACCAGCGAGTCGACACTGGACCTGTCAGCGACGTTCACCTGAAAAAAAGCGACGTCATAGCCCTCAGCAGACAGCTCAGCTTCACGCTTCTTTCCTGTTGCTTCATCAAAGTCCGCCATGGCAACCCTGGCGCCTTCACGGGCAAAAGTTCTTGCTGCAGCAAGACCGATCCCGTTCGCTGCCCCAGTAATAATCGCTACTTTATCTTTCAATCTCATAATAACACCTTCCTACTCTGCTAAAAATCCTTCAATATGCTTCAGCAGCTGATTCAGGTCATCCACTAATGGCGAGTGGCCGCAATCCTGCAGTTCCGCAAACCTTGCACGGCCTGCAAAATCCTCGATAATTTCATCTGCCATCCCTTTAGTTACAACTAGATCCCGGTCACCTCGGAGCACAAGCACAGGAATCTGGATATCCTTTACCTGGTCTGTTCCATCCTTCAGCCCATTATTTAAAGCACTGATATTAAAAGTATTAAGAGAATGGTAGACTTCAGCGAGATTTCGCTGTGTCAGCATATCATCAACATATTCGTCATAATGCCGTTCTTCTGGCTGACGATCAGTATAAATCAACATATTCCACATTGCTTTTAAAAATCCTTTATTTTGCTGGTCATAGGCTGTCTGGACGGGAATTGTTTTACCAGCATCCGCCTTAACATCATCATAAGTAACCAGCCGGTTGTTAATATCCGGCAGGCCTTCTTCACTCGTCCCGAAGAACGGATATCCTCTCGTCGATGCTGAGGCGAGCAGTACAAGTTTCTCGCAATAACCGGGGTAATCTGCGGCGAACTGCATTCCTACCGCTCCTCCCGTCGACCATCCGACAAGAGCAAAATCCTTCAACCCAATTTCATCGACAAACATTTTTACATCATCAGAAAAATCTTTGATCGACATGATGGGCTTGTAATAGCTGGACCCACCGAATCCGCGAAGGTCAAGCGCGAAAATTTTATATTCAGGGTCCATTGCGTCAATCAACAAGTCCCAGTGTTTGGATGATGTCATGTTCCCATGGATTAACAAAACATTTTTCGTTCCTCCATCCCTTTCCCTATACGCGATTGTTTCCCCATTACGCAAATTAACCTTCTTCAACTCTACTGCCGTTTTTTCCATTACAGCACACCCTTTCCCCAAACAATAGTTGTTGCCCCCCAGGCATAGCCGATTCCGGCACTGACGAGAACGACAACATCCCCATCCTTCAATTTCCCAGCCTTATCTGCCAGTTCGAGCGACAGGATTTGATCAATCTGTCCGATGTGCCCATAGTCTTCGAGGTAGATGGAGTTTTCTTCCGTTAGGCCCAGCTCCCCCAATACAAAATCATGCGCCGACCGCTTCATGTGAAGCATCCCGATGTAGGCGATGTCCTTTTCGAAAAAACCGCTTTTCCCCACGGACCGCCGGATGACTTTTAAAAAGTTGGCCATCGATTTTTGCTCGAGCCGCTCCTTCATTCCCTTCGGATCAAGAACATCGAGCTGGTACAGTCCTTGCTCAAGAGCCTCCGCAGAAATCGGATTTTTTGTTCCGCCGGCAACGACGACGACATCTTCGGAAAAAGACCCATCCGTGATCATTTCTGTTTCCAGCAGTACGTTCTTCACATGCCCCTTTTGCAATATAATCGCACCGCCGCCGGCCCCGAGATTATACATGAACCGCGTCCTTGGATTCTGGTAATCTATGAAATCACCATTGCGATAGCCTCCCGCGAGGAGAACGGTATTGATTCCCGGATCAGAGAGCATCATCCCTTTCGCCAGTTTCAGGGCCATCACAGTCGTTCCGCATCTTAACGCGGTATCGAAGGCCCAGGCATTCCTTGCACCGACTTCCTCCTGCAGCTTGATCCCTGCTGTCCATAATGGATATTCTTTGTATTCCTCGCCAATATAGATAACAAGGTCGATGTCCAGCGGATCCAGGTCGGCTTTTTCCAATGCCCTTTTCGCAGCCTTGATTCCCATCTCACACGTATGATCTTCCGGGCCTGGCACCGGCTTTTTCCTGATTCCCATTTTTTCTTCAACAACTTGTACAGGAATTCCTGCCAACCGGGCAATTTCCGCCCCTGTCACATAATTTTCAGGAAGGTAAATTCCCGTACTGACAATGCCGATTTGCATCTTCATCCCCCTTTAAAAACCGGTCTATGATTCACCAACAATTTCCTTAATAAATGTCATTGCCGACTCCAGGGAATCAAACATGGCTTCTTTTTCTTCTTGGACATGGGTTACCTTGACCCTCCAGTATTTTCTGCCGCTGTCCATTTCGATGTCCGTGAGCTGAAAGCGGAGTACGAATGAAGTGACTTGCTTTGTTTCCATCACGAATCTCCCTGGCTTATAGTCTCTGATTCCACTGGAACCGCAGTTTTCTTTTTCTTTCTGAATTTCAGTTTCTGCAAGGAACCGACAATCCCCTGAGGGAAAAACATGACAGCAAGGATATAAATAATGCCGAAAAAGATGATCCATCTTTCGAATATCCAGTGAACCTTCGCAAGCTCTGTAAGCCAGTGATGGGAAAACTCGATGATTCCCGCGCCGATGATTGCCCCGACCAGCGTCCCGACTCCGCCAATGATCGTCATCAGCAAGGCATCGAGTGTAATGTCTATCGTAAAAACACTGGTGTTTACGAACCTTAAGGAAACAGCGTATAAAATCCCGGCAATACCAGCGATGACTCCTGATACGACACTGGCAATGATTTTATATTGCAGAACACTGTATCCAAGCGATTCTGTCCGCTGCTCATTTTCCCTGATCGCCTGAAGGACTCTTCCAAGCGGTGAGTTGGTGAATCTTTTTAATAAAATGAAGACAATGACCATTGAACCAAGGCAAATCAGGTAAAAGTCCGTCCGGTCCTTAAGGAAATCTGGCACCCTGAACGTGAAGCCATCATTCCCATATGTGACAGTCCGCCATTTTTCAGCGAGCACTAAAAATAATCCGGCGAACGCCATCGTCAGCATCGCGTAAAAATGGCTTTTCAGCCGCAGTGTCAGCAGCCCGACGAAATAACTCACCACAGCAGTCAGCAAAATCGTGACCAGGACAGCGAGCAGAAAGTAGCTTGTTTCGGGTTCAAACCTTTTCATGAAGACACCAACTGTATAAGCCCCGATTCCGAAGAACATCGCATGACCGAACGAGACAATGCCGGTGTATCCGAGCAGGATGTCATAGCTCATCGCCAGCACGGCAAAAATGAACACCTGGGAGAGAAGGATCAGCATGCTTTTAGAATCGTAGACAAACGGAAGTACTGCCAGGAACCCGGCGACAAGCAAATATAAGATGTTCATGCGATTTGACAACATTCTTGTCATCTTTTTCTCACCCCTTTGCCCCGAATAAGCCCTGCGGCCTGAAGATTAATACGACTGCCATCAGAAGCATGTTAGCTGCCAGCGCCAGATCTGGCACATAATAGGCCATGAATGAACCTGACAATCCAACCAGAATTGCGGCCATTACCGAGCCTGTAAAGCTGCCCATTCCGCCAATGACCACAACGATGAATGCCAGGATCGCAAACTCCATGCCCATATCCGCATAAATCACCCCAGAATATGGCCCTAGAAGCATCCCGCCAAGAGCAGCCATTCCGGCACCGATCATGAATACGAACATGAATACTCTCTGGATGTTTACTCCGAGTGATTGGACCATTTCCTTATTCATAACCCCCGCGCGGACAACCAGACCGATCTTTGTCTTTTTAAGCAAGTATTGTACAGCAAGAAATACCGCAAATCCTACAGCAATGATGAATACACGGTATTTGATGATGATAATCCCGCCAAACTCCCAGCTGCCTGAAAGGTAATCAGGGGTTGCTGCTGAAATCTGATTAGGTCCCCACACCACTTTTAACATCTCTGATAAGACAAGCATCAAACCAAGCGTAATCAATATTTGCTGCACATGGTTGCCATAAACAGGCTTGATGATCCAGCGCTCGGTTACAATTCCGAGAATCATGCCTGTAAGGATGGCCCCGATGATCCCGGCAAAAAAGCTTCCAGTCGAGCTATAAATCCAAATGCCGCTGTATGCTCCCCAGGCAAACAAGCCGCCATGGGCGAAATTAAGTACATCCATCAGGCCGAAAATCAAAGTAAGGCCGGCTGCCAGAAGGAAAATCAGCATTCCCGTGGCTAGACCGTTAAGGCTTAAGTTAATCAAAACATCCACTCTTGCTTCCTCCTTTCCTATGCAATGCCCAGGTACTTCCGTCTCATTTCTTCGTCCTCACGGAGGAGGTTCATCGAGCCGTTTGAAACCGTCCTGCCATCATCGATAATGTAAAATCTGTCGCCAATCGTGCTGGCCATCATGAAGTTTTGTTCAACAAGTATGATCGTTGTTTTATCCTTCATTTGCTGGATGGATTCCATTACCTTTTCGACGACGATCGGTGCAAGGCCTTTGCTCGGTTCATCGATCAAGAGCAGTTCATTGTCATTGACATATGCCCTTGCGATAGAAAGCATTTGCTTTTGGCCGCCGCTCAATAGGCCGCCTGGTTTCTTCCAGAATTTTTTCAAATCAGGAAATAGCTCAAGAATCCAATCCAGCCGCTGCCGGGTTTCATCATTTTCTTTTTTTACCGCCACTTTGATATTCTCTTCGACGGTAAGGCCGGCAAAAATCCCCTGGTCTTCAGGCACATATCCAATTCCCTTATTTGCAATCGTAAAAGTTGGCAGGCTCTTGATTTCTTCTCCTTTAAATTGAACCGATCCTTTAGCTGCCGGGTTCAATCCCATGATTGTTCGCAGTGTCGTGGTTTTTCCGGCGCCATTCCTTCCCAGCAGTACGGTAACCTCCCCTTTCGGCACTACAAATGAGATACCTTGAAGGATGTGATACTGGCCGATGAATGTCTCGACCTGGTCAAGCTTCAGCAGCGTGTTCACTATGCAAACCTCCCAAATATGCAGACTGTACTGTTTCATTTTTCATAATTTCCTCCGGTGTCCCATCGGCAAGCAAAGCACCGTTGAACAATACCATGATAGAATCCGAAAGATCCATGATCATATCCATTTTGTGTTCAATCAAAACGATCGTCCGGTCGCCGCGTTGTTTGATTTTCCTGATTACCTCCAGGATTGCCGGGACCTCTTCCAGCGACATGCCTGCTGTCGGTTCATCGAGCAGCAGCACCTCGGTATTCAGAGCAAGCAGCATCGCGATTTCCAGCTTCCTTTTCTCTCCGTGTGCAAGATTCCTCGCAAGCGCATCCTTCTTGCCATCAAGCAAGACAAGCTGCAGCCACTCTTCTGCCTGCTCCTCGAACTTTTTAAAAGAACGGAAATGCCTCAGCATCTGATAACGGACTCCCTCATGTGACTGCACGGCAAGACGGACATTTTCCATCACCGTCAGGTTCGGGAATACATTGGTGATCTGGAAGGACCGTCCGATTCCCGCCCTCGTCCTTTTTGTCGGAGACAGCTTTGTGATGTCACTGCCTTTATAGATGACCTTTCCCTCTGTTGGCATGAGCTGCCCGCTCAACAGGTTAAAGAAGGTCGTTTTTCCGGCACCGTTCGGACCGATGATCGATTTAAAATGATTGTGCGGAACTGAAATACTGACAGAATCTACAGCTGTATGGCCGCCAAATGTAATGCTAAGGTCTTTCGTCTCAATAATTGCCGTCATTTCCTTTTCACCACCCTTGATAAAATTACGTCTGCGCACCGATTCTGTAAAAGCATAATGAACTTCGGCTGGGTTACCGAAGTTCATTATGGATCTGTTAGTTAATTGCGGATCGGTGGAGCTGTTTCTTCTGGAGAGAGCTCGCGGATCAGGACAGGGACTGGATAGTCCACTCCATCTTTTTTCTCCAATTTGATAGCGTATAATGCCTGGAGTGCCTGATGGTCTTCTTCCCGGAAGGTCATTTGGCCCTTAGGAGTATCAAAGCTCATTCCTTCCATCGTCTCGATCAATTTTTGGGAATCGGTGTCCCCTTCTGTTTTCTTCAAGGCTTCGACAATCGCCATCGCAGCTGTCATGCCTCCTGGCGTAAATAAATCTGGAAGCTCGCCGTTAAAGCGCTTTTTATGTTCATCAACAAGCCATTTATTGATGTCATTCTGCGGAAGGTCATGATAATAGACAGTGAAGCCTTCCATGCCGACAAGCGGCTCCATTGTTGCAAGTGCGGCGATATCTGGAGCACCAGTGGAGATTTTAATGCCTTTTTCCTGGACCTTCATGTCTGCAATCTGGTTCCATGGTGAATTTGCGCCAGCCCAGACAACGAACAAGTAATCCGGCTTCTGGTCGATGATTTTCTGGATGTTGGAAGTGAAATCTGTAGCAGCAGGATCTGCATATTCCTCATGAATAACTTCTGCGCCAAGTTTTTCTGCTGCTTCTCTGAACGCAGCGACGCCATCGCGGCCAAAGGAATAGTCCGGAGCAAGAGTCGCGATTTTTACGCCATCCTTCGCAATGGCAGCGGCACCCGCAACAGCATCCTGCGAAGAGTTGCGCGCCGTTCGGAAAATATATTCATTGAATTCAGAGCCTGTGATGCTGTCTGCTACTGCCGGCTCGACAATCATGATTTTTTCGTATTCCTCAGCCAATGGCAGGACTGCCAGCGTGTCACCTGAGCTTGATGAACCGACCAGGAAGTCTACTTCATCTTCCTCAAGCAGCTTCGTCGCTTTCTGGACTGCTACTTCAGGTTTGGTTTCGGTATCTTCAACAATGAATTCGATTTTACGCCCCGCTACTTCATTCGTTCCGTCTGTTGCATATTCAAGCCCCAACTCGAACCCGCGAAGTGTCTGCTTCCCATAAGCTTCAAGTCCGCCTGTTTGCGAAGCCAGCACACCAATCTTGATCGGTTCCGTGTTCTTCGGTTCACCTTTTCCTTCCGTACCTTCTGTACCGCCTGACTTCTCTGTTCCCGATCCACTGCAGGCACTTGTAAACAACAGGACCAAAATGAGCATAAAAGATAAAACAAAATTCCGCTGACCAGCTTTCATTTCCTTTCCCCCTTTAAAATGGTGATTCCAAAGCCCACAAGCTTTGACATCATCTTAAAAAATGGAAGTTACAAATGAGTTACAGCAAATTGGGTATGTCATGGAAGGCATTGTTGGTGGCAAAAAGCAGAAGAAGTAGTTATGAAATTAATAGTGAAATAAATAAAAGGGGGACAAGTTCATGAATGCCGTATTTCGTTGTTCATTCCGGCTAATATCATTGCAGGATTGATTTATAAGTACCGACACCGCTAAAAAATGAACTTCTATTTCTAGACTTCCAAATTAAATAGTATCCCCTCCTATTTTTATGGCAATAACTTTACTAAATTGCCTAAAACATGGAGGGGATTTCTATGAAGGGAATCTATTTGATCAATGAAAAGATTCATATAAATGGGCACGTCCAGGATGAAAGCGTTGAAATTCAGCAAGCTGCCCTGCTTGACTTAATGGATAAAGAAAGTGTAGTGCCTGTAAAATTAAACCCTTATCAATTAAACCAGCATTATACAATCCCGCACGCCCTGCTCTATGATTTAAAGCAGCATAAAAAACAGATTGATTGTCTGCTGATTTATTCAAATGAGGCAATAGCCGATTTTGCTGCAACCTATCCGGCAAGGTGGCTGATCCTGAAAAGTTATTTTGATCGCATCCTTACAGTCGCTTAAACGTGACTAACAGCATGCATCACCCTCAGTCAAATGCCGTCTGTTCCGCCGAATGCGATGCAGTATCCATCAAGGTCTTTGACGGCAAACTCCTTCCAGGGTCCATTATTTTCATCAACCCAAGGCTCGATGGCAATTTGCGCTCCTTTTCCCTTGAATTCATGGTATAACTCATCAAGCGAATTCCAGTCTTCTACATAGCAGTAAAGGTCGAATCCATGCTTTTCACCTGCTGCCGGCGGATTAGGCCTCACATCTTTCGGAACGCTTGCTTGCAGCATTTTTATTGCCAGTCCTGAAAATCCATCACGGATGGCCCACCAGCCCGTTACCTCACAGCCTAATACATCAGAGTAGAACTTCCGCGCTTTTTCCAGATCCGATACCAATAAAACTTTTAATGAACTGTGAATCTGTCTTTTGTGCTCCATTCCATATCCTCCTGTAAGTCTATTGATTATGTCCTTCAATGATCATCTCATACATATGCTTTGTTGGTTCCAGCGGAGTGACTCCCAGTTCCTCCTCCAGTACTTCGCTGCATTTTTTATACCATCGCATTGCCTGCGGGCGATTGTTCTTCCGATAAAAGCAAAACATCAGCAACCGGTATGCTTCCTCCCATGTTCTATCCCTATGGAGGATTTTTTGGCACCAATGAATGGCAGAATCATAGTTTTCCCGCCTTACGTTCAACTGGGCGAGCTTTTCCGCACTGCGCAAAAAGTATACAAGAAGCCGTTCCCGCTCATTGAGGCACCAATCCTCATACCTTCTTTCAGGAAGATAATCCCCGTTATATAAATTCAGGGCGCGTTCAAGTTCCTCCATAGATTTTTCGGTATTCTTCTCTTCAAGGCCGGCCTCTGCCCATTCTTCAAAAATTCGCGAATCCAGTTCAATCGCTGCCTGAGGGTTAATTCCGTACCCTGTTCCCTCCCTGATAATGAAAAAAGGGGTGGATCTCGCCTTGCGGGCAGGCTCCAGTACATTATTCAAGGCATTCAGAGCGACCTTAAAATCCCTGTCTGCACTTTTTTCCTCATGGACTGGCCATAGAATCTGGAAAATGTCCTCCTTCATCAGGAACTGGCTCCTCTTCGTCAAGAATAGCTGGAAAAGCTCTTTCGCTTTTCCCCTCTGCCAATCCCTGTCCTCCACTTCCCTGTCTCCAAGCCAGAGCCTGAATTGACCAAGCGTTTGGACTCTTAATGTGTAGCCAGGATGGGCACTCAAGCGCGGAATTTTCAAATCCTCCAGCAGCTTCTCTGCATATCCAGGCATTATGGAATGCTTTACCGCTTGAATGAGCATCGGTGCGAAAACTTGCAAGTCCCGCGGCCCAAATGTCGTCCGCTTTTTCAGGAAGAATTCATATCCTCCTGTCTTCATCAATTTTAAGAAGCTTGAAAATGCTGATTTGAATTCCTCATCTTCATTCAACAAAAAATAATAATAGGAATTCCAAAACGCAAGCAGCATCCTGCCATATTCATCGCCGCACTGACTGATCAGTCCCTCTGCTTTGCGAAGGTTCTCGAATGCCTCTTTGTGCCTATCGTTGTAGATGGACGCAATGGCCATGCATAAGGTAATGAGGGCTGATAACCAAACATCCTTCACCTGTTCTGTTTCGAGCAGCGCCTTTCTTCCAGCCTCAGCTGCCCTTTCATATTCACGCCTTGATCCATAGAGGATGCACAGGCCCATCAGCGGTTCGGCCTTCCCTCTTTCGATGCTCAGACGTCCCATGATATCAAGTGCCGTTTCATAGCATTTTTCTGCCAAAGCCAAATCATATTGTTCAATCAGCTGGACTGCATGCCCCATCCTGATCCATCCGCAAGCCTCCACAAATGGAGCCTGGATATCAATCCCATATTGTATCCCTGATTGAGACAAGGTTTTTGCCTGCATGCCATTGCCTGTAAAAGCTTCAATCAACGCCAGCAGCAAATCTGTTTCCCTATGTGATTGAGGCAAATGCTGCTTTTCATCCAGATGGCCAATTGCTTTAGCATCACTTAAAATCCTTCTCGTTTCTTCAAATCGGCCGGTCCTTAAAGTTAGCCGGGCTTCCAGGTTTCCATCCTCAATATGCACTCCCATCGACCTTGCCCGTTCTATCCATTTTTCTGCCTTCAAAGCCTGTCCGGAATTGATCAGGTTTTCAGCAAGAAGGCGATAGAGCCTTCCCGTTTCCTCTGCAGCAGCATCAAGCATCGCCGCTTCCCGAAGCTCAATAGCCTGAGCTAAAATGCGTTCAGCCTTAAGCGGCTGGATTGTATCAAGATAAATTTTCGCTTTGCCTTCAAGCGCTTTGCTTTTCCATTCCGCATTTCCCATTCTTTCAGCTGTCTGGATCGCCTGTTCATAACATGCTTCCGCTTGCTTGTACAATGAGCGGTAACGGTACACTTCGCCTTCAAGAAATAAAAGTGACCAATAGCGGCTTTTATCTTCCAGCGGGATTCTTGCCAGCCGCTCCTGCAGATTTTCGAGCTTGCCCATTTCGAGAAGCTCCATCCCCTGTTCATCCATAATCGCCGCAGCTGCCTGATATTGGCCAACTTTCTCATAGCAGTATAATGCCTCTTCCCACTGTCCTTTTTTTTCAAAATAATAGGCACTGTTCATCATTAAAACTCTATATTGTTCAGGCTGGCTTGTGATCAGCCTGTTCTCAAGGAATTCCCGGAAAAGGGCGTGATACCTGAACTGGCTGCCGCCAATCTCTTGAATAAACAGGTTTTTCGCAGTCAGCTGCTGCAGCATCTGGATGGAACCGTTCATACCGAGGATGTGGTCACATACATCGCCGCTTATTTCTTCGAAGATGCTTGTCTGTTCAAGAAACTGCTGGATCATTGGGGGCTGTTTCGAAAACACTTCATATACCAGGTATTGAAAAAGATCTTCAAGCGACTTTGCAGGCTCTGCCAGTAGCTCTTCAAGGCTATGAAGATGCGGCAGCTGCTGAGCGATCATTCCAATCGCGATGACCCAGCCTTCTGTAATGTGATACAGCTGGTCAATCTGTTCGTCACTAATAGCCATCTGATAATAATCAGAAAGGAGCAGCTCAATTTCTTCTTTGCCGAAAATCAAATCCGCCTTCGAAATCTCATTCAATTCATTTTTAGCCCTAAACTTAGCAAGTACTTTCCAGCCCGGCTTTGTCCTGGTCGAAATCACAAGATGAAGATGGCCCGGCATATGCTCCAGCAGTTTTTCCATCCAGACATTGATATGGTAAGAATGTTCAATCGCGTGGTAGTCATCAAGGATGACAATGATCTGTTCGGGTATCTGAAGGATCTCATTGATGAAAAGCGAAGAGAGCATGCCTAGTTCCTCTTCCCTTATATAACGGTCCATTTTTTTCATATATGATATTAACTCATGGCCAAACTCCGGGAACAAGGTTTGAATCGAGGCTGTCAAATAGGAAAGAAACGGAAGAATATCATCATCTGAAGAAGTGATTGTATACCAGCAGCATGACTGTTGTTGATCTTTGACATGCAATGCCAAAGCCGTGCTCTTGCCATAACCGGCGCCAGCCTGGATGATGGTCAGCGGTTTCTCGGAAATCGCTTTCATTTTTCTCGATAATTTTGCCCGTCTTATCCATTGTTCCTGTAAGCCAGGAACAATCAATTTTGTTTTGATCAATGGCAATGTTCCCTGCATATAATCTCCGCCCTGTTTTCATGATAATGTTTTCAGTCTAACATGGACGAAATAAAAAAAGACTCGAAAATTGACGAGTCTTTCCACTTCTCTATATGTATTGTCAGAACGATACATCCATTTCCTCAAGCGGCCAATATCTAAGATTAACCTTGCCAACGACCTGATCCTCCGAAATGAAGCCAAACTGCCTGCTGTCCCAGCTACCAAGTCGGTTATCGCCGAGGACAAACAACTTTCCTTCAGGCACTCTTTCAACCCCGGTCAAGTCCTCAATGGTAAAATCGCCCGTCAAGTAGCCTCCTGGGGATTGTTCGCGGTACTGCTTCAAAAAAGGTTCATTCACTTTTTTGCCATCGATGAACAACATGTCCTCGCGATATTCTACTTTTTCTCCCGGCAGGCCGATGACCCGCTTTACAAAATCCTCTTCCTCATTCGCATGGAATACGATCACGTCAAACCTTTCAAGATCTTCAGTCTCATATCCCAGCTTATTAACAACGACTTTATTCCCGTCCTCCAGAGTCGGAAGCATGGATTCCCCTTCAACTACATAATTGGAAAAAAAGAAAATCCTGATAAAGACAAATATGATCATGCCGAGAGCAAAAGCCTTGATCCACTCAAGCCCTTCCCTTTTCATGATTTGTATCATCGACTACCTTCACCACCTGTTATCCTGTTCCTGCTATCAGTCATTATCGTCTTTTCCAACACTCATATTCATCTTTACTTCAATTCTTTTGCCAATATACCAAAGAATGGCGATGACAGCCAGAACGATGGCAGTCCGTGCAGGATTGGTGATCAATGAACGAATATCATATCCTACGAAACTGATCGTAAATATCATCACCATTTTCCCAGTTATTACTGCAAGCATATACTGAGCCATGCTGATTTTCGAAAGCCCTGCAACAATATTGACGAGGGCAGATGGAGTAAAAGGGAAGCACAGCATCAGGAAAATCGGACCAAAACCGTGGCGTTCTATCCAATTCATCCCCTTTTGGACTTTAGGATGGCGCTGCAAGAACCTAAGTATTCGTCCCTGGCCGTACCTACGAAAAATCAAGAATACGAGCAAAGCTCCGAGAACTGCTCCAGTCCAGGAAAAAAGAAACCCAAGCCACAGCCCAAACGCGTTCGCATTCGCCATGACAAATAAGAACAATGGCAGGAAAGGTAAAAACGCCTCAAGCATTGGCAGAAGGATTCCCGGAATCGGCCCAAATGAGCGATATTGATTGAGCAAATCCATAATGTTTTCAATTGTAAACCATTCTTTCATCAATTCAACATCCATTGAAATCTCCTTGTCCTAACAACTCGGTAATCAGAATCCTGAAGTTTCAACAGAGTCCTGATTACCTTATCCTATTTACCTCTTATAAATAATTGTACACCTCTAATTCTTGCTCGGGGAATTTTAGTAAGGCAACTATTTAGTTAAAAACTCCTGAAGCGCAGTTCTGTTCTCTTCAAAATTGATCACCAGTACTGCGCCTGCACCGCTCACCCTCTGGTTCTCGAACGATCCTTCAACCGGTATCCTCATTGTTTCGATATTCCGATTATCCTTGGAGATCAATCCTTTTCCCATAAATATGATATCGCCTGTATCCATATTGGTATTGACAAACGGAGTCAGGACTCCCACCAATTTAGGGAGTTTCGGCAATGTCTGGATGCTGGCGAACTGCTTGCCTACTTCCTTTATGACATTTTGCTGGCGTTCAACACGGCCAAAATCACCGACTGCATCCTGGCGGAACCGGACATATCCAAGCAGATGCTTACCATCCAGTCTTTGTACACCTGGTTCCAGTGTGACACCAATTCCCTCAGACATTCTCTTTTCAACATTGACTTCAACACCTTCGGGGAATGCTTCATCAACCAGACGGACAAAGCCCTCAAAATCGACGATTGAATAATATTGAAGGCTGACATCAAAGTTCTCCTTTATTGTCTGCCGTAATAATTCCGGCCCGCCAAGCGCAAAAGCTGAGTTGATTTTATTTTTTCCGTGCCCTGGGATCTCCACATACGTATCCCTCATGATTGAGGTCAATTTGTAAGATTCTGTATCTGGATTATAGCTGGCGATCATGATTGTATCTGCACGCGAAGTTTCATTCCCTCTTGCGTCACTCCCAATCAGCAGGATATTCGTCAGGCCATTGCGGTCGCTCTCACCATTGAAATGATACTCCTGTTTGTTTTCTTCCGCTGCCTTTTCTGAATCATTCACACCAGATCGGTACTGCATATAAGAATATAGCGCCGTGGCTCCGACCAGGATGAATAAAAGCAGAAAAATGCCCGACCATCTGACTCTCTTTTTTCTTTTCTTGTGTTGGTGCCTATCAGATCTCATTTGAAAAACCCTTCCGATTTATAGATATTCTTCTTTATTAAGTCCCTTTTGTTAACTTGTTGCTTACTCAGTGTTTTGATTCATGACCGTTTTGGTTTGATTAGAAACACTGATTAGGCAGCAACAGCCGGACGAAATATTTTATTACTATTTTCCTTCTTTACCTATAACATTAAACTTCTCTGGAGAATTTTTCAAAAGTTAACCCGCGGCAGGAATAGTTGCCGCGGGTAAATGTTCGATTCTATTGATTTTACAGATAGCTGTTAAACCAATCAACAATAGCTGCCAGCCTGCTCAGGCGCAGATTAGGCTTTCCGCTTCTGGAAAGCTCATGGTTAGATTCAGGGAAGCGGATGAACTTCGTTGCCTTCCCTTGTCTTTTCAAGGCGATGAAAAGCTGCTCTGCCTGTTCAATTGGACAGCGATAGTCCTTTTCACTGTGAAGAATCAATAATGGTGTATTGATTTTATCCACATAGGCGATAGGTGAATGCTTCCACAATGTCTCCAAATCGCTGAGATCAGCTTGAATCTGCCACTCTGTAAAATAGTAGCCGATGTCACTGACGCCATAAAAGCTGATCCAGTTTGAAATCGAACGCTGAGTTACGGCTGCCTTGAATCTGTCCGTATGTCCGACAATCCAGTTTGTCATGAACCCGCCATAACTCCCGCCTGTCACTCCCAATCGATCGTTGTCAATGAAATCGTAATTTTTCAGCGCATAATCAACAGCATCCATCACATCCTGGTAGTCTCCGCCGCCATAATCCCCGCGCACAGCATTGACGAATTGCTGCCCGTAGCCATGGCTGCCGCGTGGATTGATATAGAGGATTCCGTAGCCTTCAGCCGCCAGGACCTGGAATTCATTGAAGTATGAGTTCGCATACATAGCGTGCGGTCCCCCGTGGACCTCAAGAATCAGCGGATATTTCTTTCCTTCTTCACACCCAGCCGGCCTCATGATCCAGCCGTGCAGCGTGGTGCCATCACTGGCTTCGAAAGTAATTTGCTCTGGTTTCGATAAAGTGACCTTCTGCAGGACCTTTTCATTTACGGACGTAAGCTTTGTCATCTCACCAGTGGTCACTTCAAGCTGGAACAATTCTCCCGGCAGCACCGGATTGCTGATGGCTGCAATGATTCTCTGGTTTCTGCGGTCAAGAGTGTACCCATAAACATGCTGCTGGTCAAGAAGTGCCGGATACACTTCGCCATCAAGGTTCGCAAAATACAAAACAGTGTTTCCCTGGTCGCTAGCAAGGAAATAAAAGCTCTTGCCATCTTCGCCCCAGATCAACCCCGGGCTGTGCGCTCCCTGGTGGAAGTCTGCGGCAACAGCGTCCCCCACAAGGATATCCATGTTTTCTGTGACGCATTGGATGTTACCAGTCTCGAGATCCTGAACCCACAGCTGGGTTAGTGTTGCATTTTCAAACGCTCTTTCATGCCCCGTATAGCCAAGATATTTTCCATCAGGAGAAAAGGAAGCATTCCCGAAGTAGCCCTTGCCATTTGTCAGTTTCGTTTTATTACCTGTCTCAATGTCCATCAGCCATAAATCACTTTTGAAAGAGAAATCGCGTTCAGGTGACTCATCTGCCGACAATACAAGGCTTTTGCCATCAGGAGACCAGCATTGCAGATGATAGTCCACTTCACCCGTTGCCACAAGCTCCGCCTTGCCATCTGCAAGATTGACGATGACTGTCTGCTTGTATTTTCCGTCCCAGAAACCAGCTGCATCTGATTTGTATTTCATTTCCTCAGCTACGAACGGTTCCAGCTTCTTGTCGTCCTTCTTTTCTTCTGCTTTTTCAAGCAAATCCTCGTCAGGCTTCAGGGATACGGAACAGGCGATTCGATCGCCATCCGGAGACCAGACTGGTCCATTGGCACCATTCCTGAAATCTGTTGCCTGCTTCGCCTCCCCGCCTGCAGAATCAAGAACGAATATCTGATTCTTGCCGCTGCGGTTAGATACAAAAGCCAGCTTCGTTCCATCCGGTGACCACCTCGGGGAATGGTTGCGATATTCACCGTAAGTCCATTGCTTTGGCTCTCCGCCTTCTTCAATATCAATTATGTATAAATTAGAGGCATAATCATTTTTACTCTCCAGCATCTCTGTCTGTACAAACACACACTTCTTTCCCTCAGGTGAAAACTGAGGATCAGTAAGGGACTTTAATTCAAATAAATCCTCTGCTTTAATAAATCTCTTTTCCATCTCGGCAGCCATCCTTCCAAAGTTAAATTATTCTCTTTATTATTTCGATAACAGAAATAAATCTCCTGCTTTATTTTCGAAAAAAGGTCCTTAAGTGTCTCACTTCCCCAACTCTGCAAGTTTCCTTTTGTTTTGGAGAAGATGATAGTGATGGGTAAATTTTTTTACCCTCTTGAAATACTCTTCAAAATCCAGTACGATGATTACGAACAAATGTTCTAATTCATACAGAAGGGACAGAGTAAAATGACAAGGATTCCTGAGAAAGACCGTGATATTATGGAGCAGGCTATCTATTTGCCGATGGTATTGGTCGTGCTCAACCGGGATCTTTCTGTCGTTGAAAATAGTCCATTCAAATTAAAGAAGCCTTATTTGGAACTAATTGAAGAAACAATGAAAGCAGTCCAGAAAGAACTCTTCGTCGTAAAAAGCTACCTCAAAAAGAATAACCTTAAGGTTGAAGAAGTAAAGCGGGATGACGCCTTCACCATGTTCCTCTTCATCTACAAAGGATACGAAGAACAGCATAACTATTTCAATCCCCGAATACGCAACAAAGTCCAGGAGCTGATGGTCCACTACCTTTTCAAGCGATTTAAACTAGAACAAAAAGCGCAAGCGCCTCGTTCAGCCCCGACAAGCGGTGGAGGGCCTGACAGTGAAGTCGTTCTTTGACTTCATTGCCAGGACCGAAATAGAAAAGTATAGCCGACTGTCCAGAAACGGAGAAACTGGAGACTCCGACCCTGCCGGCGGAGTTGAAGTTTCGGATTTTCTAGGCGGCGACACTAGACAATTCGAAAAGCGGAGGCGACTGCCCAACTCCGACAAGCGCTGGAAGGCCTGACAGTGAAGTCGTTCTTTGACTTCATTGACAGGACCGAAGCGACTCGAGGAGTTAGGAGCCGCAGCTAGACATGCGTCTCGAGCTGCTCAAAGCTAACGCTTATCGCAAGATAATCGAGGAAGTTCATTCAAGGATGAAAACTGGCTAGGCGCTGGAGCTGGATTAAGAAAACTAAACCTTATCCACTACAAAAATACTTAGATTACAATTGAAAAAGAATCCGGCTGAAAAACCGGATTCTTTTATTCAGTCTTTATATACCTCACTGACGAGGCTGGCATGAGGATATCCTTGCGATTCACTAAACTTTGGCCCATGAAGAAGATATAGCGCTTTACGTTCGGTTTCTTTCATTCTCTGCATGAATTTGGTGCGCAGCAGGGATGTCCGCAGCAGCTGGTTTTCAAATGAATGATGGGATACCGGGAGAATCATGGATTTCTTATTCCTGAAGGTAACCTGTGTACTGTGGGCATCCACCTTCTTATGGAATAAAACATGCTCATGTGAAACCCATATGCAATCCGGTTTTGTAGGTGAGCTTGTAGGCATGAAATAAATGGAGCTTATAGGGTCGATGATGATGGGGGTTTTGTGGGTGATCCCGGTAAGCTGTTTTGTTCCCTCTTTTCTGCCATCGTAACTGCTTCCAAAATATTTGCAGCTTTTCTTAACGATATCTATTGGTCTGAACGGGGATAAATACTCCTCCTCCAGCTCGATCACCCTGGAGTAAATCCTGCTGCCGTATTCTTCAGGAATAATTATCATGGTAAAAGGATTTATTTCGTACTCTTCTACTAAGTTCTTTATATTACCTGTCATTCCTTCACCTCCTAAAATACCTTATACCCTATTTTACCATAAGTGTTTAAATTTTCTTTATGTATAGAAAAAGTTTTATTTTTAGCCACAATTGGGGTCCTGATATAAATTTTCTAAAAATTATAAAAATTTAGTTGATTATCTATTACATAATCCATATAATATAAAAAAGGTCTAAGAGGTGAGGTCAGTGAAAGAAAAATCGTATTCTGAAACCATGAAGGCCAGTGTGATGAAACGCATTAAAGCCAAGGAATCTTTTGTTCTGGACCTGTATGTTGACATGCTTATTTCCGAAATTCAGCTGAACACCAGAAAAGAAAAATTGATGTCGAAAATTGATAAAGCAATCGATGAAAGAGACAAAATCATGTTTTTAACATTGACGGAAGAATTGAAGGATCTCAACAAACAATTCGGCACTTAGATGAGTGATATCCCCTATATAGGGGATATTTTATTATTTCGGAATAAGGCTGATTGCTTTGTTGAATTTTAATCAGGCTGAGCCCACCAAAAAAGAAAGCCCTCTTTATTCGAGGGCTTTCTTGGTTAATTTTCATCTTCCTGCTCATTCCTCTTTTCCACTTCATAATCCTCGAGTCGGGAAATCCGTTCCAGCATTGTCGGATGTCCGTAACGGAAGATTTTCACCAGCCATGGAGGATTTACCTGGCTGAGCCCCGCCTTCGTCAGTTCCTGGAAGGCAGAAATCGCTGGATCTGTGTTGTCCGTCATTTCGATCGCATACCGGTCAGCTCTTGTTTCCTGATAACGGGAGACAAGATTGGAAACCGGGCTTGCAGCAAACATGATCATCGAGAGGAACATCAGAAACAGCGGAAATGATCTCAAGTCCCCGGGATGCTCTAGCTTGAATTCCTTTCCCCAACGCTTGATCGCCCAGTTCATCAGTCTTGAAACAAAGTACAGGCCGAACAAAGAGAGTACCAGGTATCCGGCAATCCCGATATATAAATGCTTCTCCACATAATGAGCCATTTCATGTGCCATGATGAACAAAATTTGGTCATCGTTCAGCCTGTTTAATGTCGTATCCCAGAGAACAATCCTTGAATTAGATCCAATTCCTGTCACATACGCATTCAGTGCATTTGTCTTTTCAGCCATATCCACTTCGAATACATGATCAGCTGGAATATTAGCCTGCTCCGCAATATCAAGGATTTTTGTCTCCAGCTCTTTATTTTTCAGCGGGGAAAAATCATTGTACAGCGGGTCGATCACAACAGGCTGCAGGAACATGATGAACAAGGTGAACGGAACGGAAAGCATCCATGCAAACAGCCACCAGTACCTTTTGAACTTGTTCATCAGCCAGTACAGGACAATCACAATCACAAACATCATCGCATAATTGACCCAGAAATCGATAAGTTCATCCTTCATCCAGGAGGCGAATGTTTGCGTCGATATATTATAGGTCTTAGACAGCGTATAACTGATATAACTTAAAGGGAAGGTCGCGATATAAGCAAAGAACGAAAGCCATATTAAATAGATCGCTGTCTGGCCATACCTATTCTTCGCCGTCTCTTCTCCCCATTTCTTGAAAGCTTTTGAAAGCCCCAGCAGGAGAATCAAAAAGTAAAACAGCCACTCGAAGGGTGTGGACAGAAAGAACAATAAATTCCTGATTTTTGAGTATTCCTCACTCAGCATTAATTCTCGTCCATTCAAGAATGTTGCCGGGTCAGCCCTCGAACCTTCGAACTCAAATGGTAGATTCGTATCTGCAAAGTAAAATAAATACCAGTACACTGCGAAACCATAGAGCACATAGGCGACCACACCGTAAAAACCCATCTTTCTCGCCATAGCTTCTCCCCCTTTACGTACAACCATATCTATAACTATTTTAATCCTTTGTCCTAAAAATAGAACAAGTTATTGTGGGCAGGGGAAATGCTCATCATGTCTACTTGAACTGGAATATATGATTCATGTGTTTTAGGGTCGTATTTAATGTGACGATAATTTGAGAGACAACTGCTTTATATGAACATTACTTTATGTGACGATGATCTCTGTGGCGACTCCTTTATCCGCACATTAAGTCTTTTTATGTGACGATACTCTCGGAGAAGACTGCTTTATCCGCACATTAAGTCTTTTTATGTGACGATACTCTCGGAGAAGACTGCTTTATCCGCACATTAAGTCTTTTTATGTGACGATACTCTAGGGAGCGACTCCTTTATCCGCACATTAAGTCTTTTTATGTGACGATACTCTCGGGGGCGACTCCTTTATCCGCACATTAAGTCTTTTTATGTGACGATAATCTCGGGGACGACTCCTTTATCCGCACATTAAGTCTTTTTATGTGACGATAATCTCGGAGAAGACGACTCC
>NZ_JAGGQQ010000004.1:0-149242 GCF_018613195.1 Bacillus sp. ISL-45
CATTAATATGGACTTGACTTTCTATCGGACACTTTTCTCGCTTCATCCCTTCCGTTTGGCCGATAGAGCCCTTCTATCGGACACTTTTCTCGCTCCATCCCTTCCGTTTGGCCGATAGAGCCCTTCTAACGGACACTTTTCTCGCTCCATCCCTTCCGTTTGGCCGATAGAGCCCTTCTATCGGACACTTTTCCTCGTTCATGGCCTCTGTTTGCCCGATAGAGCTTTCCAGTAGCCGTCATAACTGCGAAGACCACCGCTCCGTTCTCAAAAAAAGAAAACTCACAAAAAAAAACAACCGGCCCCACCTGCGCCGGTTGCTGCGATAGCCACACTTGCTATCCTGCCTAGTATCTATTTTAATAGAGTAAAATAAAGTTCATTGCCGTTATTTGTTAAGACATTTTAAACAATTGTTAAAGCAGATAGAAGTGGGCACATACCAATAAGAAATTTATGATGACTTTGTAAACCATCGCCAACACTCCTTATATTGAGAGTACCTTACATTTATACTTTAACACACTATTGTAAAGATGAATTAAAAGAAATACGGCTATTTTGTAAACTTTTTACCGTATTTTCTATTAATATGTAGATAAGTTAGAGGATACCAGTTTCATCGCTGCAGCCAGGTCGACATCATCTTCCAGATGTCTCGGTGACCATGGAATATAAATATGGGGTTCAATCCCCACTCCTGTCATGCCCCGACCATGATCAATTCTGGACAAACGCGAGGTCGGATACCATAGTTCATAGCCCTCTTCCCAACGGTGGATTGCCAGGTTCGCATAATCGTTCAACCCTGCAGTGGGTCTTCCAATTACGGTGATTTTACTGGATTTCTTGCAAGTTTCAACAAACGAGTCCCCGGCACTGCCACAATAAACATCCGTCATTACAATAATGGATTTAGGCACGGACTTTCCCTTAACAAAAGTATCTGGAATAAATTCACTAAAATCGAATTCGACAAAACCTTTACCGCTATTCCGATCCCATTCTCGCTGCCATGCTCTCAAGAAAACCAATGTCTGTTCATCCCGTACGCCTTTCATCTGCTCCTCTACCATTGCAAGCTGCCTGTCTGAGTTGGCTCCGGTACAGTTGAAAAGCATTTTTTCATCCGGGTCCGCCAGCTCCACTCCTTCTTCTGGCATCAAATATGGCAGAAGGTTAAAATAACTTGCGTCACCTCCGCCATAATTCACTCTTACATCAATTATCCAGTTTTCAATAGACTCAAGGAGGTCTTTATGCTCCTCGATCATCTTTATAATCGAATCCGGATCCGCAAAATCCGTTATCGTCATCAAAAGAGTCTTATCATTCAAGGGCTCGACAGAATATACGGGCTGATACTCACCCTTTGGATAAAAACGAAACCGTATCTCCTGCCCGGCATCCGTTTCACCATACTCATAAAGCGCAAGTATTGGCGCCCATTTTTCCCGTTCGGTATGGCTCTCATTCAACAGCCTCGCATGCCGCTCCCTTAGCTCCGGAATGGACCACCCGCCAATCGCTGTGAATGCCATACCTTTTTCAAGACGCTCCTCTGATCCGACCTCGGTGACATAAAGCCTCTCCTCATACCGTCTTACCTTAAACCCTCTATCTTTCCCGACATTTTTCTCAGCATCCGTTTCTGTAAAATAGATATGATTATCTCTGAAGTCAAGTAAGTATTCATTTACAACACTAGCAAAATTATCACCTTGAATCTTCCCCAAAAAATGCTCAGGCCGGTCTCAGCGTTCCTTGTCCTTCCATCCTGCGTAGTCATTGTGCATAATATGGACAATTTCTTTAAAAATAGCTTCCATACTACCCCTCCTGCTTACATTTAAAAACGCTTATGTAATACTCCTCTTCTGGAAAATCGCCGACAAATTCGAAGCCATTCTCACTGTAAAAGTCTTTTAATTTCGCACTTCCTGCCCAACAATCTAGATACAGTTCTCCTCCTAGCCGCCGGGCATATTCGCCTGCCCAGCATGTAATTACAGAGCCATATCCCTTTCCCTGATACTCCGGTTGAATGGCAATTTGATACAGAAACTTTCCGCTCTTTCCTACATGCCAATCATTCAAAACTTTCATTCCGAATGTAGCAATAACATTCCCTCCAACTGTTCCCACGTACAAAAACCCTAGCTGATCCACAAGCTTTTCCTCAT
Source organism: Bacillus sp. ISL-45 (assembly GCF_018613195.1). GTDB lineage: Bacteria > Bacillota > Bacilli > Bacillales > Cytobacillaceae > Mesobacillus. The sequence goes on from NZ_JAGGQQ010000004.1 coordinate 2,184, forward strand.
CCCAGGGATAGGACCACTGGTTGATCCCTTTATCAAGTAAAGCCAATGACACGGAATTTAATATAGACAGTATTTCCTTAACATCCTCTGGCTTTGCTGGCCGAATTTCCATCCGGTTGTCATTCCCCTCGCTTCGTACTGGAAATCATCAATACCAGCGGAATTCTCATCCTGCGTTCGTACTCTTCCAGGCTGGAAAAGTTCTCCCGCCTCGGGATTCCTTCTCTCAAATCCTTAACCATGAAACCGGCAGCCAATAAAAGCTGGAAGTACTCCTCGACTGTCCGATGGTATTTTATTACCTTTTTCCCAATCCACGGTTCGACCCGTTCGCCCTGCTTAAAATAGTCATCCACTACCCAATCAATTCTTCTGCCCGAGCCTTCTGCACTTTTCGTCGAGGAGGTAAGAACCGGATGCTGAACGCTGAAGATGAACTTCCCGCCAGGCACTAGTGAATCATGAACCTTTTTAAAGATGCTCGATAAATCAGCTAAATAATGGAGAGCAAAACGTGAAACGACAAGATCAGATTCCTCTGGCTGCGGTTGCCATTCTTCCATTGAAGAGTGTATTACCCGGCCAATAGTTCCTTCCAGACTTTCAGCTGCAGCCAGCACCATATTCTGCGAGCCTTCCACTCCTAGATAAGAAGCTCCGCCTCGTTGTAATAGCTCAACCCCAATTTCCGCATCACCGCATCCTAAATCCAGAATTCTTTTTCCAGTTGCATTTCCTATCATCTCTAGCAAAATAGGCTTTTCAATGATATTGTTTGGACTTTCCGGCCTGTTTCTCCGCTTCATATAACTCTCGTAAAATTCCCCTTCGTCATAAACAGAGGCACCTCTGAACTCCATCCTATCCCCTCCGCATCCTAATAAATGCTATTTTCACATTTCATTTTTACAGCTTCCGAACTACTCTTTGCTTCCACGTTTGGAAAGGTAATAGCTCTTTTCGAGAGAAAACGTTTAAACTGGGATTGCATTAAAACTTGTAAAAAACCCAAGTGCCGGTTTTTACTTTTGCTTATGCAAGCAATAAAGTTTCGAAAAGAGCCCTAAAGAAAGACAAATCCTTAATATATTACCATATATCTTAAGCTTTAATAGGAATATATATTTCTACTTCCTCCACGTCATTTTCCGCTGGATGGTAGGTTTCTAAGATGAAATTTTCCAAAGTATCCCGCGAGTAGCCCTGTTCATCAATCCATTGATCCAGCGTTGAATATAAACTGCCCATCTCTGTCCCTTTTCCTCTAATCATTCCATATGTATGCTGTATATCAAGAAATTCCGCTCCTTCGGGTAAGGTATCCGCCTCACTTGCCAATACCCCTACATAGAAAGTTCCCTCAGTATGGCTCTCACTCGCTTTAGGCTCGTACACCGCAACTTCAGTTCCCGCTAGATTTGACGCTCTCTGTAAAAATTGATGTGCTGCCTTCGGGATTAACTCAGCATAATCTTTGTAAAGCCCTGTGTGTTTCTCAGCAATGATTTTAAATTCCTTTTTCACAACCTGGCACATAATATAGTCTCCTAAAAAAATTCATATAAACCTTCTTCAAAATATTGGAATTCTTCATCCGTAACTCTGTAACGAGTATATCCTTCATAAAACGCAGCCAACAATTCAGGATTGTTTCTTATCTTTCGAGTAGCCAAAGCCTCATCATAACGTGGATCGCCAAGGGTCATACCAGCTACGTCAATGAACACCCTGACTTCCCCTTCAATCACCAGCACATTATCTGATGTGCAATCTCCGTGGACCATAGTTTGTTTTACATAATTGGGTTTATTGGCGATCAACTGTTCCAGCAATTCCAGGCTGCCATCTGCTTGACCTGATTCAGCGTATTTACGAGCTCTATTCAGCTGGGTTTCCAGCCAGTCAGAATCTGTCATGAATACAGGCTCTTGTTCATGAAGCTGCATCATAAACTGGCCAAAACTGCGGATTAGTCTCTGCTGTTCACAGCTTGATCCGGCATTTTTTAATGCAGCAGTCAGAGAGATTCCTTTCTCAAACGACATCAGCAAATGGCTTGCATGCTCATCTTCCATGAATCCATATAATCTTGGTACCGGTATTGATCTCTGTAATGACAAACTCTCAAGAACCTCCGCCTCGGACTTTAGCCACTCTCGATATTTTTCCTTAAAGGCACTTTTCAGGAGGTAAGTCCCGTCTCCGGTGAAAATCCGGCTAACTTCAGAAGTGCAACCTTGATCAGGAAGCTTAACAATCTTTTTTATCTCACCTAGAACATCCTTAAAGAATGCCTGACTATTCCTCATTTCCATGTTTGTTCCCCCAAACCTTTGCCATCCGGCAACAAAATAACCCCTTCCTTGCAAACTTACAAACTAAAATACTCCTTTATCTGCTGTGCCGCTTCAGCTGCGTTTAAATGCGTGTTATTTATTCGAATATAATTCTCTCTATCAATCTCACCTGCATATGAATTCAGGCGGTATTGGTCCATCGACTTTACCAGGTCCTGCTCCGACCATTGCAGATTTCGTTTTGATGGCTTATGCTGGAGCCGATGAGGGCTTTTATTACGTTCGAGTCTTTCATCCACATTCGCTTCCAATTCCACAAAATACACCGTTCCGCCCTCTGACTCGAATATCTTGCATACTTGATTTACATAACCCCAGTCTTCCTGCATATCAAATGCCCAGACATATGTAAAGACCAAGCCATATTGGTCGCTTTTTGCCATTGACTTAAAAATTTCCTGGCGAAAGAGTCCGACTAATCGCTTCCCTTCCTTTGTCCCGTAGTCAAAAAAAGGATTAACCAGATCAATCGTCATATGATTATGAAAAAGCTTTAAATCAGTTATCTTTTCAAGTTCATGCCCTACCGTCATTTTACCGACAGCCTGGGGCCCAAAAATTAAAACAAATTTCATGTTTCCTCCTTCACAAGCTTCTCTTTATAATGTGGGCTTAACTCACTCCACACGTCGAACTTATTTCCGTCGGGGTCACTAAAAACAAAATTCCTGCCTGCATGGCCTCTGTTTTCAATCTCACCGACTTTGATTCCACGTTCCATAAACTCATTATGTAAATTTGCCAGAGACTCGAGACCATACACTTCATAGGTTAGAATGAACCTTTCCTCCCCATTAATGTCCGTAAAGTTTGAACTCTGCCCCTGAGACTTCACCAAAAACAGACTGATATCAGCCAGGTCCATAATCGCCTTGTCTTCATCCAGATAATTCAGCTTAGCCATAAGCATATCTCGATACCAATTCGACGATTCCTTTGGATCCGCTACCGGTATATAAATTGTTCCTACCCTGATTAATTGGTTTCTCATTCGCCTCACCTCAGTATATAGATTCTCTACATTCTGGTATTTACCTTCTTATTTGTCTATATTTTCCTTTAGAATATATAAAGCACTCCCTAATTTGGGAGTGCTTCTTGTCGGTCCTTCTTCACTCTTTATCTTTCCCCTTTATTTTCTCCCTGAGATCTTCTAACTCCTCGATGGATAGTCCGCCAAGCGCCTTTGAGATTTCGTCTTCAATCTCTTTTCTGTTTCTTTCACGGTATTGGTCCCACCACTCCCGGAGTCCTTCTGTGTTGTTGAGCAAATATTCAATATCAATGACCTCGACTTCATCATCGGATATATAGTTAAGCACAGCTGCCAACATATGGTTTAATCGTTCCACTTCATCTTTTGGTCCGGCCTGGTGCGTCACTTTTTCTTGCTGTTCATTTTCCTTTTCCTCTGAGTGATCTGCGGCTTTTCTTGGCAAAGGTCTCACCTGCTTTTTACTCTTTTAAATGCATTATTCCCTCCAGCGCAGTTTTTATAGAAAAAGATTGCCATGCATAAATTATCCTCTATGTTACATTTTAATGATGAGGTGGTACTCGTGCGAAAAAACCAAAAGAATTTATCCGTAGGATTTCTTTATATTTTGACAATTATAGGCATTTTCCTTTTACCCTTTGCGATTGTAAAACGTTCATTCAAGGATTGGGTTATCGTTTATCTTGTCAGTATTTTGGGCAACTCGATGGCAGATCGATACCTTGTTTCAAGAGGTTATCTGAAATACAATATCCGGCCTTTCAAAAAAAGCTTCAAGATCCATTTACCTTTTGACTATGTCCATTACCCTTTAATGCTTCTTTATTACAATCAATGGACACTCAATAGCAAGCCGCTGGGGATTATCCTAAAACTATTTCCCTTTCTCCTCCCGCAAGTATTAGTCGAAACATTCGCGGCCAGGAAAACAAATTTTATCACCTGGAAAAGGGGATGGAGCTGGCAGCACTCCTTTATCAGCTTAGCCATTAAAATGTTAGTGTGCCGAGGCATCATTTCAACCATCCGTATGATCAACAGGGATGACCTTTCCGTGGATTAGTACACAAAAAAGACCAAATCTAAAATTGATTTGGTCTTTTAAACGAATAAATCATGATCGATGTCTTGTAAAACCTAGATAACGCGTTCCCTGGAAAGTCAGTTCTCCATAATCCCCTTCAACCAAATGGCCATACTCCTGACCGTCAACCTGCAGCTCCAGCCGGTCTCCACTATCGAATTCAAACGTCACATAATATAGGCTGCGGGCATTCGTTTCTCCCCCGCCACGCACGCTCGTTCTTTTCGTCACTACTTGAGCGTTAGAATTCACACGTGGTGACTGATTGTTTTTACTCCAGCTCCCTATGCTTTTAATGATTGTAAAAATTATGATTCCCATTACTAAAATAAAGATTGCTCCCATAAAAATCGGGACAAAAGTAAACATCCAATCCCCTTGTGCTTCTACCATCATGATAATCTTCCCCCTGTATTCATCTATATGTATTTATCTACGATTGAGGACGATATCAGGTTTCAAATACTTCCATGTTTTACACTTCAAAGGCAACTGTATCCATTAGTTCCACATCTATATTGGCAGGATCGGACCATTTATGAAAGGCTTCCAAATGCCATTTTTCCGTTAATCTCAGGTAGCCATTAGCTTCAATCCATTGATGCAGCTCGGTATACGCCTGCCTGATTTCACCGTTAGCACCTCTGTGTCTTAAAACGGCGTACATTTGACCAGGTATGGTTAGGCCAACCATGTCTTCGGGAATCCCTTCATATTCTGAAACCTCAACACATACCAAATATCCGTCTTCCTCATTGGAACTATGTTCGACCACAAAAGCTCCATACTGAAAACCCGGATTTACTACATTGGCAATTTCACCCGTACGCTCACTCAACCACTTTGAAGCTTTCGGAATCTCGATGACATATTGGTCACCTGGACACAACACCCGGAACCCCACCAACTTCAATCCTGGTAACTGTTTTACTTCTGGCATATTTGACTCCCCCTTTTTTAACACTATACGCGAGCTGCCTGTCAAATCCATTTAAACATCAAGATGATATATAAACATTTCTCCCTCTCTCCCCATTGCAGTAATGCCCTTGTCCACGAAGCCGCCTTTCTTATAAACATTCTGTGCAACTACATTTGCATGATTTACAGCCAATATGATTTCATTTACATTTGGAAAATGCTTCTTAACAAAGGGGCCCAATAGCGTAATAGACTGTGATGCAATACCTTTCCCCTGATACTCTGCATTTATTGAGTAAGCACGTAATAAAATTGCTTCTTTATTTTCGCTATAAGCTTTAACACCTTCCCATCCATGGAGGACAAAGAATCCTGCAGGCTGCCGCCCATACAATATGATCATTGGGTGCCTGTCTGGCTCAGAATCGCATTTTTCCAATGCATCGACCGGAAGTGCTGTATACCTTTGCTGCTCCTCAGACAAATTGTAATTCGACAGCAGCGCTTTATATTCTGGCTGGTAAAAGACCAAAGATACGATTTCTTTTTCAACAATTGACATCATGATCTCTCCTAAAATGAATCACCAGTAATTTAAGTGTTTTTTATCGCAACCTTGCCCTCTTTGTTCTCTTCTTGATTCCATGTAACCTGGATCTCGAACGTTCCCTCTCGAAAAAAAAATGGAAGCCTTCTTCTGATGGATTCCTGCATAGGGAGGTGATAGGCCTCTTCCATGTTGACCCAAACCGCTCCTTCCTTCCGGCCCGTCCTCCAGCAGCTCACCCTTAAAATCACTGGTTATATAGTTAAAAATCATATAACGGTCCAATGAAACAGGATTTACATATTCATATAGACCCTTATACTTTAAATTCCAAACTTCCAGACCTGTTTCCTCTTTTACCTCCCTAACAGCACTTTCCATGATACTTTCGGGAAAATCGACTTTGCCACCCGGAGGAATAAAACCTTTAAAATGATCATGCTGTCGGTCGATCAGTAAAACTTTGTCTTCATTTTGAATCATACACACAGTCCATAGCTTATAGTTGATGTAATCGTTCATCTCTTCTCCTCTTTAGTTAATTCCTTTTCCAATACAATCTTCAAATTCCCGTGCCGGTCGATATATGTCTCTCTAATGTCAAAACCGCTTTTGATGTTTAAAATTAACATACTGCGCCATTTATTCAATGTCTTTGTTTGAACTGTTTTGTATCCTTCGTTTTCCAAATAGCGATGTTGAATGTTCATTAACTTAGAAGCCACTCCTAAATGGCGATAATCCGGGTCTACTCCGCCAAGCCAGCTGTAAAACTTTTCATTCGTGAGTTCATACCCTATTTTGTAACCAATCACTTTGGAGCCTTCAAAAGCAACACTGAACAGAAGATGAGGCTTATTCTGTATTTTTTCTATAACTCCATCAGATGTACCGAATATAACTCTGTGGACATCTAAAATACCTTCTAAAACTCCGTTCTCAGGAATGCAGCAGTATACTTCAAAATCTATTTTCAAGTGCTCATCCTCCTAGCCATGCTTGCCCATTCCCCATTTAAATGATTTCTGCATATACTCTTTAATAGGCTGAAACCCTTTATCTATAAAATAAGGAGAGATCAAGTTGTATAATAGACAGAATGCGGCGCAAAGTTTGCCGGTTCCTTCACTCTGGGGGATTGACGCGGAGATTGCCGGGAAACCGATTGTCAGAGGGACAATCACAATCAATTCCCTCTCAGGGAATACCTTGACTGGAACCGCTAATTTTCGGGGGAATCCAATCCCGATCCAGGGAACTTGGGATGAAAATGCAAAAACAATCCAATTCGATTCACCTTATGCTTCGTTTGCTGGCCAATTGACGATATATGATGATCCAGATATCAATGTCCGCCATTTGGTGTTAAGCGGCAAGTTTCTAATGAAACCTCCATCCCTGCAAGCCGGTGAATCGGGCAGCTGGATTGCTACCACTGATATAGCGTTGACCGGTCCGCCAATCAACACAGGAGCTATTCCGCCTGTAGGTGTTTTTTTAACATCCGATCTCCTTTATTACACCGGAAGGAGAAATTCCAGGGGATTTTACAGATGAATTTACGGTACTAATCTTCAGATGTCCAAAATCTGAAGATTTGTGCTTCTCTATTTGGACAAACCACACTGCTTGCTTACGATTCCAAAAATAAATTTAATTTTCTTATCGTTCTTCATCATGGTTTTTATACCTTCCTTGGAATCGATAATGATCACTGACTTCCGGAACCAGATTCTTATATAAGCTGAGTGAAAATATACAGGCCCCTTAATCCCCTTTTCCTGATATTCATCCCCGTTCTCCATTTCAAATTCTGTTCTGACAAGCCAGGTATTTCCGATACCGATTTCAATATATTTTGTTGGAAACAATTCAGCCATTTTTTCCTAAGACGACATTTATTCTCTCATTCATTTCCTTTTCTTCTATGTACTCAAAATATCCTATGCGATTTCCCCAGGGATCGGAAAATGTTGCCCATTTTACTGGGACTTCTTCTCTCGAAAAAATTTCAAATGACTCGATATTTATTTCATTGATCAACCTGGACCTTTCGACTTCAATTGATTTAACACCTAAACGCAGCGGGCCGCTTCCTTCTGCTGGCGTTCCCTCTGCTACCTGCAGCCAGCAACCGGGTATCAATTCCCACTCGGCAAAGCCATTATGCGGTGTAAAATCAGGTTCTTTTTTCAATAGAGATTTATACCATTTTAGGCCTTTATCGAAATCAGAAACTCTTACCTGGTATGTCATTTCAACAAACACTCCATCAGCCCCCTTCTTAACCTTCTAGTGTAATATCACCTATCCACGCCAGACTCCAGCACTGAAATAACTTGTTCGATTAAGCTAGCTTCTTTCTCAAATAATTCAGCTAAAAAGAGCAGCTGGGGAAAAGGTTCGAGGCTCAGTCCTAAGTTAATCTTTTGACTTAACATAACCTTGCCTCCCTGTTCAATAAACTTTTCCAACGTGATTTTCTGCTTACATATAAGTGAGATGTCCTCTCGTGATAACAGCAGAAGACCACTTGTTTCGGAAGACGGTACAGGAGCCGTATTTGAATAGGCCAGATACATTGCTGTTGAAGCAGTTGGACCTGCCCCTTTTACCAGTATTGGCGCCATATTTTCAGTTGATTGTATTTTAATAGCTGTGTCATTCCATTCTTTTTTGAAAAAAGTGACCGGGGAATTGACAAGCTTGATTATCATGGAAGATTCTTCGAAAACTTCGCGTATTGCTGTCTCCTGGGCACTTTCTCCTTTTTCCCGATGACCACCAAGCCTGACCACGCCAAGCTTGTCCCCTTTTCGTGTTGGTCCCACCTGAAAAGGAAATAATCCTTTATACATGATATAAGCCCCGGATGTGCGGACATGTTTCGTCTGCATTGGATATCCCTCCACTTTTCATAAAAGTTTTCTACATTTACACTGTATTTTCCTTCTTTTAGAAAATATTGTTCTCTTGAAGATGGTTAATATATAAAAATAAGCTGCTCGAAAGCAGCTCTTTTTAAGCTTTGTATCCAAGTATCCAATCCAGTCTGTTCATTTTAAGTTGATCTGGCACATGCCGTAAAATTTGATTTCTGACTACAATCGCCGCAGGGTTTTCAAGTTGCATCATTATTGCCATCATTCTTGAGCCCTGAATAATTTTTGTGACGCGCGGTATTCTCTCTTGCTCATATAGACTGTATGCTTCCTCAACTTCTTGAGGATATTGCTTGAGATAGCGTGTGAGAATTATAGCATCCTCCATCGCCTGGGCTCCGCCTTGCCCCAGGTTCGGCAGCATGGGATGAGCTGCATCTCCCAACAGAGTCACTCTTCCTTTATGCCATTTTTTGAGTGGCTTGCGATCAAAAATTTCATGGACAAGGATGTTCTCCTCTTTTGTAGAATCAATGACATCTGTAATTGGGCCCCACCAACCTTTGAATTGCTGCAAAGCGAGATGTCTTTTATTTTCCTCCTTCACGAGTGTCCCTTTAGGCGTGTTGATTGCAGCGAACCAAAACACACGACCTTTTCCTAAATGTGAAAAACCAAATCTCTTCCCTTTTCCCCAGGCCTCGAAGCCTCCGCCCAGTTCGGCCGGAAAACGGGCATCTTCATAATTTGAAATTCCTCTGACAGCAGTGAAGCCTGAATAGCGCAGCTTGGATTCCTCCATAATATACTGCCTTACTCGGGAATGTACTCCATCCGCTCCAATGAGAAGGCCTGAATTTAGTGTTTCGCCATCCTCAAAAAAGCTTGTGATTTTTTCAAGGTCCTGTTCCAGTCGTAAAAACTTTTTTCCAAGCACTAGTGTATTAGGCTCTAACTTTTCATATAAAATTCTTTGTAATTCAGGACGGTATAGTAAATAGCTGTACGTCCCATATCTTTCTGCCTGCATGTGAACCGGCATATTGACAATAAGTTGTCCATCAGGCGTCATAATTTCTGCTTTTTTTACTGGCGAGCCAGCCTGGCGCACCTGTTCCGCTATCCCGAGTTTTTCCAATGCCTTGATTGCGTTGGCAGACAACACAATACCCGCACCCATCTCCTCTAGTTCCGAAGCTCTCTCAAAAACTTTCACATTTTGGCCAAGCTGCTGCAAGGCAATCGCCGCGGATAGTCCCCCAATACCAGCACCGATAATCGCTGTACCTGGATTGTATTTTGAATTGACCATTTGCCCTGCCCCCTTCTATCGGACACTTTTCTAGGTTTCAGCCTTCCGTTTGGCCGATAGACACCTTCTATCGGACGCTTTTCTCGGTTTCCGCAGTCCGTTTGGCCGATAGAGACCTTCTATCGGACACTTTTCTCGGCTACCGCCTTCCGTTTGGCCGATAGAGTCTTTCTATCGGACACTTTTCTCGGCTACCGCCTTCCGTTTGTCCGATAGAGTCTTTCTATCGGACACTTTTCTCGGCTACCGCCTTCCGTTTGTCTGATAGAGTCTTTCTATCGGACATTTTTATCGATATCCAAATTCTAATTGTCCAATAGATTCTTCTAATATGTTAAAATATAGTAAAATTTCTATAATATTACTAGTAAGGTGGGTAATTTTTTGACTAGACTGAGAGCATTTGCTGCCATCATTAAGAACAATTATATACTTATGACCAAACATGTCTATCCGGACGGTTCTTTCTGGACACTTCCTGGCGGAGGTCTTGAAGCAGGTGAAACGTATGAAGAAGCTGTAATTCGCGAAGTGAAAGAAGAAGTGAATTTGGATGTGGAAGTAGTCGACTATCTTTTTACTGGTCGATACAGCGGTGGGGAGGAAAGGTGTTTTTTAGTTCGCCCATTAAACGGCAAAGAAGCCACGCTCGGCCACGACCCTGAACTTGGCGACAAACAAACATTAAAAGAAGTGAAATGGCATTCGCTTGAATCGGTGAAGGATGATCTTCACGTTGCTAAGGTATTAGAAGCTATGAAGTTAAAAATCTGAGAGGGTTAAAAGATGATTACAGAAGTATATTTCGTAAGACATGCACATTCGGTCTTCTCCCTGGAGAATGAGGAGACACGGGAACTTTCCGAAAAAGGCTGGAGAGATGCAGAGAGAATCACTCAAATTCTTTCACAGGAAAATATCAATCAAATCATTTCAAGTTCTTATGTCAGAGCAAGACAAACGGTCGAAGGACTGGCAAAACTGCTGGATCTGGAAATTGAATTAGATCCCAGGTTCAGAGAACGGGACCTGGCTGCCAGGAATCATCATTTTGAAAATCCAGAGGAAGCCATGCAAAAGGTCTTCTCAAACCCTGCATTCAAATTTCCTGGAGGAGAAACCAATCTTGAAGTGCAGCAACGAGGGATTGATGGGTTAAGAGACTCAGTGAAGAAGTATAAAAGCCAGAAAATAGCTATAGGTATTCACGGTAATATTATGGCCTGCACCATGAACTATTTTGATAAAAAATATGACTTCGAGTTCTGGAAGCAAACCACCAAACCAGATATTTATAAGCTCTTAATTAATGACCAATTTGAATTAGCAGCTTGTGAACGGCTTTGGAAGGAAAAATTCCTTCGTATTTAAGAGAATAAAGGCAGCTACCGACAAAGTCTGACTGCCCTTTCCTTAACTACATTTTCCCCCATCCAGTTTTTTGATAGTTTTCAAGGAACAATTCAGGTTTTATGTGCAGTAAATCTTCAAACGTTTTATCAGGATAAACCTCCGCGAAAGCCAGGAAAAGATGATAAGCGAATGCATAGCCAGCCATATATGGGATTCCCTGCTTCGGATTGCCAAAAGCAAAAAGGTTTTTGGTCTTACCATCGGTAGAATCATATACGCTTTTCGCTTCCCTCCAATAATTCAACTCTACTTCTGAGGTGAATTCATCCTTCCACCAGCGCTTATCCGGGTAAAGACTTAAGCTGAAAAATTCCGCGCCCCCCTCCATCCTGAACCATTCGGCCAGGGAAAAAGAATCAAGGGTAAGGTCATAGATAGGATTACAAGGTGTCGCATGATGGAGTTCGTGGGCAATCATATAACTGAGAAAGTCTTCGTCTGGTTCAGGCGGGATCGCCATCTGGATGTTGTTTGGACCGTTGGTAAATCCATTTGTCCACATTGATTGAGGAAGGTTCTTGTGCCATGGGAATGGTAACGCTGGAAAAACAGTCACTGTTACCTCATCAAAGGAAAGATGATTACGAGCGTTGTTAATTGTATCATCAATGATTTCATTTACCCTTTCGGCATCCCAGGAATAAGCTCCAGCTTCCACTTCTGTGAGTTCTTTGAATTTAAACAGCTGAAATCTTTCCGCAATTTGTTTCCACTCTTTCATCCATGTATTTTCATTTACTAATGGACTTAGATTTTTAAACAGAAAAGAATCTAAGTTACCTCTATGCAGGTAAAGGTCCATAGGGGTCAGCTGAATCACCTTGTTCATTTGTGTCACCTTCCTAGCTTAGGTTTTGATAATAAATACAAAAATCAGTCCAGCGGCCATCTTCAAGAGAAAAATCCTTCCTAATACATTCAAAAATAAAACCTGCTCTTTTGGCCAAGTTGATCGACGGAAGGTTGTCTTCATTAATATGCATTTCAATTCTATGAAAATCGAGTCTATTGAAATATAGTTCCGTCGCAGCAACGACACTTTCAATTCCATAGCCTTTTTTCCAGCATTGATTATGGATAGAGTAACCCATCATTGCCCATTGATAATCCATTCTCATAAGGGTCATTAGTTCTACTTTTCCAACATTCACACCATCTTCATTTCTAAAAACTCCAAGATTATACATTTTATCTTCCTTCACTGACCGCTCAAAATTACTTACCCATTGGGTAAACCACTCTTCCGTGTATGCACCCAGATTGGATGGGCGTCCATCGTCATACCTGTATTGAGATGGCAACCGGTTGTCAAACTGCCGATACCAATTATGATAATCATCTCGTTTAAAAGGGCGTAAAACCAGTCTTTCGGTTTCAGTATACAAATCCACCTTTACCACCCTTTCCACTCCTAGCTGATTAAATCCAGCAATCCATCAGGAACCAATCTCAATTTGCCAGATCCAAATTCACTTACAGGAATCCACTTTAATGAAAAAATAGATCCGTCATCTTCCTTCCCTGTAAAAGTTTCCAAATCATAGAAGGCTTTATCCACAAACTCCGCCTCATAAACGACCACAATTTCATGGCCCAATTCACCGTTAAACGTAAAAATATTTTCTATTGTTCCTAGGTAGTTCATATTCTTAATCTCAGCGGAAATTTCTTCATGCACTTCTCTTTTAAGTGCGTCCAAGCTTTTTTCACCGTATTCAATTCCACCGCCAATCGGCCGGTAGTAGTAATCCTTCTTCACCGAATCATAACCTTCTGCTGCCAGAATCGACTCGCCTTTTTTAAATAGACAAATAGCCAGTGGCCTGATGACTCCTTTTTTCACTATCAATCACCTATTCATGTTATTTTTTACAGCTAAAACGGCAGAGGATGTGGGCGTTAGATAAATTTCGGTTGCTGATAGGTTTTCATGATTCAACCAGAACTCCCTGACCGGGTCTCTCTTGCCTCGCCACTGTTCAGGCCAATGTTCTTCTGGAGTGAAATCGTCCATAAATAACAATCCGCCCACCTCCAGAATATCAATCAATAATTCTCCTTCAATACTTTTAGCGGCAGAAGCATCTGCAAAAACGAACTGGAAAGGTCCGGACCTAATGATTTCTTTCCAGTCTCCACATATGAACGTTGCTTGCGTGTGGTTAAGATTATTTCGAACTAACTTAACCTTATGTTCCTCTAAATCTACTGAAACAAATTGTACATGAGGTTGAATAGCAGACAGCATCCACGCACTTCCCACGCCAAAGCCTGTGCCAATTTCAAGAATCTTACCCTGTTTCACTTGTCCGGAAAGTACCGCTAACAATCTTCCAGCTGCATCCGTACATGAACCTTCGAACGATTGATTCTCAGCTAATTCTTTCATGATTGAGACCAGTTGTGGAATAAATGTATTGGATTTATACGAAACCATGAATAGCTAAACTCCTTTAGACCTTAAGCTGAAGATCTTTTTAACAAAATCTTTTTTATGATCGGTGTATTCATTCTTGACCTTCAAGTATTCAAACCTGGCATTTAACTTCTAAAGATTATTCTTCTTAATTGCGGGCAAGCGGCATATAAGCTGCCGGATTCAACTCTTCGCTTTCAATGACGATTGCATTTAATCCAGCTTCTGTTTTCGTTTCATGCCATTCACCTTTGTTCCAGAAAATCGCGGTACCAGTCTCGACTTTAAAATATTCATCTGACTCTCCTCTTACAAGGCCCTCTCCGCTCACCACCAACAGCAGCTGTGGCATGGTCGCCTGGTGGTATCCAATCATTCCGTTTTCTTCAAGGTACATAAAACCAATATGAGTAGCATTAGTTGTTCTCACAATTCGGGACATCACAAAGTCTGAATCAAATTTTGTTATATTAACTCCGCTGTTTTTATTGAAGCTGTAGAATTCCACTTTTCTCCCCCCTATTATGCCCTCAATTTTTCCAGCCACAGGTGTTCTGGGTCTTGTAAAACCAAGGCATTGGATAGCCAATTCTTCTGTTTGCTGGAAAGCTTGTCATAAATAATTAAGAAGTCCTGCTGATCCTTTGGTCGTATATGCTTTGATTTATAAAGAAGGACTATTAATGGATTTAAATAAGGTAGACCGCTTGGCGTAAAACTCCCTACCTCCGTAAGCGGCATCTTCACTCTCGAATCCCTTCGATACACCCATTCCAACCCGTCCGTTTCATTAAAAAGAATTTCAAACCTGGCACCGGATTGTTTATTGCTGGGATGCAATTCATGTACTGGCAAATGTAAGAATTCCATTCCCCAGGTTTTTAGTTCATGGTCTTCGACTTTGTCGATATTCCATTTTCCCAAATAATCCTTCAGGAAGGTTTGGTCTTCTCTAAATACCACAATTTCAATATCCTTATGTTCTCTGGAAACATAGCCAAGATAAAGGTCTGCTACCCACCCGCCTGCTATATACCATGGCCTTTTGAAGTCTGACATTAGTGAATGCATTCTAAAACATGCTTCAAATGACATTTACTTGTCCTCAAATACTATACTTATGAACGATCAGATGCTGTGGCGCCTCAGGCAATTCGCTCAAAGATGTCCTAATGAACTCGGGGTATAGTTTGAATTCTTCAAGGCCGCTGATTGGCACCCACTGATAGACCAGCCGATCACCCTCTTCTCCAAAGAACTCTTCCTTGTGGAAATTGAACCTGCCATTTTGAGGAGAAACTTGATAATACAGCCCTATTTCATGATAGTTTTTATTGTTATAATCAAAGAAGTTCTCAGTGAACCAGAGAAGTTTTTCCACCTTTACATCTATCCCTAACTCTTCTTTTACTTCTCTCACCACGCTTGTCTGTGAATCCTCCTGAAGCTCGACCCTTCCTCCCGGCAACGCCCAGTGCTCGTCCTTAGCCTGCCTATGGATCAGCACATGGTTGTCCACAATCATAACCGCCGCTACCCGATAATTAAAAACAGCTTTTTCCATGTAAAACGTTGCATCCATTGTTCGTCCTCCTCATTTTAAAAATGCATCTAATTCTTTTGCCAATCTAGATTTCCAAAAGCCCTTTTGCTTCATTAATTCTTTAATTTCATCAATGGTTTGATAGGACAGGCGAACATGGTAGTAATTAATATATTCAACCACAGCAAAAAGAAAGAGAAAAATGAACCAATTTAATTCAATTGGTTTGCTGATGAATTGATAGATTAATATAAACACACCTATTAATATCAACCAGGAATTCAGCCTTTTAAAATTCGCGAAAGTTCTTAACTGACCATTAGGCAGAGCAGTAAAATCATTTTGTTGAACCTGTTTCAGCTTCAAATACCAATAATAGCTCCCCTGAAGCAAAATAAACTCCAACAGGACGAAGGCATATAAAGACGAATAGGAGGTTAGGTAAGGGACTGACCATTCAAAAAGCTGAATATACAGAATCCACATTAGAGCAAAAGTGAACACTGCAAACAATTCACCTTTGTATAGACTGGCTAACTTCTTATTCAGCTTATTTTGCATCTGAGAAACCTCATAAGCTTCATAAGATTTTTTATTCATGGATTAAGCTGGCCAGGCAACTCATGGATCACGGCCACTGCAACCCCTGCCAAAATCAAAGGCTGATGACCGATATCCTTTCGCAAATCCTCTATGTAACCCATATTTCCTCCCTAATAAGTAAAAATTTTCTAGGTAAACAGAATTCGACAGAAGCAGCAGATATCCTTCTATTTTCCAAAAAAAATAGCGCCATCACACCTATGATGGACACTTTCTTCCGGGATCTTGCTCTTTTTGTCCGTCATCACGTCTATGATGGACACTTCTTCTCTTGATCCCGACTTTTTTGTCCGTCATTACGTCTATGACGGACGCTTTTTCTCTCGATTCCGACCTTTTTGTCCATCATCACATTCATGATGGACACTCTCTCCCTCAATCCCTACTTTTTTGTCCGTCATTACGTCTATGACGGACACTTTTCCATTCAGTCTCGCTCTTTTTGTCCATCATCCTATCAATTTCCGGACCGCTTTCTAATAAATATGAGGGATACTATCATTAAACTAACCAATGGAAGCCAGATATAGATGTAGCGGACGACTGGGCTTTGCAACTTATTTTGCAGATTCACTTCTTCGGTTGGCCTCGACCCTTTTCCTAGTGCCGCTAAATCCTCCCCGGCGCTGCTTAATTCTTTGGTTCGGTCACAAATATTGGTTGTCAATTCACCCTGGAAGTCATAGGCATATACCAAGTAAGATTCTCCGTCAAAAAAATCAATAGAACAGCTGTCCCATTCATCCTTCAATATGATTTCTGTTTGTGATACACCTTTCCATGTTTCTTTCACCTCAAATAATATCTTTCTATTATTATTCTTGTTTTTTATATAAAGGATTTTCCCGATGAATACCGCTTTGGAGCTTTCCATTTCTTTTTCAACGCTTTTCTCTTCCACACATTTGCAAGCGTGGCTGGCTGTTGGGAGTGTTGTCAAAGCCGCAGCTAAAAGAATGACTGCTATGGAAAAGGATACTAGTTTTGGTTTCACCCTTCATCTGCCTCCATTTTTTAAAAATAGAATCAGCACTGCCTAACCAAAGCAGTGCTAACCTAATCATTTCTTCGTAACTTCTATCACTCCGCCACAGTGGGAAATTGGCAGGAATTCCAGTTTGCAGCTATCCTCTAAATCAGAACCGAATTCATTGAAAACAAAGTAGAATTCATCATCATCCCAGAATTCTTTGCTGTCTTTTTTACAATCTTCGAGCTCCCGCCTCGTTTCAAAGGCAATGTCCCCAATCAGGATTTTGCCGCCATCCGTTAACAATGGCAATAATTCCTTTATAAAAGAAACCTTCTCTACGTCAGTTAAATGGTGCAAAGCGTAGGTGCTTACGATATACTCGTATTTTTTTCTTTTTAATTCTGCGGGCAAGCCGTTGGCAATATTCCATTCAATCAGGTTGGCCTTCGGCATTTTAGGCTGTGCCAGGGCAATCATTCTCTCCGAAAAATCGATTCCATCAATATGATATCCACTTTCATACAGTTTTGATGTTAAAACACCTGTACCAAAGCCGATATCCAGAACTCTCGCATTTTCTTTTTCCATCACTTCATTAAAAATTGTATTCAAAATTGCTCGATACCCCGCAAATGGGTATACTCCATTTTCTTCACTAACCTGTACTGTTTTGTCATAGCCGTCTGCCCACAAATCAAAACCTTGTTTATTTAACATGAATGCTCCTCCAATTATTTGAGAACATCGAGCACTCCCTCGCAATTTTAGACTGCGATGTTCTCCATTATTTTTCTGATGCCCATAATCCTTCTTGCCTGTTTCATCTCAATCGCCACCCTTCATAAAATTCATTTAACGATAAAAACCAAGTTCATCTTGTTCGAATTCCGCGACCGGCTTTTCCGTGATTCTTTCCACAGCTCTATAAAACCCTTCGGTCTCCTTCGAATCTTCGATTAATTCCACCACTACTTCCTTGCCATATTCCTGTATCAATCTTATATTCCGCTGACTCATTCTTTTCCTCTTTTCGCCATCTCCTCCAGCAGTGAAATGATTTGATCGTTCTGCTCAATCATTTTCTCATTTTGCTTCCTGAGCTTTGTAAAATCGACCATAAATGCAAATAAAAGAATGGCTATAATGACCGTCACTTCTTTACTCCTTCCTTCCCCATAAGCCAGTCTATTGCCTCATTCAAATCTCTCGCAATAAAATCCGGCTGAATTTGTCCCCATCGGCCAAAATACTGTTTGTTTATGTATTTATCATAGGCTTCCTGGCCGCTTCCCGTTTTGACCAATATCTTGAAACAACCAGCTTCATCAGCAGCCACCATGTCTGTCCATCTATCCCCAATCACTGCACATCGATGTAATTGCAGATTATTTTCTGACGCAGCTTTTTTTAGCATTCCGGGAGAAGGTTTCCTGCAAGCGCAGCCTTCCTCATGGTGATGAGGACAAATATAAGCCTTGTTAAATCCAAAAGTGTTCAACTCTTCTTCAAACTGATCGACATCAGCTTCACCGTTCGCAATCCCTGGCTGGTTCGTAAAAGAATAAACTAAAATATTGTTGTCTTTTAATAGCTTAATTGATTCCTTGACACCCGGGAATAACTTGAAATCCCACGGATAAATCACTTTGTCACTTCCGCCGAGAGTCCCATCCCGGTCGATAAAAACAGCCTGGATATGCAACACGATATCTCCCCCTACAAAACAAACTCCAAGTAAATTTTAGTTTTGCCGGCACATATTATTTTCACCTGGCACCTGCATACTTTTTAATAATTCAATCATTTCCATCATACCATTCCACAAAATACATTTATATCCATATATTCCGAAGCAGGATGAAAGAATTAAAAAAATCCCACGCCAATTGGCAGGGGATTTCTGATTAATTCATTTTCTTATCACTATTCACTTCAGTGTGAAGCTTTTTAAACTGCAAATACATCGCGACTCTCCACGGAACAATCATTCCAAAGGCAAGGATCCAGAACATGCCGCCCAGTTCGCCTACATCGAATGAGCTGCTTAGCACAAGCTTAGCAATTACACGTACGATCAACAGACCGATTAAAATGAAGGCAAATGCCTTGGATCTTTTTAAAAAGATTTCCCGGCCCCTTACTTCGAATTTAGAGGTCTTGATAAGAAGGATCGAAAATAACATTCCCACTGTAAGTGCCTCAATAATCTGTAAAAAATGAACCCGGAACATTGGGAAGATGAACATGAGCGCACCGGTGCTCATGAAGATTGGCGGTAAGATAATTTTCTTGGCAGATGCTGGTTTTTTGGCAGCCTTCATCCTCATGAAAGTCACGAAGATGGCCATGCCAATTGCTCCAACTGTTGACGCCAGAACATAATTCATTCTTTATTTCATCCCTTATAATAGATTTCCCCATAATTATAATGAAAATAAGCCATTTAAGATAGACTTAAATGGCTGTTTCTTATCTTAATACTCTTAATACAGAATCGACCACCTGTGAATCATCGAAAGGCTTTACGATAAAATCTTTTGCCCCTGCCTCGATTGCATCCACCACCATTTTCTGCTGACCCATGGCAGAGCACATGATGATTTTTGCATCCTTGAATTCCCGTTTTATTTCTTTTACGGCATCCAGTCCGCTCATTTCAGGCATTGTAATATCCATTGTCACAAGGTCGGGCTTTAGCTCACGATACAGCATGACTGCTTCACGTCCATTTTCAGCTTCCCCTACTATTTCGTGATTCGCTTTCTTCAGAATATTGGTTAAGGTGATTCTCATAAATTTTGCGTCGTCAACTATCAAAATTCTGGCCATTGCTGTATCCTCCCCGACAATCACAACAATTATATTAATTTGTTAAAATTCTCCTTAGTTACTATATAACTATATTTAACCATTATTTTCAATGTAAAGACACCGACAAAATTCTCACATGGTGAATTTTCCTTATGAATATAATCATAAATATGGGCATATGCTCCTGATTATCCTGAAGTTATAACGGCTTTAATTGGGTTTCTCTATATTTTACCTATTTCTCATTACCATTGTAATTAAAAAGGTTCTCATGACATTAAGCACAGAGTCACAGGAATCCAATTATCCCTTTTTAAAACCCTGTAAAATCACCAAAAAACATTGAAAGAAACGAAATCAGCTTCGTCATCCAATCGAAGAACAACATGATTCCGACTAATATCATGATATAGCCGCCGATTTTAACAATTTTCACATTATGCTTACGGATCCACTGCATTTTTCCGATAAAGAAAGAAAGAATGAAAAACGGAATCGCAAATCCAAGAGTATACGCGATCATATACAGCATTCCTGATCCTGGGTTTGAGCTCGCAAGCAGAATGACTGAGGCGAGGATCGGGCCAGTACATGGAGTCCATCCGGCTGCAAATGCCATACCGATCAATGAGGACCCGAAATAACCGGATGGGCGGTTCTTGAATTCTATCTTCCTGTCTTTCATCAAAAATTCAGGCTTAAAGAAGCCGATTACCATTAACCCGAAAGCAACTATAAAGATGGCACCCAATTGACGGATGAGGTCCTGGTACTGCATGAAAAATTGGCCGACGAAAGAGGTTCCAAAGCCAATTGCAATGAAAATGACCGAAAAGCCCAGCAGGAAAAATAATGTATGGAGCAGACTGCGCTTTTGCAGCATCGCATTTTCGCTTTTCAATTCACCCACGGACATTCCGGTAATATAAGATAAAAACGCGGGGTAAAGCGGCAAGCAGCATGGAGAAATAAAGCTAAGGAACCCCGCTCCCATAGCAATGAAAATATTAATATCTGTCATCATTCCATCTCCAGTCCATATTCGTTAGTCCCATTCTAACAAAACCATATACTACTATTATAGTTTAACTGTGAACAATTTATTAATTTCTATAGAAAAGGTGTTTACCTATTTAAAAACTGGGTAATAAACTATGGTGTATAATTTTAACAGGAAAATAATTTACAAATGTTTCTTTTGAAATTTGGCAGTATATGCTATATACTAATATAGCACTTGTAACAATTACTATATTTATAACGATTTTACATAAGCTTTTTTCCTATATTGCCGAGAGATAAAACAAGAAAGGATTTTCACATTGTCTAAAGAGCAACTGATCACCCTCATTGAAAAGAAACGCGAAGAGCTAATCCAAATCGCTTCTCAAAATGGCTTGAATTCTACCATAGCTATCACTTATAGCCAGGAACTTGATGAACTATTAAATGAATATAACCGTGTTTATATAAAAAAGATAGCAGCCCACTAAAAAACAGCTAAAACGCCATAAGCGTTATAGCTGTTTTATTTTTTATGTCATCAGTATTGTTTATCCAACAACATCTTCCAGTCGTTCTACTGAACCATTCTGAAGGAGATACATCTTATGGTAAAGTCCCTGTTGTGAAAGCAGTTCCTGATGTGTTCCACGTTCAACTATTTCTCCATGATGGAGGACGATGATCTGGTCTGCATCCTGGATGGTCGACAGGCGATGGGCAATGGCTATCGTGGTTCTACCTTTGCGCATTTTGGCGAGTGCCGTCTGGATGGCCTCTTCGGTTTCCGTATCAATATTTGCAGTCGCTTCATCGAGAACAAGGATTTTCGGATTTGCCGCAATCGTCCTCGCAAAAGCCATCAATTGCCTTTGTCCGCTCGAAAAAGTTGAGCCTCGCTCCGTCACTTTTTGTGCATATCCATCCTCCAGTTTTTCAATGAATGAATCTGCCTGGACAAATTCAGCTGCCTTTTTAATATCTTCTTCGGTCAAATCACTGTTGTGAAGCCTGATATTATCCCCAACTGTTCCATAGAACAAAAATGGATCCTGAAGCACAAGTCCCATTTTTTCCCGCAGCTCTTTTACAGGATAATTTTTTATTGAACGATTATCAATTAAGATGTCGCCCCGTTCGAACTCATAAAAGCGCATCAACAGGTTGATGATCGAGCTTTTCCCGCTTCCAGTATGGCCGACAAAGGCAAGAGTTTCCCCAGGATTTACGGTGAAACTGATATTTTTCAATACATCCCTTTTGCCATCATAGGAAAAACTGACATCCTTGAATTCTATTTTTCCTTCATTGATTTTATCAGCTTCTGTCCCAGTCTGGCCCGGTGCAAGCTCATCTTCATCAAGCAGCTTGAAAACACGTGACGCAGCAACAATCGCCTGCTGGTACATGGAAAGGCGCATCATCATATTGTTCACCGGCTCGAAAAAGCGATCCAGGTAATTGATGAATGCATACAGCACCCCTATCTCAATCGGACTGTCAAAAGAAGTAATCCCAAAAAAGCTGAGTACGATAATTAACGCTAAAATATAGACAAGGTCAACCGCCGGGCGCAGCAGGAGTCCGTCTGCCTTGATGTTTTTCATCCCCGCATCAAAATGCTTGTCATTGATTTCACCGAATTCCCTTTTCAACCTTTCTTCCTGTCGGAACATCTGGATAATCGACATTCCCTGTAGTGATTCACTGAGCTTCGCATTCAGCTGGCTCAGCCGTTCACGCATATCCTGGTAAAACCTTGAGCTCAGTTTACGATACAAGCTCATGATGAACACGATGAATGGTAAAATCAGCATTGTGAACAATGCCAGCTTCACATTCAGGATGAACATCGCGACAAAGATCCCGAACAGCAAGAAGCCGCTTTGGATAAAAGTCGCAATGACGCTGACGAACATATCCTTGATCGCCTCAGTATCATTGGTAACCCTTGACACAAGCGAGCCGGCAGGCGTTTTATCGAAATATTTCAGCCCTAGCTGCTGGACCTTTGTAAATACATCAATCCTCATTTGCTGGATGATTTTTAAGGCAATCTCCTGAAACTTTAGAAGCTGAAAATAAGAAACAAGCACATTGAGAATTTGAATGCCAATATAAGCAGCACCCAGCATCAACAATGGCTCGAAAGGCATGTATCCTTCCCTCAAGTATTCATCGATGAAGATTTTTACCAAAATCGGACCAAGCACGTCACCAACCGTTGCGAGCAGAAGGAATCCGAATGCGACAAAAATCATTTTTAAATGCGGCTTCCCATAGGCAAGAAGCCGGAACAGCACGGAACGCTGCTCCTTTGCGTTTAACACAGGCGTTTTTTCCATTGGTCACCCTCCCTGCTCGACAAGCTCTTCAAGCTGCTGCCTCAAATACATATCCTTGTACCAGCCGTCATTCTCCATCAGCTGGTCGTGAGTGCCGCGTTCAGCAATCCGGCCATCCTCGAGGACAACGATCAGATCAGCATGGTGGATGGCGCTCAATCGGTGTGCAGTGATAATTGTTGTCTTGTCTTTTCGATTTTCTTTCAATGCTGATAAAATCTGTTCCTCGGTCTTCGCATCGACCGCCGACAGGGAGTCATCCAGGATCAGGATTTCCGGATTCATCACCAATGCGCGGGCAATCGAGATTCGCTGCTTCTGGCCGCCTGAGAGTGAAACTCCTCGCTCCCCGACAACCGTTTGGTAGCCATCCGTAAATTCAAGAATGTCATCATGGATGTTCGCCACTCTTGCTGAACTATAGATAACTTCCTTATCAACCGAAGGATTTGCGAAGGCAATGTTCTCCTTGACAGTCGCGGAGAAAAGGAAATGATCCTGTGGCACGTATCCGATCGCCTGTCTCAATCGATCCATCTTATATTCCCGGATACTTCTCCCGCCAATGCAGATGCTGCCCTCTGAAAGGTCGAATTCACGAATTAACAGCTTCAATAGACTCGTTTTTCCGGCACCGGTTTTTCCGACGATTCCCAGCGTCTGCCCTTTCCCTAAATCAAATTTGATATCCTTCAATAAAGCTTCCTGGTCACCAGGATAGGTAAATGACTCAATATCATATTTAATGTCGCCATTCGGCACAATATCCAGGGCATCTGGTGTGTCCTGGATGTCGATTTTTTCATCAAGCAAGGCGGAAACACGGTCATATGAGGCCCTTCCACGTTCCACAATATTGAAAAACCAGCCGAACGCCAGCATCGGCCACACCAGCAAGCCTAGATAGGAAGTGAAAGCCACCAGCTGTCCAATTGTCAGTTCACCGTTCAAAACATACCTAGCTCCAAAAGCAATCGATAAGAAGAATGAGATACCGACAATGATGGAAATCGTCGGGTCAAATAAAGCATCAACCTTCGCGACGGAAATGTTCTTCTTCACAACATCCTCAGACTGTTTACGGAAATCCTCGATATCTTCTTTTTCCTGGCCAAATGTTTTGATGACCTTAATTCCCGTAATGCTTTCCTGTGTCTTATCGTTTAGATTTGAAAAAGCTTCCTGGGCTTTATGGAACCTTTTATGTAGCATCGTCCCGTACCAGCTAGTCAGCAAAGCCATGAACGGCATAGGAATCAGAGCGATCAATGTCAGCTTCCAGCTGATTGTCGCTGCCATCGCGATGATGACGAAGCCGCCGGTTGAGACAGAGTCAACAAAGGTCAGGACACCGGCACCAGCAGTCTGCTGGATCGCCGAAAGGTCATTTGTGGCATGAGCCATCAGGTCCCCTGTCCTTCTCTTTTGGTAAAAAGATTGCGACATGCTCGTAAAATGGGCATAAAGCCGATTTCTTAATAGGCGGGCCAGTTTTACCGCTGAACCAAAAATCATGATCCGCCAGTAATACCTTAGCGAATACATCGTCAGCCCTGAAGCGGCTAAAACTAAAATCCATTTCCCTAGTTTCCCGGCCGTCAGTGTCCCATTGGTGATCTCATCTACGATTATTCCAATGACGCGCGGCGGGACGAGCTGAAGCAAAGCTACAAATAACAGAAGGGAAATTCCTGTCAAATAAGCCTTTTTCTCTGACTTGAAATACCATAATAAATCCTTGAATACGCTCATCTGTATATCCCCCAAACCCCTCAAATGCTTAAATAGTTTATCAAATATTTGTAAAATGGGGAAGATTTTTTATTTTAAATCACGGCTTGACGAGTTAAATATCAATAAACGAATATTTTATTTAAACTATTTCCGATTTGTTCGTATTTTCGGAGTTTTCCTGTTGAAACAAGTTGAAATAGTGATATAATATTTTTAAATTCATACATTCACTCATATAATCGCGGGGATATGGCCTGCAAGTTTCTACCGGATTACCGTAAATGATCCGACTATGAGTGAGCAATGCAGAGGGTTCTGTTCAACCTCTGTTTGCCCGCAGCTTATTGTAAGCCCAAGGCCATTGCTTCACTCATTTTATGTTGTGAATGCAAGGCTATGGGCTTTTTTGTATTTTGGGCCCTCATCTAAAGAGGAGGAATACGATGGAACTGCTTGTTGAAAAAATTAAAAACGAAGGCATCGTCCTGTCATCATCTGTACTGAAGGTAGATTCATTTCTAAATCACCAGATTGATCCGCAGCTGATGCTGGAAATCGGGAAGGAATTTGCCCAGCGGTTTGAGGGTAGCGGGATAACCAAAGTATTGACGATTGAATCATCTGGAATAGCTCCTGCTGTTATGGCAGGCCTTCAGCTGAGTGTACCAGTTGTTTTTGCAAGAAAAAGAAAGTCTCTAACTCTCGTAAATAATCTGATTACAGCCTCTGTCTTTTCTTTTACCAAGGAAGAGACTAGTGAAATTTCTGTTTCAAATCAATACCTGTCTGAAGACGATAAAGTTTTGATCATTGATGATTTCCTCGCCAACGGACAAGCAGCACTTGGCCTTGCAGAAATAGCCAATAAGGCGCAAGCAACAATAGCAGGAATCGGCATTGTGATTGAAAAGGGTTTTCAAAATGGCGGATCCCTTCTGCGAGAAAAAGGCTATCGGGTCGAATCATTGGCCGTAATAAGCTCCCTTGAAGGTGGCTTAGTCTGTTTTGAACAACCTACTTCTGAGAAAAAGGTGGAATTGACATGATGAAACAGAATCCTATAAAAATAGCTTCATTAGGAATCCAGCATGTTCTGGCTATGTACGCAGGAGCAGTGATTGTTCCCCTCATTGTCGGAGGAGCCCTCGGATTAACAGGAGAACAGCTGACTTATTTAGTTTCGATTGATATTTTCATGTGCGGTATCGCTACCCTCCTGCAGGTATGGCGCAACAAATTCTTCGGCATCGGCCTTCCTGTCGTACTAGGCTGTACCTTCACTGCCGTCGGACCAATGATTGCGATTGGCGGACAATATGGTATTTCAGCAATCTACGGATCCATACTTGTTTCAGGTATATTTGTCGTCGTGATTTCAAAGTTCTTTGGAAAGCTCGTCAGATTTTTCCCTCCGGTTGTCACCGGATCTGTTGTAACGATTATTGGGATCACTTTAATTCCTGTAGCGATGAATAATATGGCAGGCGGACAGGGCAGCCCTGATTATGGTTCTCTAACAAACATCGGATTGGCATTTGGCACATTGCTGTTCATTATTGTGCTATTCCGTTTCTTTAAAGGATTTGTTCGTGCCATAGCTATTTTGTTAGGATTAGCCGCGGGAACTACCGTTGCCTATTTTATGGGAATGGTTAATTTCGCCGCTGTCGGGGAGGCTTCCTGGTTCCATATGCCAGCACCGTTTTATTTTGGTTTGCCAACATTTGAAGTATCAGCGATCCTGACAATGATCCTTGTGGCGATGGTCAGTCTTGTGGAATCAACAGGAGTATACTTTGCTTTGAGTGATATTTGTGAAGAAAAGCTGGAGGAAAAAGATCTTGCAAATGGCTACCGTGCCGAGGGTCTTGCGATTATCCTCGGAGCATTCTTTAACGCTTTTCCTTATACCACTTATTCACAAAACGTTGGACTTCTTCAGCTGTCAGGAGTTAAAACAAAGAATGTCATATACACAGCGGGTGCTTTTCTTGTATTGCTCGGACTTGTACCAAAAATTGGTGCCCTGACTACGATCATCCCTACCCCTGTCTTAGGAGGAGCAATGGTAGCTATGTTCGGCATGGTTGTCGCCTATGGAATCAAAATGCTTAGCGCGGTAGAGTTCTCATCACAGGAGAATTTATTGATCATTGCATGCTCAGTCGGAATGGGTCTCGGTGTGACAGCCGTGCCGGAATTATTCACACAAATGCCATCAAGCATCCGAATCCTGACAGACAACGGTATCGTCGCCGGCAGTTTAACCGCCATCGCATTGAATCTGGTATTCAATGTTTTTAAAGGGGAAAAAGCAGCCCAGCAAGCTTCTTTTGCTGAGCAGAAGGCTTCATAATATGGTTGGTATAACAAAATTAAGGCACCGGTTGAAATCCGGTGCCTGTTTTCATTATATTATTCATTTGGTGATCTGTTTTTCGCAAATCTCGGATTTTCGGGCGCCAATCGGCATAGGATTTCTATTGTAATGCCTGCTTCAGATCCTCTATTAAGTCCTCTGCATCTTCAATTCCGACAGAAATGCGGATTAACCCGTCGGTAATTCCTAATTCTGCTCTTCTCTCTGCAGGGATAGATGCATGGGTCATTTTGGCTGGAACAGATATTAAGCTTTCCACCGCGCCAAGACTCTCAGCAAGTGTGAAATATTTTACCTTCCCTAACACCTCAGCCGCTTTTTCAGCGCTTCCTACGTCAAAGCTGACCATACCGCCGAATCCTCCTGCCTGTTCCTTTGCAATTGCATGCTGTGGATGAGTTTCCAGACCGGGATAATAGATTTTCTCCACACCTTTGTGTTCTGATAGAAACTCGACGATCTTCTTAGTGTTCGCCTCGTGCGCTTCCATCCGAAGACCCAGAGTTTTAATCCCCCGCACAAGCAGCCAGGAATCCTGAGGCCCAAGAATTCCTCCGGTTGAGTTTTGGACAAAATGAAGATCATCTGCAAGCTTTTCATCATTCACGACGACCAACCCTGCCACTACATCACTGTGGCCGCCTAGATACTTGGTTGCAGAATGAAGAACCATATCAGCGCCCAGAGTCAAAGGTGTCTGCCAGTATGGTGTACTGAAAGTATTATCGACAATAGTCAACAAGTCATTTTCTTTTGCCAAGTCTGCGCATGCCTTAATGTCCGTTACTTTTAAAAGTGGGTTTGTTGGTGTTTCGATGTAAAGGGCCTTAGTGTTTGGCTGAATTGCAGCCTTCACCGCTTCAAGGTCTGTTGTGTCCACAAATGTAGATTCAATGCCGATACGGTTTAGGACCTTGTTCATAACCCTGTATGTCCCGCCATATACATCATCAGTCAGAATGATATGGTCTCCTGAATTAAAGAGCATCATCACGGCTGTGATTGCCGCCATTCCGGAACCGAAGGCAAATCCCCTTTTCCCTTCCTCCAGATCCTTGATCAACTCTTCTAAAGCAAATCTCGTTGGGTTGCCTGTCCGTGAATATTCATACCCTTTATGGACTCCAACCTCATCTTGCTTGTAAGTACTTACTTGATAAATAGGAAACGAAACAGCACCTGTAGTTTTATCTCCAGGTATCCCTCCGTGAATCATTTTTGTTTTGCGTTTCATTTAAATTCCCCCCTCGTAGATTTTCTTGCTTAAATAACGTTCACTTCCGTCTGGAAAGACAGTAACAATGTTTGTGCCAGGAGGGGCTTTTCGTGCTTCTTGTAAAGCTGCGTGAAGAGCTGCGCCTGATGAGCTTGCAGCAAGTATTCCCTCTCTAGCCGCGAGTTCCTTCAAGCGGTCGAATGCATTTTCATCGGAAATGGTATAAATCTCATCAAATAAAGCAGTGTCCATGTATGGCGGAAGGAATTCCATTCCGATTCCTTCTGTTTTATGGGGACCAGACTCGCCTCCATTTAGAATCGATCCTTCCGGTTCAATAATGACGGTCTTTATCATTGGATTTTTCTCTTTTAAAAACTTTGCAGTACCCATGAATGTTCCTCCGGTTCCCGCTCCTGCTACGAAAATATCAATTCTGCCATCTAAGTCTTGCCAAATCTCTGGTCCCAGTGTTTTATAATACGTTTCCGGATTTGACGGATTGGAAAATTGAGCCGGTGAGTAGGAATTACGGATTTCTTCGAGCAATTGTTCTGTTTTGCGAATTGCTCCAGCCATCCCTTCCGAAGTAGGTGTATGGATGATATTTGCACCAAGTGCTCTCATCAACGTTTGTTTTTCCAAGCTGAACTTTTCCGGCACAACAAAGATAACCTTAATCCCTTTGTTGATTGCTGCCAACGCCAGCCCGATCCCCGTGTTCCCGGCAGTTGGCTCGATCAGAGTGCCGCCTTTTTCCAACTTGCCTGTACGGAATGCCTCGTCTAGCAACTCTACTCCCAGCCGGTCTTTAATGCTGCCTCCTGGGTTTAAGTATTCCAGCTTTGCGTATAAGCGGACATCTTCAGGCAAATGGAATTGGGTAAGTTCAACCATTGGTGTATGTCCTATTAATTCATGGATACTGCGGTAAACCGTCATTGCTTTTAACTCTCCTTATTCAGCAAATACCTGGCGCCATTCATCTTTCTTTTCCAGCATCTTTGCTGCAATTTCTTTTGCTCCCTCAAGGCTGTGGCTTGCAGCCCACCCGCACTGAATTTCATTGCAGGCAGGAACCTCATCTGCTTCAAGCACATCTTTAAGAGTTTCTTCTAATACTTCTAGAATATTGTCGTAATCATCATGGTTGATCACTGAGAGATAAAATCCAGTCTGGCAGCCCATCGGACTAATATCGACGACACTTGCATGATGATTGCGAATGTTTTCAGCCATTAAATGTTCAAGTGAGTGAAGGCCTGGCATTTCCATATGCTCCTTGTTCGGCTGGCAAAAGCGGATATCATACTTGTGGATAACATCGCCACTGGCACCCTGTGTTGTTCCTGCCAAACGGATATATGGTGCGGCCACCTTCGTGTGATCTAAATTAAAGCTTTCTACATTCATTTTCTTTACCATTACTTCTTCAACTCCTCTAACATTAGTAAAATTAGTTCTGCGGAATTTTTCGCCGCTGTTTCCAAGAATTGGTCAAATGAAATATTCGATTCCTTGCCGGCAATGTCGGAGAGCGACCTGATAATAACAAATGGTTTTTCAAATTGGTATGCGACCTGTGCGATTGCTGCTGCCTCCATTTCGGCAGCATACAAATCAGGCAGCTTGGTCCTGATGAATTCCACCCTCTCTGGATCATTCATAAAGGAATCGCCCGATGCGATCAAGCCATTAACAACCTGGATACCATCAATTTGTTCAGCGCTCTTTACTGCCACAGCTACAAGCTTATCATCCGGAGCAAAAAATGCTGGCATTCTCGGGACCTGGCCATATTCATAGCCAAAGATCGTAACATCAACGTCATGGTGTCTCACTTCAGTAGAAATGACTACAT
This sequence comes from Bacillus sp. ISL-45, assembly GCF_018613195.1. Classification (GTDB taxonomy): domain Bacteria; phylum Bacillota; class Bacilli; order Bacillales; family Cytobacillaceae; genus Mesobacillus. Next base: position 32,581 of record NZ_JAGGQQ010000004.1, read on the forward strand.
CTCCAACATCGAGATCCTTGTGGAAGCCGCCTGCAGATCCCGTATTGATAATGACATCCGGCTCGAATTTTTCAATCAACAAAGCCGTTCCCAATGCCGCGTTCACTTTTCCTATGCCAGATTTAAGGAGCACAACTTCTAAACTATCAATCTTGCCTTTGTAAAATTCGCTTCCTGCTAGAATCGTATCTTCTCTATCCTCTAGCTTGCTGCGCAGTAAATCAACCTCTTCATCCATTGCTCCGATTATTCCAACTCTCATTGCTGCAACTCTCCAATACCATATTAATTTTTGCTTACTTTAACAGCTTCCATCAGCCAAACATAGGAGTTCATTTTTTCAAAAGAAACCTGAAACCCATTTTTCTCGAAAAGCCTCTCCAAAGCTTCGAGAGTTGTGTAGTATTCTCTCTTTAGATCAGCAAGCAAATTTTCATGCCCCTGCTCTTTTACGATTCGATATCGTTCTTCCCGGTCCTCTTCATTTACAAAAGCAGTATCAGCAAACACAATCTTCCCTTGTTCACCCAAGAGATTGCTGTACAATTTTAGGGCTGTATCCTTTTCTTCATCTGTTAAATGATGAAAAGCATACGTGCTTACGATCGTATCTACTTTTCCAGGCATCTCCGGGAAGTTAATGAAATCCCCGTCGAATAATTGCAAATCCGTGAATCGAGCTTTTGTTTTTTCTCTCATCACTTTGGAAGGCTCTACCCCATATACATCTCTTCCTAATGAAATCAGCTTTTCAGTAAGATTCCCTGTACCTACTCCAAACTCCAAAACTGTACTGTTCGACTTTATGGCAACTGTTTCTAATATTTTATCATAATTTTCAAATACCTCTTTGTATTCACTATCAAGTCCGGACACTGTGTCCTCGTAATATTCGGCCCAATCATCAAATAAGGGGATAAATTCCCGACCCATTTTCATTCACTCCGATTTAATTATTATAATTCCTATAAGCATAGTATGAATTAAAACATTATAGGTCACATATTATCACGTTCAATTTTTAAAATCAATTTTTTTACCGTGATAAATTTCCCTCACTATCGAAGAAAACAACCTGGCAATAGTGTATACTTACAATAAACAAAGCTCTTTTCTCAAAATTTGTTGTTATTGACTACAAAGTAGGATTGAATGACCTATGTTTCTCACAATGATGAGACAGAGCTTGCACACTTAATACCGACCTACAAATTGGCTTTTTATCAAGCTTTACGAAAACAGCCATAACAAAGATTTTTCAGGGGGAAAACATGGGAAAGAAAGTGCTAGTTGCTGAGGATGAACAAAGAATTAGCCATTTATTAAAGATGTATCTAGAAAGAGAAGCGTTTGTCGTTGAAGTTGCAAACAATGGGGAAGCAGCTTTGGAGAAAGCTTTACAGGATTCATTTGATGTCATTATTCTGGACATATTAATGCCTGGAAGGGATGGTTTTTCAGTATTAGAGGAAATCAGGAAAACCAAAGACACACCCGTGATCATGCTTTCAGCTAAAGGGGAAGCTAGTGACCTTAAACGAGGAGAAGAATTAGGAGCCAACGAATACATCTTGAAGCCATTCAGCCCTAAGGATGTAGTTTCGAAGATAAAGGGGCTCTTGTAATATAGACTTCTATCGGACACTTTTCTATGCGGTCCGCCTTCCGTTTGTCCGATAGAGCTCTTCTTTCGGACACTTTTCATGCGTTTCGCCTTCTGTTTGTCCGATAGAGCGCTTCTTTCGGACACTTTTCATGTGTTTCGCCTTCTGGTTGTCCGATAGAGCTCTTCTTTCGGACACTTTTCATGTGTTTCGCCTTCTGTTTGTCCGATAGAGCTCTTCTTTCGGACACTTTTCATGCGTTTCGCCGTTTGTCCGATAGAGGATTGTATAGCATGAACTTTCCTAATTTTATAGCAACGCACCTCTTCGTATCTCCTTTATATCTCCATAAAACTCAATTTCATCTCCTTCAATGACTATTCCATCACCGTCATCGCAGGTAAAAATGCTTTCTTCCTGAATAAGGGAATATTTTAAAAGCTCATCCAGCTGATCACTTTCTCTGTTCCAATGGGGCATAAACTCAAAATCCACCAGTCCTAACCCACTTAATTCATTTAACTGGACTTCATTTTCGTCATGGAATGCGGCAATCTTGATTAATTTGGACATGATAATGCTGCCGGCACTAACACCGATTAAAGGCTTCCCCTCGTCCACCATTTTTTTGATATATTTTACAATGTTCTGTTCCTTCAGGTTTTTCAAAAAATGATATGTATTTCCCCCTGACAGAAAAATGGCGTCACAGCTTATAAACTCCTTCAGCTGTGATAATTCAAAATCTTCGTCTACGTCAAAATAAAAGAAATCAGTAATTCCTAATTCCGAAAACTCTGGCTTGGCTTTTTCAAAATACCATCTTTCTTTATCTGTTCGTGACGGGATATAAGCAAGCCTAAAAGACTGGCCACCAGTAACATTTTTGATTTTGCTTATTAAAGCGTGATTCATATTTCTCAAATCACTCAGCAATACTAGTTTTCTCATCTTGTTCATCTCTTTCCAAAATTTTAATAATTATTTCGATAAAGGCACTGCATAAACCTTTAAAAAGACCAAATAAAAAGAGCCTGGAGACATCCAGACTCAAAAGATAAAATCATTACTTTTTATTTGACCATATTACAAATGGTATTAACACTAAGGAAAGTGCTCCACCAGCGAGCGAAAGAAAGGCAAAGCTTGAATTAGCTACAACCATACCTGATAGCATTCCGCCGGAGGCTCCCGACAACGCGACCATTACATCAACAGTTCCTTGCATTTTTGCACGATTCGTCGGATTTGTGGCATCGACAAGCAGAGCGGTTCCGCTGATCAGGCCAAAGTTCCAGCCGAGACCGAGCAGAATGAGTGCAAGTGTGATCCAGAGCATAGATTCACCCGGAGCAACAGCCGCCATAACACCGGAAGCCAGCAGTGTAACTCCGGAAGCGACCGCCATCGTCGCACGTCCGATCTTATCAACAAGTACCCCAGTCAATAAAGAAGGCAGATACATTGCCCCAATGTGGAAACCAATTACCATGCCAACCGCGCTTAAACCATGTCCATGGCTGCCCATATGTACGGGAGTCATTGTCATAATCGCTACCATCACCATTTGGGTGAGGACCATGATCAGGGCGGCAACTCCGATTCCTCGCTTATCGGTAACAAGTTCTTCCTCGACATAATCTGGGGAACTGGATTTAACTTTATGTTCCGCCAAAGCTATAGCCCTTGCGACCACAAACGGATCGGGTCGAAGGAAAAACAATAGTACTAATCCAGCAACGATATAGGCTGCGGCTGCGAGAATGAATGGTCCGGACAAAGCCGGAACCCCTACAGATATTGCAAACTCCCCCATTACCTCGACAAGGTTAGGACCAGCTACAGCACCAAACGTCGTGGAGACCATCGCGATACTGACCGCTGTCGCACGTTGTTTTGAACTGGCCAGGTCTGTCCCTGCATAGCGAGCCTGTAAATTTGTCGCACTCCCTGCACCATAAACCAATAGTGACGCAAATAACAGGAAGATGTTATTCGTCACTGCGGCAATGATTACACCAATCGCACCAATTCCACCTGTTAAAAATCCTGATGCCAGGCCGGCACGCCTGCCATAACGTTGTGAAAGGCGCCCGACAATAAGCGCTGCCCCTGCAGAACCAAGAGTAAAGAGCGCTGTAGGCAGTCCAGCCACACTCTCGGTGCCAAGCATATCTTTCGCTAATAATGCCCCTACCGTTATCCCGGCTGCAAGACCGGCTCCACCGAAAATCTGGGACAGAACCACTATTAATAATGTTCTTTTATATAAAGCTTTTTGTTTTTCAGGTGATTCTACATAATCTTGCAGCCACTCGGGTTGATTTTCCTCAGCTGCTGCACCTTCAGATTGACGCGACATTTTTTTCAGCTCTCTCTTCCTAAAATCAAGATGATCCTATTATACCATATTGGGTATATTTTGGATATGATTTATGTTTGGCTTATTAAATCAATAATTCTCCAGCTCTGCTTCCAGGTCTTTGAGCAGCGTGTCCACATCCATTACTGCGGAATCTGTGTCGGTTGGGAAAATGGAAGGCTTTACCCCGTCTGACTTCATCCCTGGAAGCCATTTTTCGAGGAAGTTATCCAATTCGATTTTTTTTGCTCTAAAGCCTTCCCATTCATTTTTAGCAAATGTTTCTGCGAACTTTTCATTAGGAAAAAACGGGATCAATATATTGCTCATGTCATCTTGAGCAGTTGCCCAGCCTTTGTTATACAACCCCCATACCTCTTCATAATCTGCAGCTTTTTTTATGAAGTATTCATACCTTATCGCAGCTGTCTGCTTGATGACTGTCTCAAATTCATGTTGATTCAATTACAGCACTCCTATCGATGTCCATCTTTACGGGCCTGAATATACCCATAATACGCACATGTCCCATTTTGCGAAAGATCCTTGACCTCGAAACCGCATTTTTTATAGAAGCTAAAATTGTTGGCAGAAGTATGTGCAAACCAGTCTCCATGTGGGAGCTTTTGGATGCAAAGCTGCACTAGCTTCTGACCTATGCCTTTTCTGCGATATGTTGATAAAACTGCCAGGTCCATAATATTCGCTGCCATAATCTGATCAGAGATGACCCTGACCATTCCGACCATTTCATTTTGGTCCCACACTGTAAAGGCCCAGGTAGAATTTTTGAATATCAGCGAAAACTTTTCTTTTTGCCATTCTGGGGTGTTACGGGCCCAGCCCGCGTCTTCAAAAAGCTTCTCGACCTTTTCCGCTGAAATTCCTTCCGTACCTTCACGTATAACGAGTCCGTTGAAAAATTGGTACATAAAATGATCCCCTTTTTTAATTTCTTAGGTTTCATATTCTGTATTGGCCAATAGATGTCCTGCCATAGTTTAACAAATGCTTCGAGCCGGTTATTTTGAACTATGATGACAAAGCCTAATAATAGGAGGTGAGCTTACAATGGTAAGAATCCATAATCCAGTTAAAGGTGATAAAAACAAAGCTGGGGCGGACGGTCAGCTTCACGGTGGTGTAATGGAAACTGCAGACGAATTTTTCGATTCAATATTTCAGCAAGGTGCTAAAAATAAGGCCGAGGACAAATCAAACAAACAAAAATAACGCCCTTCCAGGTGTTATTTTTGCGGAGCTGTCACTCTTCTATTGCAAATTTAATGGTTCGTTCAGAAAAGTTAACCTGCGTTTATTACTTTGATGTCATCTACGCTTCAACAGTATATTAAAAAACTCTTTTCAGACATTTCGTGGCTATTCAAGCTTCGAAATGTCTAATAAAGCCTTCTTCTTAGACATTTTGATCCCATTCAACCTTCAAAATGTCTAATAAAGCTTTCTTCTTAGACATTATGATCCCTTTTAAGCTCCGAAATGTCTAATAAAGACTTCTTCATAGACATTTTGATCCCTTTTAAGCTCCGAAATGTCTAATAAAGCCTTCTTCTTAGACATTTTGATCCCATTCAAACTCCCAAATGTCTAATAAGTCCTGGTTCTTAGACATTTTATTGTTACTCACACTTCAATATGTCCATAAAAACGTTCTTCTCAGACTATTGAATCTATCCACAACTCAACATGTTCTTAAAAAATAAGAAAAGCACCCATTAATATGAATGAGTGCTTGTCCTTTTTTATTTTCCTGTCTGCTTGTTCATTGCTGACATCATTTGATTGATTTTCTTCTGGGATGGTTTCATACCCATCTGCATCATCATCATTTTAAGCATTTGTTCGTTGATTGGCGGATTTTTCTTTAAGTAGCTCTCCATGTATTTACGAGCAATGAAAAATCCTAGCGCTACACCGACAACTAATGCCAGTATACCAACTAGAATTAGATCCCACATAAAACTTCCTCCTTCATGTTGTCTAACATACAGTGTACTAAACCAACAGCTATTATACAATATCTGCAGGTTTTTTTCTCTATTAAATCAATTCAATTTCAAAACTTTTTGCATTCATCAGCGCAGAATGGAATCACCCATTGGTGCATCTGTCTTCATTATACATATTTTCGTTCTTTGATCGGTTTTAGCCAGCCGTATTTATTTGATTCAAGGTCGATGGCAAGGAAGGATGATTCACATTTCCGAAGGATTTCAAAAAAGACTGTTTCTGCGTCGACTTGCCCATGGGAGTCTAACTCCAGCCATTTCTCATGAACTCTAAGTATGGCTGAACTGTTATTTGAGTTATTTTCATATATATATATGCCGTTCTCAACATGAAATCCTTTTGCCTTGGAAAGCTGTTGATGAAGAAGCTGATGGATGCGGAGTACAGGAATGGATTTCGTAACGAATTTGACTTGCTTGGCAATGATAGATTTCAGGTCATCGTTTGCTTGACTATATTCCAAAAACAATTGATAAAACATCCGTTCTCTTCCGAAATAATGGGAGGCAAATTCATCTTCTATTAGATATAGCTGGTAGGATCTCACATGATCCCCTCCTCTGCAGACAAGCTTTTGTCTTTATTATAGGAAAACGTTCAGTCTGCGTTTGTCTAAAGATGCCGAAAAAATCCACTAATTATGTCGAATTCAAAACTTTCTTACTTTTTATTATAATTTTCACCTGTTCCGTTGTCACGAAATACGTGGTTTGACTAATTTTTTAAAAAATGGAATACTCACTTGTAATTAGGGGAATATATCAATGTTAATTAGAATGAGAAAGGATGACTATGCATGGCAACAGTACTTTACATTACAGCAAATCCAAAGCCGGTTGAGGAATCGTTCAGTTTATCGGTTGGCGAGGAGTTCATTAAAGCCTATCGTGAAAACAATCCTGAAGATGAGGTCGTCAGATTGGACCTTTATAAAATGGACGTACCTTTTATTGATACAGATGTTTTCAGCGGCTGGGGTAAATTACAGCAAGGTTCGGCTTTTGAACAGCTTAGCGACGATGAAAAACAAAAAGTCAGCTCGATTAATCAACTGACAGACCAATTCATTGCTGGAGATAAATACATCTTTGCGACTCCTTTATGGAATTTCAGTTTCCCTCCAAAAATGAAAGCTTACATTGACAATATTGCAATCGCCGGTAAGACGTTTAAGTATACTGCAGAAGGCCCGGTTGGTTTGCTGGGTGGTAAAAAAGCCCTTCATATCCAGGCACGTGGCGGTGTGTACTCAGAGGGTCCTGCTAAAGATTTGGAATTTGGTGACCGTTACCTTCGTGCAGTTCTTGCCTTCATGGGAGTGACTGATGTTGAAACCTTGGCGGTTGAAGGTATGGCAGCTGCGCCTGATAAAGCTCAGGAGATCAAACAGCAAGCAATTCAGCGCGCGAACGAGCTTGCCAAGCAATTTTAAACCAGCAAAAAAAGCCTGTTTTCAGGCTTTTTTTACTGGTCTATTTTACATCGTCCAATGGAATGTCCTTGCGATGGTCGAAGCTGAAAACAGTCCCTTCCGTGAATTCCTGTTCCTCGGCAGCTCCTTGTTGTGCTGCTTGATTCACAACCGCGCCGTCCAGTGGAATGTCCTTTCCATATTCAAACATATATACACACCTCCTGATTATTAGTATAGGTATTTGTTACTAATATATTTACCGTGTTCATTCTTTTTTCCTGCTTTATTCTAAAAATTTTCTTTAATAAAGGCTCTTTTCTTTAACTTTGTTGTTATTAACTACAAAATAGGATAGAATGACCTATTTTTATTCGAAAAGTTTACTCTTTTGTGAGAAAAGAGCATGCAAACTTAATACCGACCTGCAAAATGGCTTACATTACGTTAAAATCGGCTTTAGGATTTTAACAACAATCTTTACGAAAACAGCCTTAATAAAAAAACATCCGAATATTTGGATGTTTTTCTGGTTGTCATATCACTCAATTTAAAAAGAACGCTTCGTACTTGCCTCGCTTAAATTTGCTGGAATGCTCACTGTAATGGAGTCCATATGTTTCGCCACCTTCGTGCTATAAGTGAAATCGCCATAGCAATAAGGATAGCGAAAATTGTCTTTGTCTCCGCCGCAGTCATAGGTCTGCGGATTTTTCTTGACCTGGATCATGGAAAACTTTTTTGCAAGCTCCTCGCTGTGCTTCCCGCCGTTTCTAGCTACAAAATCAATATAGCCGATTCCCATGTTGTATGACTGGATGACTGTCGGAAAATCAACTTGCATTTTATTGCCATGATTCACGACACGTTGATAGTACTTTACACCTTGCTGAATGCTCTTGTGCGGATCCTGTATGGTATTAGGAGCCAAACCCAAGGATTCAGAAGCTTGCATAGGGTCGCCGCCTATCCCTCTGCTCTCCTGCATCATTAAGGCTGCGACTGTGACTGTGTGTCCGTCCAACCCTACTTTTTTCAATTCTTCCTCAATCATCGGTGTATACTTGGCTACTTCACCGATTGAACTATTCACACCTACATTCACTTTTTTGAAATTATCATTATATAACTCCAGGAATCTATCAAGCAGAAAAAAAACAACGAAGCTCACAAGCAATAAGATGGCCAGATTGAAATTTCTCTGCACTTGTTTTTTCTTTTTGGGTTTCTTTTTACTGTATTTCATTCATGATTTCTCTCCCAAGTACTGTACTCGTTTCTCTTATTTTATAAAAAATCATTCAAAGTTAAAAGGGAGCCGCTATTTTTTTCGCAGCTCCCTCTCATTTATTTTACTCTTCATAGATCATTTTACGTGTCATACCGCCATCAATAACAAGGTCCTGGCCATTAATAAAATCATTCTGCGGGTCAGCTAAATAGAGGCACGCTTTGGCTATATCCTCCGGCTTTCCGACACGGTTGGACCAATGCTGAAGATGGTCTTCTTCACGTAATCCATCATATCCCTCTGTCTGGATCCAGCCTGGACTTATCGAGTTGACTGTTATTCCCTTCTCTTGAAGCGAAGCGGCAAGGGCGTGCGTCAAGGCAACAATTCCTCCTTTAGAAGAAGCATAAGCTTCGGAATTCGGTTCAGACATGGCTGCCCTTGTTGATGCTATATTGATGATCCGTCCACCCTCGTTCATCCTTCTGGCAGCTTCACGGGAACCAATGAAAACACTCCTGAGATTGGTAAAAACAACATCTTCCCATTCCTCGGTTGTAAGCTCAAATAAAGGCTTGAACCTTGACACCCCAGCATTATTGATCAAAACATCAATCTGCCCGAAATCATGTATAACATGATCCACCAGGCTGACAAGATCCTCTTCTTTCCTGACATCTGTTTTATAAAAGACAGCTTGTCCACCTGACTCTTTTAGCCTGGAAATTAACTCTTTCGCCTTTGTTTCATCTATATCCGCAATACAAACATTCGCCTTCTCAATTGCAAATGCTTCGGCAATTCCTTTGCCAATCCCCTTAGATCCACCGGTTATGATAACCGTCTTCCCTACAAACTTTCCTGTCATTTTCTTACCTCCAATTAAACGAAATTCATATTACCATTGATTCCACATCGATCCTCTTTTCAATCTCGATATCGAAAATAAGCCAGACTGCAATAACAGTCCAGCTCAGGATTTATTTCTTCACTTCTGTCGATATTTGCCACTCGACACCAAACTGATCTGTCACCTGCCCGTAAGCTGGGCTCCAGAAGGTCTCCTGAAGTGGCATTGTAACCTTCCCACCTGCTTGAAGCTTCTCGAAAATTGTCTTGGCTTCAGAAGGATTATCCACCATCAGTGCTATCGTGACTTGAGATCCAAGCTGAAATGGCTGTCCAGGAAATGTATCAGATAGCATCAATTTCGCATTTCCAATGTTCATCTGGGCGTTCAATACTCGATTTTTTGCTTCTTCAGGAAGCGGATATTCAGGATTTGCAGGCATATCACCAAATGTTTGCAGACTAACCACTTCGGCTCCAAGTGCCTCCTGGTAAAACCCCACTGCTTCCTGGCCATTTCCATCCGTCACTAAATAAGGGACAATTCCTGTAATCATTTCAGCACCTCTTTCTAATTTTTAAGAACACCAGTTCGTTTCCATTTTACCATTATCTGTTTTTTTGTTCAATTTTATACTGAAACAAAAATAAAAAAGCGGAGATATCCGCTTTTTTTAAATTAGCTTAATACGGCAAGTCATCACCGCTTTTGTCGCGGAGTATGACCTCATATTGATCATCTTTTACAATTGTATTCGGCTTTTCAGTTTCAACAAAATTCTCAATTTCCTTACGGATTTTTTTGACCGTTTCTTCTGCTTCTCGATCAGATGGTTTCAAGTTGGTTCTTATGATCATTTTCATTGTGTTTTTTTTGTACGAATATCCATAACCCGTCACATGATACTCTTTTTTCAGGGCCAGTCCTTCATATATACTTCTCATATAACCAAGCCAAATGTCTTCGCGCTTGTTTTTTTCTATATCGACAATTTCTAAGGTTACATCTTTTTCATACCCATAACGGCTGGTAGATTGGATGGTCGCTTGTTTAATTTCTTCTCCTCGTGTTTCTGTTTTTGGTATGGCGATCTCAATCTGCTTGTTGAATGGATTTACATATATTATGTTATACCCTGCTAACTTTAAATCTGATGTAAGTTTTTCACCCAGCTGAGTTAATTCCTCTTCCTCCTTAGTAATTGGTGTAACTTGAGGAATATAGGAGCTGACTTTAATTTTATACTCATCGTATCCTTTACTTTTTAAAACCTTATCTGTGATAGCAGTGATTTTGTCCCGCTCCCGGTCTGCATCCTTTTCTGAGCCCTCGATACTGATTTCAAAACTGGTCACTTCACCCGGAGTCGTCCCTAGGGAGAAATTTTCATATCCTTCTTTCTCAAGTGCTTCCCAAAGCATAGTATCAACAGGTTTTGTCTTAAAAACCTGCCCGAGGTAAGGGATTTTAGAGGCCATTTCTGCAACAGTAGGATTAAGGAATGCAGAACCAGTCATTACCCCTAATGTAATTACTGCTGCTGCTGCAAAATGGAACGATTTGTTTTTTCTTATTTTGCCAGCTGATTTCCTTTGTGCTTCTTCCTTTTTAATATTTTTGGCAAAAACATAAAGTGAAGAGGGCACCTCAATCGTATCCATGTCTTCCTCTATCTCTCTTTTGATTATCTTATCTTCCTTATTCATTATGTGCTCACCCCTATCATTTGATTTTCCATTAGCCTAGTCTTTAGAGCTTTTCTGGCCCTGTGAAGATGTGATTTGACTGTTGAGGTTTTCATTCCAAGCATTTCTGAAACCTCCTGGATAGAAAAATCTTGATAATAGTATAAGAGCAGCACATTCCGATAATCTCCGTTTTTGAGAGACTGAATTCCTTGATTGATTTCAAGATGCACTTCTTCCTGAATCACCGCGTCTACTACTCCCCGATGATCTTGTAACGTTTCAATTTCAATTACCGTTTCCTTCTTTCTTGCATTCTTCCTTACTCTATCAATGGACCGGTGTGAAACCAACTTGTAAAACCATGTATTAAAATAGACTATTTCCTTACCGGCCATGATATTCCGATATGCTTCTAGCATTGCGTTTTGGACGACTTCTTCTGCCTCTTCCTTTGATCGGACAATACTATAGCTCGTTTTATATGCCTTTTCAACCAATGGATTCAGTAATTCAGCGAATGCTGACTCATCTCCATTTTGGATTCGCAGCATCAATTCATTCTGTTCCAAAAGCAGCACCTCCTTGTTTGCTTCTATTCTTTAGGCGAACTCAACCGCTTTCTGGTTGCAAGGTGATGAAAAAAATATAAATAAAACCCAGATTATTTTAACATGAATTTCCATTATTTTATTCCAAACAAAAAAGAGTACGAAACCATTATTGGTTCCGTACTCTTTTATATCTAGTTATTTAGTTTTGCTCCAGTAAACCTTTTACGCGTGCGACTACATTGTTTACAGAGAATCCGTACTCTTCCAAGATCTTCTCACCAGGAGCAGATGCACCGAATGTATCGATTGCAAGAACTTCTCCTTCGTCACCCACGTAACGGTGCCAGCCAAGTGAAGATCCCATCTCAATTCCAAGACGCTTCTTGACAGATTTAGGAATTACACTTTCTTTGTATTCCTTGGACTGTTGTTCGAAGCGGTCCCATGAAGGCATGCTGACAACAGCTACGTCGATTCCTTCTGAAGCAAGTGTCTCTTGTGCCTTCACTGCAAGTCCAACTTCTGATCCTGCAGCCAGAAGCAATGCATCAGCAGTGTCTTTTCCAGCTGGAGAAATGACGTAAGCACCTTTAGATACGCCTTCATATGCGTTCTTGTCAGTGTCTTTAATCGTTGGAAGGTTTTGGCGTGTCAAAACAAGTGCCGTAGGCGTCTTTGTAGATTCAATTGAAAGCTTCCACGCAGCGGCTGTCTCGTTGCCATCTGCAGGACGAATCACTGACAGGTTCGGCATTGCACGGAGTCCCGCAAGCTGCTCAACTGGTTCGTGCGTCGGTCCATCTTCTCCTACTGCGATACTATCATGAGTGAAGACGTATGTTACAGGCAAGCCCATTAATGCAGCAAGTCGGATCGCCGGCTTCAAGTAGTCGGAGAACACAAAGAATGTTCCGCCAAATATCCTAAGTCCACCGTGTAGAGCCATACCGTTCATTGCAGCACCCATGGCGAACTCACGAACACCAAACCAGATGTTACGGCCTTCGAATGAACCTGGGAAGAAGTCACCAGTTCCCTTGATCATTGTTTTGTTTGATCCAGCTAGGTCAGCCGATCCACCGACCAAGTAAGGAAGGTTTTTCGCAATGCCGTTAAGTGCTTCTCCAGAAGATGCACGGCTCGCAAGGCTCTTGCCTTCTTCGTATACTGGAATGTCTTTATCCCATCCTTCTACTAACTCACCCTTCATTGCTGTTTCAAGCTGGGCCCCTAGCTCAGGATATTCACTCTTATATTTTGCAAAAAGTTCGTTCCATGCCTGCTCTGTCTGTTCACCTTTATCAGCAATTTGCTGTTTGAAGTGATCATATACTTCGCTTGGCACGTGGAAGTCTTCTTCAAAAGTCCACTTATATGCTTCCTTAGTAAGCTTCAGTTCATCAGCACCAAGGGGAGCACCATGAACATCTGATTTACCGGAAAGGTTAGGTGATCCATATCCAATGACTGTCTTGACCTCAATCATTGTTGGACGGTCTTCATCTGTCTTGGCTTCTTCGATGGCTTTTGCAATTTCTTCAAGGTTGTTGCCATCTTCAACTCGGATATATTGCCATCCGTATGCCTTGAAACGGCCTTCAACGCTTTCGGAGAATGACTTATCAAGATCACCATCAAGGGAAATATCATTCGAATCATAAAGAACGATCATTCTTCCTAGCTTCAGGTGAGCTGCTAGTGATGCTGCTTCAGCAGATACTCCCTCCATTAGATCGCCGTCACCGCAAATACTATATGTATAGTGGTCAACGATATTAAAGTTATCTTTATTATAGACTGCAGCAAGATGACGTTCAGCCATTGCCATACCGACTGCCATAGCAATCCCCTGGCCAAGCGGTCCGGTTGTTGCGTCTACACCGGCAGTGTGGCCGAACTCAGGGTGTCCTGGAGTCTTGCTGCCCCACTGGCGGAACTGTTTAATATCATCCATTGTTAAATCATAACCAGCAAGATGCAGCAAGCTGTATAACAACATTGAACCATGTCCTGCAGATAATACAAAACGGTCGCGGTTAAACCATTCTGGGTTCTTTGGGTTGATGTTCATATAACGAGTCCACAATGTGTAAGCCATCGGTGCTGCCCCCATCGGCATGCCTGGGTGGCCGGAGTTTGCCTTTTCAATTGCATCAATTGATAAGGTACGGATGGAATCAATTGAAAGCATATCAATTTCTTTAAACATAAAATACATCCTTTCTATAGGTACTAGCTACATCCTTAATATTATAGCGAGAGAAATTATTATACAACAAATTGTGCCTGAAAGAGACAGAAATGACCGTATTGTTATCTATTTTGACACAAACTGGCTGTTGTTATGTAAATACACTGCTTCGTGGCTGAAAAAGAAATTGCAGCAGAGTGCATTATTTAAGAATTTCGAATAGTTTGAGCAGCCGGAAATACTTCAATCTATTTGCTTTCCTCCTTAAAATAAAGGAGGATCATACAAGCTGCATATTCATATTGTTGATTCTTAAGCTCTACAGGGTTGGATAATTAACTATTCAAAGGATTTACAAATAAAAATGGAATACATGCTGGATGTATTCCATTTTTTCATATATTTAATGAAGCTTGTTCTTCGCTTTTTCTTCCTTGAGCTTATCAGGGGTAACATCATTGCCTTCAGGATCTACAATTGTAACACCTTTAAGTGTATTAAGCATAGAAGATCGGAAAGACTGTAGATATTCCGCGCGAAGGTTTGTTTGTTCCTTTGCTTCTTCTTCAGTCAACTTGGATGTTTTTGCTTTCCTTGCCAGTTCATTGATTCTAGCAATTTTATCACTTGATAGCATTGTAAAGCTCCTTTGTAAAAAATTACGTCAAATGTCATCTTACTAAAATTTTCTCGATTTTACAAGAATAGAGCTTCCTTAATCCTCTGTTTCTATGAACTCAAGATATCTTCGGTTTACCGTTGCTTTGGATACGTCATATCCAAAGCCTCTTAGTGTTGCTGCGATTTCAGCAAAGGTAAGACCGTTATTCCGCAGTCTGACAATTTCCTCGACCGGCATCTCTTTCCGTTCCCGGCCGGAGTTTTCACCTTGATTTTTTAGGTTACGCTGCGGTTTGTATCCATGCTCCACTGCTCGTTTCATCCCACGCTTGATCTTAATATTATGGATTTTCCTCTGGTACTCTTCCACCATACTGACAATTTGGAGCACCATCGAATCTGATTCGGATAGCTGGAGTTCCCCACTGTGGGAGACACTATATAACTTTACATTTTCTTTCAGGATGCAATGAAGAATCGCGACTTTGGCATTTCCTCTTCCAAGTCTCGTCTCATCCTGAATCAACAGGGCACCAATCTTCTTATCCTTGATCAGTTCCAGCAGTTCCAGGATCCCTTCTCTCTCAAGATCATAACCACTAGCTTGCTCCTTAATAATACTGGCTACTTCAAAACCATAGTTGCCTGCCAGCCGCAACAGCTCTTCTTCCTGCCTGGCCAGCGAAGTTTCCTGTGTTTCTTTCGTTGTACTTACGCGGCAATAAATAATTGCTTTCATGTTGTCACCTTATTTCCATTTCTATCTTTCCGCATCAGCAATCTGTGTAGGTTCAATCTTTTCAGCCTCAACAGGGATTACCAGCTCATCGCCCGGAAGGATTGTTTCCCCTATAATCCCGTTTTCTTTTACTACCCAGCTTACGAATTCATTTTCAGAAAGACTATGTTCACTGGCAAATGATTCAGCAATCTCCCATAGTGATTGCCCTTCTTCTATAGTAACAGTTATGTACGCATCTTCATTATTTAACTGTGCTTTTGCGACGAATGAAAAGATTAAGCTGACAGCAAGCAGGATTATTGCATATGAATAGTTTTCCCATAGTTTTTTCATTATCGGCACCCCTTGACGAATGTATGTTCGGTTAACTATTCTCATTATAAGTCGAACATTTGTTTTGTGTCAACTCAAAAATTCGAACTTATGTTTGTATCTATGAAAAAGACATGGTATAATTAGGACAAGAAAATATACGAGGTGCGTGAATATGACAAAGTTATCGAAGCGGCAACAAGATATATTTGAGTTCATAAAAGGCGAAGTCAAGAAAAAAGGGTATCCGCCATCCGTACGCGAAATAGGTGAGGCTGTCGGACTTGCTTCCAGCTCCACTGTCCATGGACACCTTGCAAGACTTGAAAGCAAAGGCCTGATCCGACGCGATCCTACAAAGCCGCGTGCAATTGAAATTCTCGAAATAGAAGAGGATAGCCGTATCCCTAAATATAAAGTGGTGAATGTCCCTGTTGTCGGTAAAGTAACAGCCGGTATGCCAATTACCGCCATTGAAAATGTTGAAGAATACTTCCCTCTACCTGATCGCCTCGTTCCGCATGATGAGCAGGTTTTCATGCTGGAAATCATGGGTGACAGTATGATTGAAGCGGGCATCCTTGATGGCGACTATGTTATTGTCAAACAGCAAAAGACTGCTAATAATGGAGATATTGTTGTAGCGATGACTGAAGACGATGAAGCAACAGTGAAGCGCTTCTTCAAGGAAAAGGATTACTTCAGGCTGCAGCCGGAAAATCCTACAATGGATCCAATTATCCTTCGAAATGTATCGATTCTTGGTAAAGTGATCGGTGTATATCGCCATATGCATTAAAAAAGCAAGCGGCCCCCGCTTGCTTTTTTCTATCTATCTACTAAACTTTTTAACTGGATCTGTATGAAACTAGCACATTTATAAGAAAAATAGGTAGAGACCCTGACAACTTGTCCCTCTCCACATAAGATATTGTGTAAGTATCTTTCATGATGGAAAGGAGTTGAGTTTCTAATGGGATACAATCGTAATGAAAATGATGTAGCTGGCTTGTTTTTCCCTCACCGGGACAGAGACAAAGTCAGGGCAACTGTTGATTTTGATGATCTCTGCCGTGCTGTGCGCCGTTGTATAATCGAGGACTTAGTAGCAGGCGCCAGGGATGATCGGGATGACGATCGTGACCGCCGCCACAAAAAGTGCTGCAGATACTAATTTGAAAAAGAAAATCCCGAAAGGTTGGTCCTTTCGGGATTTTTCTATTTCCAATGAATATTTTGAACAGGCAGCACACCTTTTAATTCTTCAAGGTAAGCTGCTTTTTGATTAGTGGTAAGCCATACATGTACTGTTCCGCTATCCTGGTTGCTTCTGATCAAGCGGCCCATTCCCTGTCTTAAGCGGAGCAGCATATATGGTATATCGACCTCTGCAGCTGGATTATACGCATGCTTTCTTTTCGCCTGGAAGACTGGGTCATGAGGCGGGAATGGCAATGACGAAATGATGACTTGAATCAATGACTCACCCGGT
This sequence comes from Bacillus sp. ISL-45, assembly GCF_018613195.1. Classification (GTDB taxonomy): domain Bacteria; phylum Bacillota; class Bacilli; order Bacillales; family Cytobacillaceae; genus Mesobacillus. The sequence goes on from NZ_JAGGQQ010000004.1 coordinate 49,667, forward strand.
ACATCCAATCCTTCCCACAGGCTGTATGAACATAGAACGGTTGCGATGTCATTCTGGAAACCCTTCACGGTTTCACTGATTTCACGGTCTCCCTCAAACAAGATAGGGAAACTCCATTCTTGATTTTCAGTCCATGCCCGGAATCGTTCCATCTCTTGAGGGGACGAGAACAGAACAAGCGAGCTGCCATTACTGGATCTAAGGTCTTCTCCTATATTGTCCCATTTCTTTATTTCATCATCCTCAGTGTGTGCTACCAGTTCCATTTGCTCTTCATAGTCAAATGGGGATGCGACAGTAAAGAAGGAATATTTTTCGATGCCCAGGCTTTTCGCTATATAGCTGAAGTCTCCTCCCTGGGACAATGTAGCAGAAGAAAATACAAATGGGATGTTTTGTGAAAATACTTCTTTTTTCAAAATATCCTCAACGAGTCGAGGCATGATGACCAGCGATGTTTGTACTTCATTCTCTTCCAGCCAGAATATCCCTTCGTCGTTCTTAAGGAAAATCGATAGACCATAGGCGAAAAACTCAAGATATTCTTCCATGATTTTTAAATGGTATTCGTCAATCAGGAACATTTCGGCATCAAAAACCAGCTGGTCCATTAAATCGGTAACCTTTTTCTCCAGAGTTTCGGCAGTTTTCCTGATACTTGATAGCATCGGTACTTCTTTTCGATTAGACCCTTCTATTGCCGAGGAATTTTCAACCAAAAGGTCAAACCATGCATCATGGAGCTCCAGAATATCCTCGATTAAATAAAGAGATTCTTCCCGGACGTCCTGGTGCATATATCCTGTCAGGACAGTGGTCAAAGTTTGAGAGTTGAACCGGTATGTTAATCCCTTTTGCGCCGCGAACTCAAGCAAGTGGCCTTCGTCAAATATCACCGTACTTGCGTCTGGAAGCAATGGCATCTGCCCTTCCCGTTTACGAGATTCTTTTGTCCACACATGCTCCATATAAAAATCATGAGAACAAATGATCAAATCGCCCGCATGACGATAATAATCTCGGTTCAAGGTTTGGCCGCAGCGATGGCGCCAGCTGCATGTTGAGCATTGCTGAAGTGGATCCCAGGACATTGAAGCCCATTTTTCATTCGTGACCCATGGATATTCCTTTCGGTCTCCATAACGAGTGAATGAATTCATTGAGATCCCTTCATCAAAGATGAAATCTGGCAGCTGGTCATGGACGTCCAGAATTTCTTTTTCATTCGACGTGTTTGAAAGGTCGTCAAGCTTCTTCACGCACACATACTGTTCTCTCGCTTTTGCCAATCGGACATCGACCTTCAACCCTAACGCCTTTTCAAGTTTTTCGATATCGCCGCCCTCTTTCACGAGCTGCTCAATCAGTGTCTCATCCGAGCAGGAGACAATCGCCGGCTTTCCCATATATCTTGCGTATAGAATGGCATAAATAAGATAGACGAAGGTCTTTCCGGTACCGACGCCCGCTTCTGCAAAAACAATACCTTTATTCTTAAAGGCCTGCTCGACCTGGAAGGCCATATAAATCTGTTCATCACGTAGTTCATAGCCCTTTTCAGGCAATATATCATAAAAGACATCACCAATATAATCTCCTAATAAATCAAAGAACGTATCATTCTTGGTAATGGTAAATGGAAGGTTAGTTTTCATTCAGGTTCTCCTCAAAAATATTGATTCCGGCAAAAAGCCAGCTTTTATCATAACAGATAACCAGTCATTTAGTGAAAGAAATTGAAATATTAAATTTAGGTAAAAATGCTAATTCCATTATTAGGAATTCACTGTTAAAATAATCCTAAATCATGTTAAGGGGCGTTTCCATGAAAGCGAGACGAATTATCTACCTGAATTTTGCCATCATTGCTTTACTTATTTTCATTACAATTTACCAGTACAACAGAATCGCAGATTTTGAGAGTCAATTAGGTCATGACTTTCAACGCACAATACGGGGCTCTATTTTCCTCTTGGAAAGTGATGGCGACCCGAACATCTGGATCAAAAATGTGCAAGAAAAAGAAGGTGAATTCACTTTAGCGGCCCACATTGGAGAAATAACGATATTAAGCAGACAATACTATATGATGAACGGTAAAATATCAATGATTGGAGACGTGCTGGATTCCCTTGGAAATCAGTACCGCGAATTGGCCATTAATATAAAGAACGGCAGCGACTATAAACAGAATGAAGAGCAAATAAACAAAGATTTGAAATTTCTCATTCCATTATTAAAAGAAATTGACTCTATTTCTGGTGAAAATGAAAGCCGTTATTATAGGGAATTTACGAATTCAGAATCCATGACATCCAACCTCGTATGGAAGGAGTATAAGGAATATGAAAAACGCTAATTATATCATTCGCCCAGAAAACACCGGTGATGTTACAGGTATAAGGGAATTAAATGTTTTGGCTTTTAACAATGGAGAAAATGAAGCTTCTTTGGTTGAACTTATAAGAGAGTCGGAACATTTTATCTCTACTTTGAGCCTCGTAGCGGTTAAGGATGAAGGTGAAATAATCGGACATATCCTTTTCAGTGTCATTCACCTTGTTACCGCCCAAGGAACTGTTCCTACTTTAGGTCTTGCACCTATGGCGGTGAAACCAAATTACCAAAATAGCGGAATCGGTTCTGACTTGGTCAATGAAGGGATTAAAGCATGCATGGATTTAGGATATGTACATGTATTTGTCCTTGGGCACCCGAATTTTTACCCTCGTTTTGGCTTTTCGCCGACAAGCCAATTTGGAATACTTCCCCCTTTCCCTGTGCCTGACGAAGTATTTATGGCTCTTGAGCTAAAGAAAGACTCATTAACGGGATTACAGGGGAAAATAGAGTATCCGCCTGCCTTTCATGCTGTAAGTTAGTTGAAAGCATAAGAAAGTGAGGGTTGAACTGCTCCCTCACTTTTTATTTCTGTTTTCGAATTGATTGTTGCTTTTTTGAATATTTGAATGAACCCCCATCTATCTGGTAGAATTCTAAAACCCTACCCCTCAGGCAAAAATTCAGATTCAAGAACCTCGACCTGTTCTTTATCTGTTAACCGTCCATAACCCTCATTTTCTTTGTCGCTGATAATAGTGGCCGTTTCACCTTCAAACCAGATTCGATAATGATATACTCTTTCTGGCATATTCTTCTCTTCCTGGATGAAGAACATGGCAATTACATCCTCTTTCCTTGCCATTTCTGCTTCCGTCCTTGGTGACCACTTGATACGTTCAAATGCCTGTTCTAAAGTTTGCAGTTTCTCCCTTGAGGCAATGATTCTTTCTTCACCGTCTTTCAGACCATCTTCATTAATTTTTTGCACGTCTATCCTTGTGAGCTCTGGTTCAAAATTAGTACTGCAGCCTGTAATGAGCAAAATTAAAATAAATAACCCAATAGTATTTTTCATCTTAATCTCCAGACCTTCTCGCATTCAAAGTTTTTTCCTGCAAGTCAATCAGCTGATAGTTTTCTTCAGACATTTCCTCAATTGAGGTGATCACTTCAAGGAACCGTTTGTACAAAACCTGGATTTCAGGCTGTTGGTCTACTAAAGAAACAGTGTCAGTATAGCACTTCTTATCCTGATAGATATGTATTTCCTGCCAAACTTCCCTATCTTCGCTGCTTTGCAAAAACAAAGTCTGCTTCTGTATGAAATGCGAATAAATCCGCTCTGCTTCTTTTTGTATCTCGAGGTATTCTTGCTCCCTGCCCGGCTTTAAACGATATCTATATATCTTGACATACATAATCCGACCATTTACTCTCTACATATTGATTTAGGTGAGTTGCAACAAATCCTGGTAAAGCCGGCTCATGGAAGCCTGCTAAATCAATCAATGACATTCCTTTTTCCAAAAGATGCTCTACCAGCTTCCAGCCTATATAATAAGCCTCGTTTTGGAATCCGCATGTCCCCTCGCCTGATGTAAATCGAAAAACAGATTCGGAATCGCTCTTCTCCAGAAAAGGAATGGCCCCTGACAGAATCTCTAATTCTTTCTCATTGCATAATGTTAACCATTGATCGTCATTTCCGGTATACTCAACAAGATTCCTTCCCGGTACAAGAACCCTGCTTGTATGCATCGCTATCCCTTCCTGGAGGATCGTTGATGCAATTGTCCGCTCCCAATTTGTACTGATGTCAGCTTTATGAAAGTGTACGACATGCGCTAATTCATGGTAAATAAGAATCTCGGAATCTCTATTTGACTGAGTCTCAATTGGGAAGCATAAAGCCATGTTCCCGTCCTCAGTAGGAGCAATGAAGGCATTCCCTTCAAAATTGCCAACAAAGAACAGCAGCAATAAGGTAATATCATCTTTAAATCCTAAAACTTGTTTTACTTCCCCTAACTTATCCTTTATTGCAGCCTGATCCGGATTCCACGAAATGATGTCATCAATATGCTGTTCATACTGTTCCCAACCATTATCCAGGAGCTGTCTTGCTAACTTCTCTCCTTCCGTACCAGGAGGAACAGCCGCAAAGCCATAATGCTCCTTCCATAGTTTCCATCTTTCTTCTGAATCCACTTCCGTTTCTATTGCTTTTTTATAAAAGCTTAAAAACCTTTGTCTAAAATCCTGAACTTCAATATGGTCCAACACAAATTCGCTCCTCACCATTTCACTAACTGCTCATTTTCCGTTCCAAAAATTCTTTATGCACCTTAGATAAATGAAGCAATTCAAATTCATTTGCTTCGATTTGTTTTTCTATTGAGATAGCCTCAGAGGTTGCAATTTTATATAGCTCTTCATCTATAGTACCAGAGGATAAGGCCAACTCTAGTTCATCAGCATCTTTGTAAAACACTTCTCCGGAAGGAAGGATAATGATATCCAAAAAAAGATCATCCATCCATGGACGGCTATTTTCAATGCCAATGCGATAACATATATCGATATACCATTGGACAATCTCTCCTGCAGCATTATACATGGTTGTCACGGAATGGCGTGACCCCTCAGGGAAATGCTGCAGCCAGGTATAACCTTCATCTACAATGCAAATCTTTTTATCCCCATATTCGAGTTCTAATGGATCGGTCACTTTGATGACCTTTAATAAGGTAACGTAGCCCTTAAAGCGTTCTTCATTAAAATAGTCCTGAATGAATTCTCTCTGAACCACACGAAGCCAGTCTGCTCGGTCACCGTATTTTCTTTTTAAGTTGAAATCATTCATATAAATCTCCCATATTATTGGTTAGGGTGATATTGTTTTCTTGCAGTTTCTCCATGATTTTATATCTGTTGTTCCGAACCTTGCTGTTATAAGGCAGTTCAATCACTTCTCCAGATTTTGTCACCAAATTCAAATGGTCTACTACTGTTACTCCATTGTTCTTCACGAAGATCTCTTTCGCTTCCTTCATATCCTCCCAATAATAAGAATTGATTGTATTGAACGTTGTATGTTCATTAAAGTGCATTCCCTTGTCATCAAGGTAATAATAGTTCGACACGCCGAACATAAAAAATGGAATGCAGCCTAACATGAGGAGAAATGAAATCCACTTTACGCCTTTCCAATCAAACTTCCAATCAAGAAATAAATACAGGAATAAGATTACCGAGATCCATAGCATACCAATCATGAAAAGTATATAAGCCGATGGCGGAGTATCATAAAACCATTTATCGGCTGACAGGTAAAGATAATCCTGTATAAAATAAACAAAAACTAGTGGCATGAACAAACTGCTGATAATTAAAATAATTGCTGTAACAAGGATTATATTAGTTGTATTCTCTGTATTGAAACTTAAGCGAGGCATAACCATTTCCTCCTTTTCCCAATATATACGGTAATACGTTTATCAGGATAGAAGGTTTCAAATTATCTGAACATTAATGTAAATAAATGTTATTCTTATGAACAATCGTCTTTAAAAATGCCGTTCCATTGGTTCTGTACTATGTGTGTAGCCGTTTCTGCCATAAAACGCATTGCTAGTATCGCTGGGCCAAACAATGATGAATTCAAGCTTCTTTTCCTCGGCCCATTCATTAACACGTGATAGCAGCTTGCTGCCAGTTCCTTTTCCCCTATATTCAGGAACAGTATATACATTTGTCATATAGGCAAACGGATGTGTGACCCTGCCTGGACGCGGAACCTTTTGGATCAACTCAACATAAATATGGGAAATGATTTGCCCGTTTTTCTCAGCTACCCAAACAAACCACTTGCTGCTATCTATCGCGGTTCCAAGAAACCTTCTGCATTCATTTTCAAACGAGCTAAACTCCACACCTTCCCCCATTTCTGGGTAGTCTTCGAGCGTAAAGTCCCATCTCATCTTTATTAACTGCTCAATGTCCCTTTTATTGGCTAATCGAATTTTCATATTTTCCTCCGCATAGAAAATGTTATCTGCAGGTGAAATCCTGCTCTCCATCTATCTGCTGTTCTTCTTTTGTTTCGCAAAAAAATAACTAAATCCGAAGGGAAGCAACGGAACTAGTGCTAACAGCCTGAATCCATTCTCCGCGCCCAGAAAATATAGGGACGGCAGGGTAATTGCCAATCCACTTATAATAAGAAGCTTCCTGGATTTACTCATCAAGCCCCAAATAAACAGAACGACAAATCCTGCAACCAGAAACCAAAATACTGTTCCAGCCATTCCTCACCCTCCTAAAATACTTCATGAGTGTTTTTCTTCAATGCCCCTAAATCATATAAAATACCTGCATCGCTATTCTCACACCACATTTCTTTTACCTTGCTGGTATCAAATATGAAGATCATGATACCAGTCTCTTTTACCCGTTGGTTTTCTGACGGAATATCAAACCAGCCACCTTTATAGGTCATCCAGCCGGTGTAACGCACTACCAGCTTATTGCCCTGTTCAATCAAATCCTCCAGCACCCATTCATCATCATGAAAAACGGATTGATACCATTTCATGAAATCAACCATTGATTCCCGTGAGTTTTCACCGTTTCGCGAATGGTAAACAAAATCCTCAGTGGTCAGTTCCTCAATCATACCAAGATTCCCCTGTGTAAAATATTCTCCGAACCATCTTTCAGCTAGCAATCTCTTATCATCGCTAATCATATCCCCACTCCTGATCATAGTTATTAGTTTAGCAGCCAAAGGCCACCGATGTTTTCATTAAATCACCGCCATCCAATTTAGTTAAAACTCCAGGCTGAACCAGCGGCCATGGCCTTCTGTTTCCCCGATTGTGTTCAAGCTTTCTATTCCATCGAGATAATAATCCAGGTGAAGCTTTGCATCGTAAATATTATTGTATATATGAAAAATTGCCCTTCGTTCTCCAATTTCTTTTATGTGCTCCAGAAGCTTCTCCTTGGTCTCGACGGGCATTTGATTGGCCACATGGGTATGAAATAAACAAATCACTTGTTCTTCCGGGATTTCGGTTGCCAGGGATCTGATTAGTTCGACGCCATCCCCCTCTATTAACCTTAAAGATTGATTGCTCACATAGCTTGCCGCTTTTTCAAATATCTCCCGTCTTTCACCGTGTTCTGGCCAGATCAATGCCTTTAGCCATAAGTAATCCTCTGTATTTCTAACATCATTTATATGCAAGTCGATTCCAATCCTTGTTGCCACTTCAGGGTGATTCATTTGTTGCAACAGCGTCTTTCCCCCTTTAATTACTGAGGAAAGATGAACTTCAGAATACGGATTCCCATATATCTCTCCAGTTCCATAAGAATAACTGTATTGATTCATGAATAGTTGCAAACCTGCACTGGTTCCGATTTCGATTAATGCCAATGGCTTTTTAGTTATTTGATATATATGGCTGAATACTGGATAAAGATATGAACACCGTCCTACTTCGTTGGTCTGGACGATTTTATTTTTTAACAAACCAATAATCTCATAAGAATATTTCTGGCAAAAGTCCACAAAAGCAGGGTAAGCATTTTCTGCCTTTCCTGGATGATTTGTTATGCTAGGATAAAAAGCAGACAGTCTATGCTTAAACCCTTTCAATATTAAATAGTGCACCGCTCCAAAAAGCAAATTGGGCACAGGCTGCCCATTCTTTGCCGAAGATGCAAGTTCCAGCATCTCTCCGTCTTCAGCAATTTTTAAAGAAAGAAACTCATATAACGGACTTGATTCCCTGCATTCATGAACCGCAAATCTCCTGAATTTCATAGAGAGATCATTAGACATCAAACATCACCGAACCCTTCTACATAAAGACACAATACCTAAAAGAATCACATAAACAGCACACACAGCTGCCACTACAAGGAATAAATAGTTCCCTATTAATACCTTCGTAGGATTCTCCAGAGGACTCACTAATCCCAATTCAAACGGGAAAGCATCCTCCAAGGGTGACAACCAGGTGTTCTGTTCAATAATCGGCAGAGGGAGCCCAAGTCTATGCTTTGTCAAATCATAATCATGGGTTACAATGACAGAATCAAAAAAAGGAGTAACTGTAACGCCTATCCAGCCAATAAAAATGGATATCCATACCTATCTGTCCCGCAGCACTTTTTCTAGCATTTTCAGTCCCACCATAAGTCCATTTTTTTTGTTTCTGTGATCGCTTCAATTAATCCATTAATGCTTCCTGTTCCCTGTTCCACGATATCAGGACAGAATTCAGCAATTTCTCTTGCCAGTGTTTTTAGCTCTTTGCCTTCAGGTAAAACATCAAAATTCGCTTCCACCCAATCGTAATCCGCACCAATTACGGTGAACGGATGGCTACTATGCCATTCCCTTAGTTTAGATATAACCCTTTCGTTGCTTATATTATAATTATCCCCATTCGTCTGCTGGAGCTGCAGGATCTCAAACTGGTCTGAACCAGGGATAATGCCGATTTTTTCACGTTCGGAATCGCAAATAAAAGCCAAATAGTTTATTGCCATAAGTTCCTCCCTTAGTTTTAAAACCAGCAGTTCCGCTTCTGCCTGTTTGGCATCCACGTAAATCCCTGCAATTTCAACACGCTTCTCAGTATACAAATCTCCTTTGTAAAAAGGATGCAATTTACCATCAGAATTTCTTCTGACAATTGTCATTGCCTCTTCTGAGATTCCGCATTTTTCAATATTGATATTATTTTCCTTACTTTTGCCAAAACTTAAAAGCTTTTTCCAATTCAATTCCCTTCACCTGCAATTCTTTGTTAATCGTTCATCAATTGAGAATAAGGGATAACTAGGTCAGCTTTTTCTGCGGGACGAAGCTTTTCCATGTAGTAGTCCTCTGCTTTCCAGTATCTGTTTCTGAATTTTTCAATGTTCAGTTGAGTTTGACTGCTTTCCCTCGCAAACCTTACATCTCGTGGACAGTCTATAAAAACAATGTAATCAATAAATGCTCTCCATTCCTCTCTCTGGAGGAAAATCCCTTCTACGATTATTACTTTTTTTAAAGCCAGATTCAGCGTTCTATTAACCTGTTGGTCCGTCTCATTATCATAATATGGGAGTTCAATTTCATCTGAATGAATCAAGTTTTCAAATAAGGATTTCACCAGAGACTCTACATCCCACTGTAAGTTATAATACTCCTGCCACTCCTCCTGGCCGGTATTATACCTTTTCGACCGCCCTACAATATGGTCGTCCAAGTGAATGACTGTACTTTCAATTTCCTTTTCCTTAAGCAATGAAGCGATTCTCTTCACAAAAGTTGTTTTTCCTGCCCTGCTAAGACCATCTATACCTAAAATACATCGTTTATTTGTGTATAGTACCGAAAAAACCTGCCTCAATAACTCCTCTTCAGCGTTCATTCTGCAACCCCACTTTTCAAAGTAAAAAAATACACTTACTTATTCGCTAAACTTACACATATCCCCTTTTTCAGGCAAAAATAAAACCACCTGGAAAAGGCGGAATTATCATTTAAGTTCAATTTTATTATTTTGAATATCAGCCTCTTCAATGCTTTCCTTTAGCCAAATAGGAGCCTTTGCGTGAGCAAAAACTTCTGCTGCTGTCATCCAAAAAACTGCTTCAACTTCATCCTTGCTTTTTGGGTATGGTTCGCCACCGGCAATTTCACAATAAAATACAACATCGAGTACTACCCTGCCATCCGGGAGAACAAATGAAGAATTGCGTACATATTTAACATCATCCTTTATGGTGATGCCCACTTCCTCAAAGAGCTCCCGTCTCAAAGTTCGCTCAAGCAAACCTGTTGAGAATCCTTCGTTTTCTACCGTTCCTCCAACAAGCGAAAGGAGTCCTCCTGCGTGTTCCTCTTTGGTACTCCGTTCAATGATAAGCCACTTTCCCTCTCTGTACACCGCACCTTCGACATTAAGAACAAACATTTGTGTTCTCCCTCCAATTACTGTTCTCCATTTCCGATACACTAAATTAAATACAATCTTTATGACAAAAGGCCTGTAACTTTTTTAAAAGGTCCCTTTTAATAAATTTCACCAAAAAGTTACACATAGTTTTTACCATTTAAATTTACTGAAAATTCGATAAATTTACGCATACTTTTCCACTGTTACTACTTGTATAATAGTAATACACCTAGAGTTAGCTAAGGTAGAACCAACAAAAATCTGGACTTTAGGAGAGTGATGAACATGTTAGAAAACGTTATTTTCGCAATGCTCATCGGTGGATTTGTTGGACTGACAGCTCATGTTAGAAAAAGAGGCAAGATCATCATGCCGAGAAGGACAAAAAAATTCATTTACCTGGGTTTCTTGGAAGAAATCCTCACAGGATCACTAGCCGCCGCACTTTTGGTGGTATCATCCGAAGCTGATTCACTGCTTAGAGTCTTTTTGATGTCCATCATGGCTGGTTTCGGGGGTGATGCCTTACTAAGAGGACTTGAATTATTTCGAATAGGAAGCGGTAACCAGGGTGGGGAGGATATTGGCAAATGAAAATACCAACACCTCAGCCTGAGAGAAAGAAGTTTGCTAACGCCATTGGTCAAGCAGCTTCCAAAGTGCTTGTTTTTTTTTGATGGTAATGAACTTGGGAAAATTTTAATTTGCCCCTCTTCATCCCCTAATAAAGCCCTCGTTTAAATCCCCTTAATCGGAATATGGATTTTAAGCTCCGGTACATCAGTAACCGGATCAAAACTCCCTGGATACTCTTCCAAATGCTCTAAATCACTCTGTCTTAAAGTATATTCATTTTGTTTTATCCATGTATACAAGCCTGTATAAGCTTCAGAAACCGCTGCCCCCTTATACTCAGTTGTGGCATATGTACAGGCAGGAACCGAGATGATTTCCATTCCTTCAGGGATAGCTGTCCCCTCTTCAACTTCCAGTGCCAGATAATAGGTAAAGCCATTTTCCGTGTTGTCATAAGACAGACCAATAATATTTTCAGGATTTACAGCATACTTTATTTGGTTCTTGCTATTTAGAAACTTCTTGTGAAATACTTTAATTTCTCCTTTGGCTGCCTGTTCAAAAGTGCCGACCCATTTCACTCCTATAGCCTTGAATGCTTCTTTTTTTACAACCTTTGCTTCCATTTATTAATCTCCTCCTTTATTTGTACATTTTTAGAACCAGCCAGGGAAAAGTAAGGTTAAAAATATAAGGAGAAACTTTATGGACCTTAATATTTTCCAGTTGATTACCAGATTTTCCGGCCATAATAGGCCAGTGGATTTATTAATGATATTCGTCTCTAATCGGATCCGTTATGTCTATATTCTTATAACGGCCTTACTTCTTTTTAAGAACCGACACAACAAGCGGATTGCCATTGAAACAGGGAGTTCTGTTTTTATCAGCTTAGTCATTCAATTTTTCATTAAAATCTTTTACTATAGACCTCGGCCCTTCAAGAAAAGACGGGTTGGTATTCTGATTCCTTCAAAAAATGATTCATCCTTCCCGAGTAAGCACACTATTCTGGCCTTTGCCGCTTCCACTACATTACTGATGTTCCATCGCAAGTTAGGAATATTGATGACGTGGTTGTCTGCTCTAACTGGTTTTTCCCGGATTTGGGTCGGTCACCATTACCCTTCTGATATTATTGGAAGTGCACTTATCGGATCGCTGGCAAGTTTTATCACAAGAATCATTTCATACCGGATATTTGGAGACAAACCAGGAATCAGTTAATTACTGCGTTTGGCATTATGGGAAAAGTGTTTCCTTTTAAAACAAAAGTTCAATTGGAACGTTGATTTGGAATGATTGCTGGCATTACTAAGGTTGACCCCGAACGTGTTTGAAGTTCGATTTTCTTTTGACAGCTTTTCATCGGTTGTCCGCAAACTGTCTGAAGTTCGACTTTCTTTTGACAGCTTTTCATCGTTTGATGAGTCAAGCCTGTCTGAAGTTGGCCATTCTTCTGACAGCTTTTTCTCTTTTGACCGCAAACCTGTCTGAAGTTTCCTTAACCTTTACCTTTATTGCCTCTTCCCAACTATCCTTAGCTATAGGCCTTAAGGTCAATTCCATAAAAAATCCCCCTGTCCTTCTGCAAAACATTCATTCTGTACCGATGTTATTATTAAGTGCAGATACACTTTTAGCTAATTTTACCATCTGGTTTTAAATTCTCAACTCACTTTTCTAAAAAAAATAAAATAATGTGTAACTTTTGGTAATGCTAACTGTCTATGTTTTCTAGAGAGGGGGATGGAATGTCAGACCCGAGGATTGAATTATACGAAAAATATAAGAATATGATTTTCTTGTACCTATACCGTTCGACGTTAAATCAGCATATTGCTGAAGATCTTACCCAGGATACATTTTTGAAGGCCTTTCAGTCACTTTCCAGCTTCCGGGGTGAGTCCTCATTAAAAACATGGCTTTTTAAAATTGCAAGAAACACATATATCAATTTCAGCAAGAAGAAACAAACCAGCATGGAGCTTCAATCAGATAAGATTGACCAGCACTTAGTTCAGCAGCACGATCCATTCAAACGTTTAGATGACCAGAATGCAATTGAGCTGACGTTATTGCAGCTGCCTGAAAATTACAGAACGTATATCATTTTACGAGATATGAACGATCTTACTTATGAAGAAGTTGCCGTGATCACAAACGAAACAATTGGCCAGGTAAAGGTTGGCTTGTACCGGGCCAGAAAAAAATTCAAAGAACTCTACAAGCAATTGGAGGATGGAGAATGAAATTGGAACATGAAGTGGTCCAGGATCTATATCCGTTATATATAGAAAATGACTTAACCCCTTCTGTGAAAACAGCAGTTGAAGGACATTTGGAGGAATGTGAGGCGTGCAAGAAGTTTTACGAAACTGGCGAAAAGACAATCCAAATAAATGACATGGTAGAGCCGGCTGTATCAAAAGCCCTTGATGATAAAATCATTTTAAAAATGAAACTGAATCGTTTAAGGCTCATTTCTGTCGTTCTTGCCGGCATCCTTTTTTCCATGGTATTTACCGATTACATCAATGAGCGAGAACAATTGTTCATGGCTACCGATGGTTATTATGATGTTCTCGGGCAAATGGACAGAGTAATTGATGTAGTGAAAAACAAAGACCAAATCAATTTTGACTCTTATGAAATGAATCGTTTCTTTGAATATAATAATAAACTTACAGATCATATGAATTTTATCGAAGAGTACAATAAAAATTCAACAGAATTCTTTCTCATCCTGAATACTCAAAGACTGAATGCGATGCTTGAAGTGATGAAAACCCGCTTTAACCAGGGCAGGTGGTCTGAAACGGATGAAACAGCATACCAGGCGCTAAAAGAATATTTACAAAGTCACAGGCAAGATTTTAGGGAAGACTATGAAAAAACCCACCATGGCTACAGCTCATATCTTCACATTTTAGATGTTAAGGAGATGGATAAGTTTTATGAAAACGTAAACTTATTAACCTACAGTTATACTCGTTTTCATAAGATGGCTGATCAGGTCGAGCCCCTGAAGGAACCGGAATTAAAAAGCCGAATTTCCGACTCTCTGGAAATTGAGCAAGATGAATTTGAATTGGAAAAAGTAAGCCCGGTAAATGATATATATGTCTATCGTTTTGAGAATAAAAATGGCTATGGCGGAGAGATCGATGCAGTCACCGGCCAAATCACTGAATATTTTGGAGATACTGGCCCGCTAACCGATGGACCAATCATGAATCAGGAAGAAGCCGAAAGAAAAGCTAGGTTATATCTAGAAAAAATTTACGGAAAAGATATAAATCTTGAACTCGTTTCCTTAGGCTTTAATTTTAACTCCTCAGCTAATGATTCTAGATACAAGGTTTATAGCTTCAAAGCTGTGCCAAAAGTTCAAGGTTATACATTGTATACACCTTTTGAAACCGAAACTATTCTTAACCTTAATGCCAGGAACGGCGAACTCGAGAGCTTTCACCACAATCCCGCTGTTCCTTCCTTCGAACAACTGGATGCAGTCAACCTCCAAGCTTCATCTGACAAAACTGGTGACAAAAAAGCTGTTGTCATTTACTCAGCTTTAACTGGAAATTTTGAATTGGTTTACATGGAACCGGATTTGCAGTACTTTGACGAGGGAAAATTTATATCCGCAAAAACAGGTCTCGAAGAGAAAATATATTTAGATCATTTTTAATATGTAAAAGACTGCCTTGCGATTATACACAGGCAGTCTTTATACTATGTAAAACTTTTAGCATCCTGCGGCAAATCTTTCACCTTCATCAAGTACATCCTCATTTTCTGCTCATATTCCATTGGGTACTCATAACCCAAACTCTTCCCGACTTCCTGTGACAGGCGGCTGAAAAGGTCTGCTGTCCGGAAAAGAGCCTCCCAGTTCTCCTCATTCCCTGGTCCTGCGTAAGTCCCTTCCAGTTCTGCCCATGTTTCTGAATCCAGATAACGTTTGAACCATCGCCCGAACTTATTAGGATTTACGCTCCATTCATGCTTTACTCCAAGATGCCATTCAATAACCGGCTGGAGATAATGGAATCGTATGACATTATCAAGCATGTATTTTGTAAAATAAAGTTCATCTCGCCAGAGGCTGTTCGCGACGTATGCGGTATCTCCCCAAAAACTATTGATAATATCGGCGAATTTTTCCGCTGACGGCTTCTTTGTTATATATGATTGATAAGAAGGGGCCGGGATTCCTTTTGTAATTCCATCCTTATCTAACAAGACTTTATAGCCATTGTCATATTTTTTTGGCAGTACAGTCATGGCAGCAAGGTGTTTAACAAAATCATTCGTCGTAATCTGAAAATCTATCTTTGTTCCATCTTCGTATAGGACTAGTCTCGTTCGCCAATTGCCATCCTCCAAAACCACTTTTTTTATGAGAGAACCAAATTGATCAAGCCATCCATCGTCCTCGGTAAAACCATCTAAATCCTTCACGAAAATCTCAAAATCAAAATCGGTGAACAGATCGGTGAACGCATGTGGATTTGCTCGGGAACTTGTCATCAGCACAGTCCGGATATTTGCACTTTGGCCGGCCCAATAAAGAAGCTGGCCAATCATCTCTTGTTCTTGTTTCATGTTATACAACTTCCTTTTCCTTGCTTAAGCGCTCGACCTCTTTTTTCAGAAAATCCAGACGGCGATGAATCCGATAAATTTCGGTAAGTAAGCCGTAATGACAATGATGAACCACCCCATTTTTCCCTCCTTCATCTTGCTAAATGATGAATCCTAAAATATATTCTAAATAATTTATTCGTTTTCCTGAGCATATATCCTGCAAAAAAATGAATATCAGGCTGTCTAATATTGGATTATTAGAGTTTACTTTGCTACAGTTAAATTAAGGAGACTTAAACCTATCTAGATAGTGTTAAATAAATTTGCTGGGGAGTGCAAAAAAAATGGAATCAACTTTTAACCAAAGAGATGAAGTGACCGATTTCATTCAATCCAATAGGGAACTTTTCGAACAACACTTATTATCAGAAGCGGTGAATGTAGCTTCGAAGATTAATGAGATTCTTCAAAAAGGAAATATCAACCTTTTAAAGAACGCTGAAAAGTTAATTGTCTACATAGTGGAGCAGCAGGAAGAGAATCTGGTTGCTTTTGCTGAACAAGAAGGGATTGCCTGGGCTGAACATTCGTTGACTGTTGCTTTCAAGCTGGAATGGATTCAGGCCATTCGCCGAACTTTGTGGCACTTCCTAAACAAATATGATCAAACATATAACCGATTTTCTGATCGTGAGGAATTCTTCCAGCTTGAGAAAAGGATCAATGACCGAGTTGACCAATTCCTAAATACATTCTTCCTGACTTATACAAAGTACAAAGATGAACTGCTTAACTCGCAGAGGAAATTGGTTGAACACTTATCAGTCCCGATTATCCCAGTCAGCAGTTCTGTTGCTGTACTTCCTCTAATCGGTATGATGGATGACTACAGAATGCAAATTATCGAAGAGAAGGTACTTATGGATATTTCAAAGCTGAAAGTCCAAACATTGATTATCGATCTTTCAGGAATTGCTGAGATGGAAATGAACGTGATCTCCCATTTCCAAAAAGTCTTGAGCGGCGTGTCGATGATGGGTTCAAACGCTGTCATTACCGGAATGCGTCCCGAGCTTGTTAGAAAAATGATACATGCAGGAATCACTTTTGATCAAAAAGCAGAAACCAAAGGTACGTTACAGCAAACATTGAGATCCTATCTGGATAACGAAGTAACAAAATAATGAAGAAAAGCCCCTATTCGTCACATAGGGGCTTTCCTGTTGGCTATTATACGAGCTGGGACTCTTCGATATCCTGTTTAGTTCAACTAAAGCTAAATCTGTAAAATTTCACGGATATCTTCTTCTGTCAGTGAAGCTGAGCTTTTCTCTTCGATAATTTCTTCAATCATGTTCCGCTTTTTATCCTGGAGCTCGTTCATCTTTTCTTCGATTGTACCTCTGGCAATCAATTTGATGACCTGGACTTTATTTTTCTGTCCCATTCGATGGGCACGGTCCGCGGCCTGTTCCTCGACAGCCGGATTCCACCATAGATCATAAAGAATTACTGTATCAGCTCCAGTCAGATTCAAGCCTGTGCCTCCGGCTTTTAAGGAAATCAGGAAAAAGTCCCGTTCTCCGGCATTAAACTTTTCGCACGTTTCCACTCGCTCTTCAGGAGGTGTCTGTCCGTCCAGGTAAAAAAACGGAATGCCCTCATATGCCAATTCCCTGCCAATCAAGTCGAGCATTTTCGTGAACTGTGAGAATATGAGAACTCTTCTTCCGGCAACCCTGGATTCCTCGATGATTTGTTTCAGCTGTTCCAGCTTTGCCGAGTCGCCCTTGTATCCGTCTACGAACAAAGCTGGATGGCAGCATATTTGCCTTAATCGTGTGAGGCCAGCCAGAATTTTGATCCGGTTCTTTCTGATTGTATTCTTATCCAGCTGCTTCAGCGTTTGATGGCGAAGTTTTGCCAGATACGCAGCATAAAGCTTTTTCTGTTCAGGCAGCAACTCCACTCTATCGATTGATTCAATTTTTTCCGGAAGCTCACCAAGCACTTCTTCCTTTACCCTTCTCAGTAAAAATGGGCGAATCCTGCGGGCGATGGCTTTGCTTGTCAGATTACTGAATTCCTTCAACCCCTGGAACAACTCAGGGAACACGACTCTGAAAATAGACCATAATTCCTCTGTTGAGTTTTCAATCGGCGTACCGGTCAGCGCAAAGCGATGGTTTGCCTGTATGTTCATCACAGCTTTTGCTGTTTGAGTCAACGGATTTTTGAATGCCTGTGCTTCATCGAAAAACACAGTGTGGAATTTGATTTTTTCGTACAGGTGAATATCCCTTCGCAGCAGCATATAAGAGGTAATGACCACATCAATACCCGCAGCATCATTTAGCAGTTTGGCACGCTCCTCCTTATTGCCGTCGATGATGACTGCCTGAATCTCAGAAGTGAATTTCAGGAATTCACTGAGCCAGTTATAAACGAGCGAAGATGGACAGACAATCAGCACCGGCTGTTGCCTGTCCCTTACATTGGCTAGTTCTGATGCAATATACGTGATACTTTGCAGTGTTTTACCAAGTCCCATATCATCTGCCAGGATACCGCCAAATCCATAACTAGCGAGAGTTTTCATCCATTGGTAACCTTGTTTCTGGTATTCACGCAATATCGGATCCAGGTTATCCGGGACCTCAAATTTTACTTTTCCAGGGGTGCTTATTTCCTCCAGAAAACTGCGGAATGAATCCTCTAATTTAAGAACAGATCCATCCTCGAATGATTCCAGCATTTGCATCCCCCGGACAATCGGAACATTCAACCCTTTCTCAAAATCTTCATCCTGGATTGGCCCAGCTTTTAAGAAACGCTGGATTTCCTCCCATTCCCTCGTTTCCAGAGACATAAGCGCACCATTGCGTAAACGATAATACTTCCGCTTTTCCTCAAGCGCTTCGAGTATATCCCTGATCTGTTTTTCAGGAATCCCCTCCATTTCAAACTTGAATTCAAGCCAGTTTGTCCGCTCTTTTTTCACCTTGACACGTATTTGCGGTCGGGCAGGCTCCCTGAAAATACGACTTCTGACAGCTGTCGTAGCATATACCTGTACAAGCTTTTGCAGCTTCGGCAAGAGGTGATACAAAAATTCATATTCCAGCTCTTCGTTATGCAAAAAATAACCGCCATCCGTTTTTGCGAATGAACCTTCATCCAACAAGTCCAGAATCAGATCCTCCTTTGCCATGTCCCTGATTAGCAGAGAATTCACTTTGGGTTCCCTTTCCTCAAGCGGATTGAAAACGATTTTTCCATACTGGAATTCAATCCCTGCAAGTAACCGGTTATTCACGCGATCAAGGTACAGCTTTGCGGCCAACGGTTCTGTTAAAAATTGTTTCGTTATATCGCCGTCAATTTGAACCTCCCCAATCCGGCGCAGGCCTGGTATGACTTTTTCGACAAAGAAACCCATTTGATCCTGTAAAATCGGTATGCTATCCGTTCTTGATTGGGCAAGCATATTTTTCAGTTCAAATAATCTGCTGCAATCCTCGGTACTGAGCTGGATTAACCGGGCTTTCGACCAAACGAGGTCATATTTATGAAGGACGATCAGATCAGAGATTCCGGCAATTTTTAATGAATAGTCTTTCTCCGTAACTTTTTCAAAATTGAACAAAAGCGGAAGACTATCGTTGGAAACCGAAAACAGCCCGGTTACCTGGCCATCGTCTTTCAACTTAACATCCGGAGCCTGTTCCAGCAGCGGCAGTAGCTGATGCCAAAAGGATGGCGGAATGATTATAACAGAGGAGTCATTATTGCTATCGATCAATAATTCTGAGTCCTGGACAATTTGGATAAGTATATTAATGATTGAATCAATATCCTTATGAAAACAATGAAGCTTAGGATCATAGGTGAACAAATCAGATAGCGATGCTGACTCCCGATTCGCAACACTCATCAGGAATCCTGGAATATCCACGATTTCGATTGGTCCAATACTTATCGAAACCCCAAGCATCATTTGCTGATCGCTTGTTTCAACTGGCTCGATTTTGAATATTGTATTCAAGGATTTTCTTGTTTCAAAATGGAGCTGGTGGCCGCTTGTTCTTCGTGGCCCTTCACTGAAAATGGTCAGCAGCCCTTCAGCCAGCTCACTTCCTGGATGATCAATATTCTTAAGGGCTTGTGATGACCCATGCTTTTGCTCATCCAAAATCGCCAGCAGGACCGCAGCTACATGCTGGCATTCATGTTTGACAGAAGCAAGTTTCGGACAAGTGCACCCCGTTGTGAACCCGCCGTCACCGGTTTTCGTGACAATGACATGGAATACATCCGCCCCTGTAACTGTTGCATTCAGCCTTTTATCATTGTAGTCTTTGAATTCTACTTTATCCGCACGGTAAAACGCATCCCCACGCTTGAAGGAAACAGTACCGCATAATTCCTTGATGACTTTTAGATTTAGTTTGAGATCCATGGCCTGCTCCTTCCTCGAAGATGCGGTAATCAATAATTAATAGTGTAGACCTTATCTCCACATTTGTTAAGCAGGAATACAAAAAGCATGGAGAATTCTCCATGCTCGAAGTTCTAAAATAAAAGAGTAAGCTTCCATCCAGGACACCCGGAACTTAGTCATCATCCGATTCCACGAAATTTTTCAATGCTGATAGTTTGTTATCCCAATATATCTCGAAAAACGAAAGCCATTCCTGCATTTCCTGAAGCGGTTCTGGCTGTAATGAATAGCGCGTTTCCCGTCCAATTTTTTTACTGGTTACCAAACCTGCTTCAGAAAGTACAAATAAGTGCTTGTTTACAGCCGTCCTCGTAATCGGAAATTTTTCGGTTATGGACGCAACCGGCATCTCCTTGTCTGCGAGCAGCTTCAGTATTTTCCGGCGAGTAGGGTCTGCAACAGCCTGGAAAACATCATGTTTTGCATGTGAAGCTGACATGTTAGCCCTCGATATAGGCTGGAAGTGCTTCGTTAACGATTTTGTCCCAGCCATTATCCATGATTCCCTTGATAACATTATGAGGCTGGCCAAACTCAGTGACCTTATCAGGGTCCCAACCGGAGTGGATTAATGTGAACTCAGTCTTTCCTTCCAGCTCCTTCAGTTCAAATAGAAGGTGCCAATCCTGCCCCCAATCAAAGCCCAGACGATTCGGCGGATCCAATTCCGTTACCTTGCATGGTGAATCTCCAAAAGGACCTGCGTGGAGGATGAACTCTTTGCCAAGCTCCGGTTCAAATGTGTTCGGCATCCACCAGGCAGTAATCCCTTCAGATGTCGCGACTGCTTTCCATACTTTTTCGATTGGTGCATTTAGAATGATTGTTTTACGGATTTCTCTTTGTGCATCCATGTTTTGCCCTCCATTGGTTAAATAACACTATTTGGTGTCACTTTCTTAATATATAACACCTTTTAGTGTCATGTCAACAGAATGGACCAGGCACAAAGTGAGTACCTGGTCCACTATGGAATTAAATCTCAATAATAATCGGCAAGATCATCGGCCTTCTTCTTGTTTTTTGGAAGATATGCTGGCCGACTGCTTTTTTAATCCCTTGCTTAATGACATTCCAGCGATGGACATTATCTTCTTGAAGTTCGGTCACTGTTTTCGTCACAAGATTGTTTACGTCTCTCATCAGGTCCTCGGAGTTTTTCACAAAAACAAAACCTCTTGAGATTGTATCGGGCCCGGAAATGATTTTCCGTTCAGCTTTGCTTAATGTAAGGACAATGACCAGCATTCCGTCCTCCGATAGCTGCTTTCTGTCCCTTAGTACGATTTCTCCGACATCCCCGACACTTACTCCATCGACATACGTATCACCTGCTGGAATATTTCGTGTCTGGCGCGCTTCACCATTTTCAATGTCAACGATATCACCATTTTTAACGATAAAAGTATTTCCTTTTTCTACACCAACAGATTCCGCCAGCAAGCGGTGGTGATGCAGCATCCTGTATTCCCCGTGTATCGGGATGAAATATTTAGGCTTCATCAAAGTCAGCATCAGCTTGAGATCTTCCTGGTATCCATGTCCGGAAACATGCATGCCGGTAGTGCTGCCGGAGCCGTAAATGACTTTCGCGCCGAGCTTGAACAAATTATCGATGATCTTGGATACATCCTTTTCATTCCCGGGAATCGGGGATGCCGCCATGATGACGGTATCTCCTGGATATACCGAAACATCGCGATAGTTTCCTGTTGAGAGGCGGGAAAGCGCGGCCATTGGCTCTCCCTGGCTGCCAGTGCACAGGATGGCAACTTTATGTGGATCCAGTTGGTCAACTACATTTGGTTGTATCAGCATTCCTTCAGGAACATTCAAGTACCCTCTTTCGATCGCCACATCGACTACATTGACCATACTCCTGCCAAGCAAAGCAAGCTTCCTGTCCGTCTTGATTGCTGCCTCAACAACCTGCTGAACCCGGTTCACGTTAGAGGCAAAAGTCGAAACAAAGATTTTACCTTCCGCTTTCATGAAGGCTTCTTCAAGATGGCTGGCCACCATTCTTTCTGATGGCGTCAAACCAGTACGTTCAGCATTCGTGCTTTCTGATAACAGAGCAAGAACACCATCTGTTCCGATTTTCGCCATCTTATGAATTTCAGATTGTTCATCATTAGCCGGCGTCAGGTCGAATTTGAAGTCTCCGGTATGGACAACATTCCCTTCAGGCGTATGGAAAACTATCCCCATACAATCCGGGATGCTGTGGCTCACTTTGAAGAAAGAAACCTTCACCTTTCCGAAATCCAATACTGAATCTGAATTGATTGTGTTGAGTTCAGTTCCTCTTAAAAGCTTATGTTCACTCAGTTTCAGCTCGATTAAACCGAGAGTGAAATTTGTTGCATAAACCGGTGCTTTCAACTTCTTGAAAAAATAAGGGACACCGCCGATATGGTCCTCATGTCCATGAGTGACAATCAAGCCGCGGATTTTTTCTCTATTTTCTTCAAGATATGTCATTTCCGGGATAATCAAATCAATCCCCAATAAACTCTCATCTGGAAACTTCCCTCCACAGTCAATCACAAAAATATCATCTTCATACTCGACAACATACATGTTTTTCCCGATTTCATTGATGCCGCCTAAGGCAAATATAGATAAAGTCACGTCATATCCTCCTAATCCGTAGTCGATTTTGTTAGTATTGCCAATTGATTTTCCGATTATTTGACTGAGTTGGGAAAAATACATCATTTATATACCCTCAAAACAGTATCCTGACAATTTTATTGGCGATTTTTTTATTTTAGGCTGTTTTCGTAAAGATTGTTGTTAAAATCCTAAAGCCGATTTTAACGTAATGAAAGCCATTTTTGCAGGTCGATATTTAGTTTGCATGCTCTTTTCTCACAAAAGAGGAAACTTTTTCGAATAAAAATAGGCCATTCAATCATATTTTGTAGTCAATAGCAACAAAGTTTGAGAAAAGAGCCTTATTTTATTAGCGGTTTTCACATGTTTATTTGCGAAAAAATAATTTTATTGGCGATTTTCACAAGTTTTTTAGCGAAAATAAAATTTTATTGGCGAACTGGAAAAAACCATCGATTTTTTCCAGTTTCTCAACAAAAAAACCAACCCGCTCTTCAGCGAATTGGCCTTCTTCACTTATTTTTCGATCCAGGTATACATATACTGGTCGTCTTCGATGCCCTTGGCTTTCTTAACCGTTTTCAGCGGCCGGAATGTATCGATCATGACGGCAAGCTCTAAGGTTTCTTTTTTGCCGATGCTTGCTTCTGTCTTGCCGGGATGCGGTCCGTGCGGAATCCCGCTTGGATGCAATGTAATCGACCCTTCCTTGATTCCTTTGCGGCTCATGAAGTTCCCTTCTACATAGTACAGCAGCTCATCGCTGTTGACGTTGCTATGGTAATATGGTGCCGGAATCGCTTCAGGATGATAATCGTAAAGCCTTGGCACGAAGGAACATACCACATAATTATGGCCTTCGAATGTCTGGTGGACAGGCGGCGGCTGATGGATTCGGCCGGTGATTGGCTCGAAGTCCTTGATATTGAACGCCCACGGATACAGATAGCCATCCCAGCCGACAACATCAAGCGGGTGGTGGTTCAACACATGCCGGTGCAGATATCCGCGCGTCTTGGTGATCACTTCATGCTCCCCTTTTTCAGAGAAGGTTTCCAACGTTTCCGGCCCGCGGATATCACGTTCACAGAATGGGCTGTGCTCGAGCAGCTGTCCATACTCATTGCGGTACCGTCGAGGAGTCGTGATCTGGCTGAACGATTCAACAATTAACGCTTTGGTCATTTCTGCATTTTCAGGCACTACACGATACATCGTTCCAATTGGAATGACGACATAATCACCAGGACGATAGTTTATAGTTCCAAACATCGTTTCCACCTTGCCGGATCCATGATGGAAAAAGAACATTTCATCTCCATCACCATTGCGGTAAAATCGCTTCATCGGTTCGGAGATATTCGCGAATCCAATCAAGAGGTCCTCATTACCGAGAATATATTCCCTTCCACTTAAAGCATCCCCCGTTTTCGTAATCTGGTCGGTCAGGAAGTGACGATGGTTCAATGATTCTTGCTCTTCATATTCAGGCATGTAGCTGCCGATCAATTCACTTTTCACTACCTCTGTCGGCATATGGTGATGATAAAGGATTGACTGTGTGCCGGAAAAACCTTTGGTTCCCATTACCTGCTCGCGGAACAGCGAACCGTCTTCCTTTTTAAAAATGGTATGGCGTTTCTTTGGGATTTCTCCCAGCTGACGGTAATACATAAATACACCTTCTTTCTAGTCTTCGATTATTTTATTTTTCAAAACACCAAGTCCTTCAATCTCAAGTTCTACTTCATCACCGGGCTCAAGCCAGCGGTGGACATCTGTACCCAGTTCCAGGATACATCCTGTTCCCACTGTACCTGAGCCGATTACCTCTCCAGGGTACAGGGTCGTCCCCGCGGAAGCACGCTCAATCATCTCACCAAAGGAGTAATAGAGATCCTTCACATTGCCACTCGAAAGTTCCCTGCCATTCACTCTTGCTGTCATTTGCAGGTTATAGCCTTTTTCAGATTTGAGGGTCTCAAACTCATCCTTCGTGACCAAATATGGACCAAATGAAGTCGCGAAATCCTTCCCCTTGGCCGGTCCAAGCCCCACTTTCATTTCATGGCGCTGCAGGTCGCGGGCACTCCAGTCATTCATGATAAAAAATCCAAATATATGCTGTTCTGCATCCCCGGCCTTGATATTCCGGCCTTCCTTGCCAATCACACAAGCAATCTCCAGTTCATAATCGAGCCACTCACACGCCTGCGGACGCCTGATTTCATCACCTGGTCCTTTGATGGCAAGATGGTTGGTAAAATAGAACACTGGGATCTGATACCATTCAGGAATCATCTCAAGTCCCCGATTCTCCCTCGCTGTTTTTACGTGCTGCTCAAATGCGTAAAAATCCCGTACACTCTTAGGATTTGGGATCGGCGCGTTTAAGGTTACTTCTTCCAGCGGATATGAACCATTCCCTGTCTCGATCAGACCTTTGTTTGCTTGGATATACTCCATGAATACTATATGGTTTTCGATGAATGCCAGCATATTGTCAGGCAATGTCCCCTTCGATGCTTCATGCATATCAACCGCCATATTCCTGGAGTTGATCCAGCCAGCTCTCATTGTTCCGTCTTTTTTCGTAAACGTAATGAATTTCATGTCATCACCTATTTTCTTTGCAGTTCAAATGTTTCAGCCAGAGGCAGAGTATAAGTTGCGCCTGCAAGCCTGCCAACCGGATTTAGCTTCTCAGAATTAATGCGGCCATTTTCATAAAGGCTATCTTCCACATGGACATGAACAACTTTGCCAATCACGAGACTGCCAGCTCCAGCTTCTTCCCCGCCAAAGTGCAGGACCTGATCGAGAATACACTCAAGATGGACCTTGGACTCCTTGACTCGTGATGGTCTAACCGCGACGCTGTCAACCTTGTTCAGTCCGGAAGCCACAAATTCATCGACATCTGACGCGAATTCAGTCGCACAGTCATTCATCTGCTGGACGAACTCCTCACTGACAATATTGATGACGAACTCCTTTGTGCTTTCAATATTTTTCAAGGTATCCTTTTTCGCCCCGTCTGTCCCTCTTCTCATTGGCGAAAAGCAAACCATCATCGGGTTCGCGCTGATAACAGTAAAGAAACTGAATGGAGCCAGATTGGCGCTCCCGTTTTCATCCCGGCTGGAAACAAAGGCAATGGGCCGCGGCAGGACAGACCCTTGCAAGAGCTTGTATGCATCTCTCCATTCAAGATCTTCTGTTTTGATTTCCAATGCTTACACCGCCCTTTCATGGAAAAGCTGGCTGACGATTTGTAAAATGAACTCATGGTCCTCATGAGTTCCGAGAGTGATCCTGAATGCTTCCTTGTACCCTGGCAGCTGCATCTGCCTGACAAGCACACCATTTTCCGTCAGCTTCTGAATAACCGGTCTATTCGTAAAAGCAAACAAGAAATTTGATTGCGATGGAAAACTATCAATCTCCAACTCTTTTAACTTCGAACTGAGGAAGGCTCTTTCTGCACTATTTTTAGCTGCGCAGTCTTTCACGAAATCCTGATCCTCCATTGCAGCCAGCGCTGCTTCCTGTGCAAGCTGGTTCACATTGAATACATCCCTGACTTTATGAAGCTCCTTCGCGATGTTTTCATGCATGATGCCATAGCCAACTCGCAGACTGGCAAGGCCGTAGATTTTCGAAAAAGTTCTGAGGATGACTATGTTTTGATATTGATCAAGTAATGGCATCGTATCCAGGAATTCATCAGAATCTGTGTATTCAAAATACGCCTCATCCATGATGATCAGCACATTTGAAGGCACATTATCGATAAAAGAAAGCAATTCTTGTTTGGCGACAATCGTCCCGGTTGGATTGTTCGGGTTGCAGACGAATACCATTTTTGTTTTTTCGTTTATGGCTTCCTGCATTTTTTTAAGATCATGCCTGCCGTCGATCATCGGAACGGTGACAGCCCTGCCGCCTTCGATCAGTACATTCGTTTTATAGCGAGGGAAAGTTACCTCCGCCATGACCGCTTCATCATTTTTATCAATGTATGCTCTTGTCAGAAGGCGAATGATTTCCTCTGAACCGTTCGAAACAAGAAAATGCTTCTGGTCCAATTTATAAAAGGTTGAAAGTTTCTCCACAATTCCTGAGGTCAATCCGTCCGGATAGAATGCCAGCGCAGAAGATGCCTGCATGATTGCTTCTCTAACCTTTGGCGAAGTGCCATACACATTTTCATTATCAGAAAGCTTCCTTACTTTAGTAAGTCCATACTGTTCTTTGATCTCCTCAATTGTTTGTCCGAGGGCGTATGGTGTGATTCCTCCGAGTTCCGCTCTTGCTTTTACATTCATGTTCATCCCCCACTTCTATTAGAAAAGCGCAAGCGCCTTGCTCAGCCCCGACAAGCGCTGGAGCTAGACAATAATATCAGTTTTAAAAGTACCTAATTATAAGTACGAAAAGGGAGCGATTCGCCCCCTTCACTCCCGGCTATTAAAGGTTGCCGCGTCGTTCCTGTTCACGCTCGATTGATTCGAATAGAGCCTTGAAATTTCCTTCACCAAAACCTCTTGCACCTTTTCGCTGGATGATTTCAATAAAGAGAGTCGGACGATCCACGATTGGCTTAGTGAAGATTTGCAGCAGATAGCCTTCATCGTCACGGTCTACTAGAATGCTAAGCTCTTTTAGCTTATCGATTTCTTCATCAATTTCGCCAACACGCTCTGACAGCATTTCATAATATGAATCCGGTGTGCTCAGGAATTCAACGCCATTTGCACGCAGCTGTGCTACTGTGCTGACAATATCTTCTGTCAAAATCGCAAGATGCTGAACACCAGGACCGTTGTAGAATTCCAGGTATTCCTGGATCTGCGACTTGCGCTTTCCTTCTGCCGGCTCGTTGATCGGGAATTTGATGCGGCCGCCATTATGCATTACCTTGGACATCAATGCTGAATACTCTGTCACGATATCCTTATCCGTGAAGTGCTTCATTTCCTTGAAGCCCATGACATTGGCATAATAGTTGACCCATTCTTCCATTCTTTCAACATTGCCGACAACATGGTCAATCCCGATGAAACCTGCGTCATTCACAGGGACTGTTGTTTCGTGCTCAACAAACCCTGGCATAAACAGACCTTTGTAATTTTTTCTTTCAATAAGTGTATGGATGGTGTCACCATATGTGCCGATGACTGCCTTTTTTAGCGTACCGTTTTCATCAGAAACTTCATGCGGCGGCTGGATTTCAATTGCTCCACGCTTAACCGCTCCCTCATACGCCTTCTCGACATCATCAACCGCAAGCGCAATGTCCTTGACGCCATCGCCGTGAGTCTTGACAAACTGGGCTACACGAGATGAATCATTGTAGGTTCCAGTAAGAACAAGACGGATCTTACGCTGCTGCAGGACATAAGAGGTTGTTTCGCGATTACCGGTTTCAAGGCCTGAATAGGCAACTACCTTAAAGCCAAAAGCCGTCTGGAAAAAATGAGATGCCTGCTTGGCATTCCCTACATATAGCTCTAAATAATCAACATCCTGTACCGGAAAAAAATCCTCTGTCGTTTGGCTAGATACCATTACTTTCTCTTGCATTGTAAAACCTCCCGAAAGAATATTTATAATATTTAAAATAACTCTATAGTAACTATCCCTGCCCTCTCAAGAGCGCGATGTAAAGCTATAATGCTTTTGTGTGGTAAAGAGACTGCATTTATCACAAGTTACATCAATTCCAACAGCATCATTTTCGGGTTTTCAATCAACTGTGCGAAACGGTTTGTAAAAGCAACAGCTGTTGCCCCATCTGCGACTCTATGGTCAAATGCCATTGACAGATTCATGATAGATCGGATGGCAATTTCATCTTGATCCGTCACAACCGGCCTCTTCTTAGTTTTATGGAAGGAAACAAGCGCTGTCTGTGGATGCTGTATGATCGGTGTCGCGCCAATGCTGCCGCCCAGCGGTCCGACATTGCTGATCGTGAATGTTCCGCCTGATATATCCTTGACCGTAAGCTTGTCATCAAGGGCGAGCTTTGTCAGACGCTTCATCTCACTATGGATTTCCTTTAAATTCTTCCGCTCAACATTTCTGATTACCGGCACGATCAGGCCTTCTGGCGTGTCCACGGCAATTCCGATATGATGTTCACGCAACAGCTGGATGCTTTCGTTTTCCTCATCGAGCTTTGCATTAAAGACCGGGAATTCCTTCAACGCAATCGAAAGGACTTTAATGAAAAATGCCGTTGCAGAAATAGAATTTCCGGAAGTCTTGATCTCTTCCCTTAAAGCGATCAACTCACTGACATCAATTTCCTCAAAGTGAGTACAGTGAGGGATGGTATACATGGATTGGACCATCTTTTTTGCAATCTGCTTGCGGCGCCCGCGGAATGGCAATATATCCTGAGCTTTGCCCCCTGTCTCATTTCCAGCCGCCGCCTTTACTTCGGAACCCACATCCGAAACGTTCGGAGCCTTCGATTCGGAAGCATGTTTTGGAATCATCGGAACCTCTTGTTCGGAAGCTAGTTGCGAATCGTTCGGAACCTGCTGTTCGGAACCACCTTCCGAATTGCTCGCAACCCCTTGATCCCTTAAATTAACAAAGACAAGTATATCTTCTTCGGTAATTCGGCCTGCTGGTCCAGTCCCTTTGACTTCCATAATATTGACGCCGTTTTCCCGGGCAACTTTCCTTGTATAAGGAGAAGCAAGGATCTGTCCCAGTCGTGCACTAACACCTACAGGCACCTTACTTGCAGCGGGTCTCTCCAAAACAGCTACCGCAGCCTCTGCAGAGTCAACTTCTGCTTTTCCAGCATCAAACACCTTCTGTGACTCAAAAGGCTTACCTGCACTGCTGCTGTCCTCCATGATCAGTAAAGTTGTCCCTACCTTCACTGTTTGCCCTGGGGTTAACAGCAGTTCTTTAATTACACCTGAACGGGGAGCGGGAATCTCTGCTGTCATTTTGTCTGTCTGGACTTCAACCAATGGATCATCTGCCTTGACGAAATCCCCTGGCTTCACCAGGTAACAATTGATGTCCGCTTCGGTCATGCCTTCCCCAATGTCGTGGAGCTTTACTTCAACCATCGGCACGCCTCCTAAAACTTCATTACTTTCTGTATTGCAGCTGCGACTCTTTTCGGCGTCGGCAGATAATGATCCTCAAACCCAAAATACGGCACAGGCGTGTCATAGCCTGTCACTCTTTCGGCCGGAGCCTTTTGGTAAAGAAAAGCCTCATCATTGATTAAAGAAATCAAATCACTGCCAGTACCGCCTGTCGCATGCGCTTCATGGACAATCACCGTGCGTCCGGTTTTCTGCACAGACTCGATGACAAGGTCTTTGTCGATTGGGTAGAGTGTCCTCAAATCAAGGACCTCGCAATTGATCCCCTTTTGCCCCATATCTTCAGCGGCCTTCATCGCTACCGGTACCATAGCGCCCCAGGCAATGACCGTCACATCTTCGCCTTCTGTCAGCTTCTTTCCTTTACCTATTTCAACTGTATACTTCCCTTCCGGAACCTCACCGCGTGAGGAACGATAACTTCTCATTGGCTCTAAATACAGAACAGGATCTGGATCTTCAATAGCTGCGATCATCAGTCCTTTTGCATCGTAGGCATTGGATGGACAGACTACCTTCATTCCTGGCATATGGGTAAAAAGTGATTCTGTGCTGTCACAATGGATTTCAGGTGCGCGCACACCAGCGCCATAAGGAGCGCGAATCACCATTGGAACCGTAAAATGGCCAAGAGTCCTCATCCGCAGTCTCGAAGCATGGGTCATGATTTGTTCATAGGCAGGATAAATAAAGCCCAGGAACTGAATTTCCACAACAGGACGAAATCCGTTCACTGCCATGCCAATCGCTGCCCCTACAAAACCTGCTTCACTTAAAGGCGTATCTATCACGCGGTCCTCCCCATATTTCTCCTGAAGGCCATCAGTTACGCGAAAGACTCCGCCGTTTTTCCCGATATCTTCACCTAGAAGGATGACTTCCTTGCTTTCACCAAGCATCGTATCAAGTCCATCGGTTATCGCCTGGACAAGCGTCAAAGTCTTTGTATGCAGTGCTGTTTCCATCATGACTCACCTCCGATCAGTTCAAGGTACTCCCGCTTCTGCTTCTCGATTGTCCATGTAGGTTTCTCAAAGACATAGTCAAAGATCACAGCCGGGTCAGCTTTAGGGAATTTCTCCATTTCTTGTACAGCACCATCAATTTCTGCCGCTGCTTGCTCTTCAATTTCCTTCACCCATGCTTCATCGTAAAGCCCTTCATTTTTCAGCCAGCGTTCCAGCCTTAGCAAAGGATCTGTCTCCATTCGCTTAAGCGCACTTTCACCTTGATCACGATATTTGGATGCATCGTCAGCAGTGGTATGGGACCCATACCGCCAGGTCATCGCTTCAATCAGTGTCGGTCCCTCGCCATTTCGGGCTCGTTTAAGTGCCTTTTCCGTTTCAGCAAACACGGCAAAAACATCGTTGCCATCAATCCTTACACCTGGAATATCATAGGCAAGAGCTTTTTGTGCAATGGTTGCGGAGTTCATCTGTTTGCTGATAGGGACAGATATTGCGTATTGATTATTCTGGCAAAAATACACCACTGGAGATTTGAAGACGCTGGCAAAGTTCAAGCCTTCATGAAAATCTCCTTCCGAGGTTGCACCATCACCGAAATAACAAATGGCCGCATTCTTTGTACCTTTTTGCTTTTCGGCAAATGCTGCCCCTGCAGCGTGTGGAATTTGGGTTGCAATCGGGATGGCCGGCGGAAAGATCTTTTTACCATCCGGCGGCACACAGCCTTCATTCCGTCCGTTCCAGAACAGCAAAATATTCCTCAGGGAGTGGCCGAACACCGTTGCCGCTCCATGATCACGGTAGGTTGGGAACATCCAGTCTTCACTGTCAAGCGCCAGAGCTGTTCCTACCTGGGAAGCTTCCTGCCCTTCAAAAGGCGCGTATGTTCCGATTCGTCCCTGCCGCTGGAGACTGATGGATTTCCTGTCCAGCGTCCGGATCCTTACCATTTCTGAATAAAATTTCTTCACTCGCTCTTCAGTCACCAAATTTTTATGTTCCTCTGACACAATGTTTCCGTTCTGGTCCATCACTTGAAAAATCGGAAAATCCTTTTCCATCGGCTCACCCTTTTTTAAAAGTCTATGATTCTATTACATCCTCACTGCCCATTTTGGACGCTTCATATGGGAGAAGAAGCTGTTGCGTCTTGTTCTGGCTTCGATCCGGTTTTCGCAGAATTTATTCGCTGCTTCAACAGTCGTGATTCCTTCACTCTCTGCCTGCCTGTAGATATTTAAAAGAGAATTATAGATTGCCTTCGTTTTCTTTAAGACGCGTTCCTTGTTTGGTGAATATAGCTCATCTGCCACCTGGATCAATCCGCCGGCATTGACGATGTAATCAGGCGCATAAAGAATTCCCTTTTCCTGAAGGATGTGACCGTGCCGTTCTTCCTTGAGCTGATTGTTCGCCGAACCAACGACTGCTTTTACCTGGAGTTGTGGAATTGTATCATCGTTAATGATTCCTCCCATTGCGCACGGGATGAAAATGTCCGCAGGCTGGGAATAGATTTCGTTACTGTTAACGACTTTGATTCCTGCTCCCATTTCTTCCGCTTTCTTAACGATCTGGTCGATTGCTTTTTGATTAATGTCTGTTACATACAGGTCTGCGCCGTTTTCCAGGATGTATTCTGCTACCTTGTAACCAACCTTGCCCAATCCCTGGATCGCATAGGATTTACCGGACAAATCATCGGTATCCCAGAGAGCCTTGCTTGTTGCCTGCAAGCCAAAGATAACGCCCTGTGCCGTTGGGACTGAAGAGTCTCCGCTTCCGCCATATACTTCATCAACGCCAACGATGCAATTCGTTTCTTTTAGTGCATGGACAAAGTCTTCCGGATCCGTCCCCATGTCTGTTCCTGTGTAAAAACGGCCCTGGATCGATTCTACAAACTGGCCAAATGCCCTGAATAATTCTGGACTCTTATCCTTTGTAGGGTCGCCAATGATGACAGCCTTTCCTCCGCCGAAGTCGACGTCTGCCGCAGCACATTTATACGTCATGCCCTTTGAAAGCCGCAGTACATCTTCAAGTGCATCATCGACTGATTTATAAGGGTACATGCGGCAGCCGCCCAATGCTGGTCCCAACCGCGTACTATGAATCGCGATAATCGCCTTTAATCCAGTTGCTTCATCATTACAAAAAACAACTTGCTCGTGCTCACGAATTTGTTCAAACATATCCATTTTTCTTTCCCCCTTTATTCCGTTAAACCATGTTAGCGCTTACATTTTTGCACAAAAATTTTAGCTTCCAGTAAGCAATTCATTTATCTTCTTTTTAGGAAGGACCACTTGCTTTACTTCCCCTACTCCTATAAGGCGACCCTTGCTTTCTGCCTTTACATTAGTAAGTATGTTATTGTCTTGGATACCAGTGACGGCAGCAGTAATAATTACCTCAGCTCCTTCGGTACAAGGGGCGATGTGTTTAACAGTGACCGCACCTCCCATTCCTTCTTCATGATCCTCTAAAAAGGGAATGATAATTTGCCGTGAAACCCATTCCATGTGGTACACCATTGAAACCGTGGAGTATACTGGATGGACAACTTTACCCCCGAAGCGGGCAAACATATCTGGTGTAACACTGACATTGATGGAGGCCGTATGCCCAGCGATTAAGCCATCTCGCATCATATCCCACCTTTCCAAGTTGGAAATATGTATAACGTTTATTTAACGTTATCATAACATTTCGTTAAATAAATGGTCAATAAATTGTAAGAAATTTTGGTATTTTCTTAAAAATGATTTTGATATAATATTTAGCTAGACAAAAAAACAACCAGCTATTTTGAGCGAGGCCACTGAAAAAGTCGTTAAAAGATAGCTTTGTTAAATTGGCCGGTTGATTTCCACTCCAGGTTGCTTCGCTTTCCGCTGAGAAGAATTATGAAAAAGCCCACCTGCCGGCTTTATCAAAAATCAAATTCTTCCTTGGGGCATCCGTGAACCTGCCCACGCACGAAGAAAATGCGGCAGGATTTTCGAGGAGTCTACGCACCTTCCGCTCCAATCAACCTAGTGCTATTAAACCTATTAAATAAATAATCGAAAAAAAAGCCGGAACAATTCCAAAAAAATGGAATAATTCCGGCTTTTTTTATAAACCGCAATTTTTATAATACCGCATGTTTGTCTAGCCTAATAATGCCCGGTCACTTGCCATTTTTGTTCCGCGGATCCGCTGGAATTCATTAAGCAAGTCTTCGATTGTCAGCTTTGCTTTTTGTTCTTCATTTACCTCCAGGATGATCTGGCCTTTGTCCATCATGATCAGCCTGTTGCCGAGATCGAGTGCCTGCTGCATGTTGTGCGTGACCATCAGTGTAGTGAGATGGTATTTATCGACGATTTCTTTTGTTAGGTTGGTAATTAACTCGGCACGAGAAGGATCGAGTGCAGCGGTATGCTCATCCAGTAAAAGGATGGACGGCTCCGTGAATGTTGCCATCAGCAGGGATAAGGCCTGGCGTTCTCCTCCTGATAATAGGCCAACCTTCGCATTAAGGCGGTTTTCCAGGCCCAGGTGCAGTGATTCAAGCACCTCCTGGAAAAGCTCACGACGTTTTTTCGTCACCCCTCGGCGCAGGGAGCGGCGCTTGTTCCTTG
Organism: Bacillus sp. ISL-45; assembly: GCF_018613195.1. Lineage (GTDB taxonomy): Bacteria > Bacillota > Bacilli > Bacillales > Cytobacillaceae > Mesobacillus. Next base: position 83,999 of record NZ_JAGGQQ010000004.1, read on the forward strand.
AATAGGCAATAGCAAGGTTTTCTTCAATCGTCATGCTTGGCGCAGTGCCTGCCATCGGATCCTGGAATACACGGCCAATCAATTTTGAGCGATTGTACTCGGTCATGTAGGTTACGTCCTTGCCGTCCAATTCCACCTGACCATGGTCTGGCAGCATGACACCGGAAATGACGTTCATTAACGTTGACTTTCCGGCCCCGTTGCTCCCGATGACTGTGACAAAGTCTCCCTTATCCAGGGTGAGGTTAATATTGTCCAGAGCTATCTTCTCATCTGGAGTCCCCTCATTGAAGACTCTATGAATCTGATTTAAGTGCAGCACCAGCCTCACCCTTTCTATCAGAAGGAACAGCTGCCATCTGCATGTGCTCAAGCTGTCTTTTCACCTTCCGTTTTTTCTCTTTGTAGCTTTCTATCATTTTCGGAGCAGTCAATGCCAATATTACGATAATCGCTGTGATCAGCTTCATGTCGCCTGGCTCAAGGAACTCTACCCTTAATGCCAGTGTGACAACAATTCGGTAGATGATCGCCCCGCCAATGACCGCAAGCGTTGTTCTTGCAATCGACTTTGTACCAAACAGGGCTTCACCAATGATGACAGAAGCAAGACCGATAATGATCATGCCGATACCCATGCCGACATCTGCAAAACCACCCTGCTGTGCAATCAAAGCGCCGGAAAAAGCCACCATCGCATTAGAAAGGCCAAGGCCAAGGATAATCATCAGGTTTGTATTTGATGAGAAACTACGGATCATTCTCTTGTTATCACCGGTTGCCCGGATTGCAAGTCCAAGTTCTGTTTTAAGGAAAGCATCCGTGAGGAATTTAATAGCCAGCGTAACGACAATCATGAACAGGAGGATTCCCCATGTCCTTGGAAGACTGTCCCCAAGGCCGATTGCCGTCAGGATGCCATTGAAGATTCCGTCAATTCCCGTTTTATCGAAAAAGTCCCTCACCGCTGTCATGGCAGTATCTGTATTCAGCAACGGGACATTCGATTTGCCCATGATTCTTAGATTGATAGAATACAAAGCAATCATCATCAGGATACCCGACAGAAGCGCATTGACCTTACCGACAGTATGGATGATGCCTGTCAAGCAACCAGCGATGAATCCGGCAACCAGGGCTACCATCGTAGCAGCAAATGGGTTGGCACCATTCACAATCATGATGGCGGCGACCGCAGCTCCAGTTACGAAGCTGCCGTCAACCGTCAAATCCGGAAAATCAAGTACCCGAAAGGATAAGTATACACCCAGAGCCATGATGGCATAGATAATGCCGGACTCAAAAGCTCCAAATATTGAAGTAAACAAGTTGAATCATCCTTTCTCTTATTCTTCGTAAAACTCTGCGTCGTCTCCCCATTCTTCCTTAACTTCAACACCCTGCTCTTCAGCAGCCTTTTTGTTGATTGTCAGTGTTAATGATTTTGGAAGTTCAACAGGAATCTCAGAAGCTTTCTTATTGCCAGATAAAATTTCAGCAGCCATCAAGCCTGACTGGTAACCAATGTCATAGTAATTAAAACCGCTGGCTGCAACTGCGCCGCGCTTCATGGAATCAAGCTCACCAACGAATAACGGGATCTTTTTGCCATTAGCAACAGAAATAACAGATTCAAGTGCAGATACGACCGTATTATCCGTAGGGACATAGATAGCATCAACGCGTCCGACAAGGGATTCTGCAGCCTGTTTAACTTCAGCTGATGTTGAGATTGAGGCTTCCACAACCTTCGCTCCATTCGCTTCGGCAAGCTTTTTGACTTCCTTCAGCTGTACTTCCGAGTTCTGTTCACCAGCGTTGTAGATGACGCCAATCTTCTTGGCACCAACTTCATTCGTCATAAAGTCAATCGTCTTTTTTGTAGCATCAGGATGGTTATCGGTAGTACCTGTGATATTGTCGCCAGGCTTATCGAATGCTTCGACAAGTCCTGCGCCTACCGGATCTGTAACCGAGGTGAAGATAATTGGAATGTCCTTCGTCGCATTAAGGGCTGCAACTGCGCTTGGTGTAGCATTAGCGAAGATGAGGTCGACTTTATCACCGACAAAATTGTTCGCGATACTTGCCGTGTTATTCATGTCTGCCTGTGCGTTCTGGAAGTCATATGTTACATTGTCTCCCTCTTTGAACCCTTTGTCCTCAAGAGCCTTTTTAAAGCCCTCGGTTGCGGCATCAAGCGATGGATGCTCTGCGAATTGGGTCAGGCCAATCTTGTACTGATCTTTGTCTGAAGATCCATTTGATGCTTCATTTCCTCCGCAGCCAGCCATGAACAGGGCACTGGCAAGAACAAGAGAAATAGCTTTTACTGATTTTTTCATAAAAATCCCCCTTGATTATTTATAAACCGGCAGTAAACTATGTAGTCTGAAACATGCAAGCAGCCGGAACACACCAAAATTTAAAACAATAGGTAAAGTTTCTCTGGATGTCAATTTTTGAAAGCGATTCCAAAAAGTATGATATTCACTATGAGCACCGTAAATATATCGTTATATTAACACCAGCTTTAATTTAAAGTCAATAAAATTCCGAAAATTTAGTATGTTATGATTTCTAATTATTAAACCATCACTTTAGCAAACTATCAAGATGTTTTTTAAAAATAATTTAACTTTTTCGCTTTTATGCACGAAAGCGATTAAGAAACGCACGTTTTACAGGCTTTTGGTGTTTTATTTTTTTAAAAGTACCTAGTTAGGACTTCAAATTAAAAAACAATATTTCCAAAAACCATAAAAAAAGCGTGCTCTTTGTTTGAGCACACTTTTTAAAATTATAGTAAACGTTCCGCAGCCTTTAATCGATCTTTTGCTTCCTTAACCATTCGATCCAATAATTCATGTACAGTCGGGATATCAGAAACCAGTCCAGACACCTGGCCTCCATTCATGAACCCGTTTTCTTCGCTTCCTTCAAGTGCACCTTTTTTATGTATTTCCTCAGTTGTCAGTTCAGCGAATTCTTCTTGAGTAAGACCCTGTTTTTCTGCTTCCAGCAGTTTTCCTGCATAAGAAGTATTCAGCAGCCTGCGAATTCTTCCCACAGACCTTCCGACTATGACTGTTTCATGGTCACCAGCCTGCAAAAGCTTCTGCTTGTAGTTTTGATGGAAGGGAGCTTCCTTTGTGGCGATGAACCTTGTTCCCATCTGTACGCCGCTCGCTCCAAGTGCAAGCATGGCAGCAAGACCCTTTCCGTCGCCAATTCCACCGGCCGCAACAACTGGTATGTTCACCTGGGCAACAATCTGAGGAATCAATGCCAAAGTCGTGGTTTCAAGGTTCGAATTAATTCCTGCAGCTTCATACCCCTCGGCTACTAAAATATCAGCACCAGCAGCTTCCGCCTTCTTTGCTTGCTTTACTGATGCAACAACGGTAATAATCTTGATTCCAGCCTGCTTCAGCTTTGGAATGAATGGCGCGGGATTCCCTGCTGATAATGTTACTGCCTGCACATTATGTTTGACAGCGAGGCGAAGGATTTCCACCACATTCGGTGAAACACTCAAGGCCACATTCACCGAAAAAGGCTTCGATGTCCTCGATTTTGTTTCAAGAATAATTTGCTCCACTTCTTCAGCTGGCATCGTCCCGGCACCTATTGTCCCCAGGCCGCCGGCTTCAGAAACAGCTGACGTTAAAACAGCATTGCTGATGTTCCCCATTCCACCCTGGATGATTGGATATTTTATGCCAAGAACAGAAGTAATTCCATTCACAAAAATTCCCCCTTCGTTAAATTAATGTTATACTAGTTCTAAAATTATGACAATTGAAAAAGGGGGATTTTCATTGATTCTTAGTTATTCCGATAAAAAACCGGTTGTAGATGAAACAGTATTCCAAGCGCCCGGCAGTTTCATCATCGGTGATGTGAAAATCGGCAAAAATTCCAGCGTGTGGTTCAATGCAGTTTTACGCGGGGATGAAGACACAATCACTATAGGCGACAGCTGCAGCATCCAGGATAACGTCACGTGTCATCTTTATGAGGGTTCTCCTCTCGTTATTGAAAATGAGGTCACGGTCGGCCACAATGCCATCCTGCATGGGTGCACCATCAAGAAACGATGCATTATCGGAATGGGCTCAACCATCCTTGATGGAGCAGAAATTGGAGAAGAATGCATCATCGGTGCCAATACTTTGATACCTGCGGGTAAAAAAATACCGCCGCGGTCTCTCGTTGTAGGCGCACCGGGAAAAGTGGTGAGGGAAATCGGAGATAAGGATTTGGAGCTGATTCAACTATCGATTGATACATATGTTCAAAAGGGAAAGGAATATCGAGAAAGTTTAAAAAATATTACCTAAAGACAAGAGCCAGGCAGATGCCTGGCTCTTTGTTTTATCAGGGACAAAATTTTTGTCTCTTACACCCATTTAACGATATCATCCAATGGTCTTCTGGTCTTTGGATTCGGTTCTTTTACACGATAACCAAACGCACACATGACGGATATTCCAAAGTGGCCATCATCAAGCAATCCCTCATCTGCAAGAAGTTTGTTCATCTTTTCAAAATTGAATCCTTCAATCGGACATGAATCAATACCAATTTGCGCAGCCGCTGTCATCATGTTGGCCAGGACGATATATGTTTGCCTGCACGCCCAATCAAACAGCGGGCGGTCTCCGTCAAGCAATTTAAAATCTGTTTTTTGGAATTCCTCAATTCGCTTGAGGTAATTTGCCATAAATTCCTCTGGCATTTTCTTCTTATTTCTAAAATGATCCTGCAGATAGTCAGAGTCATATTTTGTATCAACTTTTGTCCTCGCAAGGATAATCACAAAATGGCTTGCTTCCGGAAGCTTGCCAAACGCTCCCCAGGCGGTATTCTTAACTTTCTGGCGAAGTTCCTCACTCTGGACGACAAGAAAGCGCCATGGTTCAAAACCAAATGAACTTGGAGATAACTGGCCTGTCTCCAAGATAAATCGGAAGTCTTCCTCTGGAATTTTTTTGCTTGGATCAAATTCCTTTGTGGCATGCCTAAATTGGAAAGCGTCAAGAATCTCCTGCTTTAAAGTTTCTTTGTCTCGCATATGTATCTCTCCTTCCAGGTTATGTTTTTTTTAACTTATCACATTTCTTCAGTTAATGCCTACAAAAAAGGGTAAGCTTGAACAACTCGGCCTCTTCTCCCTTTAGTTGTGTCAGCCAGTGATAAGGAATTCAGGATTGCTTCTTCTGTTACTTCTGCTGCAGCCGTGAATAGCTCGTTCATCAATGGATGGTCATCCCTGACCTGGCTGCTTGATTGAATGACTTCATCTGAATTGTGCATCGTTTTATTGGCAGATGAAAAAGCAATCACAATATCTCCGCTTCCATGACTGTAATGACTGCCGGTCCGGCTCAGGCCGATTCCGCATCTCTTGGCCAGGCGCAATAACTGACGGTCACTTAACGGCGCATTTGTGGCAAGGACGATGATGATAGAACCGTCAGCCTTCTCGGATATCCCTGATTTAATTGACTCAATCCCATATTTTCCTGCCAAGAACTCTTCTTTTTTGCCGAAATTGCTGAGCACCAGACAGCCAATCGTAAGAGGACCATCTGCTTCGACAATTCTGGATGCTGTCCCTATGCCGCCTTTATGGCCAAAGCAAACCATTCCTTTTCCTGCCCCGATGGCACCTTCTTCAGCTGGACGTCCGGAACCATTCTTAATCGCTTGTATGGCATGTTCAGGTTTTACCGGAAAAAGGCGAATTGAGTTTAAATAGCTGTCATTGCATTCTCCGACGACAATATTAATGGTACCCGTCGTCTCGCCAATCTCTTCATTTTCACCAAGCATGTACTCCAGGGTACCCTGGGTGACTGCAGGTACTGCAAATGTATTTGTCAGCATGATTGGAGACTCGATCGTTCCAAGTTCATTCACCTGGACGAGACCTGTCGTCTTGCCAAAACCGTTAAGGACATAGCTCGCCGCAGTAACTTTCTCTTTGAACAAATTACCGCCATGCGGCAGGATTGCCGTAACACCTGTACAGGCATACTCCTTACCTTTGTCATCCAGTGGATAATCCAACGTTACATGGCCGACCATTACACCAGGTACATCAGTTATACAGTTATTGGTCCCGGGGGACATCCTGCCAACTATAATCCCTCTTTCGTGTACTTTCATAGTTACCTCCTGCTTTACTACGGTATTCCCCACGATTATACCAAATTCTCATAGCAGCTTCTTTTCTCCGCTAATTCCTTAAAAGGTAATTTTCCTAATTCAGTAAATAAAACAGACCATGATTTCCCGTCGTTTGATAGGGTAGATATTTTATAGGGCTTTTTCTTGAAATTAGGATAAGGAGGGATATTATTTCACAAAAAAAACAACCAGGGATCACATTATATATATCTGCAGCTTTTGTACTGGGCTTTGTTTTATGGGGAGGAATAGCTCCAGAAAATCTTAACGCCAGTGCCAATAAAGCGCTGAATTGGACAATCAGCTATTTCAGCTGGTTTTACATGGCTGCAACTACTTTTTTTGTCTTTTTCATGCTGTATCTTGCGTTCAGTCCTTATCGGAATATTAAACTGGGCAAAGATGAGGATGAGCCTAAGTATTCTTACTTTACATGGCTCGGCCTATTATTTGCCGGGGGAATGGGAGTAGGACTAGTGTTTTGGGGTGTGGCAGAGCCCCTTCAGCATTACGCCGACCCGGCACCTGGGGTTGAAGCAGGGACCACCGAAGCAACTGAATCAGCACTGAAATACAGTGTATTCCACTGGGGACTCCAGCCCTGGGCTGGTTATGGGCTCGTTGGATTGACAATTGCTTATTTCAAATTCCGCAGAAATAAAGCAAGCCTGATCAGTCATGCGTTTTACCCGCTGCTGGGCGAAAAAGTAAATGGCTTTTTAGGAAAATCCATTAATATCGTATCCATCATCGCTACTGCCATTGGAGTAGCGACTACTTTTGGTCTCAGTGCCATGCAGGTATCCGGAGGATTGGGCAAGGTTTTTGGATTTCCGAACAGTTCCATGACCCAATTGATTGTCATCGCTGTCGTTACCGTTCTCTTCATGATTTCGGCCCTTTCCGGAGTTAATAAAGGGATTCGAATATTAAGCAATATCAACCTCGGAATCGCCAGCCTATTATTCCTGTTTGTGTTGTTCGCTGGACCTACTATCTTTTTGCTTGAGAGTGCCATTACCTCATTTGGCAGCTATATAGGGAACTATTTTCAGCTCAGCCTCGGACTCAGTCCTTTTAAAGACTCATCATGGAGAGGGGATTGGACCATTTTTTATTGGGCTTGGGGAATTTCTTGGGCACCATTTGTAGGCACGTTCATTGCCAGAGTGTCCAGAGGGCGAACAATCCGTGAATTCGTGCTCGGAGTCTTGTTTGTTCCTGCATTGATGGGCGGCCTGTGGTTTATTGTGTTTGGGGGTACAGCTCTTCACATGCAAATATACGAGGGACTGGAACTTGTCAAGCCGGCAAAAGAAAACGTAGAAACGGCCCTTTTTATCATGCTTGAAAATCTACCGTTCGGGAAGGTTCTAAGCATTACCGGGCTGTTGCTCATCACTATCTTTTTTATTACATCTGCAGACTCTGCCACCTATGTGCTAAGTATATTGTCATCACGAGGAACTCTTAACCCCAAGAAATATGTCAAATTAATTTGGGGTTTTATCATTTCCGGCACAGCATCCGTGCTATTAATCAGCGGAGGATTAAAATCCCTGCAGGCAGCTTCCATTACTACTGCCCTCCCTTTCGCCCTTCTAATTGTACTCATGTGCATCTCAGTTATTAAAGGGCTTAGAGAAGACAAATCCAATTAAAAAATAGCTGGCACAGGTTCTGCCCCTGGCCAGCTTTTACATATTCATAGACATTATCATTCAAGAATATACGGGTGGTCCATAACATTATAGTCTACATCTTTATGCTTGATCTCGTTTCCTTCTTTGAAGACAGACTCAAAGAAGCGGGATGCGGGTTCTGCAAGTTCTTTGTAGTATTCACTGAACAATGCGGCGGCGTGGCTTCCCAGCCATTTTTCCGGCAAAAGCTCCTCAGGAAGACCCGGATCAAAGAAGAGGAACTTCCTGTATTCATGTACCAGCTTTGTGCGCTCCACAAAGCATTCAGCATCAGACATGCTGCCTTTTTGGATCTTATTTTTATCGATGATGTATTTCTGGCTATACTCACTTATGAAATCCTGGTATTTGGCGTTGATTTCCTGCAGGTCCCAGCTCTTTTGAACGAGGCGTTGATTTTCATGCGGACCTTTATACTCAGCCACAAAGAAATCGACATATTGTTCGATTTCGTATTTCTCGATCAGGTCCCTGACTTGTCTCTCGAGATTATTGGCGGAAATCCAGAAGCTGTTCGACATTGATCCAAAGCCGCTCCATATCAGTTCCTTGCGCAATTCGTCGCGAACATTGCGGATTTCCTCAGGAATCGTGTACATGAGGATTCTCCATTTTCCGTCCCATTCCTCAGGCTTTAATTTAAAGATACGCTTACCTGCCTCATCTATTCTCTTTTGGCCTCGCGGTGTCAGGGAGTAATAGCTCTTATTGCCAATTTTCTCCGCCTGAACCCAGCCCTGCTTGTTCATGCGTGAAATAGCCGCTCTCACCGACTGGTCATTATGGCCAAATTCATTCAGCAGCCGAATCAGGCTGCCAATCCAAATCTTGCTCCCATAATGGGAGATATAGTCACCGTATAAGGTAAAAATCATTGATCTTGTATTCAAGCTTATGTCATCCTCATCCGTTTTTGATATACGTAATAAAACCGTTATAGAATATTTTACAGTATTATCATTATTTTGCAAAAACTTTTTCTCATAGATAATTGGTAAGCGCCTTGCCCCCCAAAAAAACAGGCGGCGGAGTGCAGACCTGTGAAGTCGCTCTTTGACTTGAATGGAATGCCCCGTTTTTTTACGGTTCACCACCAAACCGAGAACTTTTACTCTCTTTATGTGCCCCGTTTCTTTAGTCCATCCCCAAACCGGGAACATACCCTCTCTTTATGTGCCCCGTTTCTACGGTTCACCACCAAACCGGGAATTTTCCCTTTATATTGCGAAAAAACCATAGGGATTTCTCCCTATGGATTTATTGTGCTGTAAAAACAGGCTTGCGTTTTTCACTGAAGGCATTCAATGCTTCCACACGATCCTTTGTTGGAATGGTTACTTCATAAGCTTTGGATTCGATTGCCAGTCCTGTCTGCAGGTCGGTGCTGCTTCCATGCTGGATGGCATATTTCGCCTGTCTCACTGCAATTGGAGCATTTTGCAGGATTTCCTCGGCCAAGTCTTTCGAGGCAGCCATGACATTTTCCTTCGATTCTACGGCTGTCAGAATGCCTAGTTCATAAGCCGTCTCCGCTGATATTTTTCTCGCTGTTAAAATCAATTCCTTCGCCTTCATCTCTCCGATCAGCCTTGAAAGACGCTGTGTGCCGCCTGCACCCGGAATAATGCCCCAGCTAACCTCGGTCATCCCCATTAACGCATTTTCCGAGGCAATTTTAAAGTCACAGGCAAGCATCAGTTCGAAACCTCCGCCAAAAGCAAAGCCGTTCACAGCTGCAATCGTTGGCTGCGGAAGCTCTGCGATCGCGCTGAAGACATCACGAATCTTTTTCACATTCCGGCGAACTTCTGCCTCTGTAAGGTGCTTCCTTTCCTTCAAATCTGCACCTGCACTGAATGCTTTTTCTCCAGCACCGGTGAAGATCACAACCCGTACATCCGTATCCGTATGAAGTTTATCTGTCAGGTCCCCGAGTTCGGTTAATGTTTCATAATTAAAGCAGTTCAACGAATCTGGCCGGTCTATCGTCACATATGCAATATGCTGCTCTTTCTGGTATTTGATGTTGTTCATTTATCTCTCTCCTATATTCTCGATAATCATGGCGATTCCCTGGCCGACACCTACACACATGGTCGCAAGTCCATACCTGGAATCCCGCTTTTTCATTTCATATAAAAGGGTTGTCAAAATACGTGCGCCGCTTGCACCAAGCGGATGGCCGAACGCTATTGCCCCGCCATTTACATTCACCTTAGACTGATCAAGTCCCAGCTCCTGGATGCATCCGATTGACTGGGCCGCGAACGCCTCGTTTAACTCAATCAAGTCCATATCTCCAACGGACAGATTTGCACGCTTAAGAGCCTTTTGAACTGCATAAACAGGACCCATGCCCATGATGGAAGGCTCCAATCCCGCTGTTGCTGACACAATATATTTTGCCAGCGGCTTCAAACCAAGTTCCTCTGCTTTTTCTCGGCTCATCAGCAGCAATGCCGATGCACCGTCATTCACTCCAGACGCATTTCCTGCTGTCACAGTCCCGTCCTTGAATAAAGGCCTCAGCTTTGCCAGTTTTTCAACCGTCGTTCCAGGCCGTGGATGTTCGTCACGGTCAATGACAGTTTTGTTCCCCTTTTTATCTTCGTAAACAACAGGAATAATTTCATTTTCAAAACGCCCTGCCTCCACCGCTTTTTGTGCGCGAAGCTGGCTTTCTGCAGCGAATTCGTCCTGTGCCTCCCTTGAAATGCCATATTTTTTCGCCACGTTTTCTGCTGTCTCCGGCATGCTGTCCGTTCCGTACATTTCCTTCAGCTTGTTGTTCACGAAACGCCATCCGATTGTCGTATCGAACATCTCCATATTGCCGCGCGGGAATTCTTTTTCCGGCTTTGCCATCACGAATGGCGCCCTTGTCATGCTTTCCGTTCCGCCAGCGATGAAAATGTCTCCTTCACCGGCCAAAATCGCTCTGGCCGCATAGTTGACCGCATCCAGGCCTGAACCGCATAATCGGTTAATGGTTGTCCCGGCAACCTCGACAGGCAGTCCAGCCAACAACCCTGACATCCTTGCAACGTTTCGATTATCTTCGCCTGCCTGGTTCGCATTCCCCAAAACTACTTCTTCAATTTCAACTGCAGGTACGTCTGGATTACGATCGATCAACGCCTTAATGACCATTGCCCCTAAATCATCCGGACGGATATGCCGGAGACTTCCGTTGTATCTTCCGATCGGCGTCCTTACTGCATCAACTATCACAACTTCTCTCATCGCCATCCTCCTTACTTCGTCGTCAAAGATTCTTGATAGTCATACACACCACGTCCCGTTTTCCTGCCAAGACGGCCGGCTTTTACGTATTGCTCAAGCAATGGTGCCGGGCGGTATTTTTCACCGAGCTTCTCATGAAGGTATTTCAAATTGTTCAGGCGTGTATCCAGCCCAACAAGATCACCCAACTCGAATGGTCCCATCGGATAATTCAGCCCCAGCTTAATCGCCTTATCGATATCCTCCGGGCTGCCCAATCCTTCCTGCAGCATGTAAAAGGCTTCATTGCCAACTAGTGCGCTGATCCGGCTGGTCACGAAACCAGGGAATTCGTTGACGATGACAGTTTCTTTGCCCATCTGGATTGCCGCCTTCTGGATTGCTTCAGCTGTTTCATTGCTCGTTTCCAGACCCCGGATAATTTCTACAAGCGGCATTTTGTGGACCGGATTGAAGAAATGCATCGCAATGACCTTCTCAGGACGCTTGGTAAAAGAGGCAATTTCCGTTGGGCTCATTGTCGATGTATTGGACGCAAACAGGCAATGTTCAGGTGCATGCTGGTCAATCACTTCGAAAATCGTTTTCTTGATATCTATTTTTTCAGGCACGGCTTCGATGACCAGGTCAGCGTCCCTCACATTATCAGCGAGGAAATTCGAATATTTAAGTCTTGCTTTCGCCGACTCTGCGTCTTCTAGCTCGATTTTCCCTCTGGCAATCCCCTTATCAAAAATGCTGTTGATTTCCTGTTCGGCGTTAAGAAGCTGTTTTTCATCAACATCAATAAGGACAGTATCAAAACCGCCCAGGCTGCTGACATATGCAATTCCTCTCCCCATGACACCCGAACCGATTACGACGAGTTTCTTCATTATATATTCCTCCTGTTCACAGAAACTGAAAGGCGAGCACCCGGATCGTAGAGTGCTCGCCTCATGATTATACGTTAAACGGATTAAGCGGGCGGCTGCCGTAATAAGAGACGATACTCTTTGTTTCTGTATATAAATCAAGTGTTTCGATGCTGAGTTCACGGCCGAATCCGGATTGCTTATAGCCGCCGAATGGTGTGCCCGGGAATGCAGAGAACGGGCAGTTAATCATGACGATCCCCGCCTGGATCTGTTTTGATACCCTTGTTGCACGGCCGTAATCCTTCGTCCAGATGGCAGAACCAAGTCCATATTCACTGTCATTCGCCAGTTTGACAGCTTCTTTTTCATCCTTGAACTTCATGACGACAACAACTGGCCCGAAAATTTCTTCTTTTACAGCTTTCATGCTGTGATTCGTTTCAGCAATGATGGTAGGCTCATACCAGTAGCCATTTTCATAGCCTTCTAGATTCGCAGCTTTTCCACCTGTTAAAACTTCAGCTCCGTCAGCAACTGCAGATTTTACATATCCATCAATGACATCCATTTGGTCCTGGCTGATGACCGCGCCGACATGAGTTTCCTTTTCAAATGGATTCCCAAGCTTAAGCTGCTTTGTTTTTGCGACGAATTTCTCCATGAACTCTTCATATACATCCTCATGGACATACAAACGAGAACGTGCTTCACATGATTGGCCAGTATTGTAGAAAATCCCGAATAGAGAGCCCGCTACTGCAGCATCAATATCCGCATCTTCAAAAACGATGCTCGGTGACTTTCCGCCAAGTTCAAGAGTCACACGCTTTAGGGTTTGGGAGGCTCTTGCCATGATATCCTTGCCGATTGGCGTTGAACCTGTAAAGGCTACTTTGTCAACTTTATCGTGCTCGACCAGATAGTTCCCCACTACTGAACCAGATCCAGGAATGACGTTCACAACGCCTTCAGGTACACCCGCTTCGATACAGATTTCACCAAGGACGACTGCCGATAATGGTGTCAGTGAGGCTGGCTTCACGACAACCGAGCAGCCGACGGCGATTGCCGGAGCGATTTTCCACGCCGCCATCATCATCGGATAGTTCCAAGGAATGATCTGGGCACAAACGCCGACAGGCTCTTTTTCGGTAATATTTTGGAATGCACCAGGCATGCTGTTCACTGCACCGCGGTGACTGACAATCGCACCTGCATAAAATTCGAAATCCTCGATTGCCTGCATCACCTGTCCCTGTGCTGCAGCCAGAGATTTACCTGTATCGAGAATCTCCAATTCTACCAGTTCATTGAAACGGGAGCGCATGATTGAAGCGATCTTATTCAGTGTTCGGGAGCGCTTGTTGACAGGAAAATGGCGCCACTTCCCAAAATCGAACGCATTTCTGGCCGCCTGTACCGCAAGCTCTGCGTCTTCTTTTGAAGCCTTAGCCACGGTTGCAACTTCCTCGCCTGTCGCCGGATTGTAGACTTTGTAGGTTTCGCCATTGACGCTGTCCTGGCGTACTCCATTGATGATCAGCTGATATGTCTCGCGTTTTACTGCCATTGCTTCGAATTTTTGCTCTTTTACTGTTGTCACGCGTAACATCTCCTTTTAGTAAATTGATTGATAAATTTATTCACCCTTGAAAACGGGTTTTCTTTTTTCCATGAACGCCTGGACGCCTTCTTTATGGTCGGCGGTCTTCCCGGCAATCCGCTGGCTCTGGGCATCTCTTTCAAGATACTCCTCAAAGCTTGAATGCCAGCTTGCCTTCAAGTTCCTTTTGATCAGGCCGATTGCCTTAGTAGGCATATTGGCAAGTCTTTCTGCAAACGCAGAGACATTGTCGTTCCAGTTGTCCAATGAGTAGATTTCCGTAACCAGCCCCAAATCCTTTGCCTTGTCTGCCGAAATTTTTTCCCCAAATACAGCTAGCTCCATTGCTTTCGCGTGGCCGATAAGCCGTGGAAGATAATATAGATTGCCGGCATCCGGAACAAGGCCTACATGGATAAACGCTTCTACAAAGCTTGCTTTTTCAGAAGCGATCCGGAAATCGCAGGCAAGAGCAAGACTCATACCGGCTCCTGCCGCAACACCATTGACAGCTGCAATCACAGGTTTTTCACAACGGTCAAGTTCCATAAGCATCGGATTATAGCGTTTACGAAGCACTTCGCCATGGTCCATTTCATCTGAAACTCCTGCCAAATCCTCACCTGAACAAAATGCCCGGCCTGCACCCGTTATAACCAGCGTCCTTACCTCTTTATCGCGCGAAGCAGACTTGATTGCGGTCTGGATTTCCTTGTTCAATTGCTCGGTGAATGCATTCAATTTATCAGGACGGTTCAGGGTGATGTAGGCTACCTGATTCCGCACTTCATACAAAACGGTTTCAAACACAGCTATGTACCCCCTTATTTCCCTTTAAAATCCGGCTTTCGTTTTTCTTTAAAAGCCCTCATGCCTTCCTTCTGGTCTTCTGTCGCAAAAAGCATATAGAAGTTTTTACGTTCATATTGCATTCCTTCATATAGAGGATAATCGACTGCTTTCAATACAGATTCTTTAATAAGTCTAACGGCAATCGGAGCCTGATCCGCGATTGTATCCGCAAATTTTAGAGTTTCCTCCATCAGTACTTCTTCGGCAAAAGTAGAATTAATGATTCCATGGTATAAGGCTTCTTTGGCAGTGATACGCCTGCCGCTGAGGATCCATTCCATTGCCTTCGTTTTGCCGACAAGCTTTGTGAGCCTCTGCGTTCCGCCTGCTCCAGGCATGACGCCAAGATTAACTTCAGGGAATCCGAATTCCGCATTCTCGCCGGCGAACAGCATGTCGCAGCATAGCGCCAGTTCAAATGCACCGCCCAGGGCAAATCCATGTACAGCCCCGATGACCGGCTTCTTGATCCAGGCGAGCCGATCCCAGTCGGTGAACTGGTTCAACGTTTCCATCGAGATCGCGTCCGCGTCCATCATTTCATCGATATCGGCACCTGCAGCAAATGCCCTGCCCTTCCCTGCGAGGACAATCACCTTAATGTCAGCATCCTCGTCATATGCTTCCATTGCCGAAAGCACCTCAGAAACCATTTGCCTGTTCAAGGCATTCAGGACCTTCGGGCGGTTAAGCTCGATTAATCCAATTTGTCCCTTTACAGATATTTCAATCATTTCATAGCTTTTATTCATTCACTTCTTCACCGATCATCATCGTGACCAGATCACCCGCAAAGCTCATAACATCCTTTCCGGAAGCTTTGCCTTCAGCAGATTTCATACCGGCTTTCAATGCTTCATGATCGTCATAATACATTTCACACATTAGATAATATTTCCCTTCCCCGCCCATTGGGCTTCCGACGATGCGTGTCACTTCCATTTTACGGAGACCTGGGATTTTCGAAGTAAGCGGGGCATGCGTTTCGAAATAGTGCTTGTCAAATGCATCTTTGTCCTGTGGATGCTTGTAAATCGCAATTAGTTTAACCATTAAAAATCTCTCCCTTTTCTTTTTAAAATTTTTATAGACCAAATAGAATATATGCATTGCTTCTTGAAGCTATTAATCAATTGATATGACACCTAAGAATCTTTTTTCGACTTTGGCGTCACATCATAGTTGATACTGGTTTCATTGCCTCGAATGGGTTTTTGCATGATTTGCAGTATAAAATGCTGCGGCATGCTGTTGGACCAAAGAGGTTCTCCATTGTCGTATAGGTGGATCCGCAGTAAGGGCAATCGGCCTGCCACTCACCCGTTTCTGCAATGTGCCTTGGCGGAGGAGCGATGCCGAATTCCTTCAGCTTTTCCCTGCCCAGCTCTGTGACCCGTTCGGATGTCCATGGCGGGCTGAAAATGAATTTAACCTCTACCTTTTCAACTTCATCAAGAACTGATACTGCTTTAATCACATTGTTTTTGATGATATCTAGTGCCGGACAGCCCATGAAGGTAGGCAATAGCTTTATCAAAACTTCATTTGATTGGATTTCGACTTCCTCGAGCATACCAAGTTCGATTATCGATACACTGTCGATTTCGGGATCCTTCACAGTTTGCAAAGCTTCGATAATTTTATCTCTTATCATTCATCATCACCAGCTTGCTGCCGGATCGGATTTATAGACCTCACCCAATGTATCAAGAGCAGTCTGCAAGTCAGCGGTATGCTCGCCATTTCGCCCATTTCCGCTCTTCATCCCGAATTGATCTGGCATCTCCAGGTTAAGGGATTCGAAAACCGGTGACATCATTTGCATCCATTTCGTTTTCAAAGCTTCCTCTGAATCTAACAATTTGTGCTTTGAGAATTCTTCGGCCTGGCTTCCCATGGAGAACAATCCTTCGAGTTCAGCAAAAACCTTCTCCATCGCGGCTTCCATCCTTTTCCTCGCTTCTCCTCCAGCACTCACAAGCTGAGAGAACCACGTTTTCCAATGCAGTAAATGGTAGTAAAGTTCCATATTGATCTTTACTGCTGCTTCCGCTAATGGCTGGTAGGATGAATTCTTCAGCGATTCAATTTTTACTTTCTTAGCCTGGGCGTAAAAATAGTTCCTCACAACCGCAAGTGCCCAGTCATAATGCGGCTCTGTCAAATAAGTACCTGGTCCGTTCACTTTTTCTAGTAAAATCGCATTCTTTCGTTCTGCTGCCGGCCTTGAGTGGGCAAGCTGGTCAGGTTCACCCGCACCAAGGTCGCTAAGAAGCTGATAAAACATTGCAGCATGGCCCATTGTATCCTGGCTGATTGAAGAGAAAGCGACGTCCTCTTCAATATGGGGAGCAAGTCCCAGCCACTCGGAACCCCGGTAGGCAATAATGAAATCATCATCAGCAAGCTGGAACAGGAGTTCAACTGCAGCGTCGCGAAGTTCTTCATTTTTTAACGCATCTTCAAGTTCATATTTCATTTCTCCTGCTTCCCTCCCCATGACAAGATCTCCTTTTCATCAAGCATTTCCTGCTCGTAGTGGCGCCATTTCTTTTTTAAATAACCGTAGCCTTTCGTATTCCTGTAATCCTTGTTATCAAGCCTTTGCAATGTTTGTCGCTCTTCAAGTGACATCTTTCTGATATCATCCCGCTTGACGACCCAAATATCGGCAACCGGCTCCCGCCTCATGAAATTCTCCTGAGCCATCACAAGGGCCAGCTCGTGGTTCGGGGCCAGCAATGAGAACTGGTACTGCATAGGCGAAGTGGCCGTCCTTTTGCTGAAGACTTCAAACTCCTGATAAAATCCATTTCCAGACATGATCTCTCTCCTTTCCTGTGGTATTCCCGGGGCTAATTCTTCATTTGCTGGAGGATTATGCTTTAGCGCTCAATGCGTCGATGACCCACTTGTTGTTGGTATAGGAAATTTCCCTAAGCCTTAAACGATCCTTCGATTTTGGTCCATTATTCTTAATGATTTGCTTGAACTTGCTCCAATCGGGCTGCTTGTATTGCCAAATGCCTGACTCCTGGTCAAAATGCATCGTTTCATCTGGCAGCTTCAAACCAAGCGACAGGACCCTTGGAATATATTTTGTGAAAAAGTCCTGGCGGAGCTCCTCGTTTGTTTTCGTTCTGATCCTGTATTTGATGGTTGTGTCCTGTTTGGAAGTTCCAGTAGTAGACGCATCTGCAGGACCGAAGAACATAAGAAGCGCTTCCCACCATCGGTCCAACGAATCCTGGATCATCGCTTTCTGCTCGTCTGTTCCTTCTGCAAGCGCCATGATGATCGCCTCACCGTGCTGGGCGTGGAAAACCTCCTCGGCGCAGATTCGCTTCAACGCTCTAGCGTATGGCCCATATGATGCATCAAGCATATTCGTCTGCGATATAATGGCTGCACCATCGACAAGCCAGCCAATCAATCCGGCATCTCCCCAGGTTTTTGCTTCCATATGGAAGACATTGTGGAATTTCAAGTCGCCTGATAGCAAATCCTGAATGATGTTCTCGCGTGATTTTCCAAGCGGCTTCATCAAATCTTCCGCCACTCTTAACAGCAGTTGTCCGTGTCCCATTTCATCCTGCACCTTCGCCATGATCCCCAGTTTTCTTTTCAAAGAAGGAGCTTTTGGCACCCATTCCTTTTCGGGGAGCGCACCCATTATTTCACTGATGCCGTGCATTGAAATAAGCTTGATCAGTGTCATTCGATAGTCATCCGGCATCCAATCTTCAGCCTCGATTTTATCGCCAGCTTCAATCCGGCTCATAAAGTGCTCATATTTAGCCTCTTCGCTCAGTAGCTCGAAGGAAATTGTGTTTTCCATGCTGCCTTACCTCCTTAGATTTAAGTTCCAATCGCTTCCTTTGTTTTATCAACAATCCGCACTGCCTTCCCTTCAGAGCGCGGTATTGTTTTTGGACGATGCACCCGTACCTCCATCGATATCAGACACTGGCTCCTGAGCAATGATTGAATCCTTTGCTCAAGTTGGTAAACCGAATCCGAAATCGGATCCGCCCCGATCACTGTGAAATATTCCTCATTCATCTCAACATGCAGCTCAAGAACTTTTAACGTACGCTTCTGTAAAATCTGAATCTGGTAATGAGGGGCAAGTTCAGGTACTGTCAGCAGGCAATGTTCAATCTGTGATGGGAACACATTAACGCCATTGATGATCAGCATGTCATCGATTCTTCCTTTGACTCGGGACATTCTCACTGTCGTCCGTCCGCAGCTGCATTTTTCCTTCGTCAGGGAAGCAATATCCCCCGTACGATAGCGGATGACCGGAAAGGCTTCCTTCGTCAGGCTTGTGAATACCAGCTCCCCTTCTTCTCCCTCAGGAACAGGTTTTAACGTTTCAGGGTCAATTACCTCAACTAAAAAATGATCTTCGGCAACATGGAGTCCCTCCTGGGCTTCATGGCATTCACTTGCGACACCAGGCCCGATCACTTCGCTGAGCCCGTAGATGTCACATGCCCTGATTCCCAGTTTTTCTTCGAGCGTCTTCCTCATTTCTTCTGACCAAGGCTCAGCCCCGAAAATACCGTATTTCAATGAAGTTTCGCGTGGGTCCATGCCCATTTCCTCCATCGTTTCAGCGATATTCAGAATGTAAGAAGGTGTCCCGCAAATGACCTGCGGTTTAAAATCTTCAATCAACATGATTTGTCTCTGGGTGTTGCCGCCGGAAACTGGTACAGTAACCATCCCCAACTGTTCACTTCCGTAATGCAGGCCCAACCCGCCGGTGAAAAGGCCATAACCATAAGCATTATGCAGAAAATTGCCCGCTTCACCGCCGCCAAGAGCAATCGCCCTGGCGACAATCTCTCCCCACATTTCTATATCATTCTGTGTATAGCCAACCACAGTCGGCTTGCCGCTTGTTCCCGATGAAGCGTGTACCCTGACCAATTCACTTTGTGGAACAGCGAAAAGCCCGAATGGATAGTGATTGCGCAGATCTTGCTTCTCTGTGAAAGGAAGCGCTTCCAAATCTTCCAGACTATTTAGCCTATCAGGCGAAAAATTCGCATCCTCAAATTTCTTTTTGTAAAATGGCACCCTTTGAGCAACTTTCTCCACTACTGCCTTGAGTCTTTGAAGTTGGAGTTCTTCTATGGACTCACGACTGCTCGTTTCAATTTCATGTAGAATCAAGATTACGCCCCCTGCAATACATAAAATTTTATTTATATAACGTTATATAACCGTAACACTATAAATGTGTTATATATTTTAAAACAAAGATAACGTGTATATAGGAAAAAGTCAATTATTTTTCTGAAAACTTTAATTTTTACTGAAGAAAATCTAGTTGCAGAAGGTAAAAGAAGTGATTGTGGTGATTTTTATATGATTATTGGGAAAATCTTTAGCGGGTGTGAGAGAATTCCTGGTGATTTTACTAAGGCTCTTTTCTCAAACTTTGTTGTTATTGACTACAATGCAGAAATTGAATGACCTATGTTTCTTCACAAAATTAAATCTTATTACTGAGAAAAGAGCTTGCACACTTAATACCGAACTACAAAATGGCTTTTATCACGTTAAAATCGGCTTTAGGATTTTAACAACAATCTTTTAGAAAACTACCTTTACTAAGGAGGTTAAGATCGTAGTGAGTACTATTTTAAGCGTGTGACCACAAAAGACGCTTTCTCTCCAGCTTATGTCCCTTTTCAGGTATAAAAACGACCTCCTGACAGAGTCAGGAGGCCAATTTGTTCTATTAATACATGCTCATATACTGTTCGCGTTCCCATGGGTGAACTTGTGTACGGATTATGCTCTATCCTGCGTTTATTATTCTTAGGGTATCTCAAAAGTTTATATAATAGGAAAATATAAATGAATTGTTTCACTTACAAGCATATGTTTTTTCGAATCCTGGGGCAGTTTTGGGGCAGTACAAAAATATTAGGGTCAAGTTAGTAAATCAACTTGGCCCGATTTTTATCCAATTTTAATCTTTACTTCTCTATCCTGTTTCCTCTTTTCCTCTACTCCTTTCACTGTGTTTACAAAGTCGGTAAAGTTTTGTGCCTGGAATATCTTAAACGGATATTCATCATCAATAGCATATCGCTGTTCAGAAAGAATCAGAATATGAGGGAATGGTTTAGCAACTATGCTGCCATGGTATAAATCTAAATAACGCTCTATTTTTTTTTCCCATCAATTTATCTGAATATATTGTCCTCTGTACCTCTATGAAGAAGCCTGTGCCTCTATACATGCAATAGATATCAGGTTCAGCCCCTATACCCTTCATTCCGTATTTAGGCTCCACCCAGAAGCTTTCTAATTTACCTAACTTCCTCATTTCCTTGTACACTTTCAAAATCGCTAGAAAATGCCCTATTTTCGCGCTGTTCTGCTTCATGGATACCTCGGGTCCAAAGTATACAAATGGAGTAAATGAGGTAGAACGCTGAATCTGTCCGTCACGCAATAATCGTAATAGGACATTGTTGGCAGCATACTTGGGATTCTTCAGCCCCGCAAAGTGCAATTCGGCTATACTGTCCCGAGCCATTACCCTGAATCGATTCAAGTCTTTAATTATCGCTTTATCTCTGTCGGTTAGCATAAGAACACATCCTCTTCAGTTAAGTGTTTAGGTTCTTTCTTTGGAATCTGTGGGTTAATTTCTTTTACAGGTTTTGATATACAGAAATCATTTAGCAGCTTCTTAGCATCTTCCAATTCCAGATTAGGTGCTTGTAGGTTATAGACTTATCAGCGTTCATTATGAAATATCTATTATTTTACAACTGATTGGAAATGAATTACACTACTATTTAAAATGATGAATTCACAAAAATTCCTTTATGTTGTTTATAAAAAAAGAAAGGACTTTACAAAAGTCCTTCCTGTTAAATCAGTGTAAATAAAATTTTCAGTTTTTAGGAGTGAAGTTTTGATATTTACTATTAAGCGTATATTTTTTAGTTAATATTGCTTCTCCCTCGGTTTTTAAAATTGTTAGGAATGTATCAGCAATGTATGGATCAAATTGCTTGCCTTTATTCTCCTCGATTTCTTTGATTACACAATCGAAATCCTTTTTATTTTTATAAATTCGCCTTGATGTCATGGCATCGAAAGCATCAGCAAGAGCCATTATTCTAGCTACGAAGGGAATTTCGGCACCCTTTAATCCCTCGGGATATCCCTTTCCGTCATACCTTTCATGATGGTATAAAACCATATCTAAAATCCCGTTTTTCTGAAAGGATGTAACATGCTTTATAGATTTATATCCGATAAATGGATGTTGTTTTATAACGTCATAT
This sequence comes from Bacillus sp. ISL-45, assembly GCF_018613195.1. Lineage (GTDB taxonomy): Bacteria > Bacillota > Bacilli > Bacillales > Cytobacillaceae > Mesobacillus. The sequence continues at coordinate 105,774 of NZ_JAGGQQ010000004.1, forward strand.
TCCTTAAGTGTTAATTTTGATGGCTTGTTTAAAATTTTCTCATCAATACCTATTTTTCCTAAGTCGTGAATAAGACCTCCAAGATAAATATCATCGCAAATCTTCTCGCGTAAACCTAATCTCTTGGCAATAATTTTCGCATAAAAGGCTACACTTTCCGAATGAGTTGCTGTATAGGGGTCCCGAGAGTCAATTGATTTTACTAAAGCTGTTGTTACCTCAAGGAGATTAGTTTTTTGTTTTAAATTTCCTTTTACCAGTGTTGAAACGGCTAAACCAACAGTGAAGTATGTAAACCATTGAAATAGAGAACCCTCAACTTCTGGCCAACTTGAAAGAATAAAATGGAATCTGTATATAGCGAGTAACCCACTTTGGATAATCAGCACTATTATACTTCTAAAGACAACCCCTAAAAAAATCATAATGACAGTTAACAAACCTAGGTAATTATTGAAACATATGGAAGTTAAATATAAAGCAATTAAAATAAGTAAATAGATAACAATTCTATATTTCACTAAAGACTGTAACCAACGGGGAGATAACGAATGATCATGGTATATATTTTTCATTATCTTGCTACTTCTTTCTTGTCATTAGATGAAGGGACTATAGCAACATTATTCAATATCGACTGGATATGTTGAAAATGTGGCTTAACAACGAAATCCATTGCACCTAATCTCAAACAATCTAATATTATACTTTGTTGTCCGAGAGATGAAACCATTACAATACGAGCATCTAGATCGTATTCCTTTATCTTCTTTAGTGCTTCTATGCCATCCATAATTGGCATTGTAATATCCATAAAAACAATATCTGGTTTGTTTTCCTTATAACTCATAAACGCCTCTTTACCATTCTTTGCTTCACCAGTGACTTGAAAGATTTCATTGTTGATTAATCGTCTTAGCCAAGCTCTTAAAAATGTAGAGTCATCGGCTAATAATACAGAATACATGTTAAAAACACCTTTCACATTAATTCAGGCAAATTGGAAAGGAAAGATTGATATTCACGTTTCTGGCAACCCGGCCACCATGACAGAAAAAATAGACTGTTTTAGGTCCGAAGCTTTGCGTCTTTTACTTTCGTAAAATTTGCCCTTCTCGAATGTTATCACAATATGTCAGTTTTTAGAAGATTTTGTTAGAATTTTTTAGTCATAACATCCTATTTAATCTCGCGCTTTTTTAGATAAAAAGACCTATTGTTGAATTAAATTTCTATGTAAGGGTAGTAAAACAAATATAAGGGTTGAATAAAATTTGAGGTGAACCAGCTAATGAGATCAATTAAACAAATTGCTGCTGTTTATGAAAAAATAATTAATTCAAATTTGCCGAGTCGAGTAAAAACCATTAAATTAAAGGCACTTTCTGCAGAAATAAGAAGGACTTATAAAATACCAAACAAGGATTATTCATCCATTGAAAGAGTAAATCCCGAAATAATCTCATTATACCGAACAATTTTATTGAGTATTGATCAATATTCAGTTCTATAGAATTCGAATTATTTTAAGGTATTAAATCTTGAACTTACTCATCGCCTTATCCATACTGTCTTGGTTGACACCAATATAGCGTAAAGTGATGTGTGGGGAACTATGATTAAAAATTCCCTGCAGCATTGCTACATCCTTTGTCTGGTTATAGAAATGATAACCAAAGGTTTTCCTAAGTGTATGAGTACCAATTTCCTCAAGACCATACTGCTCAGCTACCTGCCTCAATATTTTATATGCCATACTACGTCCAATGGGCTTATCCCTGCCTTCCCTGCTCTTGAATAGGTATTCCTCGTCATCTTTTCCTTCCAAGTAGTGCTTTAGCTCTCTTTTTAAATATTGAAGCGTGCTGGCATTCCTTCTTTGCCAATCCATTCTACAAAACACACACATGCAGTTCTTTGCCTCGAGGCCGGCATGAGCATGAAGGAGTTGCAGGAACGACTAGGTCACGGAAGTGAAAGGATAACCTCCGATGTGTATGCTCACGTTTCGAAGAAGATGGAGCAGGTAGCAATCGAAAAGTTCGAAGAGCAAACGAAAAACCTTTTTTAAATTCTGGGGCAATTCTGGGCAGTTTGTACACCGATAGGAAATCGCCCCAAAAAGAAAAACCCTCAATACCAGTGGTATCAAGGGTTATTATGATTAATACATGCTCATGTACTGTTCGCGCTCCCATGGGTGAACCTGAGTACGGAACATATCCCACTCAATCTCTTTTGCTTCGATGAAGTGTTCGAGGATATGGTCGCCAAGTGCTGAACTGATTACTTCGTTCTTCTTCAGCTGGTCGAGAGCAGCTGCCAATGTTGGCGGCAGATCATCGATTCCTTCTTCTACACGCTCTTCTTTGTTCATCACGTAGATGTTGCGGTCTACTGATGCAGGAGGAGCCATTTTGTTCTTAATTCCGTCAAGGCCTGCTGCAAGCAATACTGCCATTGCAAGGTACGGGTTAGCTGCAGGATCGACGCTGCGGACTTCAACGCGTGTACTCAAGCCGCGTGATGCAGGAATACGGATCAATGGTGAACGGTTTTTAGCAGACCATGCAACGTAGCAAGGAGCTTCATAACCAGGCACAAGACGCTTATAAGAATTCACAGTCGGGTTTGTTACAGCTGTGAATCCAGAAGCATGCTTCAATGTTCCAGCGATGAACTGGTACGCAGTTTCGCTTAGCTCAAGCTTTTTATCGGATGGATCATAGAATGAGTTCTCGCCGTTGCGGAACAGGGACATATTGCAGTGCATTCCGGATCCGTTTACGCCGAACAATGGCTTTGGCATGAAGGTTGCGTGCAGACCGTGTTTACGTGCAATTGTTTTAACAACAAGCTTGAAAGTCTGAATCTGGTCACAAGCTGTCAAAGCATCTGCATATTTGAAGTCGATTTCGTGCTGCCCAGGAGCAACCTCATGGTGAGATGCTTCAATCTCGAAGCCCATTTCTTCAAGCTCAAGAACGATATCGCGGCGGCAGTTTTCGCCAAGATCGGTTGGTGCAAGGTCGAAGTAACCGCCATTGTCATTCAATTCAAGTGTAGGCTCGCCGTTGACATCGAGCTTAAACAGGAAGAATTCCGGTTCTGGTCCAAGATTGAAGTTTGTAAAGCCAAGCTCTTCCATTTCCTTTAGAATACGCTTAAGGTTACCGCGCGGGTCGCCTGCAAATGGTGTGCCATCAGCATTTTTGATATCACAGATCAAACGTGCAACCTTGCCTTTTTCAGCTGTCCAAGGGAAGATTACCCATGTATCTAAATCAGGAATCAGGTACATGTCAGATTCTTCAATACGAACGAAGCCTTCAATGGAAGATCCGTCGAACATCATTTTGTTATCTAGCGCTTTTTCAAGCTGGCTGATTGGAATTTCAACGTTCTTGATTGTTCCTAAAATATCAGTGAACTGCAAACGAATGAATTTTACATTTTCTTCTTTTGATAAGCGAATAATGTCTTCTCTTGTAAACGTCTTAGCCATTGTTAAAGTTCCTCCTAGAATTTAAATGATAGATAATTTTTGGATTACTAATGAAAAAATCTCGACATGTCTCCGTGATTGCCAGATCGGTTAAAGCGTCCTGCCTGCTGAAGTTCTTTGCGAAGCAATTTCCGCAGATCTGCATCAGATAGCTCCCGTCTCGTTTTTTCAGCTTGTTTTTTCTCAGCAGCACTAATGGCCGTCTGTTGTTTAACATTAAAAATTTGCTTGATGCCTGCCATGTTGACTCCCTGGTCGATCAAATCTTTGATCTCGAGGAGCTTGTCAATATCGTTTAAGGAAAAGAGTCGTTTATTGCCCTCTGTTCTTGCCGGAGAAATCAATTCATGCTCTTCATAGTATCGGATTTGCCTAGCGGTCAAATCTGTCAGCTGCATGACAATCCCAATGCTAAAGAGCGGCATATTCCGGCGAATTTCACTTCCGCCCATGATGATTTCTCCTCCTTCCTTTTAAGATACTCTCATTATATTCAATGTAAGGTATGATGTCAAATATATGTTAGATAATCTAACATGAAAAATCATAAAAAAAAGAACAGGACTTATTTAGAAAGCGTCCTGTTGTATATTTACCTATTTTATATGAATTAAACCTTTTTCGATTAAAGAATCGATTGCAATACATACGGCCATTTTCACATGGGAATAGGTTAAGCCCCCCTGTACGTACGCGACATACGGCGGTCTGATCGGTCCATCAGCGGTTAACTCTATGCTCGCTCCCTGGATGAATGTACCAGCAGCCATAATCACATCATCCTCATATCCCGGCATATAAGCAGGATGTGCAGTTACATGAGAATTGATTGGCGAAGCATACTGAATAGCCTGGCAAAAAGCAACCATCTTATCCCGGTCGTCAAATTGGACCGCCTGAATTAAATCAGTCCGTTCGGCATTCCATTTAGGCGATGAATTCATCCCTAAACGTTCCAGCATTGCGGCTGTGAAAACAGCACCCTTCAAGGCCTGTGCGACAATATGCGGTGCCATGAAGAATCCCTGGTACATTTCCTGCAATGAATATAATGAAGCGCCAGCCTCTGCACCGATACCTGGAGATGTCATCCGGTAGGAACATGCCTCGACAAGCTCCTCCTTGCCTACGATGTAACCGCCTGTCTTGGCAATCCCGCCGCCGGGATTTTTAATCAAGGAGCCAGCCATCAGATCTGCACCAGCATGGCATGGTTCAAGCTCTTCAACAAATTCCCCGTAACAGTTATCAACAAATACAACGACATCGGATTTGATTTCTTTTACAAACCTCACCATTTCACTGATTTGCTCAACGGTAAAAGACGGCCTCGTCGCATAGCCTTTTGAACGCTGGATACCGATCATTTTTGTTTCAGGCTTGATCGCTTTTTCGACGGCAGCCCAATCAATCTCTCCTTTATTTGTAAGATCCACAGTATTATAGGAAATTCCAAATTCCTTCAATGATCCGTTTCCGGTACCGCGTATCCCGACAATCTCTTCAAGAGTGTCATAAGGTTTTCCAGTGATGTATAACAACTCATCGCCAGGCCGGAGAATCCCAAATAGCGAAATCGAAATCGCATGAGTTCCGGAGATGATTTGCGGGCGGACCAGCCCGGCTTCAGCACCAAACACCTCTGCGTAAATCTTTTCGAGGGTTTCCCTGCCGGCATCATCATAGCCGTAACCTGTAGTCGGGATGAAATGGGAATCACTCACCCGATGTTTCTGGAAACTCTGCAATACCCTGAATTGGTTTGAGTCAATCCGCTCATCGATTTTCTTGTGCACATGTGCAATTTGCTGCTCAATTTCGCTGACAAGCGGCTGCAGCATCTGCCCGTTTTTAAGTTGTTTAAACATGTTGCTCTCCTATCTTTATAAATGCATGTTCTTATTGTTAAAATCCTAAAGCCGGTTTTAACGTGATAAAAAGCCATTTTGTAGTTCGGTATTAAGTGTGCAAGCTCTTTTCTCATTATTAGAGTCAACTTTGAAAGAAACATGGTCATTCAATCCTGTTTTGTATTCAGTAGCAACAAAGTTTGAGAAAAGAGCTTTATAAAAGGCTGTTCTCGTAAAGATTATTGTTAAAATCCTAAAGCCGATTTTAACGGGATAAAAAGCCATTTTGTAGTTCGGTATTAAGTGTGCAAGCTCTTTTCTCATTATTAGAGTCAACTTTGAAAGAAACATGGTCATTCAATCCTGTTTTGTATTCAGTAGCAACAAAGTTTGAGAAAAGAGCTTTATAAAAAATCAATTTATACTGAGAAGCGTTTCAGCTGGCCGGTAATTTGGTGGTCTGCCAAAGAGTAGCCCTTGCAGACATAGCCCAGCTTATCTTCATCAAAAGCAAGCTCACGAAGAATGGTCTCATTTTTCAGCTGCGCGAGCAGTTTCCCCTCATCGGACGGCACGAGGACATGAAAAGGCTCCATCATTCCAATGATGGACTGTTCAATTTTCAGAAGCAAATTCCTGCGGTCTTCCTCGCTGAACGCGCTGATAAACGCCGTTTCATTTTGGGCATTTGGCACGAAATCCTGGTGGGCAATGTCCCGCTTGTTATAGACGGTAATCTGAGGGATTTGGTGGACTTCAAGATCCTCCAGCAATTTATTGACAGTTTGTTCATGTGAAAAATAATCTTCATTAGACATGTCCACTACATGCAGAAGTAAATCCGCCTCCCGAACTTCCTCCAGTGTGGAACGGAAAGCTGCGATCAAGGTGGTCGGCAAGTCCTGGATGAAACCAACTGTATCTGTCAGGAGAGCCGTAAAGCCGCTTGGTAAAATCGCTTTTCTTGTCATTGGATCCAGGGTAGCGAATAATTGATTTTCCTCAAAAGACTCTGCTTCTGTCAACCGGTTAAAAAGCGTCGATTTTCCTGCGTTCGTGTATCCGACTAAAGCAATCTGGAACGTTTTGTTCTTCTTCCGGCGCTCCCGGTAGCGGTCACGGTGCTGAACAATGACTGACAATTGCGTTTTAATATCGTCGATACGTTTGCGGATGTGCCGGCGGTCTGACTCCAGCTTTGTTTCACCAGGCCCTCTTGTCCCGATTCCGGCACCAAGACGAGACATTTCGATTCCTTTTCCGCCAAGACGGGGAAGCAGGTATTGAAGCTGAGCAAGTTCTACTTGGAGTTTCCCTTCTTTCGAACGGGCCCTTTGAGCGAAAATATCAAGGATCAGCTGAGTACGGTCGATGACTCTCGCTTTTAAGCCGGCTGAAAGATTGCGGTTTTGGCTTGGCGACAGTTCATCATTAAAAATAATTAAATCCGGCTCGAGCTCCTCCTCAAGTGCCTGAAGCTCTTCCACTTTCCCTTTGCCAATGTATGTAGCAGGATGGACCTTTGGCCGCTTTTGGACAACCTGCATCAGGACATTTCCCTTTGCCGTTTCTGTAAGTGATTCAAGTTCCTCCATTGAATATTGAAAACGAAGATCTTCTTCTTCAGTCGTCTGACAGCCAACAAGAATCACTTTTTCAAATACGTTTTCCTGTTCCAAATAACACCCTTCTTTCCATAAATATAGCTAATGACATCATACCAAATTAAAGCCGCAAACAAAAATTTTGAAAGCAGGGGTAAAAGTAGTTGTAAATTGGAATAAACATGATAAAATCAATATGTTTTCATTTTACTATTTTAGTATTGGGGCAGTATTTTAACAAGAGGAGAAAAACATGATGACATGGGAAGTACTCAGCATGATTGGAACAGTAGCATTCGCGGTCAGCGGTGCAATCATTGCAATGGAAGAAGAATATGATATCTTCGGAGTTTATATATTAGGAATCGTTACAGCATTTGGCGGCGGTGCAATCCGTAACCTGTTAATCGGAGTACCAGTATCAGCAATATGGGAACAGGGGCTATTTTTCAATTTGGCCCTGATGTCGATCACCATCGTTTTTTTATTTCCTGGTAATCTTTTAAAACACTGGCAGCGATGGGGCAACTTTTTCGATGCCATCGGGCTTGCAGCCTTTGCCATCCAGGGCGCGATTTACGCATCAAATATGGGCCATCCTTTAAGCGCCATCATTGTAGCTGCTGTGTTGACAGGAAGCGGCGGCGGAATCATCCGTGATCTGCTCGCCGGCAGAAAACCATTAGTATTGAAGGCGGAAATATATGCAGTCTGGGCTGTTCTTGCCGGACTTGTCATCGGCCTCGGAATGGCTGATAAAGCTGTCGAACTCTATGGACTTTTTGCAGTCATCACAGCACTCCGCGTACTGTCATACACCTACAAATGGCATTTGCCCGTCCGTAAACTGGGAGTACACTAGAAAGCAGAGCTGATTCATGTTGAATCAGCTCTGCTTTTTTTTGGCTGTTTTCGTAAAGATTTTTGTACGTAATATAAAGCTTTTTAGTAGGTCGGTATAAGTTTGCATGCTCTTTTCTCATTTTTAGAGTTAACTTTGCAAAGAAACATAGTTCATTCACTCCTATTTTGCGGTCAATAGCAACAAAGTTGAGAAAAGAGCCTTTTCTGTTTATATAATCTTTCTTCCCATCTGCCCGATAGCGTAATGGATGCCATGCTGCAGTGTCTGGAAGCAATCAAATTTCGATAGATTGATGTTGGACTGGGTGATTTCAATCCCAAGGGTTGATGAAATCCCGACAAGAATTGTTTTTGTACCAATAAGCCTGGCTGCTGAACCAATTTTTTCAATCAGACTGACTGCGTGCGGTCCGATTTCCTGGTCCATACCCGTCAAATCCAGGACGAGATAGCTTGCTTTATAGGATGGGAGTCGATTCAGGGTGTTTACTATCAGCTGATCTGCCCTGTCTTCTTCATATTTTCCGATCAGGGGAACGACGACGATACCCTCTAGTACCGGAATGATCGGAGAGGAAAGCTTATTGACCAGCTCCTTTAGTTCAGCTGTTTTTTCTTCAACAAGGCCTTCGAGTTTCCTGATATGTTCTGATTCTTTCTTTCGTGCCAGCTGGTGGATATTATCAGCGATTGTGACATTTGAAGGGAAGTATTCGATCAGACTGTAATCATTCCCTTCTAACTGATGCTGTTTGATTTTATACCAGATATTTGTATCGAACAGTCCGGAAAAAACTCCAGCATAATGCGCTGGCAGGAACCTCCCTCCCACTTTTTTTCCCTGGGCAACATTCACTTTATGCTCCCAGCTGTCCTTCATGAAAGCTGTGAATGTTTTCGTTTCAAAATCCAAATCCTTTATAATCGTCAACCCCCATCCGGCGGTTGCATATGTATTTGTGATCATGTCAGCAGCTTCAGATACGCTGACTTCTTTCATTTTTTCAAAATATTGGCCAACCACAAGTCCCTGGCGAAACCCAGTTGTTTCAAAAACCAGGTTGGATGCCTCTTCTCCAGAAATCTCTTCAATCGTATCAAAAAAGGTTTTCATTGCTGAAGAAATCCAGAAAAGCACTGCGTCCTGTCCCTCGAACGTAAACTTTCCCGATTTTACATCCCAGCCAAAATCATATCCTGCAATATCATAGTTATACTCATACCCCATAATTGATAGCTCCTTTTTTCTCTATATAATAGTTAAGCACTCATTTTCGATAATGTTTAGTTTTCCCAAAAAAATTCAGGGAAACCCCCTATCTTTACCCTATAGTTACTTCCTTTAAACTCAAATAGAAATGGCAATCGTAGAAACCTTAAAAAAAAATAAGGATCCCAGTAAAACTGGAATCCTCTGTAACTACTTTAAGAATGACATAATTGAATTAGGATCGAAGCCTAATACCCAATTCCCGTTTACATTAGACTGTGGTACACCCATTTGGCCTGTTGCGTTGACCAATCTTTGTGCCGCAATCGGGTCTTTCTGTACGTTCACTTCTTGGTAAGCTAAACCTTTATCATCAAAGAAATTTTTCAGCATCGTGCAGTAAGGACAAGTATTTGTTGTGTAGACTGTAATTTCGTTCATTTTAATATCCCCCAATACATATATTTATATACCTATAGGGGTATATTACCAAACTAAAAAAATAATGTCAACAAAGCTGCTGACATTATTTCCCCCTGGTATCATCTGTAAAGACGAGGTCATTGCTCCGAAGTGTCATTAGTTCGTGCCGATCATACTGATTCTGCATTAATAAACGCATTGCCTGTGCCCGAATGGACTTTTCAATCACGTTGCGGACATAGCGCCCATTCGAAAATGCCGCCGCCCCAAGTGTTGATTTTACATTTACGAGATGCTCCCGCAATTTCCGTTCTGCCTCGTGGCTCAGACTATATTCCCTTTCCTTCAGCATACGCTGGCCGATTTCCATCAACTGATTTATTGAATAGTCAGGAAAATCAATTACGAGCGGGAACCTTGAATGAAGTCCAGGGTTAAGAGTAAGGAAAAATTCCATTTCTCTCGAATATCCGGCAAGGATCAAGATGAATTCATGCTGTTTATCCTCCATATGTTTAACAAGGGTATCAATCGCTTCCTTGCCGAAGTCCTTTTCTCCACCTCGGCCGAGGGAATAGGCTTCATCAATGAACAGGATGCCTCCCATAGCTTTTTTTATCAAATCGCGTGTTTTTTGCGCGGTATGCCCAATATACTCACCAACAAGGTCAGCTCTCTCTGCTTCGATCAAATGCCCTTTCGAAAGAACATTCATCTTAAGGAACAACTTTCCGATAATTCTGGCAACCGTTGTCTTTCCCGTTCCCGGATTGCCCTTGAACATCATGTGGAGAGCCTGTTTTCCAGCTTTCAGGCCCATCTCTTCCCGTTTCTTGTTCACATAGATCCAGGCATAAATCTCTTTGATCATCCTTTTCATTTCTTCCATGCCAACAAGTGTCCCGAGCTCTTCCTCAATTTCCTTTAAAGCTGCATGCTCCTGCGGGATTGACTTTGGAACCAGCTGCGACTCAGGCAATTCCTTTGTCAACGTCTTCCTTTGCTGCGCGTTCAATACAATACTGATTTGACCGTTGTTTTTCTTACGAAGCGGTTGGTCCAAAGATTTCACCTCTCATTCTGGAAACAGCATACGCATCATAGCTGTATTTGTGATATCCGCCTAAATAGAATACGAAAACATGTATATCACTATAGGAAATTCCCGTTTTAGGATGGCCTCGAATTATTCGACAAGTTCTAGCAGTATTTTTTGCTTTTGTCACAATGTGCGGTTTCCCAAGAAATAAACTTCTATATTTATATGTATTCAGGAAGGTGGAAATTCATTTTCAAATAAACAATTATCGTTTAAAAGAGCAGAAGTGTGACATGAGCCCCTCTAGGAGGATGGAGGTGGTTTAATAAAAGTTTATTTCGCCTTGATCTGTGCCCTTAAGAGGTTGCAATCGCTCAGATAAGGATACCTTTTGACTTGATCGATGCCCTTATACGATGGATTCGCCTGCATAAGGGCACCGTTCCTCTTGATAGATGCACTTATGCGGATGTATTTATCTGCATAAGGGTATCATTTGACTCAAGCAGCTGGCTCATAAAAACCCGAAAAAGAAAAAACCCGCACTAGGCGGGTTTTCTTACTCGTTATTTAATTAGCCTGAGCATCGAAATCAATCTGGACATTCTTTTGCGGCGCGAATGTTGAGATGGCGTGCTTATAGACAAGCTGCTGTTTTCCTTCTGATTCGAAAAGCACGGTAAAGTTATCAAAACCTTTAATCTGACCTCTCAATTGAAATCCGTTCAATAAGAAGACGGTCACATTGATATTGTCCTTGCGGAGTTGGTTTAAATACTGGTCCTGAATGTTCACTTGTTTCATGGGCGGATCCTCCTCTTTTATCTCTATTATTATGTATTCGCTTTTATCTCGAGCTTTCCTTCAATGAACTTGGAAATTTCAGCGAATTTTTTTTCAGCGTCTTTAGACTCTGACATATCAAACCATTCCACATTCATCTTGTTTCGAAACCATGTTAGCTGCCTTTTTGCATACCGGCGGGAATTTTGTTTTAAATTCTCGATTGCGAGCTCCAGGGAAACCTTGCCATCAAAGTAGTCGTAAAGCTCTTTGTATCCAATCGCCTGGATGGACTGGCATTCCCTTAAGCCCTTTTCATAAAAGTATTGGACCTCATCAAGGAGCCCCTGCTTCATCATTAGGTCGACACGGTAATTGATTCTTTTGTATAGCATCTCCCTATCCATTGTCAGGCCTATTAGTGCTGTACTATACAAAAGTTCCGGTGATTGGTTCTCCTGCAGTTCCCCAGCAGTTTTGCCCGTGCAGTGGATGATCTCCAGCGCTCTGATGACACGCCGGACATTATTAGGATGTATACGCGAGGCGCTTTCGGGGTCCGCATCCTTCAATTTACTATGTAAAAATTCCTGACCCTTTGCCTCCGCAGCTTGCTCCAGACTTCGCCTGAAATTAGGGTCAGAAGGTGCATCCGTAAAATGATAATCAAAGATCACTGACTGGATGTATAATCCTGTACCGCCAACAATCATCGGCATCTTCCCGCGAGAGCTGATTTCATCAATTTTCTTGCGGACCTGCTCCTGAAATTCAGCGGTTGAGAAGCTTTCATCAGGTTCCTTGATATCAATTAAATGGTGGGGAATTCCCTCCATCTCTTCCAGGGTGATTTTCGCGGTTCCAATATCCATCCCTTTGTAAATTTGCATGGAGTCACCGCTGATGATTTCACCGTTGAACCTTTTCGCAAGCTCAATGCTCAGCTTCGTTTTGCCAACTGCAGTCGGCCCAATTAACACAATCAATTTCTGTTTTTGTTCCAAAAAGTTTCACACTGCCTTTTCATATAGGGTGTCAGTCATTTCATATCTGACATCATAAATTTATCTTACCATTAAATAGAAAGCAGTTGAACATCTATGCATTATACCCGTATTTTACAAATGTTATTCTCTTATATCATCTTTTGAAAAAATTTTCCTCAACTTTTACAGTTAGATAACGATTCGGTAACAAACAACCTTTAACCCCCACATTCATGATAGTTTAATAGAAGTCTATGATGGTTAATAATTTATAGAGAACTGGGTGAACACACTATGTTATCAACGACAGAAATAGGAATTGATTTAGGTACAGCCAACACACTTGTATATAGTAAAAATAAAGGAATCGCTTTGAATGAACCTTCAGTAGTGGCGATTGATACTGAGACAAAGAATGTCCTTGCTGTCGGCAAGGAAGCAAAGGAAATGATCGGAAAGACTCCTGGAAAGATCGTAGCAATCCGCCCGTTAAAAGATGGTGTCATTGCTGATTTTGACGTGACAACTGAAATGCTGAAACAAATCATGAAGAAAGCTTCAAAAACGGGAGGATTTGCTCTCCGTAAACCGGATGTTGTCGTCTGCACACCTTCTGGTTCAACAAGTGTTGAACGACGTGCGATCCAGGATGCAGTCAGAAATGCTGGCGCTAAGAAGGTTCATCTCATCGAAGAACCAGTTGCTGCTGCTATTGGCGCGGGATTGCCTGTTGATGAACCGGTAGCGAACGTGGTCGTTGACATCGGCGGCGGCACAACTGAAGTCGCAATCATTTCATACGGCGGGGTCGTTGCCTGCCACTCCATTCGCATCGCTGGCGACAGATTGGACGAAGACATCGTTCAATACGTACGAAAAGAATACAATGTCCTCATTGGTGAAAGAACAGCTGAAAAAATCAAAATGGAAATTGGTTATGCGCTTGTTGACCATGAAATGATGGAAATGGAAATACGCGGACGTGACTTAGTAACTGGACTGCCAAAGACCGTTACCCTGAACTCTTATGAAATCAGGGACACACTAAAAGAATCCCTGCTTCATATCATGGAAGCGATTCGGGCTACACTTGAAGACTGCCCTGCAGAACTTAGCGGTGATATTGTAGACCGCGGCGTGATCCTTTCTGGTGGCGGCGCTTTGTTGAACGGAATGCAGGATTGGCTTGGAAGCGAGATGGTCGTTCCCGTACACATCGCTCCAAACCCGTTGGAATCCGTTGCAATCGGTACAGGTAAAGCGTTGCAGTACATCCATAAACTACAGCCTGCTGTGAAATAAATACAAGTGACGAAAAGCTCGCGAATTGATTTCGCGATCTTTTCGTTTAATTTTTCAAGAATTCTTTTAATCACCAGCTTTTGGGCTCATAAGTTCCCAACTCCTTCTGGCAAATGAATCCTGCTTTTCTACAGATACTTCTCTTTAATCATTTTCAGATGATGACGTTCATGCCCAGCTATCATATATGCGACTGTTTCCACCGAAACGTCGAATCCATTCGCATTGCTCCGGTACTTTAACGAGTTCTGCGGCAGGCCTTTTAACAAACTAATCGTTGCTCGTCTAACATTCTGGTAATCTTCAAGCAGTTCAGCCATTGGGCGAACGTAAAAGGAAGCTTTCCTTACAAATTCATTCTCATCGAATCCCATGAGAGGGTTCTGGTCCCCTCTCCCAATGCGAAGGATTCTGTAGGCCATTATTCTTTCAGTATCTGTTAGGTGTCCAAGCACCTCGGACAAAGTCCATTTCCCTTCCTCATACCGGTAGCCGGCCTGATCTTCGGTTACTTGGGATAATAGATTATATGTAGTATCCAGTTGCTCAGTAAGAATCTCGACAATGTCCCCTTCTGGAATCATTTTAATATAATTCCTTGTATAGGCTGGGAATTCTTCTGAATTTGGTCGTTTAAACATTCTAAATCCACTTCCTTTCCTCATTTATATAGTTATTCGTGTATTATGGGATTTTTCCTCTAATATAATTTAACAGGCACTGCTCAGATAAACAGTGCCTGCTTATTCACTCTTTATATTGTTTCCTCAGTCTATTAAAATACAGGAAAACCGGCAAAGGAATGACGATAAAGCCCAGGCTTTTGATAATTTGATTGACTGCCCTGTCTTTTTGCCGTGCCTTTTCTTCTGTGACATACAGGTCATAATTGGTGCGAAGTTCTTCCTCCGTCAGTTCTGTTTTGGGATTTTCAATCTTCCCTAAGGTCATATTTTGCTTATATTCTGTAAAACTTTGATAATAGCCAGTTGGGCTGACAAGATCCGCCGTCGCCATGAAGATCGAAACCCCTCCGCCGATGACCATCATCAATGTAGCAAACAATACTAGATACGTATATAAATGTCTCACCACTTTCTCTCCCCCTTGCTCTTTATTTTTCATTGCAAAAGCTACAATAAATATCAGTACAACTACAGGTACTATGGAAAATACCAATGAGAATACGAACAATATATCGCCCCCTTTGTATATTATAAGAGCCTATAAACCATTTCATGATTTCATCAGAATTATTTATATTTTTCCTATTAGTGTAATTTTACACTATTTTAAAATAAAATCAAAGAATTTTTATCCAACAGGAGTAAAATTTTCTAAACAACAAAAAAAACAGTGCTCCTAATTGGAACACTGTTTCTTCTGACTTACATGACCCGCTTAAACATTTTCTCCATTTCATATGTGGAGTAGTGGACAATGATCGGCCGGCCATGCGGACATGTGAACGGGTCGGACGAACGCCGCAATTCATCCAGCAATGCTTGGATCTCATCGGTGCGCAGGTGATGATTTGCTTTGATGGATGCCTTGCAGCTCATCATGATGGCTGCTTCTTCTCTAAGCTTTTTAATATCCACTTTTTTCATCATCAGGAGTTGTTCAATCATGTCTTCAATCAGCTCTTTTTCCTCTCCGCCAGGGAACCACTGCGGGTGTGAGCGGACGATGAAGCTGTTATAGCCGAATGGCTCAAGGAAGACCCCCACTTTTTCCAGCTCATGTTGGTGCTCATTGATTTTTATGCACTCATCGGCTGAGTATTCAAGTGTTATTGGCATGAGCATTTCCTGAAGCTCAGTCGCTACCTCGCCTACCTTGTCCCTGAAATACTCATACTTGATTCTCTCCTGGGCAGCATGCTGGTCAATTATATATAATCCGCGGTCGTTCTGGGCGAGAATATAAGTACCGTGCATTTGCCCGATTGGATAAAGAGGAGGGACACGGGAAGCCTGTACTTCAGCAGGCTGTTCGGAAGCTGCTGTTGAAGCAGCCGGATCTGTCTTTCCATCTTCTTGAACAAATTCGTTTTCATCAGGTGCAGCAAAGGAAAGTGCCGGATTCTCTTGAGCTACCAAGGCGTTTCTCCAGTCAGGAGCTTCCTGCTGTGAAGCACTTTGTCGTTCATCAGCTTTATAGCTTTTGGTCAGTTCATCAGCTTTACCCTCTACCAATGGCCTGCGCTCAATGGTTGACTGAATCAATGAAGCCATCTCTTCAGCTTTAGGCAAATGGTCCAGGTCCATGAATGTTTGTTCTGACTTGGGTTTCTCCTGCTTCTGGGTAACCATCCCAGCCGGGATTAATTCCTTCGTCTTAAAAGCGTTCTTTATTACGCTCGAGACAAGCTCATTCAACTCCTGCTCCTTACTCAATCGCACTTCCATCTTGGATGGATGGACGTTCACATCAATCAAGAGCGGATCCATTTCAATATTCAACAGGACAACTGGATACCTGCCAATCGGGAGCAACGTATGGTAGCCTTCCTGGATTGCTTTAACCAGGGCATAATTTTTGATAAAACGGCCATTAATCATAGTCGAAATATAGTTTCGTGATGCCCTGGTGATTTCCGGCATTGAAATATAGCCGCTAATTTTATAATCCAGAGACTCTCCTCTGATTGGAATCATAGCTTTGACCATATTAATACCGTAAATGGCAGCCAGCACCTGGCGAACATCCCCATTTCCTGTCGTCTTCAGAAGCTGGCGTCCATTATGGACAAGCCTGAAGGAGATATCTGGATTTGCCAGCGCCAGGCGGTTGACGACATCGGTAATATTGCCAAGTTCGGTATGGATTGTCTTCATGTATTTAAGGCGTGCCGGAGTATTAAAAAACAGGTCTGAAATACTGATATCCGTACCTTTGCGGCTGTCGGCCTTCACCACTGATTTGACCTTGCCGCCTTCGATGACCACTTTATTGCCTTCAATACCGGTAGATGTTTTCATTTCAAGCCTTGAGACAGAGGCAATACTCGGCAGCGCTTCTCCCCTGAACCCGAGAGTCCTGATCCGGAACAAGTCGTTTTCATTCTTGATCTTGCTCGTGGCATGCCGCTGGAAGGCCACAAGAACATCATCCTCCTCTATGCCGTCTCCATTATCTGTGATCCTGATCCTGGCCAGTCCTGCTTCCTCGAGATCAATCTCAATCACGGTACTGTTGGCATCAATCGCGTTCTCCACCAGTTCCTTCACAACCGATGCCGGCCGCTCTACTACCTCACCGGCAGCAATCTTGTTTGATAATGCATCGTCAAGTTGAATAATTTTCGCCATTCCGTCTCACCTCCAGCTATTAGTATTTTCTTAAGCGTTTTATGAGGAACATATTTACTTACGCAGCTTTTTTTGCAGCTCGTAAAGCATGTTCATGGCCTGTAAAGGAGTCATATCAAGGATTTCCAAACCGTTCAATTGTTCAATAACCTGCTTCTCCTTTTTGCTCGAACCGCCAGCTTTCTTCTGTTCTGGCTCTTCATCAAAAAATGATAATTGAGCTGCGGCTGCCGTTTCCGCAGCCTGAAGGACGCTTTGTTTGTCTTGCACATTTTGCATTGGTTCGCGCACAGAGTCGGCGCTCTTTTTAAGTCCTGAAGACACCTGAGTATCCGTATGCTCGAGTATTTGCAGGATTTCAGCAGCACGTTCAATCAGATCTGCCGGCAATTCAGCAAGCTGGGCAACGTGAATTCCGTAACTCTTATCCGCTGCACCCTCCCTGATTTTATGAAGAAAGACTACTTTTCCATTTTGTTCAACTGCACTCACATGTACATTCTTCAATTTATTTAATTCATTTTCCAGTGAAGTCATTTCATGATAGTGTGTCGAAAAAAGCGTCTTTGCGCTGATTTTATCATGGATATATTCAATCATAGCCTGGGCCAGTGCCATGCCGTCATAAGTTGAGGTTCCACGGCCGATTTCATCAAATAGGATCAAGCTATCCTTCGTCGCATTGGTAATGGCGTTCTTTGCCTCCAGCATCTCGACCATGAAAGTACTTTGTCCGGAAACAAGATCATCTGCCGCACCAATCCTGGTGAAAACCTGATCGAATATCGGCATGACCGCCTCAGTCGCCGGAACAAAACAGCCGATTTGAGCCATGATTGCTGTCAGGGCAACCTGGCGCATATATGTGCTTTTACCAGACATATTCGGTCCGGTAATCAGAAGGACTTCGCGGTCGTTGTCCATATAGCAATCGTTTGGCACGTATTCCTGGGCATCCATCACCTTTTCGACAACTGGATGGCGTCCATCCTTCAGGACAATTTTTCGATCAGCTGAGAAAACAGGTCTTACATAATGGCGCTGTTCACTCAGCTCTGCAAACCCCAGAATGACATCAAGCTCACTAAGAGCCCGTGCAAGCCCCTGCAATCTAGGAATATATTCTTTTATCGTCTCGCGGATTCCGGTGAATAACTGATATTCAAGCTCGACACTTTTTTCCTCGGCCGCGAGGATCAAGTCTTCCTTTTCCTTCAGCTCAGGCGTGATAAAGCGCTCCGCATTAGACAGCGTCTGCTTCCGCTCATACTGGCCTTCCTGAAGAAGATGCAGGTTCGCCTTCGTTACTTCAATATAGTAGCCAAACACTCGGTTATAGCCAACCTTTAAGGATTTTATCCCTGTTTTCTTGCGCTCATCCCGCTCCAGCATAGCAATCCACGTTTTTCCATTTCGGCTTGCATCTCGGTATTGGTCAAGCTGTTGATCGTAACCATCGCGAATGATATTCCCTTCCTTGACAGAAATCGGAGGATTATCGACGATTGCCTGTTCAAGCAGATCCGCTGCCTCCTCGCAAGGATCAAGTCTATCTGCCATATGGACAGCTTCCTCGTGGGGAAGACTCTCCAAAATATGTTTTAGCGATGGCACCTGTAATAAAGATCTTTTTAGCTGCATCAAATCTCTTGGATTAAGATTGCCAAAAG
Source organism: Bacillus sp. ISL-45 (assembly GCF_018613195.1). Classification (GTDB taxonomy): domain Bacteria; phylum Bacillota; class Bacilli; order Bacillales; family Cytobacillaceae; genus Mesobacillus. Next base: position 124,324 of record NZ_JAGGQQ010000004.1, read on the forward strand.
CAACCCTTCCAGCCAAACGTTCAAGGTCGTATACCTCTTTCAACTTTTCCCGTAATTCCTGGCGTTCAAAAAACTGTCCGACAAAAAGCTGGACCAGTTCCTGACGACGGCCGATCTCAGCTTTGTCAATCAGCGGCCTGTTGATCCATTGCTTCAGCATCCTGCCGCCCATTGCGGTCATCGTTTCATCAAGCAGCCATAAAAGTGTTCCCTTTTTTGCTGTAGAGCGTATGGTCTCTGTCAGTTCAAGGTTACGCTTGGAAAAGTAATCAATTTTCATATATTGCTGTACCTGATAGACAGATACCTTTTGCAAATGATCAAGGCTTCGCTTCTGCGTCCGGTATAAATAATTGAATAATCTTGAAGCCGTGCTCTTTAACTGTTCATTCTCAAGGTTCGAAAATAGAACTGAAAAAGTTTCATTCATTTCAGTGTTATCCTCTATTGACAGCGCCAGAATGGAACGCTCCTTCAGTTTCTTCTGGATTTCCGGTGAAAGCGTGCTTTGGATGACAACTTCCTTTGCTCCAGAAATCGATAATTCGTTAATAAGGTCTTCGATACTGCCGTTAATTAAAGTAGCCCTGCTTTCCCCTGTCGACAGGTCGCTGCAGGCAAAACCATATATGTTTCCCGGAAAAGCCGAAACAGTAGCGATAAAGTTATTTTCTTTTTCAAGTAGCCCTCGGCCTTCCATGACGGTTCCCGGAGTGATTAGCTGGACAACCTCCCGCTTAACGACACCTTTGGCAGTCTTGGGATCTTCTGTTTGTTCACATATCGCAACTTTATAGCCTTTATTAATCAACTGTTCAATATAGTTAGGAGCTGAATGGTAAGGAACACCGCACATCGGAATCCGTTCCTCGCCGCCGCCTTCTCTGCTCGTCAGTGTTATTTCAAGTTCCTGGGATGCCTTTAACGCATCCTCGAAGAACATTTCATAAAAATCTCCCAAACGGAAAAATAAAAAGGCATCCTGGTAATCCGCCTTCACTTGCAGGTATTGCTTGATCATAGGGGTATATGCAGCCATATTCTCCTCCAAAATTCACTTTGCTTTTATTAAAGGCTCTGTTAAACTCGGCTGGTGATTTTCGTTCCAGGCGCTTCGCTTTCCGCGGGGAAGAATTAAGAAAAAGCCCTACTGCCGGCTTTTTCAAAGATCAAATTCTTCCTTGCAGTCGGGGAGCCTCCTCGGCGCTTTATGCGCCTGCGGGGTCCCCCCATGACTTGCTCATCCCGCAGGAGTCTGCGCGCCTTCCACTACAATCAACAGGGCTTTAAAATAACATCTGTCTATAACAGAGCCTTATTGTAAGGTCAATGCAGGGAATCCGCTTTGACCGTTTTCCATTCTCTTATTCTTTTTCGGGCAATGCACTTCTTCTGCTTTTACCGTCTTCCGCGCACACACTCTTTTTTGGGGAATGCACACTGGAAAAAGCTCTCTTTTCGACTATTATTCTAAATATCTATTATAACTCGACAAAATATAATTTTCGATAGAATCCACTTAAAAAGAATTACCAGTCCCAATAAGGACTGGCATTTTTCAATCATATTTCATTTTTTTCAACCCGATGGTAAAAAATAGTAAGCTGAATACTAGCAATACTAGTGTTGAATTTCGGAGTGCAGGGAGATAAAGGCTTCCGCTGACTATTTCACGAAATCCTGTGATCATCCAGCTCTGGGGCACTGCCTTAGCTATTTGCTGCATGAATTCCGGCACAATCTCTATTGGCCAGTAAACACCTCCGAGCATACATGTACTGACAATCAACACAGCACTCAGCGCACTAGCCTGCTGTCTCGTCTTTACGATGCTGGCCATCATCAGGCCAAAGCCGACAATCGTTATGATGACGAGTGCAGCAAATGGAACGAAGTAAAACAAATTGCCCCACTTTGAACCATAAATTAAGTACATGACAATCATGAGGACGATTAATTGGATGGCTCCCATCAAGAAATATGAGAATAGGTATCCTGTCATCACCTGGACTTTCGTGGTTGGTGACGTGAGCAGACGCTGCCATGTGCCACCGATTTTTTCATCAAGAATGGTGGAAGCTGCTCCTGAAATTCCAAACATCATGAACATAATCGTAAAGCCAATTGCCAGCATGCCGACGGAACCAGTTTTTGATTCTTCCTTTTGAATGACTCTACTGCTGATCTCCAGTGGTTCTCGCGCTGCCGCTTTTTCTAGTATAGCCTTGAAGGCCAATGCATCTTGTTCAGGGGACATTTCAAGGGTTTGAATAACAGTCCTCCCAACACCTTCTACATAACTTTTTAACGCAAGATACTCCTGAGTTTTCCTTTGGGCAACTAGTTGAAAAAGAGGCTTACCGGAATCATAGCTCTCTACTGCCGATTCAGCGATTATCACCGCTGCAATTGCCTCTTGGCTTTCGACCGATTCTCTGGCTTGCTTTTCATCCACATTTCGCCAGGTATACTGGCCATTTGATGACAGTAACTCGATAATCCTGCTGTTTGATTCATCACTTTGTGCTACCATCAGCACAACCGGTTTATTCCGCGAAGATCCTTCTGAGCCAATTCCTCCAAAAATAAGACTGAACATAATTGGCATAATGAACATCATCACAATCGCTGAAGGTGATTTGAACAATGATTTCAGGTGTAAAAACGCGATGGACAAAATATTACGCATGCAAAGCCCTCCTCCCTGCAGAAAGGGATACAAACGCAAATAGAAGTGATACTAGACCAATCACAATTAAAATGCCTGCTTCTATCAGTATTTGCCATACTCCTGCACCTGACATTAACTCCAGGAATGTTTGGAGGGCAAGAGCATTTGGAAGGACTTTGACGACCGTATTGACCCAGTCAGGAAAAATATACAATGGGACCATGCTGCCCCCAACAGCCGCCATTATTTGAGTAGCCAGCATTCCTGCTGCATTGAATGTTTTCTCTTTTTTGACAAGAGCTCCAAGGAGTACCCCCAGCCCGCTGACACTAAAAACAAAAGCAAAGCCTACAATAATGACCCCAATCATTGACTCTCCCCACCGAACATCATAAAGATAATGTGTCCCAAGAATAATAATGAAAAATTGAACTGAAGACATAAACAGCAAGCCAATAAACTTGCCAATTAAGTAATGTTGATTAGACAGTTTTGTAACAAGCAGACGATTGTATACATCTTGTTCCTTTTCATCAATCATTGCGCTTACTCCGGTAATAACCGTCATCAGCAAGAACATGACACCCATACCGGCTGCATAATACTGGAATGAGCCCACTGGTTTTTGATCCTGTTCGACCGCTACTTCTTCAACAAAGTCATAATCAGCTTCCGCCAATTGAGACAAAGCAGGAAGGGCTTTGCCAAAACCGGATGGATCAGCGACCTCCATTGCTATTACATTTACAGCGGCACTCTGAGTGAACTGCAGCATGACATTCTCGACGATCGATGATTGAATAGAAGCTGACGGAATGGAGATGACCTGCACCTCAGAATTTCCACCCGAAATGACATGGGCGGAAAAATCATGCGGAATAATGATTCCAACGGAAATCTCCTGCTGCTTTAAACTGCCTTCCAGCTTCTCCTCGGTCATTGCCTCTGCAGAAATGAGCTCTGGAAGGCCTTTTTTGAATACCTCTTGAGACAAGACACTGCCAAGCTGACCTTCATCATGATTCACAATACCGACCTCGAATTTTTTAATCGAAGCTGCTTCTTCTTCATCCATCATATTGCCGAATGCTGCACCAAGGATTCCGATCAATAAGATCGGCATAAAAACAAGCGTCAACAGTGCCTTACGGTCTCTTCCCATGAGAAGCGCATCTTTTAGTGCCAGCCACCAAAAACCCATATCAACTACCTCCTTAATCCCTTAAACTTCGGCCAGTTAGGTGGAGGAACACACTCTCTAGGTTCGGTTTCACGACTTCAACGGAAGTGATTTCAAAACCCGCTCCGGTAACTGACTGAATTAATTCACTTAGCACGTTTTGTGGCTCTTTATGAAAAATTGCCAGCTCATCGTGATTCAATGACAGGTCTTTTTCAGGTATCGATGGAGACAATATCGTCTTTATGTTTTCAAGGTTTAGTGCCCTGGAAAAGTTCATGACAATACGTGAACGATCACCGATTGTCTCCCTTAACTCCGAAATGGTTCCCGATGTAATGAATTGTCCCTTATCCATAATGCCGATCTTTTCACAAAGATACTCAACTTCCTCCATATAGTGACTTGTATAGATAACAGTCATCCCTTCTGCATTCAGTTTTTTCACTGTTTCAAGGATATGGCTGCGGGATTGCGGATCAATACCTACAGTCGGTTCATCCATGATCAATAACTCCGGATTATGTAAAATGGCAGCACCGATATTGACTCTCCTCTTCATACCGCCAGAAAAAGTCTCTACTTTTTCCCTGGCCCGATCGGTCAATCCGATGATTTCAAGTACTTCATTTATCCTTTTTTGCAAGTGGTTTCCTCTTAAACCGTACATTCTTCCCCAGAATGAAAGGTTTTCCCTCGCACTCATCGTTTGGTATAGCGCAATTTCCTGAGGAACAATGCCTAAAAACGCTTGCCCCTGCTTTGGCTGTCTGACCATATCAATGCCTGCAATATCAATGGTTCCTGAACTTGGCGGAAATAACCCTGATATCATCTGGATGGTGGTGGTCTTTCCTGCGCCATTTGGCCCCAAAAGACCAAATGACTCACCCTTTTGCACGGAAAAAGAAACATTCTTGACTGCCTCGAAATCTCTGAACCTCTTAGTCAATTGACTCACTTCCAAGACTTCCATTTAGACACCTACTTTCGACCTATATTGATTTCATTATCTCAGAAAAATTGCCTTCATGAAATAAATTCCAATTAATATATTTAAATTGTTTAAAAGATTCCCTCATGGATTATTGGCCTGTCATCTTGCAATATCCCCCTAAGCCAGGACATATTTAATCACATTAGAGAAATAAAAAAGCAAGACATATCTGTCCTGCTTCTAAGGTTGCAATACATTATATTTCAGTGCTGTCTCGACCCATTCATATCGTTTGTGCGTTCCTAGCTTCTCACCGATTTTCTGGCGGTGGTTTTCAACTGTTTTTACTGATATATCAAGTCTTTCCGCGATATCCTTTTGAGAGTATCCTTTTACAGTAAGAATGAAAACCTCTTTTTCTCGCTTTGTTATCGGAAGATCAACGAGATTGATTTGGTCACCTTCCGATTCATCTTCCCACACATGGGTGTCGAACACCTTTTGGTTTGCCAAAATTTTGTCCAGGGACTGGATGAGATCGTCCCGCTTCAGCTGCTTGATTAAATAGCCGTCAGCTCCGGCCTCGTAAGCTTTCTTCTGATACCCGATATCATCGTGCATCGAGAAAATGACTATTTTGGCATCCGGCAGAAGTTTCCGCAGCCTTTCCAATGTCGTCATTCCATCCAGGCCGCCCGGCATCGAAAGGTCCAGCAGTACCAGGTCGGCGGGGAAGTCCGCTGCAGCTTTAACAGCTTCATAGCCATCGCAGGCACAAATCCTTCCGTCAATGCAAAAAGATTGCTGCAAGAGCATGCTTAATCCGTCCCGGACAATTTCATGATCATCAATGATCATTAGGTTCATCTTCCCTCTCCCCCTCCTCTTTTGTTAAAGATACAAAGCCTTCTACCCTCGTAGGACCGCCTTCCTTACTGAGCCACTTAATGTCGCCATCAAGCATTTTACATCGTTCGTACATATGCTTCAGGCCGAGCCCTTTCGTTTTGCATCCAGTGGAAATGAAGCCATTGCCATTATCGTATAACTGAAAAAATATATATTGATAGAATGTTTTTAAATGGATGGAGAAATAGGTTGCTTTTCCATGGCGAACCGAATTTGTGATACTTTCCTGGATGATCCTGAATAGATGGAGTTCTTTTTCTGGATCCAGTTTTTGTTCCTTATCAAGCTCCATCTCCAAAAAGATTTCTATCTGGTATAGCTTTCTCCAGTCCTTTACTGCTTGACGAAGCGATTTCTCCAAACCAATGTCATAAACGATTTCCGGTCTGAGGCTTTTTGTCAGACGCTTAATATCTTCAAGGGTTTTTTCCATGACATGGACCATGTTGGTGACATGATTTTGATACTTTTCTTCGCTAATGTTCTGTTTAATGACCTCGAGGCCAAGGAAAATGCTATAGACACTTTGTCCAATATGATCATGCAGTTCCATGGCAATCCTTTTGCGCTCTGCCTCCTGGGCGAGCAGCGTTTCTTGTACAAGCAGCTCATGGAATCGTGCCCGCTCGCTATTCTCATTACGTACAGGCGGCCGTATTCTGAGTACATAGTATACTTCTTCCGATATAATCATTTTCTTCAAAGACATTTCAAATTCTTCAAGTCCTTCATACACCGCCAGATGGGAGTTGAAAAATGGAATCGGTTCATCAGAAGTTAGAATACAGCGATTTTCATTCTCGTCCTGCTCTCTTTCCTGGCAATAAGTGCAGTAGGGTACTTTCTCGCCAAGCTTCCAGCCAGTCATGTGAACTGCCTTTTCATTTAGATAATGGATACTCCGATCCTTATCCATTACAATCATGCCCTCAGGCAGATGGTCAATAATTTCCTCCAAAAATTCTGTTTGGATAACCATAAACTAATCCCTCGCTAAACATCTCTTCTTTGCAACTCCATTTTAACCCCTATTCTGGCTGGTACTCCGCCCCGTTTATTAACATTAAGTGAAATCTCAAGTGTTTTTATATACAAAAAAAGACCCAACAAGGGTCAAAATTTTTTTTGATATTTACTGTGTTGATCTGTTTCACCGAGGTAGTGAAATCCATTTGCACAATAGAATTGATTCAGTTTGCTGTTGTCGGCAACACAGTCTAATTTTAAATAGGTTTTGTCAGTTGAAATATTATCCTCAATCCATTTTAATATCTCTTTTCCAATACCTTTGCCGATATATGCGGGCAATACAGCCAGCCTGTGCAGATACATTGAATCTCCTTCAGGGTCCACACCAAATATATGGTTGTCCCATTCACTTTGGGTTGTCGAGAGGGTGAAAGTACCGATTAATTCTTCATCATTCAGGACGATATATGTTTCTTTTTGCTTTATGGCTTCCAGGATTTCCTCATCATCCCCTCCTTTTAATAGGTATCGCCATTGATTGATGCCATGATCTTGCATCCACTTTGCATTATTTTTCAGCATATCGATAATCTTTTCTCCATCTTCTTTTACAGCAAGTCTGACCAGACTATTTTCCAGCAAAAATGACACCCGCCTTCTATTATTTTAGTAAATTATTCGATATTTCAAGAGATATTCCTTTTTGCTATTTTGTTGCTTTGCCACCATTCTTGAAAAGAACCTGTTTTCCAAAATTATGTTCCAAAGTAAGCATAAACGCAAAAAGAGCAAAAAAAACAGGCTGAGCTCAGCCTGTTTTAAAGTTACGACATCATTTCAACGTATTGAGAACTGCCTCAATATCTTCATTGGTCATTTCGGCTGCCTGAGCCATTGTCCTGATATCCTTTGATGCCCAGTAATCATATAAACGTGCCAGGTCATTACGATTATATACCTGATTACCGTAGTGGCTGTAGAAATAGGCAACCAGAAGATTGGTAACATTTGCCGGCAGTTTATTGCGGGTTGAAATCGACCTTAGTGCAATATTCTCAAGTCCGCGGATATTATTATCAGTAAATTTTTCTACCACTTCAATTGGCATAGCGGTTTCACAAAAAGTAAGGAATTCTGGATCAGTTAATTGTTTGTTCATATAAAAATCTCCTGCATAATTTACTTTTTCAGTTCGCTTCCAGCGCATTCTCTATAAGTTTGATATCCATAAATATAGATTTTTTTATAGTGGCATCATCACATCGCTGGTACTCTTTATGAAGTCTTCTTAGTTCTTCGTTAAAGATTCGGTATTCAAAGTTGTTAATCATAATCTCCCTCATTATTTTACTGTTCTAAGAAATATTTTCCCATTTAAACCTATGGTCAAACAAATTTATCATGAGGAATGTGATTATGCTAACATTACCATTAAGCAGGTCAGAAAGGAAAGGGGTATTTTGGTTCATTTGAATTTCCCAACAAGGCTACCCTATTCCAGTCTATTTAGTCATTTTATCAATCCCATTTTTCAATTCATAATGCCTGTATTAGAAGGAACATCTTAACTGCTATTTCCCATCATCGTCAAGGCCTTTTGAACAGCCCAGCTTTGATGGTCATGAAACAACCTCTTTACAGCTTCCCCCGCTTCGATCCACTTAAGATGATGGTCCGCCTCTAAAGGTCCTCCCGTGCTTCCGGCTATTCTGGCAAAATAGAAGTGACCTTCAACGAGATAATATGTACAATCCTTCTCTGAGTAAAAATATCGCTGTGCTTTTCCGATCCATTCGCCGATTTCAAGAAGCTTTCCCATTTCTTCAATGCCTTCTCTTACAAGACACTCATCATGACTTTCACTTTCTTCCATGCCACCGCCAGGAAGGAAATATCTCCGATCATCCGTCTCGATTAATGCAACCAGATTTTCATTTTCATTTTCATTCAATATGATTCCATACACCCCAGGCCGCCATGTATAGTTTATTCCCGGTTTCATTTTCCCAAAAGTTATCATTCTTGCATCCCTACAATCCAAAAAAGTTTTTATTATCATGATAAACAACTACTATACTAAATTTTCAAAATTTATTAATTGGAACAATTTTCTTCATTTTACTTTTCGTGTTTTCATAAGAATCTCCTTCCTTTTCATTAAATTACTTTTTAACTATCTTTCCGCGGGTAAAAAAAATAGAGACTATGTTACTAGGAGTGAGATGATGGAACAGTATAAGAATTTGAATAAACAATATATCAGCGGAGAATGGCGAGATGGTACGGGCCAGAGCCGCTATCAGGATAAAAACCCGTATAACGAAGAAGTCTTGGCTGAATTCAAGATGGCTGGCATGGAAGATGTTAAAGAAGCGTATGAGTCTGCCAGGATAGCACAAAAAGAATGGGAGAATATCAATCCATTCGAACGTTCTACTATCATGGAAAATGCAGTCCGCATCATGTCGGAAAGAAGAAAGGAATTGGTAGAGTTACTTATAACAGAGTCTGGCTCTACCCATATCAAGGCAAATGTCGAGGTTGATTTCTGTATCGCCATCACTAGAGAGTCAGCGTCATTCCCATTAAGAATGGACGGCAAAATGGTGCCTTCACTTGTTCCCGGAAAGGAAAACCGTGTATACCGCAAACCACTAGGTGTGGTAGGTGTCATCAGTCCATTTAACTTTCCAATGTACTTATCAATGCGTTCCGTTGCACCTGCACTAGCAGTTGGTAATGGAGTCGTGTTGAAGCCTGATGAGCAGACTGCAATGAGTGGCGGTACTGTGATTGCGAAAATATTTGAAGAAGCAGGTCTGCCAAAAGGATTGCTTAATGTGACTGTATCTGATATTGGCGAAATCGGCGATTCATTCGTGGAGAATCCTGTTCCAAGAATGATTTCGTTTACTGGTTCAACTGGTGTCGGCCGCCATATCGGTGCGCTTTGCGGAAAAAACATTAAAAAAGTGGCCCTTGAGCTCGGCGGCAATAATGCACTTTTAGTCCTTGAGGATGCAAATATAGAGCATGCCATAAACTCTGCCATCTTCGGTAAATTCATGCACAATGGACAAATCTGCATGGCTGTTAACCGGGTGATCGTCCACAAGGACCGCTATGATGAATTCGTTGATAAGTTTGTGGAAAAAACTCAAAGCCTTAAAGCTGGTGATCCGCGTGAGCCTGATACTCTGATCGGACCGCTGATCAACCGCGGAGCTGTCGACCGGATCCTTAAAGATATAGAGAAGGCTAAATCCGAAGGAGCTGAAGTGGTGCTGGAAGGCTCCGCAAATGGCACGCTGATGACTCCATACGTGCTTACCGGCAGCAACGAGGTCGCAACGGCTAAGAACGAGATGTTCGGCCCAGTCGTAACAATCATTCCTGTTGAAAGTGAAGAAGAAGCAATTCGAATTGCTAACGGCACACCATTTGGGTTAAGCGGCGCTGTCCACGCAGGGTCTGTTGAAAAAGGTGTCGAAGTGGCCAAACAAATTGAATCGGGCATGGTCCATGTTAATGACCAAAGCGTCAACGATGAACCACTGGTTGCTTTTGGCGGTGAAAAGGATTCAGGTCTTGGAAGATTCGGCGGCGAATGGTCCCTTGAAGAATTTACAACTGTACAATGGATATCAGCCCAGACCAATCCACGCAAATACCCATTTTAACAAATCAAAAGCTGAACCTCAGGTTCAGCTTTTTTGTTCTTTTATGATCAAAAAATCGAGTTATCCGGTGCGGCCGCTTCTGCTGGATTCTTCCGTTTAAATCCCTGCTCTTTTAAAATATGTTTATATTTATCATAAGTCTTAGATTGCATTGCTTCAGTAACACGCGGCGTAAAATCAGCATCTACATGTTCGACAATCATATTGTAAAGCATTTGCATCCTTACATCCTGGTAGGCCATCTGGATATGGATGTTTTTCACATTCATATCTTTCATCATTAGAGCGGAATTGAAATTATCACTTCCCATTAGCTTAGAAACCGCCCTTGTTTCCAGAACAATGTCTTTTTCTTGTTCAGAGAGCTTTATTGATTTCATATTAATCTGTAAATCAGGCATTTCAGCAAGCTTTACTTCTTCTTTGTTATCCGGATCTATTAGTTTAAGCATTACTCTCACATGCTCCATGAGCATTTGGGTATTCAACTGAAGCAGTTTTTTTAATTCTTGATTGTCCACAATTTCATAGAAAATCTTTAACTTACTGATAACTCCTTCATGGGTCGGCAGGTGTTCAGCCATGATTCCTAAATCCGCAGCAGGCAAATTCATCTTAATAATCCCTCCTCGTTCATCATAGGCATTATATTCGGAAGCTTGCTATCTGTTCTCGGCCTACGAAAAAAGAAAAAGCGGGAGAGTTATCTCGATACCTAAAATACCTGGTTTGCACGTTTATTATAAAAATATTACTGGAACAGCTGCTGCCAGCAACAGGTAGCGGAGAATGAAACCTCCTGCCAGTACGGCACTTTCTGTGATCAAAGTAGCTGCAATTCCGTGTGAGCCTGAAGCAGCTGCTTCCAGTCCCGCCGGAGTTTGATGAAATTTGTTTGAATTCCATAATTCAAGGGCTTCAATTGTAATGGGAACGATTAATCCTGCTATAAAAAGTCCGAACCAGAATAAAGCACTGTACTCACCTGTAAGAAGCATTGAAACAGATTGTGATGCTGATTCATTTGTCGATGAAGTAATTAGGAACATTGTGAAGATCAGGAATACTTCAGCCATCAGCAATGTTAAGTGAATCTTTTTTATCGACATGACATGGTGAACGACTTTTTTATCCAAGATTGCTGACACGAGCATAGTACCGGCAATCCCTGTTGAGAATGCCGACACCACGAACAGGATCGGCAGAATGGCTGTATTCCATAGTGGTACAGCACCGACGACCCCAATCAGAAAGCCGGTGTAAATGGCTGTGGCAACAGCGAATACGATGCCGATATACTCCACAATTTTGTTCGTATCTTTTTTCAACAGCTCCATCAAGGCGATATAGGCTGCCGCCATCATGAAAAAGCTGATGAAATAAGTACCGATTGTCATGACTGAACTGAAATTCGTAAACAAATAGATGAAGCGCAAAGGATCCTTGAGACCAGCTTCAGCATCAACAATTAGAAGCAACAGTCCTATTCCCATCAGAATTGGGCTGATTAACCTTCCGACAAACCTGACTGTCTTGGCATCAGGATATTTCCTTGCTGCATAGGAAGAGGTTAAAAATGCCCCGGCACTAAGTCCCGCAAGGAATAAATAGGCAGCGATAATTGTTCCCCAAACCATTATAATCACCTCACGTAGTAGATTTTTGCCTTGCCTAAGTCCTGCCTTAAAGGCTGGGCATTCATTTTAACGATTGCTTTCGAAACTTCACTGTTTGGATCATCAAGATCACCAAATATCCTTGCGTTGCTAATGCACGTACTGACACAGGCTGGCTGCTTGCCTTTTGCTACCAGCTCGGCACAGAAGCGGCATTTCTCCACTACTCCAGTATTATGATCCTGCGTTCTTGCTCCATAATGGCAGGCAACCATACAATATTTGCAGCCAATACACTTTTCCGCGTCTACTAGCACGATGCCTTCATCCGTCGTGTAGGTTGCCTTTGTCGGGCAAACACTTACACATGGGGCATCCTCACAGTGCTGGCATTGTACAGGGATGATTTCATTCTTTACGTTTGGGAAAACTCCTGTTTCCTTTTCATAAAATTTTATATATGATTCTTCTACCGGAAGCTCATTCTGCATCTGGCAGCTTACCCGGCAAGCATAACAGCCGACACATTTCCTTGTGTCTATTACCATTCCATACCGTGCCATCAGCCATTCACCTTCCTAACCTTCACGATTACTTCGTGGATATTTCCTGCTCCACTCCATTTTTCAAAATCAAATGGAACATGCTCCATATATCCAAAGCCAACACCGTGTCCTGTCTTCAAATCTTTAGACGTAATGCCGTAATGACTTGGGACAAAAATTGCCTCTGGATGGATTCTTTCCGTAACTTTGACCCGGATTTTGCTGGTCGCTTCACTGGATTTCAATTCCACCATATCGCCATCCTTGATTCCCAGCGCTTTGGCACGGACAGGGTTGATCCAGATTCTCTCTAAATCATAATCTTTTGTAATCTGCATCAAGATTGGTATATTCGCCGTCTGAGTATGGCTGTGAATCGCCTGCTTGCCCGTAATCAGACGGAAGGAATCATCTGCCGGACTTACCTTTGGCTCAATCCATTCGACGATCGGCTTGAAACCTGCTGCTTTATATGTTTCACTGTAAAATTCAACTTTACCGGAAGGAGTCTTTAATTTCGGCATTTCACCGATTGTAATTTCCTCGTTCGGGAACATGATTGTTCCTTTTTCCCTAAGCTGTTTATACGTAATACCGGTCGGTGCGAGCATCGCTTCATTCAATTCATCCAGGGTGAAATTGAAGTACTGGCCAACTCCGCAAGCTTTTGCGAGCTCTGTATAAATTACATTGATCGGCTTTGTTTCTGGATGGACTTTCTCCACCATTTGCTGGCGAAGGGCGATTCCAGGAATCTTACCTGATAGACCTTCTATTACTTCATCGCGTTCAATATATGTCACTTCTGGAAGAACGTAGTGAGCCAATTGTGCGGTTTCAGACATTTGAACATCTATTGCTACCACAAGATCCATTTTAGATAATGCTTCCGTCATGACTTTAGGGTTTCCGTATCCGAGTGCCGCATTGGAATGATAATAAATTGCCGCCTTCATTTTGCCTTCCAGTGCTTCTTTTGCAACGATTGTTGCTACACCATTATTTGGGTAGGCAATCGGGAATTCCTTAGATCCTGCCTTTGGAACTTCAGATTCTCTCGGACTCGGGTGTTTAGCTTTGTCAAGCTTACCCAGCGAAGGTTTTCCGCCAAAGATACTTCCGCCTTTTTGCTGGTAGTTTCCAAGCAGAGCATTGAACATTGCAACGGCACGGCCGGTTTCTGTACTATTTTCATAGTTGCAGCCGAATGCTCCTCTCCATGATGGCTCAATCAACGCTTTCGGTTTGGCTTTGCCCATATCAATGGCAATCCGTGTGATTGCATCTGCAGGTATGCCGGTGATTTTTTCTGCCCATTGTGGTGTATATTTTTTCAGTTCCTTAGCGTATTCCTCAATACCAATAGTGTAGTTTTTAATGAATTCCATGTCATGGAGGTTTTCCTTTATCAACACATGTGACATTGCCAGCACTAATGCAAGGTCTGTTCCTGGACGGATCGCAAGCCATTCAGTTGCCAGGTTGCCGGTATTGTTCAAACGCGGATCGACAATGACAATCTTGGCTCCGTTATCCTTCGCAGCTGCCAGAGATTGTACGGAACTAGGACGGATGCCGTCACCATAGCTCCTGCCAATGAACATAATATATTTTGCATTGCTGATATCTGCGCTAGTAGCCGTTACACCTACTGTATGAAGGAAACCAGCATCCCTGGAGTTCGAGCAAACTACATGGTGCGTATAATAGTTGGCAGAACCCAGAGCATTGATGAATCGAGGGGAATAAAATTTCCCTGAAGCACGCGGGTCCTCCGTTAATGCGATTGACTGGGGACCATGCTCTTTAATGATTTTGTTCAATTTTTGAGCGATTTCTTTATAAGCTTGTTCCCATGTGATCGGCTCAAATTTCTTTTCGCCAACCCTTTTTAAAGGCTGTGTCAGCCTGTCTTTAGAATAAACAACAGTAGCATAACCATGCCCTCTCGCACACAGCTTTCCTTTCGAATAAGGATGGTCAGGGTGTCCAGTCAGCTTCCATAAGCGGCCATTTTTGACATGGCCGATCATTCCGCATTTACTTGAACATGCATTGCATGTACTAGGAATCTCCTTAACTACAGCGCTCGCTCCTGCTTTCACATAATTTTTGGACCATTCATTAAAGCCTACTGTTCCCGCAGATGCCAAAGCAGCAGTAGCAGCAGAGGCTTTGATAAATCCACGACGTGTTAGTTTTGTTTCCACCATTTTAACTAGCCCTCCTTTTACTCCCAACCCGTAAAACATTTTGGATTTAATGCCTATAATTCATTATCACAGGCACACTCGGTAACTTGATGCTTCTTCCAACATTGCTAAAGTTTAAACTTTTTGACTCTTTAGCAAAGTATCTGACTGATGGAATTGAATCTATTAATACAGCTTTTTTCAAAAGATTGTCCATCACTAAAAGCATCACCACCTTTAAGATTTATGACCTTTTTTAAACTTTGTTGTTTTTACAACCTTTTACGCATTTGAAGCAAGGAAGTCTCCTCGAAAAGAGCCCAGATGCCTATTATTTATAAAGAGGCAGGTTCATCTGCGAATAGCAGCAATCAATGCGAAATCAGCCAAGATTTAAGACCTACTGGTAATTATTTCGATGCGCCTGCACGGTCTCAATCAATACTCTCGTCAAGCTCTGATAAAATGTGTGCTCTGTTACTTGCGAAAGCTTCGATTCAAAGTCCTCAAGCCAATCAAAATGATCATCCATAAATTCAGCTGTAAATTGTTCAGGAGCATGCTCTATGAAATATGCCAGCAATTCCAGCAGGATAGCCAAGTGGTCCGGCATGCCCTGTAATTCAACAGGAATATCGATCTTTAGCTTTTCTAACAGAAAATTGATATGTAACGCCGAATCCCCCAGCATGTACCCTTTGTCCCGAGCAAAGGGAAGTGTACAAGTTTCATCCTGTGTCCACGGTTTATACAACGATTCAACCGGAATGGCAGCCTGCTTTTGCATGCTTCCAATAGAGATCATGAATAATTCTCGAAATTTTTCATAGCTTTCAGGCAAGACTTCCTCTAAGGAAAAAGTAAGATTGTAATGATTCTGGATCGAATCTTCCAGCTTCTTCAGAAGTTCTTGTTCCTTAATCTCATCCCAGATATCTATAGTTGGATGTTTATATAAATCTGCTAGGACTAAAAAAACATTCACACAATCCGTTCTGTTCTCTAATCCAATCACCGGGATTCACCACCTTTCGAATACACCTTCACTATATGGCATAAAAGTTTGTGAAACAATATACATTATGTGGCGAAACCCGGCAGAGTATGTGAAGGATTTCACCTAATTATCAGCAATGAATTTTTCATAGGTCCGTCTACATAACTGATTTCTCCTGGTTTTACGAGGATATAATGGCTTCAGTGGATCTTCATTTGTGAATTTTCTTTTACATATGTATGAATATCTGGCAAACTTGCCTCTTTTTAAAAGGTTTAATCGTAAAATGAAAGTATAGAAATAATGCCCCCTGAGGTGACGATTATGTCTCTGTTAACCAATTGGCTTGAAAGTCTGAGCTACGATATGGAGATCTCAGAATCCTGCACCAGGAAGATCAGCCTGCTGAGTTCCTGTTCAGCATGTATTGACGAATGCCCAGATGAAGCCATCCTATTTGAGAATGAAAAAATTATGATTGATGGAAAAAGATGCACTTCCTGCGGTGTCTGTATCACAGTCTGTCCTGTACAGGCGGTCAAAGGACAATCTCCTTCAAGAAAGGTCAGCCAGGATCATCTTCTCCTCGAGCACGAATCGCCGCTGCCAAGCTTAACGGAAATGCTTTACTACCATAAAAAAGGAATCCGCTTTATTCATCAGCCTTCTATAAATGCGAATTTAGCAAATCGGATCAGCCAGGCCAATGAAGTCCTTAGCGCTATGTCACTTGAACTCCTGCAGGTTACAAACCAGTTTGTCTTGGAACCAGAAGAGCAGCTCAGGTTATCAAGACGGGACTTTTTTGCAAAGCTCTCTTCCGACAGCAGGAAAACTGTCCTCTCTTCCGTGACACCTGTAGAATGGCGCTTCAATGAAAGCAATTTTAAACCTTCCGTTCTGTTCAAGGATTGGTCCTTTTATAAAGTGGACATCAACAAGGATGAGTGCACACTATGTGAAGCCTGTTTTAATATTTGTCCCTCAGGCGTATTCAGCCTCGGGGAAAACGAGCTGATAATGAATGAAAACCAATGCACCGGCTGCAATTTATGCTTGGACATTTGTAGAACGAGCGCAATAAAAGTTGAGCAAAAGGCACACCAGGCTCCGTCAGTCTCTTATAATCTGAGTAAGAACATTTGCAAACAATGCAACACCGGCTTTCATGCCTGGGAGGAATCTGATTCATGCCATATATGCAGCACAATTCAAAAGCCTAACTTTTTCCTTTGAGTGAATGGGCTATAATAAAGGCACTGGTCATTATAAGCTCATTTTTTAAACTTCTTCCATACCCAGTACCTTTTTAAATGGCTATGTGTTTCCACTTCTTACGTTTCAGTATCCAAATAAAAAAAGGCTGTTTCCGCATTGACTGTTGCTTTATGGACAAACACAGTCATCCGCATTATTAAAGGTTGCGGGCTCTTTTCGAAAAATGCTTCCGGATCGGAACGTAATTAATCGTAAAAACCAGAAGCCGGTTTTTACTTTGGGTGTAAAAGCAACAAAGTTTACGAAAGAGCGTAAAAAAAAACTAGGAAGTGAAAGCTTCCTAGTTCGATGTTATTCTTCCTCTCCCAGGAGGAAGTCTGGGTTTAAGTCTTCGAATTCGTCATCATCGATGCCATGGCCCCACTCATCATCATCGCAATCGCATCCGCCTGGATGAGTGACAACGCATACCTTCGTTTCACCAATGACTTCCACAAGGAATTCCCTCTCGACGTGAACGATGATTTTGTTACCATTAGGCGAAATGACCGCTTCAATACAGTTAGGCTGCTGCAGAACCTCTACAAGGACATCATGGTCATCCATGCAATCAGGGTCACGGTACTTCAGCTTGATGACATCACAGTAAGTTACTTTCTCCGTCACTACTTCAGTTTTTGTATTATCATCAAAGGAGTACCAGATGTTGGCTTCGTAAGACCCGTTTACTTCAACCACTTTCCCTACCTTTTTTGCCTTATACTTATGGTTTATGACCCAAGCGCCCAGAATGCTGCTCGGATTATGCGCTGGGTTGATCGTATGATTGGACTGCGTGAATTTGCGTCCCTTCGCTACGACGGCTTTCGTAATAATCTCTCTGTAATCTCCCATTGCGAGCGAAACCTCCTCAATCTTTTTCAATTCATCTTATGCGTGATATTAGACTAGTGTGCGATTAATTTTAGAACCACTGGTAAAAACTTAGGCATAGTTCATTGTATGCCCATACATGCTGAATGTTCCCAATTGAAGAAAGTTGCTGGGTAATTAAGATTGGATTGGTTTCATACCGCAGTCCTTAAAAAGAGATACTCAGACTGAATAAACAGTCCTCTCGCCTTCCCAACAGGGTCCATTATCTGATCCAAATGAAAAAAAATGGCACCCTATAATAGGGTGCCATTTACTCTTCAATGATTAATGGTTGTGCGTATGGCAGCTTGCTTCGTTTTTCAAAGCTGCTCCTGTTTCGCCGCGAAGTACATCTCCGCCAGTTGATTCGACTACTTCATCTGTAACTGTATTGGAAATCGTTGTAGCCACTAGCTGAAGCAATTCATTAACATCAATTTGCGATTGCTTGAACTCCTGGACTACTGGAATTTCATCAAGTTGTTGTTCTAAAGAAGCAATTTTTGCTTCCGTCTTCTTCAACGCTTCTGTTTTTCCGTAATGCTGAAAGTTAACAGCCTGTTTTTGAAGGCCTTTAATAGAAGAAATAAGTGTTTTCACTTTTTCATTCTCATGGATTTGTGCTTCTGCACGCTTGAAAAAGTCAACTTCTTCTGTTTCTGCAATCATTCTTGCGATTTCTCTTGAACGCTGGATAATGTCATCTTTATTGTACTTTGCCAACTTAGTTCACCTCAACTGGTTCGATTTCTTCTACCATTTCCCCGTTTAATGACCATGTTTTTGCCTTTGTGATCCTTACCTTGACGATTTTGCCGATTGCCGTCTTCGGTCCAGCAAAATTGACAAGCTTCATCTTGCTCGTGTAACCCGCAAGAACATCAGGATTGTTTTTGCTTTCGCCTTCGACCAGGACCTCAACAATCTGATCCTGATATTTCTTCATAGACTGTGCTGATTGCTCATTGACAAGTGCATTCAGGCGCTGCAGGCGCTCTTTTTTCACTTCCATTGGGACATTATCCTGCATTTTAGCGGCAGGCGTTCCTTCCCTTGGAGAGTAAATGAATGTATAGGCTGATTCGTAGCCAACCTCACGGACAAGTGACAAGGTATCCTCAAACTGCTCATCCGTTTCATTTGGATATCCTACGATAATATCCGTTGTCAATGTAACATTAGGGATGGCCGCTTTGATCTTGCGTACGAGTTCGAAATATTGTTCCCGAGTATACTTCCGGGCCATAATTTTCAACACATCAGTAGAACCTGACTGTACTGGAAGATGGATGTGGTCCATCAGGTTTCCGCCTTTTGCCAGTACTTCAATCAAGTGATCATCAAAGTCACGCGGGTGGCTTGTTGTAAAACGGATTCGCGGAATATCAATTTTGCGGATTTCATCCATCAAGTCCCCAAGACCATACTTGATGTCTTCAAAATCTTTTCCATACGCGTTTACATTCTGGCCAAGCAGGGTAATTTCCTGATAGCCCTGGGCCGCAAGTTGACGGACCTCCTGAATGATGTCTTCTGGGCGGCGGCTCCGTTCTTTGCCTCGTGTATAAGGAACGATGCAGTATGTGCAGAATTTATCGCAGCCATACATGATATTCACCCATGCTTTGATGTTCCCTCTGCGAACCTTCGGAAGGTTTTCGATTACGTCTCCTTCCTTGGACCAGACTTCAACGACCATTTCTTTGGACATATATGCTTCCTGCAGAATATGTGGCAGGCGATGGATATTATGTGTACCAAAAATCATATCGACCTGGTTATAGGTTTTGAGAATTTTATTAACCACCGATTCTTCCTGAGACATGCATCCGCATACTCCCAATAGAAGATCTGGCTTTTCTCTTTTCAGGTGCTTTAAATGTCCAAGTTCACCAAACACCTTATTCTCAGCATTTTCCCTGATTGCACATGTATTCAGTAGAATGACATTCGCATCCTCGACACTGTCAGTAGGTTCATAGCCGAGACCAAGGAATATACCAGCCATGACTTCTGTGTCATGCTCATTCATCTGGCATCCATATGTACGGATGTAGAATTTGCGCCCTTGTCCCATACCAATGAATTCTGCAGGGATATCAAAGTCTTTATGATACTTAACTTCTTCTTTGCCGCGTTTCTTTGCATCCTTCAATGATGGAGCTGTATATACTGTTTCAAAGTACTTGCTATAATCTTTGCTGGATTTTTTGTCCGAAGGATTATCAGTTTGTACTTTCTGGCTTTCCAAGCGTTGATTCTCGTTCATTTCAGATCTCCTTTCATTAGAAAGCAAGCAGGCAGATTGATTCATCCTAGCCGGTGCTTTACACTAACAGTTCTGCTTTCTACGATAAAAAGGGCTACATCACCCTGAAAATATTAAATATACACATTATAATAGTATAAACTCTTCAATCAATGAAAACAATAGCAGGCATTGGAAATACAGCTTTCTTATAAAAAAGCCGCCCTGGTCATTTATATTACCCTATAGATTATCTTATTGGAGTGATGCTAATCACAAAAGATCCCAATAAGCTTGATTTTACAAGAATAATAAAACCCCAATCCTCGATGATTGGGGTTTTATTGAAAATTGCTCCGCTTTAATTACATGAATTCAGCAACCAGCTTGTCAAAATGGGCTTGATCAAGCTTAAGGTCTGCTTTTGACAAAGGAGTTTCGGAATATCCGCTTACCAGATCCTGATAAGACTTACGCTCTGTATTTTGATAGATTAATCCAGTAACAAGACCGTTATGCTGCATCAATGTCTGCATGGCTGCTTCACGATTTGATGGATCGTATCCTTCGATATCGCCAAGCTTTGTCAGGTTTTCCTTGAACCAATCGTAGGTATTTACCTTGTTGTATGTTACACAAGGGCTGAATACGTTGATTAATGAAAAACCTTCATGCTTGATTCCAGCCTCGATCAGTGCAGTCAAGTCCTTCAGGTCAGTCGAGAAGCTTTGTGCCACGAAAGTAGCGCCAGCTGTCAAAGCCAGTTCCATTGGCGAAATAGCCTGCTCGATAGAACCTGCAGGAGTTGATTTTGTCTTGAATCCAGCAGCCGAACGCGGAGAAGTTTGTCCCTTTGTCAGACCGTAAATCTGGTTGTCCATGACAATGTAAGTGATATTTATGTTACGGCGGATCGCATGGACTGTATGTCCCATACCGATCGCGAAGCCGTCTCCGTCACCACCAGAAGCGATGACTGTTAAATCACGGTTGGCCATCTTCACGCCCTGAGCGATTGGCAGTGCACGGCCATGGATTCCGTGGAAACCGTATGAGTTGATATATCCAGAGATACGGCCTGAACAGCCGATACCAGAGATTACAGCCAGGTCTTCAGGCTCTAAACCCACATTGGCAGCAGCACGCTGCATGGCCGCCTGTACAGAGAAGTCGCCGCAGCCTGGACACCAGTTTGGTTTTACATTATTGCGAAATTCTTTAAAAGTCGCCATCCTAGAACAACTCCTTGCATTTTGTGTGGACTTCCTGCGGCAAGAATGGATTTCCGTCATACTTGAGGATCTTATGGATCTTCTCATGACTTCCGACATTCATCTTCATGATGTTTGCCAGCTGTCCTGTCGCATTGTTTTCAATAACTGCAACTTTCTTTGCAGATTTTACAAGCTGCATCATTTCATCAGCCGGGAATGGATGTACCAGGCGCACGTGTGCGTGGTTTACTTTCAGGCCATCCTTCTCTAGTCTTCCCATTGCCTCTTCAATCGCACCTCTTGTAGAGTTGAAACCTACGATCAACAGATCAGCTTCCTCATGCGGAGCATTCTTGTGGATTGGCGTATTGAACTTCAGATTGCTGATTTTACGCATACGCTTATCCATTTGCGCAATACGGTTAGCAGCTGATTCCGAAGGTTTTCCTGTTTCATCATGTTCAACACCAGTAACATGATGGATACCGTTCTTCATTCCTGGAATAACACGTGGTGAAACACCATCTTCGGTCACTTCATAACGCTTGAAGTATCCTTTATTATCAATTTCAGGAAGAGCTTCTGCAGCCAACTTACCGCGGCGGATTTCCACTTTATCAAACTCAAGCGGTTCAACTGTCTGCTTTCCTAACGATAATTGCAGGTCAGTCAGCATAATGACAGGACACTGATATTCCTCAGCAAGGTTGAATGCTTCTGCTGCATCGTAGAATGCTTCCTGAACAGTACTTGGAGCAAAGACAATTTTAGGGATCTCACCGTGCGTTCCATAAATCATCGCCATTAAATCTGACTGTTCCTGTTTTGTAGGAAGTCCCGTTGATGGTCCGCCACGCTGTGTATCAACAATGACAAGCGGTGTTTCAGTGATACCTGAAAGGCCGATTGCTTCCATCTTCAATGAAAGACCTGGTCCAGCAGAAGCTGTAAGGGCACGTACGCCGCCATAGTTAGCACCGATTGTCATAGTGACAGCAGCGATTTCATCTTCCGTCTGGATCACTGTTCCGCCAAGAGCAGGCAGCTTCTTGATCAAATATTCCATGATTTCAGAAGCAGGTGTGATTGGATATGCAGCCATGAAGCGGCATCCTGCTGCTACTGCTCCAAGAGCGATTGCATCATTGCCAATCATGAACAGGCGTTTCTGGCCATCAGCCTTTTCAAGCTGCATTGTCTCAGTGCCGCCTAGTTGTTCTTTCGTATATTCGTAGCCAGCTTTGATGGCGTCCATATTTTTATCGACAACTTGTTGTCCTTTGCGTCCGAAAATCTCCTGGACGACTTCTTCAAAAACTTGGATATCCAAGTCTAGAACTGCACTAGTCGCACCGATGGCAACCATGTTTTTCATAAGAGATGTTCCCAATTCAGTAGCTATTTCCGTAAATGGAACCGCATACATCGCAGCTTGAGTATCCTCAGGCTTTTTCGGGTCAAACTTCGCATCAGCGATAATTACGCCGTTCTCATGCAATTCTTTGTAGTTTACATCGATCGTTTCCTGGTCGAAAGCTACAAGAATATCTAAATCGTCAGAAATAGATCGAACCTCTGTAGTGCTTACTCGAATCTTGTTATTTGTATGTCCGCCCTTGATACGTGATGAAAAGTGACGGTAGCCATACAAGTAGTAGCCTAGACGGTTCAATGCAATAGAGAAAATTTCCCCGGTAGATTCAATTCCTTCTCCCTGCTGTCCGCCAACTTTCCATGAAAGTTGATTGATCATCTCTTACACCCCTTTAGATACGTAAAAAAATATGTAAAAACGCTTCGTTATTAAGTGTAGCACTTTTCCAAGTAATTCACTAGAATTAAGCGGTTTAATATCTTGCATTGAGTGCTGAAATCTAGCAAATGGATGGTACTAAACGCTTACAATTCTAGACCTATGTGAATAAAAAAGCAACCCTTTCAGAATAATTATTGACTAAAATATGAATATTTTTTTATTTATTAAAATATTATAAGTTTCTTGTCCAGGTCACCTTGGATTCACGGTAAGTGATTGTCCTTCTACACTGGATTCAGCGACTTTGTACTGGCATTCTGGTAGCCATATTCTTATGTAGGAACTTACGCACTTGTATATCAGAATAATATTTTTGCAGTTCATTCCAAAGGTTATCATACTGTTCATTACCCTCAAGGTTGCTTACCGTAAATTCAATTCCATCAAAGTCCGAGCCAAAGCCAACATGATTTTCTCCCCCAAGAGAACAAATGTGATCAAGATGGCGAATAATATCATCAATTGTTGCAGACTCCTTTTTACCAGATAAAAATTCTGGCACAAAGGTAACACCAATCACTGAATCACGATCAATCAAAGCATTGATCTGATTATCCTTAAGGTTGCGCGGATGGCGGCAAAGCGAATAACAGTTTGAATGGGATGCGAACACATGCTCAGCACTTTCCATTACATCCCAGAATCCCTGTTCAGATAAATGGGAGACGTCGCAGACTGTTCCAGTATCATTCAAGAGTTGGACAACCTGACGGCCAAATCTTGAAAGGCCCGCTCCACGTTCCTCCAGAGCACCATCAGCCACATAATTTCCATAGTTCCATGTCAAGCCTACTGAGCGTACTCCTAGTCTCAGCAAAGTGCGCAGCTTCAATAAATCCTGTCCAATCGCGTCACAACCTTCCAGAGTCAGGACTGCACCGATTTCATCCTCGGTTAGCCTGTCAATGTCCATCCTGTCCTTTACCAGCTTTATTTGAGGATGAGGGGTCAGGACTTTTTCATAGAATAAATCCGCCATCCTTAATGCAGCTTCAAATTTCAGCTCAGGATGAACAGATTCAGGTACATAGATAGCAAATAATTGGACTTTGGTGTTCGAAGTCTTCAGCCTTTCAAGATTGACCTGCAATCCCGGTGAATTGGCGAACTCAAGGGTTGGATCCAAAAATAATTTATATAGGACATCACAATGGGCGTCAAAGATCTTCACAAAAATACCCTCCTTTTTACATTCATAATACACCAAAATATAAAAGAAACCTGCTTGCAGTAGCAAACAGGCTGAAAGTTACCCTTAAAGGTTTTTAAGACTTACTCTATCTATAGGCACGCTGACGCTTTCATCTGGGTTCAACAATCAATTTGATGGCTGTCCGTTCTTCGCCATCAATCAGGATATCAGTAAATGCCGGGATGCAAATTAAATCGACGCCGCTAGGTGCTACGAACCCTCTTGCGATCGCTACTGCCTTAACGGCCTGATTCAATGCACCCGCCCCGATAGCCTGAATTTCTGCGCCTCCTCTTTCGCGCAGTACTCCAGCAAGCGCACCAGCTACAGAATTAGGATTAGATTTTGCTGAAACTTTTAATATCTCCATTCCTGGCTCCTCCTTATTTTATCCCGTCCTGGATGTCATAAATGGACATCCAGGTTAGTCTGTTCCACTGCTACTATATTCAGGAGGAGACCCACATATGACCTTCAGTAAAAAAAAGGCATGAAAGTATTTAAGAGGGATACTGTTGTTAAAGCGGATTATTTGAATGTATCTTCACGGGAAAGCTCAGGTATATCCTGATGCACAGGTTTGGTTCCAGGCGTGGGCGCGTACCCTTATGCGGCCTTCT
>NZ_JAGGQQ010000004.1:149374-535768 GCF_018613195.1 Bacillus sp. ISL-45
GGGTATCTTTATGCGCGAATCTTACCCTTATGCGAGCTTCTACCTTTCTATAAGGGTAGCTTTCGGTGCGAATCGTACCCTTATGCGGCCCTCCCCCCTCTTCATAAGGATATCTTTCGGTGCGAATCGTACCCTTATGCGGCCTTCTACCTCTTCATAAGGGTATCTTTATGCGCGAATCGTACCCTTATCCGGCCTTTTACCTCTTCATAAGGGTATCTTTATGCGCGAATCGTACCCTTATGCGGCCTTCTACCTTTCTATAAGGGTATCTTTATGCGCGAATCGTACCCTTATGCGGCCTTCTACCTTTCTATAAGGGTACCTTTATGCGCGAATCGTACTCTTATGCGGCCTTCCCCCTCTTCATAAGGATATCTTTCCTCCGGATGCTTCTTAATAAGAGGCATTCGGTATTTCATACACATCCAAATAACCAATTTAACGCAAATTAATAGACTGCAGATAAACTCAAATGAGTCCGTCTGCAGCCTGAAAGATTGTTAACCAGATATCATACTTTTAATCATAAAAAGGGTGATCTTCGTTAATAAGGATTTTTTGGATTTTCACTGCTTTGCCAGTCTTTTTATCCAAATCTATCAATACTGCAGACAGCTGGTTCCTTCCATCCTTGGCTACTTCGAAACGTGTTGGCAAACTTGTCATGAACCTTCTTAGGACCGCTTCTTTTTCTACTCCCAATATACCATCATATGGCCCGGTCATGCCTACATCGGTAAGAAAAGCTGTACCAGAGGGCAAGATCCTGTCATCTGCTGTCTGGACATGAGTATGCGTACCGACCACAGCGGAAACTCTCCCATCAAGATACCAGCCCATCGCCTGCTTTTCGCTAGTTGCCTCAGCATGGAAATCGACGAAGATGAGGGAAGTGCGTTTGCTAGCTTCCTCAATCAATTCATCTGCTTTTTTAAATGGGCAATCTATTGGTGTCAAGAAGGTACGGCCCTGTAAGTTGATTATTGCCAGTTCTTCCTGGTTGACCTTTAAATAAACAATTCCTTTTCCGGGTACTTCTTCAGGGAAATTAGCGGGCCTGACCAGATATTTAGCATTATCGATGAATTCGAAAATATCTCGATTATCCCATGCATGGTTGCCTAAAGTTACAGCCTGTGCGCCCTGTTCGAGAAATTGCCGGTAAATCTTTTCGGTAATCCCTTTTCCGCTCGCTGCATTCTCACCATTTATGATGGTAACAGTCGGACGAAATTTCCCCTTTAGCTTTGGCAGGTATTCCGTAACCATATCCCGTCCAGGCGAACCTACAACATCCCCTACAAATAAAATCCTCATATATCCTCATTCCTGCCTTTAAGTTAGTTTTTATGTAAAAATTGTACCATAACATCGAGATTAGAGGAAAACCAGCAAAGTTTCCATCAATATAAAAAGCGGCGCCGAAGCACCGCTTTATTTTGCATATTCAACTGCCCGTGTCTCACGGATGACTGTAACCTTGATATGTCCAGGATAATCGAGTTCATCCTCGATTTTCTTGCGAATATCTCGTGCGAGGCGGTGGGCCTGCAAGTCATCGATTTGATCAGGCTTAACCATGATCCTGATTTCTCTGCCAGCCTGAATAGCGAATGATTTTTCGACTCCTTCATAGGATTCTGAAATCTCTTCCAGCCTTTCGAGACGGCGGATATAGTTTTCAAGCGCTTCGCTACGGGCACCAGGCCTTGCAGCTGATAATGCGTCAGCAGCTGCAACAAGTACTGCAATGATCGAAGTCGGCTCTGTATCACCATGGTGAGAAGCAATACTGTTAATTACAACTGGATGCTCCTTATACTTTGTAGCGAGCTCCACGCCAATTTCAACATGGCTTCCTTCCACTTCATGGTCAATGGCCTTTCCGATGTCATGCAGAAGTCCTGCACGGCGAGCTAACGTTTCATCTTCACCTAGTTCTGCGGCAAGCAATCCGGACAATTGGGCTACTTCCATTGAATGTTTAAGTACATTCTGTCCGTAGCTTGTACGGTATTTCAAACGGCCAAGAATTTTAATAAGATCTGGATGCAGTCCGTGAACTCCCACTTCGAAGGTAGTCTGTTCCCCAACCTCACGAATATGTTCATCAACTTCACGGCGCGCTTTCTCAACCATTTCCTCAATTCGAGCCGGATGAATACGTCCATCCTGGACAAGCTTGTCTAGAGCTAGACGGGCTGTTTCACGTCTGATTGGGTCAAATCCAGAAAGGATAACGGCTTCCGGAGTGTCATCAATAATGAGATCAATTCCAGTCAACGTTTCCAGGGTGCGGATATTCCGTCCCTCACGACCGATAATACGCCCTTTCATTTCATCATTCGGAAGATTTACGACTGATACAGTCGTTTCAGCAACATGATCTGCTGCACACCTTTGAATGGCCAGTGAAAGTACTTCTTTCGCTTTCTTATCGGATTCTTCTTTCGCCCTGTTTTCGTTTTCCTTAATCATTAGTGCAATGTCGTGAGCAAGTTCTTGCTCAGTACGCTCCAAAATGATGGATTTAGCCTCATCACGCGTTAAGCCCGAGATGCGTTCTAGTTCAGTCTGCTGATTTCGTACCATCTCGTCCACTTTGCTTTCCATCTCTTCAATATGCTGTTGTCTTTTGGAAAGAGCGTCATCTTTTTTCTCTAAAAGATTCTCGCGTTTGTTCAACGACTCATCTTTGCGATCAAGATTCTCCTCTTTTTGCAATAAACGATTTTCTTGTTTTTGCAGTTCATTTCTTCGTTCACGAATTTCACGCTCTGCTTCAGTACGCAGCTTGTGATTTTCATCCTTAGCCTCCAGCAGGGCTTCTTTTTTCATAGCCTCTGCTTCACGCTTCGCATCTTCAACAATTTGTTCTGCGGCGTTTTTGGCACCTGCAATTTTTGCTTCCGCAACGGATTTACGATAAAAATAGCCAACAACTGCACCGACGAATAGGCCAAGCAAAATGGAGATGATTGAAATAATTAGATCCATCATTTTCACCTCCTCTTGCTATGAACTTGTGTTACGTTTTTTAAAGTGTCGGCATGTACATTGTTACAAGCATCAATATACAGCTCAAATGCTTTTAAACGTTTTTAATACGATGAAAATGTAAAATATACATTTTTAATTGTAAAGCTGCCATATTTTATTGTCAAGGGTTTGTCCCATGTGTATTCTGTTGGTTTGATTAATTATTCAATCAATTCTTATTTCTTCGATGTGACTGTTGATTTTCTACGCATTCTCCGAAAGGAGTATAAAGGCTGAAAATCAATATTCACCTAACATTAAAGTAAGAAAAGTACAAACAAGGCCTCCTGGATTTCAGGAGACCTTGGTGATAGCAGAGATAGACTATTAATCTAATGGAAGTTCTTCCTGGTCTTCATCAGTTTCAGTCACTTTGAACTCGCCATCAAGGCCGTAGTGATTACGGATTTTCTGCTTGATTTCAAGACGGATGGATGGGTTTTCCTTAAGGAACATTTTCGCATTCTCTCTTCCCTGTCCAAGACGCTCACCATTGTAGGAATACCAAGAACCACTCTTATCGACGATATCAAGGTCTGAACCCATGTCGATGATTTCACCCTCTTGGGAAATCCCCTCACCGTACATGATATCCACTTCAGCTGTACGGAATGGAGGAGCGACCTTGTTCTTGACGACTTTGATCCTCGTTTTGTTACCGACCATATCATTGCCCTGCTTCAAAGTTTCAGCACGGCGGACTTCAAGACGTACGCTTGAATAGAATTTAAGAGCGCGTCCTCCAGGAGTTGTTTCAGGGTTCCCGAACATAACGCCGACTTTTTCACGAATCTGGTTAATGAAGATTGCGATAGTCTTTGACTTGTTGATTGCACCGGAAAGCTTACGCAATGCCTGGGACATCAAACGGGCCTGAAGACCAACGTGGGCATCGCCCATCTCACCTTCAATTTCAGCCTTTGGAACAAGAGCTGCAACGGAGTCAACAACAATAATATCAATTGCTCCACTTCGCACAAGTGCTTCTGCGATTTCCAAAGCCTGTTCTCCAGTGTCAGGCTGCGAAAGAAGAAGCTCATCGATATTTACACCAAGTTTCTGTGCATATACAGGATCCAGTGCGTGTTCAGCGTCAATGAATGCCGCCTGGCCGCCATTTGCCTGTACCTCTGCAATTGCATGAAGCGCAACAGTTGTCTTACCTGAACTTTCAGGTCCGTAGATTTCAACAACACGTCCGCGAGGATATCCGCCTATTCCCAGGGCAGCATCCAGTGCAAGGGACCCACTTGGAGAAGTAGAAATTTTAGTGTCTGTTTTCTCCCCTAATTTCATAACTGATCCTTTACCAAATTGCTTTTCAATTTGTTTTAACGCCATATCTAAGGCAGCTTGACGATCACTCACACAAATTTCCTCCTTTTATATAAAAACGAACCAGCATACTGTCTGGCCGCAAATCTCTTATTTAAAGCCTACTATTACTATACCTTTTTCCAAGAGGTTTGTCCAACAAAAAATCGAACATTTATTCGTTTTTTTTAGAAGAGCAAAAAGCGTCAAAATTGATTTTTCGATGCTTTTTTCAGCAGTTTTACTTTGATATATACCCATTAAAATTAGTTTTCAGCAAAGAATCTGCCTATTCTAAATACGGGGATGACTATTTCCTTTCAGTATATTCAGGGGCATAAAAAGAACACGGGAGTTCATCACTTCCGTGTTCCTGATAATCTATTAATTATAATCTGACAGCCAAACTTTACTGACCTTTTCCTGATGGCATCCCGGGAACCGCTGAGGGTCAGTTTTTCCACATGGACTGGCTGCCCCTTTATATGCACCCCGATGAAAACCGTTCCAGCCGGATGCCCCTCCAGGCTGTCTGGACCAGCTGCTCCGGTAAAGCTGATGCCGATATCAGAGTTGGTAAGCGCTGCAGCATTTACTGCGAGTTCTTCCGCACATTCACTGCTTACAGCTCCAAATTTCTCGATTGTTTTCGAATCAACCTTCACAAGACCAATTTTGGCCTCATTGGAGTAACAGACGATACCGCCCTTAAAAAGGCTGCTTGCACCTGGAACTGAAGTCAAATCCTGCTGGAACATGCCGCCTGTTAAACTTTCAGCAGCTGATAATGTCAGGTTTCTGCTTTTCAATATTTTTGAAAGCTCTATGACTAAGGAAGTTTCGTCGTAACCATAAAAATGCTCACCGACTCTGTCCATGATTTCAGCTTCTATTCGGTCAATCAATGCCTGGGCAGACCCGCGCACGTCGTCCCTCGCGGTAAGCCTCAGTGTAACTTCACCGTCTCCAGCCAGTGGTGCAATGGTCGGATTGCTTTGCTGGTCAATCAAATCTTCAATTTCTGATTCAAGAGCCGCCTCGCCAATTCCAAAGAACCGGAGGACTCTCGATTCAATTTTAGCTTGATTGCCAGACAAGCCTTCAATAGCAGCCTGACCGTATTTCAAGAACATAGGCTCCATTTCAGAGGGAGGCCCCGGCAGAAGCATGTACTTGTTGTCCTCAGTTGGCAGGAACATCCCCGGAGCCATGCCATGATCATTTTTCAGGACAGTGGACCCTTCGATGACGAGTGCCTGCTTCCTGTTATTCTCAGTCATTACCCTGTTCGTTTTTTCAAAATACAATTCGATGGACTTCATCGCTTCTTCATCAAGAACAAGCTGCTTTCCAAGCTGCCCAGCAATAGTATCTTTTGTCAGGTCATCCTTCGTCGGACCCAATCCGCCAGTAAAGATAATCAGCTCTGCACGTTCCCTGGCAATTTCCATTGCATTCTTCAATCTATCAGGATTATCTCCGACAACAGTATGAAAGTAAACATTGATTCCCAGGTCGGCAAGCTGCCTGGAAAGGAACCTGGCGTTCGTGTTGACAATTTGCCCAAGGAGCAATTCAGATCCCACAGCAATGATTTCGGCATTCATTTCTTGTCCCCCTGACAAAATCGATTATTTGGAATTACTGAATACTTGCTTGTTTTTAGCGAAGTAATCCCATCCAGACCAAATGGTAAAGAACATCGCCACCCATAATGCGATGTCTGCAAACGGAATGGAGAATGCTTCAAAAATGATATTGTGCAGCAAGAGGGCGGAAATGGCCACTGTCTGGGCCCACATTTTAATCTTACCGGGCATTTTAGCTGCAACAACTTCGCCACCGCCAGCAAGCAGTAAACGCAATCCGGTTACAGCAAACTCCCGGCTGATGATAATAATGACAATCCACGCAGGGGCATACCCCAGTTCAACCAACACAATCAGTGCAGAAGAGACAAGCAGTTTATCTGCAAGGGGATCAAGGAATTTCCCAAGGTTTGTAACTAAGTTGTGCTTTCGTGCCAGATAACCGTCAACCCAGTCTGTAACAGACGCAAAGATGTAGATTAGCGCTCCTACAAAATGAGTGACGGGCATGGTTGTACCAAGCAGGGAGATATCCCCCCATGAAAATGGGACAAGCATGATGATCATGAATAACGGAATCAATAAAATTCGTGAAACCGTAATCTTATTTGGCAAATTCATATACTATTTCCTCCAGATGAAAAATTGCAAAGCCATTAGTTTGACTTCTTTCATTATATCCAATATGTAAAAAACATCATTAAATATGCCTTTTATAATTTTAGCCCGTATAAACTAAAGTTCATACGGGCAATAGAATTAAACCTTACTTTACAAAATTAATGGTTATATTCTGTGTCGTAGCATTTGAAGGGGAAATTGCATATTCCAGCTTCTGATCATTTACATAAATTTCGGTATCTGGAGCAAAGCCAACTTTGATCAAAGCCTGAGTATCATTTGTCAGGTCAGCAGTCTCGCTGACTTTGGCATCTTTATTCAACTCTTCACCGAAATAAGTCTTGCCTGCCCCGTTTTTAACACTGACCCATGTCCTGCCTAAAGAAACAACCTTCACGACGAACTTGTCTGTATTCTTCAATTCATAAACAGTGTTGCTGCCGCTGTTTGAGGCGACGGTAAGTTCCTGTTGCGGAGTTTCAGGCTCTGTTTCTTCTTCAGCCGGTTCCTCCTCGGAAGCACCCTCATCCTCGCCAGTGCCTTCACTTCCGCTATCATCTGTTTGATCATCTTCATCTGTTATCTCTGCAGGTTCTTCCACCCTTGTCTGCTTACCTGTCGTCACAGGATCCTTTGTTTCATCACCCGCATACTCGACGATCAGATACCAAACCAGTGCGATAGCGCCTATGATAAAGATTCCAAACAAAATTTTCGGAAGAACATCGAGGATTTTGGAAGTCTCCGGAGAAATACTTTTCCTCGACTGGACACGGGAAAGCTGCTCGGGCAGCTCTTCGTTGTATGTAGATGGGATTTCATTTTTATGCTGCTCAAAAAGCTGTTCTGGATCAAGCCCCACAGCCTCTGCATATTGTTTAATGAATGCACGGACATAAAACTTTCCTGGCATCATAGAGTAATTGCCCTCTTCAATACCAAGAAGGTAGCGCTTCTGTATTTTCGTGATGGACTGCAGTTCGTCCAGGCTGAGGCCCTTAGCTTCACGTGCTTCCTTTAATATATTTCCTAACTCAGTCACGATAACACCTTCCAATACTGTTAAAAATCAAATCCGCCAAAATCAGAATCGGTAAACATGTGATTCTTCTGAACCATGTCATACACGATTTCTTCATCAGGGTTATTGCGAAGTTCAATAATATAATCAAAGTCATCCATTGTATATTCCGTATTCTGGACAAAAATATCCGGATGTTCAACAACCTTTACCGCAGGCAGGCGCATGATTTCCCTGACAAGCTGCCAGTGCTTCTCATTTGCCCTCCTAGTGGAGACGATTCCGTCAATGATAAATAAATTATCAGCGTTATACTCATCTTCAATCAATTGGTTGCGGATTGTCTGTTTCAGCAATGTTGAAGATACAAACAGCCACCGCTTGTTCGCACAGACACTTGAAGCCACGACGGACTCCGTCTTGCCAACTCGCGGCATCCCGCGGATCCCAATCAGTTTGTGTCCTTCCATCTTAAACAATTCTGCCATAAAATCTACAAGTAGTCCAAGTTCATCCCTAACAAACCGGAATGTTTTTTTATCATCTGCATCACGCTGTATGTACCTGCCATGTCTGACCGCCATCCGGTCACGAAGCTTTGGTTCACGGATTTTAATTACCTTTATTGTATCCATTGTATTTAAAATTGACTCTAATCGTTCAATTTGATCATCATCTTTTGCTAGGATCAACAGGCCGCGTCTTCCTTCATCCACTCCATTGATCGTAACAATATTTATTGACAGCATACCAAGCAAGGAAGAAATATCACCTAGCAGTCCTGGACGGTTAATCATAATCTCATATTCCAAGTACCATTCTTTCTTTTCCATCGTTCTCCTCCTCTGCTATAGGGTCACTTGATTGCGACACATTTTGACATCGAATATCTAGCTACTATATTATATGATTTTCAAAGAAGATGAAAGGAAAAACAAGCCAGAAGTTAAAAGTAAAATAAAGCCTTGTGCCAGATGCCTTTTCGATGGAAATGCACACCTCTTTGCGTCGATAAATAAAGCTCTTTACGAGGAGACTTCTGAATCATGAGCGAATATTACACGTAAACACCAAGGTGCCAGTTTTTACTTTTGGTTAAGAAAGCAACAAATTTTACGTTAAGAGCGTAAAAAAAAGAGAGGAAGCTGTATGTCCCCTCTCAAATTCCACTTATTATTTAGAACCGTTATTCTGAACCAATTTAACCATCACTGTTGCGATGGCATGCTGTTCGTCAGGACTTGCAACTGACCACAGGTCTGCAAGTACTCTTTCCTGCTCATTTTTAGGGTCGACATTCTTGGCAAGATAGTCCCCAATTTGGTAGGCAAGGTCTCCCACGACTTCTTTGTTCAGACCCTGTTCCTGCCCCTGATGAAGGCGATCTCCCAAGAAATCCTTCCATTGATTCCAGTTATCCAGTACGGACATATTGACAACCTCCTTGTCTGAAATAGTACAAGGTTATTTTGCATACGTACTCCCATAATTATTCATAACGGTTCATGTTTTGAAAAATTGTCACATATGCATCATGTCAGCCAGCCACCGTTAACTGCCAGGACCTGCCCGTTAATATAAGTGGATTTATCAGACAGGAGGAATTCAACACTATCTGCCACTTCGTCAGCTTTTCCCAAACGGCCTGATGGAATATCATCGGTGATGGCCTTGATCTCTTCCTGTGAAAGGTCTTCAACCATAGGAGTCTGAATCGCTCCTGGAGCTACGGCGTTCACCCTTATCCCTGAGCTTGCCAGTTCTTTGCTCAACGCTTTGGCAAAAGCTATTTGGGCTCCTTTCACTGCCGAGTAAGCCACTTCATACGATGCGCCTGTCTGCCCCCATATTGATGATACTACGACGATACTCCCTCTTTCTTTTTGCCGCAATTTAGGAATAAGCTCTTTGGTCAGCATCAAAGGCGATGTTAAATGAATCTGGATAAGTTCCTCTGCTTCCGCCTCCTCCAAATCTTCAAGAAGTCCATAAAGGGCATTACCTGCATTATGTACAATCGCATCAATGGAGAAAATGTTTGCCGCTAAATCCAAATAGCCTGTTTTTGAGGCAAGATCTGCCCTGATCGGTATATATTCTCCGCCAAAGTGTTGAATCTCGCAGACAAGTTCCTCCATCCCTTTTTCGTTCTTGTTAAAATGCAAATAAAGCGAATAACCTTCAGCTGCAAGCTTCGTGGAAATCGCCTTTCCGATCGCCCCACTTGCTCCTGTAACGAGTGCGAATTTTTTCATGTTTCCCCTCTCCAAATACTCTCATGAAATAATGCGCCGGCAAGGACCGGCGCATAAATGAAATGCTGTTTTATTGCTTATCCTTTGGGACTACCTGGCAGACTGTGAATCGTTCTTCAGCAATCAGCTTGCTGGCAGCCTGCCTAAGATCGTCCAGTGTAAGGCTTTCAAGCACCGGCACAACATCAAACAGGTCCATTTCATTGAATGCATAGCGTGTGAACTGGTTAGCAATATACTCAGGTGAATTGACCGCCCTGAGGAAAGCTCCAATTTTTTTCTTTTTTGTTCTTTCAAGGTTGTCATCTGTCAATCCTCGCCCGTCCTTTGCATCCAAAAGCATGGCTTCAAGCTTGCTTGCGAGGACATCAGGCTCGTTTGTATCGCCGCCAACCATCGCAAAGCCAAAGCCCTGCTCCTCTGTATAATCGTACGAAAAAGTATCATCAATCAAGCCTGAGCCATACAATTGAGTATAGTTTTCTGAGCTCTTGCCAAAGAGGATATCAAGCATCACATTGATGGAAAGCTCTTTTTTGAGCATCTCCCTGCCCGATTCAGTTGGGTCTGCAGCCTTGATTCCAACCAGGCACTTGGACGTCTGGACATTCATTTTAAGAACCTGTTTCTTCTCAGCCACCCCTGCCTGCTCCTCATCAAAACTCCGCTTGATTTCAGGCTGGTTTTTGTATACCTTCTTGCCCTGGTTCTCTTTTATCAAGCCCATGATCTCATCAGGCTTAACAGGACCCACCACGAACAACAGCATATTGCTTGGATGGTAAAAAGTCTCATAGCACTCATACAGCATATCTTTTGTTATATGGGAAATAGACTCGATTGTACCAGCAATATCGATGCTGACCGGATGGTTTTTATACATATTTTGTATAAGGCCAAAATACAGTCTCCAATCAGGGTTGTCATCATACATTGTGATCTCCTGCCCGATGATCCCCTTTTCCTTTTCAACTGTCTTCTCGGTAAAATAAGGTTCTTGAACAAAGTCGATCAGCGTTTCCAAGTTTTTTTCTACATTGGATGTACTGGAAAACAAATACGCAGTCCTCGTGAATGATGTGAATGCGTTCGCCGAAGCACCTTGCTTGCTGAATTGCTGGAATACGTCTCCATCTTCCTTTTCAAACAATTTATGCTCAAGGAAATGGGCAATTCCATCAGGCACCTTCACGAAATCATTCTTTCCTGGAGGAAGGAAGTGATTATCGATCGAACCGTATTTCGTTGTAAATGTAGCATATGTTTTATTGAAGCCTTTTTTCGGAAGTATATACACATCCAGTCCGTTATTCAGCTTTTCATAGTACATTTCTTCCTGGAGCTGTTCAAAGGTAATCTTCTCCATTATTTGTCCGCCTCCAATCCAGTTAAGAAGTAAACCGTATCAAGCTGCACCTTTTTGGCTACATCAACGATTTCTTCTTTTGTGGTTTTACTCATGCCCTGAAGCCAGTCATCGAGGCTGACATTTTGACGTGATACAACATTATGATACAGGACCTCTACCATCCCTCTTGCCGTATCCATTGTTTCAAGCATCTGGTTTTCGATTACAGCTTTTGTCTGTTCGATTTCCTGGTCGCTAAAATCGCCAGCTTGCATGGCTTCCATTTGTTCACGGATTATTTTTACGGCCAGTTCAAAATTTTCAAATTCAATGCCCGACATGACCATCATCAAACCTTTATGGCTTTCAAGTCGGCTGGCGACATAGTAAGCCAGGCTATTTTTTTCCCGCACATTCAAGAATAGTTTTGAATGTGAAAAGCCTCCGAAAATTCCATTGAACACCTGGAGTGCATAATAATCCTTATCTCCATAAAGGACATTTGTCCTGTAGCCGATATTCAGCTTACCTTGCTTAACATCCTCATGGTCCTTGACGGTTTTTTCTTCAACGTCAGCACCCTTCGAAGTCTCAACAAGCTTGGGTGTGCGCTCGTCAAATTGCAGGAGTTCCTGGGCAAACGACTGGACTTCCGCCTCATCAACATCCCCGATAATAAACAGGTCAAGCTCATCTTCCGCAAATGCTTTTTGGTAATATTCGTAGAGATTTTTCTCGTCTATTTGCGGAATATCATCAATCTCGCCATTGACATGGAGTGCATATGGTTCATCTTTGCACATTTCCTGGACGAGCCTGAAATTAGAGTATCGCATCTTATCATCATAGACAGCCTGGATTCTCTGTTTTAATGTACGTTTCTCCTTATCAACTGTCTCTTTGTCAAAAGTTTCATTTTCAGCCAGCGGATTCACAAGTATCTCCGCCATCAATTGCAATCCTTTTTTCAGCAAAGGGTCAGGGTCGCTCAGGAACTTTTCATTGGCAATTTCAAGAGAAAAACTGAGGACTTGATATTCTCCCTTTTTTGAAACATCTACATATAAATTAGCTCCATAAAGCTCATCAAGATAAGATCGAAACTTCGAAGTCGTTGGGTAAGCCTTGGAACTGCTTTGCAGAACATACGGAAGCAGCGCCCGTTTTGTTACATCCTCACTCGTAAGCGGCGCCTTCATTTTCCAAACGATTGTATTTGTCTTGAATTTTTCGGTTTTGACGATATGGAGCTTGTAGCCCTTCATATCCTTGATGCTTTCTGAAATGACAGCCATTGAAATCCTCCTTTATTTATACAACAGGACTTGCTTACAATCTTTCTTCTTCACATTATTGATGAAAATAAAACATTCTTCTTTTTATGTATACGTTGTGAAGTCTATATTTAATATTCCTATAAATATACTCTAACTATACCTTTCACATTAAGTCTTATTCAAGGAATTGGCAGTCAATATGGCAAAAGCTTCCCCATTGGGAAGCTTTTATTGTCTAGAAGCAGCGATTTCATCTTTTGCCCGTGAATAAAAATATGTATAACCAGATTCAAAGTTAGCCTGATTTTTTCCGTTTGCTTTTGCGCTGTATAGAAGCTGGTCAGTGTAACCAAGAAGTTTATCCGGCAAGACGGACCCTTTTAAAGAAGCTATACCAAAGCTCATTGTGACACTCTTGCATTCTTCACTGAATTTTTCAGCAGATAATCTTTCGTAGAGGTCATCAAAAAAGCGGATTTGTTCTGGTTCCTCGATAGCAGGCAATAGAAAGGCAAATTCCTCTCCGCCATAACGGAAAGCTTGCGCATCATATTCAGCGGCCAGTTCTTGAAAGATGCTTCCAATTTTCTTCAAGATTTCATCACCCGCTAAATGTCCGAACTGGTCATTAATTTGCTTAAAGTGATCAATATCTCCCATTACCAGCAGGAAGTCTTGCCGTGCACTTGCCAAAACCCTTAATTGTTCCTGGAAATGGCGATGATTATATAAGCCTGTTAAATAGTCAGTGAACATCAGTTCATGAAAAATCTCTTTCTGTTTTAAATGCTTCCTTTCACGTATGACGATCAATGATCCAAACACACCAATGATCCATATGAAAACAAGATTTAAAATAAAGACAAATGTTGTATTAAAGTCAAATTGAGCCTGTACGGCAAAAATAGTTATGTATCCTATTGTTAACGAAATCGAAGATAAAATTGCCCCTTTCGTCCGCCAATAAATGGTCGCATGCATAACGACCAAATAAGCAATCGGAAAAAGCGGGGACATGACTCCATTTGTCAATGCAAGCAGCCACATTAACGCAATATAATCGAAAACGATGCCGGCCTTTGTAAGTAAATTGAAATACTCGTTTCCCGCTGACATTTTTAGTAAAGCAACCTGGGCTACGGTCATGTAGACAAATCCTAGTGACAGCAATAAAGGAAATGTTTCTTTCGTAAAATTCAGCCTGTCCGCCAATGGGGGAAAGTAGAATAATAGAATCCCTACCAGCAAGAATATCCAGCGTAAATAAGAAAAGATTTTTTCCGTTTCTCGATCGTCCATATATAATGATAGCTTCATGAGCATGCCCTCTTGACGATTTTATTTTTAGCAAACTTTTCCTTTATATTAACACATATGGAAGATGAATTCTAAAAAGAATGTTCAAATTTTTAAGATATTATCAACTGATTCTTTAAGTCTCTTCCACTACAATCAACAGGGACTTAACACAATATTGGGCATTAACAAATATTAAAAGAGGCACCCTTTTGAGGTACCTCTTTTCACAGTAAACAGTATTAACGTTTCCCACTATCAAAAGTTTCTCCAACAGCCTTTGGAGCTTGTGATGATTTGGAGAAGATTACGAGTGCGATCAGCGTCACTACATAAGGGAAAATCTTCAATAAGATTGGTGGAATAACAGCAAGCTCAGGAATTACTTGAGACACGTTTGCAATCGTACTGGCAAATCCAAAGAAGAGTGTCGCTGCAAGCACACCTAGCGGCTTCCACTGACCGAAAATCAAGGAAGCAAGTGCCAGGAAGCCAAGACCTGCAACGGTTCCTGTGAATTCACCTGACTGTGTGACGATAATCAAGGCTCCGCCAAGACCGGCGAAAGCTCCAGAAATCAGTACCCCGCTGTAACGGATTCTCCTGACATTGATCCCTGCTGCTTCTGCAGCCTGCGGGAATTCGCCACAGGAGCGCAAACGCAGTCCAAACTTTGTTTTATATAAAATGAATGAACTTGCGAAAAGAATAATCAATACCAACCATGTTGTTGGATATGTCTTTGTGAAAAATAAATCTCCTATTACAGGTATATCAGAAAGGAAAGGAACATCCCATGGTGAAAAACCGCTTGAGATCCGAATGTTTCCACTACCAGTAATATTCCTTGCAAGGAACACTGTCAGTGCAGTGGCAATCAGGTTAATTGCCGTACCACTGATAATTTGATTGGCATTAAGATTAATACTGGCAAAAGCATGCAAGATGGAGAAAAGCACACCAGCAAGTACAGCAGCCAGCAATCCAAGCCAGAGTACCAATGTGTGGTTGTCCAATACACCGCTCAGGTAATGGATGGACAGTGCGCCAGAAAAGGCACCAATGACCATCAATCCCTCAAGGGCAATATTAACAATACCACTTCGTTCACTAAAAAGTCCGCCAAGCGCCGTAATTAGAAGAGGAATTGTAAAGATAATCGCGTAAGGAAAAATTTGTTCTATTATTGACCACATCTTATGAATCTCCCTTCTCGACTACAGGACCACTTTTATCTTCTTTGTTCGATTTTTTCGCCTTGAATTTGTTCAAAAGACGCTCAATCATAACACTTGTTGCAGCAAAATAAATAATGATCGCGATAATGGTGTTTGCCAATTCAGGTGGAATTTCCGTCATTGCGTTCATGAATCCTGTACCAGAGTATAAAATCCCGAACAGTACCGCCGCGAAGAATACCCCTACAGGATGGTTGGCACCAAGGAGGGCTACCGCGATGCCGTCATAACCTTGTGAAGGCAGAATACCTATTTGAATACTAGAAGCGTTCCCTGTATACAACGCTACCCCGCCAACACCCGCAAGTGCACCTGAAATTAACATGGATAGGATAATGTTACGGTTAACTTTCATACCTGCATATTCTGCAGCAAATCGGTTAAAACCAACCGCTTTCAACTCGAAGCCCAATGTCGTCTTATCAATGATAAAGGCAATGATAATAACGGCAATGACTGCAAGGAACAGACCCAGGTTGATATAAGAACCATCAAACATTTCAGTTAAGAATGGCGTCCTCAAAGTATCTGATTCTGCGAGTTTCTTAGATTCTGTCTCAAGGAATTCACCCTTGAAATACCCCGGGACAATATAGTAAATCGTCCAGTAGGCAATCCAGTTCATCATAATTGTGGAAACAACCTCGTGAACATTGAATTTTGCTTTTAGCAAACCAGGAATGAATGCCCATAAAGCACCTGCAATCAAACCTGCCAGTACCATAGCCAAAAGGTTCATGGGTCCGGATAGATCGAAAGTTAAGGCGACAGCTGTTGCAGCAAGTCCCCCTGCCAGCATCTGGCCAGAAGCGCCAATGTTAAAAAGACCAGTACGGAATGCAAAAGCGACAGACAAACCAGTGAATACAAGCGGAGTTGCTGTTGCCAAAGTATTACCGATCCGCTCTAGATTCTTCAGTGCTCCTAGAAGCAAGTAGGAATAGCCTTCGATCGGATTGCTGCCGATGAACAGCATCAAAATGCCTCCGGCTACCAAACCTAGAATAATGGATATTAAAGATACGATGGTATTTCTCATATGCTTCTCTCCTTAGACACGCCTGCCATCATTAGACCAACTTCATTTTCGTCAGTTTCAGCTGCATTTACGATTCCTACCAGTTCACCATTGTTTACAACCGCGATACGATCTGATAACTGTAAAACCTCATCAAGTTCCAATGAAATCAGCAAAACTGCGTTGCCTTTATCACGGTGTTCAATAATCCTTTTATGGATGTATTCAATTGACCCAACATCAAGACCGCGTGTTGGCTGAACCGCAATCAATAGCTTTGGATCAAGTTCCAGCTCTCTTCCGATAATGGCTTTTTGCTGGTTACCACCAGATAGTGTTCTGGCAATCGATGCAGCACCTTCACCTGAACGCACATCAAAGTTCGTCAGTATATTTTGAGCATACGCTTTCATAGCGGACACATTTAATAATCCATTCTTAGAGAAAGGCTTCTTATTATAGATTTGGAGCACCATGTTTGAGACAAGCGAGTAATCCAGTACAAGACCGCGCTTTTGCCTGTCTTCGGGAATGTGGCTGATGCCTTTTTCATTTCTCTGACGGATTGGAAGATTAGTGATTTCATCACCATAAATAAGGATTGACCCGGACTCTGCTTTCCTTAGACCAGTGATTGCTTCCACAAGCTCTGTCTGGCCATTACCTTCAACGCCGGCAATACCAACAATTTCTCCCTCTCGAACTTCCAGTGAAAAGTCCTTTAATCCCATTACTTTTCTATTATTTTTGACAGACAAAGAATCTATTTTAAGTACTACCTCAGCAGGAGTACTTTCTTTCTTATTCACTTTAAAAGAGACCTGACGTCCGACCATCATTTCTGCAAGACTAGCCTCACTTGCTTCTGACACATTGACAGTGCCAATGCCTTTACCACGGCGGATTACCGTACAACGGTCAGCAACCGCTTTAATTTCTTTCAGTTTATGAGTGATAATAATAATAGACTTGCCTTCTTTAATAAGATTGCGCATGATTTTCATTAATTCATCAATTTCTGCTGGTGTTAAAACAGCTGTTGGCTCATCCAAAATCAGAACATCTGCTTCACGATAAAGCATCTTCAAAATCTCGACTCTTTGCTGCATACCTACTGAGATATCTTCGATTTTCGCATGCGGGTCAACATTCAAACCGTAATGCTTTGATAATTCTTCAATTCTTTTTGCTGCTTTATCAATATCAAGCACCATGCCCTTAAGTGGCTCACTGCCCAAAATGATGTTTTCGGTAACAGTAAAATTCTCGACTAACTTAAAGTGCTGATGGACCATCCCGATTCCCAAACGGTTGGCAACGTTAGGATTGGTAATCTTTACTTCTTGGCCATTTACTTTTACAATGCCTCGTTCTGGCTGGTACATGCCGAACAGGACACCCATCAAGGTTGACTTCCCTGCACCGTTTTCACCTAATAGTGCATGTATTTCCCCTTTTTTTAGGGTAAGGGTAACATTATCGTTGGCTACGATACCCGGAAACTCTTTCCGGATATTCAACATCTCAACTACATAACTCATAGTAGCACTCACCTTTGTATTAGACTCTATACCTATTAAGAATAGCGTAAGCGCCTTGGTCAGCTTCACAAGATTTGGCCGTGTTGTTCTGGCAGGCCGATTTTGTGTAAGCCAGGCTCTGGAGCTGTACATTTCTTTATCAATACGAAAAATCAATCGAACTTACATTTTAAAATTAGCAATTTTTTCCGTACCGGGTTTGATAGACAAAAGAGACGGAAGGAACCGTCTCTTTTGCACTTTTTTACTTAAATAAATCTCCTTGTTCAGCAGAGACCTTGATTTCTTCTGATTTAATCTTGTCGTAAGCTTCCTTAACCTTGCCCATAGTTTCTTCGCTTAGGTTAGGGTTTTTCTCAGGAAGACCAATACCATCGTTCTTTGCATCAAATGTTAATGTTTCTCCACCTGGGAATTTGCCATCTATTTCAGCTTGGACCATGTCGAAAGCAACCTGGTCTAGCTTCTTCATTGCTGAAGTAAGGATAACGGACTTGTCGCCATCGTACTTACCATCTTCGAACTGGTCAACGTCAACACCAACGATCCAGACATTTTCTCCGGCCTTAGCACGGTTCTTCGCTTCGTTGATCGCACCAACACCAACACCACCAGCAGCAGTGAAGATGACATCTACGCCGCGATCATAGAATTGAGCCGCGATTTGTCCACCAGCAGCAGCGTTATCAAATGAACCTTGATATACAACGTTCTCAGCTTTCATTGTTACATTTGTGTCAAGATTTTCGTTTGCATACTTAAGTCCCTGCTGGAAGCCCCAGTTGAACTTTTGTACTGCCGGAATTTCCATACCACCGATAAAGCCTGCTTCGCCTTCTTTCAATTCAACCGCTGCTGCTACACCAGCAAGGAATCCAGACTCATGCTCAGCAAAGAATACAGCAACAGTGTTGTCTTTTACGACTGGATTAAAATCTCCATTGTGTGGGTTTCCGTCAATGATGACGAATTTAGCATCTTCATATTTATCTTGGGCTTGGAATACTGCTGTTTCGAATTTAAAGCCCGGTGTAATAATAAACTTATATTCTGCATCATATAAGTTGCCGATTTCTTTTAAGTATTCAGCTTCAGTTGTTCCAGCTGGCTTAAGGTACTTTGTCTTTACGCCAAGTTCTTCCTCAGCTTTCAGGATTCCTTCCCAAGTACCCTGGTTGAAAGATTTATCATCAATCGTACCTGCGTCAGTAACCATACCTACTCTTAAGTCTGACTCCTTGCCATTAGAACTGCCGCCTTCGTCGCTTCCGCAACCTGCCAACATTGTACCTGCCGCTAAAAGCAATGACATTACCAAACCAAATTTACGCTTTTTCAAGGTTTGTACCCCCCAGAGAATGTTTGTGATTTCGCAGGAATGTTCTGAAAAACCAATCAGTTAGCGTTTTCATTTCATTAAAAAAATTAAATTCTTCTTCTAAGGACATGAAAACTGAACTTGTCGGCTTTAAAGTAATTGACCGAATAAAGAATTGGAACATCGTTCTCGTCGAAATGCATCTGTTTTAAAACAAGCAATGCTGTTTCGGGCGCGCATTCAAGGATGGGTGAAATCTTCTCATGATAGCCAATTGGCTCGATCTGAGCTACTGCATATGTCACCTTCCGGTTCGATTTAATCTCAAGAAGATGAAGCAATGATTCATCTTCAAAAGAAGAATCTTCCGGCAGGATACTTGAAGGAATCTTGTCTAGACAATAGACAACTGGTTCCCCGTTTGCAGTTC
This sequence comes from Bacillus sp. ISL-45, assembly GCF_018613195.1. Taxonomy (GTDB): domain Bacteria; phylum Bacillota; class Bacilli; order Bacillales; family Cytobacillaceae; genus Mesobacillus. Next base: position 168,683 of record NZ_JAGGQQ010000004.1, read on the forward strand.
TGACCCTTTCAACGAGTGTGATTTCATCATCAAGCGAACATGAGAAACGACGAATATCTTCTTCGGTTGGCCCAGTAGTCGTTGAGTTTAAAAAGATTGTACCAGGCTTCATCCCTGCCTGCTCAATCATGCCAGTCACGCTGTTAAGCTGTTCGATACCTGACTCAAACAAGGGTTTGGCGTTGACAAAGGTTCCTACACCATGCCTGCGAACAATGACGTTTTCTTCTTCAAGAATTCGCAATGCTTCGCGGAGAGTTGCCCTGCTAACTCCAAGCTGTTTGGCAAGATCAAATTCAGAAGGCAATTTCTCTCTTTCTTTATATATACCTTTTTGAATATCTTGCTTAAGGTGATCGATTACTTGTAAATACAGGTGCCGGTTATCTGACTTGATCGACATGAGGCGTTCCTCCAACCTTTTTGCTCAAGACATCAGACATCTGATGTATAGCATTCCTACTAATCGAAAATACTATAACACTTTTTTTAAGATAAATAAATAGAGTTTCATCATTTTGTCGAAAAAAGCTAGAATAACCAAAATTGTCACTTTTTCCGGGACGAAAAACCTATTTTTTTGGTATAATACTTTTTTGTAAGCGGTTTTAATAGTATGACACTATTATTTTTTCGATAGGAGTTATTTCCTAAAGAAAGACAAAAGCCGGGTGTATTCACCCGACTTTTGTCTTTTATAAACGTAAGAGGTTATGCCTCTTCAGACTTAGCCACCAGGACGGTACGCGGCTTGCTTCCTTCATAGGGCCCAACGACACCTCTCAGCTCCATTTCATCAATCAGTCTTGCTGCACGGGAGTACCCAATCCTGAATCTTCTTTGCAGCATGGATACAGAAGCTGTCTGCATTTCCACCACAAGGTCTACGGCATCACCGTACAAATCATCCTCAACCTCTGACGTATTCTCAGGTATATCTTCAGGAATCATTTCTTCCTGATATTGCGCCTTCTGTTGACCAATCACATAGTTGACAATCTCTTCAACCTCTTCATCCGAGAGGAAAGCTCCCTGCACCCTGACTGGCTTGGACGCCCCTACAGGCAGGAATAGCATATCACCTCTACCGAGCAGCTTCTCAGCACCGCCCATATCAAGAATCGTCCTTGAATCTGTCATCGAAGATACTGCAAATGCAATTCTTGAAGGAATATTCGCTTTGATTACCCCTGTAATGACATCAACAGACGGCCTCTGCGTAGCTATGATCAGATGGATTCCCGCAGCACGGGCCATTTGTGCAAGACGTGTAATCGAATCTTCGACGTCAGATGATGCTACCATCATCAAGTCAGCAAGCTCGTCCACGATTACGACAATGAATGGGAGCAAAGGCTGGTTCGCTTCTTCCTCGCTATTGTACCTCTTAATATATTCATTGTAGCCTTCTATGTTCCTTGTTCCAGTGTGCGAGAAAAGCTCATAGCGCCTTTCCATTTCACTGACCACTTTTTTGAGTGCCTGGGATGCTTTCTTCGCATCAGTCACAACAGGAGCCAGCAAATGTGGTACCCCATTATAAACATTCAACTCTACCATTTTTGGATCGATCATCATCAATTTGACTTCATGAGGCTTTGCTTTCATCAGAATACTGGTAATAATCCCGTTAATACATACACTTTTTCCGCTACCGGTGGCACCGGCAACAAGAAGGTGAGGCATTTTGTTTAATTCTGCCAGTACTGCTTCTCCGGTAATATCGCGCCCCAATCCAATTTGAAGTTTTGATCCAGGTTTGTTGTGCTGTTTGGAATCAATAACTTCCCGTAAAGAAACCATGGCCACCTCGGAATTAGGTACTTCGATTCCAATGGCTGACTTTCCGGGTATAGGGGCTTCGATCCTGATATCCTTCGCAGCCAGAGCCAATGCCAAATCATCGTTCAAACTTACAATTCTGCTGACCTTGACACCGACATCTGGGTGGACTTCATATTTTGTAACAGCCGGTCCAAGGTGAACCTGGGTAACCCTCGCCTTTACACCAAAGCTGTGGAAGGTCCGTTCAAGCTTGGCTGCATTGGCATGAATCATTTCATATTCGCCGCTCTGGTCGGTTTTATTGGGCAGCTTCAATAGATCAATCGGCGGAAGCTCATATGAGGTATTCTCTACCTCAGTAAATGTAATAGATTGTGTCAAGTCTTCACCAGCATCACCATTGTCCGTTCCGGTTTTAGCCTTCTTCTCCGCCTCCTGTGGCTGTGCTTCAGCAGTGTTTGCATAGGCTCGCTCAGCAAAGCTGGATATGATTGGCTCCGGAGCCGGCTCATCAGTAAGTTCGATTGTTTTTTCAACTGGCGCTTCCTGTGAAACTGCCTGGCTGCTCTCTTTTTTAGCTTGCTTTCCCTGCAGTTTTTCCGTCTTTTTATGCTGGTGATTTTCTTTCCATTGCTTCACATCTTCAATGAATGAAATCCATTGGTCACTGATAAAACTGCCGATTGGTGTAAGTATTTTTCCGGCAACTTCACTAAAGGTTTTCCCTGTAACGAGAATCGCGCCTATAATGATCAACAGAAACGCAATCAACTGGGAGCCAGCTGCATCAAACAAAAAATAAAACAGCGCAAACATCACAGCCCCGATCATCCCGCCACCAAGGTCTGTTGTGCTTGTCTCTCCTTTTGCCTCCATGACATATAAATCAAATGTATTTTTAATGACACTTGGATCCTCAAACTTTCCTCCATTGGATAATAGTTCGAATAACGTCACGTGGCTTAATAACAAGATTGCACTGACAATCAGATATGTACCAATCAACTTGGTATTGAAAATGAAGGGCAGGCTTCGTTTCCACATAATATAAATACTGAACACGACCAGCCCGACCAGGCTGAGCATATACCATTCTCCGAAGAAAAAGCGGAAAAACATCACGACCGCCCTTCCAACCGCACCCAAATCCGCCATCGCTATGATGGCCAATGCGAGCAATGCTAACCCGGCAAGTTCATATTGAACTGTTGCTTTCAATGCACTCTTCTTTCTTGATTGCCGTCTTTTCTTTTTGGCCATTTTATCACCTGAATATTTATAGCTTCACTATCAGCATAAACAATGAGTCCATTCTTCAAACTTATAAGAAAAGCGCAAGCGCCTTGTCCAGCCCCGACAAGCGCTGTCCGATTTAAGGCGCCACGTCCTGTGGCTGGCGGGTCTAGCACATCGTGTGCCACGGAGGGTCGACCAGTGAAGTCGCTCTTTGACTTCATTGGGCGGACCGAAATCGAAATGTATAGCCGACTGCCCAGAAACGCAGAAACTGGAGACTCCGACAAAGAAGCACTTTGCTTCTTCCGGCGGGGTTGAAGTTTCGAAGTTTCTAGGAGGCAACACTAGACAAGCGTCTCGAGGTGCTAGGCGCTGGAGCTAGACAGGAATCTTAGTTAAAAGCTTATACTTTCTTATGAAGGAAGAAAAGCAGCCCTATCGGCTGCCAATGCTGAGTGTATCCATATTATATCATATTTGCGAGGTGAAACGGGACAATCGTTTTCTTAGCTATGCTATTTCAAAAGGTATCTAAACTTATTCCGCAACTGCCTGACGGATTTTCTATTCCGTGCAAGTAAAAATTTTCCGAGAAGTTTTAACTACGATAGTGAAATAGTTGAACCCGGTAAACATGAAGGTTCCATATAGTGATTTGGATCGGTACTCATAACCCTGATTACCCGGTACTCGTGATTCTCTGTCCATTCAGCCATGATAGGAATTCCATTATAATTTATCATTATCTGGTTTACAGCTCCCTCTTCATTTGGAGGGAAGACCTGTTCCTGTGGCATCATCGTATAAAGGATCATTGTACAATCACTTCTGACTTTTGTTTATTCATATCAATTAATTCGTTTAACTTCCTCATTGCCTGTCCTATGCCGCCGACTTCGTGGATAAGACCGGTTTGCACCGCATCATGGCCGACCACGTTCGTTCCAATGTCTCTCGTCAGGTTCCCTTTGGCAAACATCAGCTCCTTGAATGTTTCTTCAGCAATATTGGAATGCTTTGTAACAAAATTCACGACTCTTTCCTGCATTTTATCTAGATATTCAAAAGTTTGCGGAACACCAATGACGAGTCCAGTCAACCTGATCGGATGAATAGTCATTGTTGCTGTCTCCGCAATGAAAGAATAATCACAGGAAACCGCAATAGGCACACCTATTGAATGGCCGCCACCCAGTACGATAGATACTGTCGGCTTCGAAAGTGAAGCCAGCATTTCCGATATCGCCAGCCCTGCTTCTACATCCCCGCCAACTGTATTCAAGATAACAAGCAAGCCTTCAATATTCTGGTTTTGTTCAATTGCGACAATTTGTGGAATTAAATGTTCATATTTCGTCGTTTTATTATGAGGCGGAAGCTGCATATGCCCTTCGATTTGGCCAACAATCGTCAAACAATGGATCTTCGAATCCTGAGACAGCTGGGGTACATTCGTTTGTCCAAGCTGCTGTATTTTCTCAAGAAGGCCAGACGGTTTGTTCTCCTTATCCCCTTGCTGTCCTTCCTGGTTTTCTGAACTGAATTTATTCATATCAATATCCATCTTTTTATGCTCCCTTCAGGCATGATAATTTTAGTATGAACATCATAAGCATTTTCATTCCAGACCAGAGAAGTGACATGAGATGGTAAAACAAAAAGCACTGGCATCAAGCCAGTACCTTTTGTGATTATTTAACCTCCATTATGATCGGCATGATCATTGGGCGGCGTTTTGTTTTTTCATATAAATATTGATTCAATGAATCACGGATGTCCTGTTTAAGACTATTCCAATCAAATAACGCTTTTTCTGCATTTTTCTCTACGATTTCTTTTACAAGCGCAGAAGATTCCGCCATCAGCTTTTCTGATTCACGGACATAGACGAAACCGCGCGAGATAATTTCAGGTCCGGCTGCAATCCTTCTGTCTGCTTTATTCAGTGTAACGACTACAATTAAAACGCCGTCCTGCGAAAGCAGTCTTCGGTCCCGGAGAACAATATTGCCTACATCTCCAACCCCGATTCCGTCAATCAATGTATTCCCTGCCGGAACCTTCTCAGTGGACTTAAGTTTCCCGCCAGAAATTTCTATTACGTCACCACGGTCAGGAATGAAAATATTCTCCTCTGAAATCCCGCATGATTGTGCCAGCTTTTTGTGAGCCTTTAACATTTTGTATTCGCCATGAACAGGAATGAAGAATTTCGGGTTCATCAGATTAATCATAAATTTCAATTCTTCCTGACTTCCATGGCTTGAAACCTGGACACTTTTTTTGCCAGACATAACATTCGCACCGGCACGGTAAAGCATATCCATCGTCTTATATATAAATACTTCACTTCCCCGCAGTGGAGACGCAGCAAATAGGACTGTGTCCCCTTCCCGGATATTCACCTGTGGATGAACTTGTTTAGCCATCTTCTGCAAAGCTTCAATCGGCTCGCCCTGGCTTCCCGTGGTTAAAATAACAACCTGATCATCTTCGTAATCCTTTAAATCATTTACCGATATAATTAAGTCTTCTTCCACCTGTAAATAGCCGAGTTGCAATGCAATATCATACACACGCTTTAAGCTATTGCCTGCCACCGCTACTTTGCGGCCATTTGCCGATGCACTATTAAAGAGGTGCTGGATCCTGTTTAGGTCAGAAGCAAAGCAAGCAGCAATGATCCTGCCCTGTGCATTATAAAAAACATTGGACAGTTCAGCAACGACGGTTGATTCTGATGGTGTATACCCTGGTCTTTCAGCCTCTGTACTGTCTGAAAGCAAGCAAAGAACACCTTTTTCACCTATTGCTGCCATCTTGCCGACTTCTGGTTTGTACAGTGGTCCAGCAGCCTGGTCGAATTTAAAGTCCCCTGTATGTACGATTGCGCCTTCTGAAGTATGAATGCTGACGCCTACTGAATCAGGGATACTATGATTGGTTTTGAAAAAGGAAACAGAAACATTGTCAAAATCCAATACTGAGTCCGCATGAATTTCATGAAAATCAGCAGATCCAGTAAATTCCTGCTCCTTCATCTTCTCTTTGGAAAGGGCAATAGTTAATTTCGTTCCGTAAACGGGGACATTTATTTTTCGTAAAACATATGTTAATGCCCCAATGTGATCTTCATGTCCGTGCGTCAGGAAAATCGCTTTAACCCTGTGGCTATTCGATATCAAATATGTTAAATCGGGTATGACTATATCAATCCCAAGCATCTCATCCTCAGGAAACATTAATCCTGCGTCAACCACGAAAATATCACCGTCTACTTCGGTGATGTACATATTCTTGCCGATTTCCCCAACTCCGCCAAGTGGAATGATTTTAATACTTTCGTTTTTCGTAATCAATCTCCCGCTCCTCCTATGTTGTTAGCTCCCGAACGCAATCAGTTAAAATCATTATACTTGATGGCAGAAATCCTTTACAACAATATTCATTCGTGTCAAAAGGATGATGCTGACCTTTCTCTATGTTCAAGGTTCCAGCTTTTACCGATTGGATTTTGAATTTAGTTTTCGGGTATTACAACGACTCTGTTTTTACTTTCATATAAAATAAGGCCAACCTTCATTACATGAGGCTGGCCTTTTCTTCTATTCAAATAATTTCGCTACTGCTGTTCTTTCTTGTTCTGTCAATGGTACCATTGGCAAACGAACGGAACCGACATCTAGCCCTTTCAGCTGCAATGCCGTTTTAACAGGTGCCGGACTTGGTGCGGCGAAGAGTCCTTGCATGATTGGGAGCAGGCGCTGGTGCAATTTTGCTGCGTCCGCATTTCTTCCGCTGAAGAAAGCATCGACCATTGCTTGCATCTCATTTCCAATCACATGTGAAGCTACAGATACAATTCCAGTACCTCCGATGGCAAGGACAGGGAGAGTCAATCCGTCATCCCCGCTATATAAAAGGAAATCCTCTGGTGTATTTGCGATGATTTTAGTCATAGCATTGAGGTCGCCGCTCGCTTCCTTTACTGCTACAATGTTCGGGATTTCAGCCAATTTGATCACCGTTTCAGGCAGGATGTTGACTACTGACCTGCCTGGAATATTATAAACCATTACAGGGAGGGATGTAGCTGCTGCTGCAGCTTTAAAGTGCTGGTATAATCCTTCCTGGTTCGGCTTATTGTAGTAAGGTGCTACGATCATAATCGCGTCTACACCAATCTCTTCCGCTTTTTTTGTCAGTTCGATGGTCGCATATGTGTTATTGCTGCCTGTTCCTGCAATTACTGGAACCCTCTTGTCTGCAACCTTCACGACATGCCGGAATAATGCGATTTTCTCTTCTTTAGATAGAGTCGGGGATTCACCAGTTGTTCCTGCAACAACAAGCGAATCTGTTCCGTTATCAATCAAATGGTTTACTAGCTGGGTCGTTTTAGCGAAATCAATGTGACCTTTATGATCAAATGGGGTCACCATTGCTGTGGATACTCTTCCGAATTGAACCATTCCTGTTCACTCCTCTTCTGAAAGGCTTCCGGCAGCCGAGACTGGGAAGCAAAATCTTTTTATATATCATGACGCTCGAAATCTGCTGTTTCCTCTTCGAGCTGAAAGGCATCATGCAATGCATTTACTGCCTTTCCTAAATCCTCTTGTTTAACTAATACCCAAATGGTTGTATGGCTGTCAGCGGACTGAAGGATGCGAATGCCCTTTTCTGATAAAGCTGTAACGATTTTCGAAGTTACCCCTGGGACTCCTGCCATTCCAGCTCCGACTACGGAGACCTTTGCGCAATGTCTCTCAATTTGCGGGGTGTGCCCCAGCCCCTCCAATACCTTTACCGCCCGGTCCGTCATCTCATCCAAGACTGTGTAAACCACTCCATTTGGAGAAATATTGATAAAATCAACGCTTATGTTTTCATTTGCCATCGCCTTGAAAACTTCAGATTGCAAATTGTATTGGTCTTTTTTAGCAAATACCTTGATTTGGCTTACATTTGAAACATGCGCAATTCCTGTCACAGGCCGTTCCTTGATGTCTGTCCCTTTATTCTCACGATTAAGCGCAGTAACCAGCGTACCGAGACCTTCCGAATAGGTGGACCTGATTCGAATCGGAACTTTTGCCTGCATGGCAATTTCTACTGCACGAGGGTGGATTACCTTTGCTCCCTGGTAAGCCATATTGCAAACTTCAGTATAAGTGACCACGGAAAGAGGCCTTGCGTTTTCTGCAATCCTTGGGTCAGCAGTCATGATTCCCTCGACATCGGTAAATATGTCAATCCATTCAGCGTTTAACGCTGCACCAAGCGCTGCAGCAGATGTATCACTGCCGCCCCTGCCGATTGTTGTCACGTCTCCATTTTTTGCTGCACCCTGGAAGCCAGCCACGACGACAACGTCGAACTGATCAAGTTCCCTCAACAATCGGTCGCATTTCATATCAAGGATTCTCGCGTTCGTATGCTCGCTATTTGTCCTGAATCCTGCCTGTGCACCTGTAAGGGCCGTCGCACTTATGCCGTTCTCAAGCAGCATATTGGTAAAAACGATACTGGAAATCGTTTCTCCGCATGACAGCAGGAGATCATGCTCACGCTTGCTGATTTTGCTGTCACTTCCTCCTAGCAGACTGAGGAGGGTATCAGTTGCGTACGGGTCTCCCTTCCTTCCCATCGCAGAGACTACCACAACCGCTTTATACCCATCAGCGATCGCCTTTTTAACATGGCCCATCGCCTGGCTGCGGCTTTGTTCGTCCCGGACAGATGTACCGCCAAATTTTTGAACGATTATTTTCATCGTAACACCTCAGTAGTTCTGTCATTTAATACAATTATCTTCTACTTTACCAATCCAAGCTTCACAAGACTTTCAGCAATCTGGACTGAGTTCCATGCAGCACCTTTTAACAGATTGTCAGAAACGACCCACATATGGAAGCCCTTTTCATTGTCCAGGTCCTTCCTGATTCTGCCCACAAAAACATCATTTTTGCCAACACAGAATGCAGGCATTGGATACAGCTGCTGATCAGGATCATCCTGAAGGACAACTCCTGGTGCATCTGCCAAAAGTTCCTTTACTTCAGCTGCGGAAACGCCATCCTGGCCAATTTCAATATATACTGACTCTGAATGACCAGTTCCAACCGGGAGCCGCACGCATGTTGCAGCAACCTGCAGCCCAGGCATATGCATGATCTTTTTAGTTTCATTGATCATTTTCATTTCTTCATATGTGAATCCGTTATCTACGAATGTATCGATTTGCGGAATAGCATTGAACGCAATCTGGTAGTGCTTTTCCGCTGACTTAACCGGGAGAATCTTTGGTTCATATTCTTCACCGTTCAAGATTGCCTGAGTCTGTTCCTCTAGTTCCTCAACTGCTGCTGCCCCTGCACCTGATACCGCCTGGTACGTCGATACGATAATCTTATCCAGGCCGAATTTCTTACGTAATGGCTCTAATGCTACAACCATCTGGATCGTAGAGCAGTTCGGATTAGCGATAATACCATTGTGAGAATGCAAATCTTCCTCATTAACTTCGGGCACGACAAGCGGAGTATTCTCATCCATACGGAATGCACTTGTGTTATCAACAACGATTGCGCCGCGTTTAACTGCTTCCGGTGCCAGCTCCTTTGAAACACTTCCTCCAGCGCTGAACAGAGCGATATCCACACCTTCGAAGCTTTCTGGCTTCGCTTCCTGTACTGTTATCTCTTTTCCTTTATATTGAACCTTTATACCAGCTGACCTTGATGATGAAAGCAATAAAAGCTCTGATACAGGGAAGTCCCTACTTTCGAGCGTTTGGATCATCTGCTGACCTACTGCTCCTGTTGCTCCCACTACTGCTATACGGTAACCTTTTCTCTCTGACATTGCTGTTTCCCCTTCCACTACCATTATCGTTTTTATATCCCCGCATGTTTGCTGAGGTTGTTTGAACCATAAGTAAAACGGCGGTCCAATAGAAATAACCGCCTAGTATATTATCCTATATTTTATCATAATCAATCATTAAGAAAAGAAACATTTTGCTTCACTGCCGGAGAAAAGCGTTTCCAGTTGAAATTAGAGCATTTAGAGCAAAATTTTGCCCGTTATCTTCGGGGCTAACTTACAGAATTAATTATCCTTATAACGCTCGACCAGCACTGGCTGGAGCTGCTTGCCATTCATCGCCTCCATGATTGTCTCGGAAAGCATCTCCATTCTCGCTACCATCGAATTTGGCTTTTTGACCGGATCATCCTGGCCAAAAGGAATCATATAAATGTTCTTCGTTGCCATTAGTCTCATAAGGTTAACGCCATTTAACCCCAAAGCATCGTTCGTGGATATGCCAAGGACAACGGGCTTCTGGTTCCTCAAAGTCGCTTTAGCAGCCATCAAGACTGGTGAATCTGTCATTGCATTCGCAAACTTGCTCATTGAGTTGCCTGTCAGCGGGGCAATGACCATGCAATCAAGCGGTATCTTGGGACCAAGAGGTTCGGCCTTCACAATTGAGTCTATCACATTATTCCCGGTAAGTTCCTCAATCCGCTGTACCCAATCTTCTCCCTTGCCAAAACGTGTTTCTGTATTTTTAACAGTGAATGTGACAACCGGTAAAACTTCAGCTCCTGCATTCACCAACTTTTCAATTTCAGGAAACACAGCATCATACGTACAATGCGAGCCTGTTAATCCAAATCCGATCTTTTTCCCTTTTAAACTCATGCTTCTTTCTCCTTTCGGTTATTAAAGTCTTCCATAAGCAGCTGAGAAAGAACGTTCGCCAATATTTGTCCTGCAGTTTTCGGGGCAACGATTCCCGGCAATCCCGGTGCAAGAAGTGCTTTGATTCCGCGCTTTTCCGCATAGCGAAAATCCGTTCCACCTGGTTTGGATGCAAGGTCAATGATCAGAGTATGAGCTGGCATCCTTGAAATAACAGAGGCTGTAACGATTTGATGAGGAACCGTATTGATGCAAATATCGATATCTGTAACTTCCTTGCCTATTTCAGATAAAAGGAATGGTTCTAATCCCATTTCCGTAATCCTTGCTATGTGCTCACTTTTCCTCGCTCCGACCTTCACCTTAGCACCAAGGGCATGGAAGGTCCTCGCCACACTCATACCAACTCTGCCCAACCCAAGAACGGCTACCTCCGAGCCGTGGATGGTGAAATCTGTATGTTGGATCGCCATCATGATCGTTCCTTCGACAGTCGGGATCGAGTTGTATATTGCTACATCATCACGAGCGAACAGCTGTATAAGTTTCCTGTTAGCCTGCTTTGTGATACCAGTCAAATATGTGTTGCTGATGCCTGAATAAACTGTGCAATGTTCTGGTGTCTTTTCAAGCATTTCTTTGTTGAGGACTACTTTTTCATTCGAGAAAATCGTTTCGACCTGACCCTCCAGACTTGTTCCTGGCACAGGCAGGATTAAAGCGTCCTGGACGGAAAAATCAACTTCATCTATCTTTTCTTTTGAGGCACCTGTAAAAGCATGGTCCAACTGCTCGAAGCCTATTAAAGAAAGCTTTGCATCAAGCTCTGTCAGCTTGCGAATAATCTCCAGCTGTCTCGCATCACCGCCGATAACTGCGATTTGCATTCCTGTCAGCATGAGAACAATCACCTTCTTTTCCATTAATCCTGGAATATATATTTCATTCAAATTGAACTACTTCAACATCATATGTATCAAACTTGCAATAGGTGAGCTTTCCATAAAAGAAAAGCGCCGGCCCTATGGCCAGCGCAGAAATCTTTGTCTAAGATTATCTTTGTTTTAAAATTACACAGTCATAAAAAATAAAGCCGGCTTTACGCCCGCTTTTACTCTTCGTCATCAGGAATGTCAATGATAATCATGTCGGTACCTATTTTCTTTATATGCTTCCATGGAACCCGAACCTCTCCGGATTGTTTGCGGAGACCGAACCATTTTAAAGATGGAATGATCAATGCTTCTATTTGTCCAGAACGTTCATTAATTTCCAGATCAGTCTGTCCGAGCACGCCCAATCTTTCTGCCCTTTTCGCATCGACGATTTCTTTCCCGCCAAGTTCACTTAATTTCATGTCTGGCACCCCCTGTCACTTTGTCCTTACTCTATATGTATCAATCCAGGAGGTTTTTTAGAATACATATCCTTGAAAAAAGGGGGAATTGTTATCAGAATCGCTGGTTATTTTGACAGCTTTCAGATGAATGACTCAAACCTGTCATGATTCCTTCGTTTTCTTGACAGCTTTTCTTGTGCAGAGACTAAACCTGTCACGAACATGCTCCTCTTTCTGCCTTCCCGCTGTAACTGGAATGGCTAAATGTATCTTTAAATAAAAACAGCAGTTTCACATGGAAACTGCTGTTTTTGGGAAGATATTATAAATTTGGCAGTTCGCCATTTGGACTGATCAAGGAAACAGAATATTTATCCGTGAAGATCCTATTGGCCATTCCATCGACACTATCCTTGGTCACTTGATCGATTTGTTCGACTATTTCATCAAGGGAGCGATGTCTTCCAAGCAGAAGTTCATTTTTTCCATTCCTGCTCATACGGCTGTTTGTGCTTTCAAGACTCAACATCAGGCTGCCTTTGAGCTGTTCTTTGCTGTTGTTGAGTTCTTTTTCCGTAATTCCTTCTGCACGCAGCTTCGCAAGAGTGTCCTGGATTGTTTCATATAAAACGTTCAGCTGATTTGCTCCCGTCCCGCCATAAATTGTCACCATACCGCTATCCTGGTACGCCGAATGATAGGAAAACACAGAGTAAGCTAGGCCGCGCTGTTCACGTACTTCCTGGAACAGCCTGCTGCTCATGCTGCCCCCCAGTACATTGTTCAAGACGATCAGGCTATAGACGTCAGAGTGGCCGATCTGCAAGCCTTCAAAACCCAGGCAAAGGTGTGCTTGTTCAGTTTCCTTTTTCCTGGAAGCATGTGTTGCATGGAATTCAGGTTTCTCATTATCCACCTTTTCCTTGCTTGCTTCATATGAGCCAAAGAAATCTTCTGCGTTTTTAATGAAAGATTCCGGAACGTTCCCGGCAATGGATATGACTACATTTTCCGGTCTGTAAGTATCATGCATATACTGCTCCAGCTTTTCTCCGGTAAAACTTTGAAGCGTTTCCTCCGTTCCAAGGATTGGATACGCAAGCGGATGATCTCCGTAAACTGCCTGGCTAAGCAAATCGTGGACGATATCATCAGGTGTATCTTCGTACATCTTGATTTCTTCGTTCACAACATTCTTCTCTTTATTCAATTCCTCGGAATCAAAAGTAGAATTAAAGAACATATCAGCTAAAACTTCTAGTGCGTATGGAGCATGATTATCTAATACCTTCGCGTAATAGCATGTATATTCCTTGGAAGTGAATGCATTCACCTGGCCGCCAATGCTGTCAAAGGACTCTGCGATTTCTCTTGCAGTCCTTGTTTTAGTGCCTTTGAAGAACATATGCTCAAGAAAATGGGAAATTCCATTGTTCTCTGGGTTTTCATTACGGGAGCCTGTTCCGATCCATACTCCGATTGCCACCGAACGGACAGTTGGGATTTGTTCTAGTACAATTCTTACACCATTTTGGCATGTATATTTCTTTATCATTATATTCCTCCTCTGGAACCAGCTGCTAAAACTATTGCATTTACTTAGTATAGTCCATTTAACTTACTTTTTCCAAATACAATGCTATTCTTTCATTTTTTTTGTGGTTACTATCCGGTTTTCACTTAATAAACTGGAAACTGTCCCAATTTGTAAATCTTTGGCTTTTATTTGAGTGATCAATTGATCGAGCGAAGCAGCCGTCGACTCTGTTGGATGCATTAGAATCATTGCGCCATTATGAACCTTCCCCATTACCCTGTTGATCAATTTATCTGGAGAGGGCTTCTGCCAATCGATCGTATCTACGCTCCACATGACGGTCCTTAAATTATGTGCGGCAGCAATTTCAACCACTTCATCCTTGTAGTACCCACTTGGAGGAGCAAACCACTTACTTTTCACACCAGTTACTGCTTCAATAACCTCATTTGTCCTGCGGATCTCTTCATTGATTTTCGCTGCAGAAAGCTGCTTCATGTTTGGGTGTGTAAATGAATGATTTCCTATCTCATGACCTGCATCAGCAATCATTTTCGCAATGCCTGGATTATTCTTTACCCATCTGCCTTCAAGAAAAAAACTTGCAGTCACATTATGCTTCTTTAATGTCGCAAGCATCCCTGTTAAGTACTCATTTCCCCATGCTACATTAATAATAAAGCTTACCATCGGCTTTTCAGGATGCCCTTTATAGATGGCCGTCGGCGGCAAATCATTTAGATGGACTTGAGGCCGAACCTGCTTGAAGACTAGCTTTTCCGGATCGAATTCGCCTTCCTTCTCCATCTTGGCAAAAGACTTTTTGATATCTACTTTAAGCCCATTGTAGCCAGGAACTACCTTCCAGACAGGATCTTTTCTGGCATCGGATGGTTCGACTTCATATTCTTTTGCTTTCGATTCAATTTCTGACATTAACGAATTCTTATTGCCAGCCACTTCAAGTGCCCCGGTTTTAAGTCCTGAAACATATGTATGGGAGAATGGATTATTCACCGTGATCCACGCAGCAATCAATAAAACAGAAATTAATACAAACTTTCGCATTTAATTTGCCTCCTCTACTGTTAAGGCCCTCGAAAATATGTTTGATACTATACAAATTGGGCCTTATTTTACTTTATGAAACAGAAGGACAAGGTAGAACGAAAGACAACAGTGAACGAACAAGAAAAGAAAGGATCTTGGCTATTATCTTGTGTGAAACCTGCTGGGGATGGTCTTTGTGGGTGTTAAGATGGTGGCACAGTGAAAAAACATTAAAAAGGCCGGGAATGCACCCCGGCCTTTGAATGATTTATAAGAAATCTTGTACTGTGATCAGTGTCCAGCTCCAGCGCCTAGCCCCTCGAGACGCTTCCGCATTTCTTTTTTATGATTGTTTTTCTGCTTTTTCACGCTGTTCTTTCAATACTGCCTTGCGTGAAAGATTGACTCTGCCTTGTTTGTCGATTTCAGTTACCTTGACCAGTAGTTCATCTCCCAGCTTCAGGACATCTTCTACCTTACCTACTCGCTCTTCAGCAAGCTCGGAGATATGGACCAAGCCATCTTTACCAGGGAAGATTTCAACGAACGCACCAAATTTTTCAATGCGGCGGACTTTTCCGAGGTACATTTCTCCAACTTCGACTTCACGGACAATGTCTTCGATAATTTTCTTTGCTCTTTGGATCATCTCTTCATCTACTGAGCCAATAAATACCGTACCATCTTGTTCGATATCGATTTTTACGCCAGTTTCTTCAATGATTTTATTGATTTGTTTTCCGCTTGGCCCAATGACGTCACGGATTTTATCAGGTTTGATCCACATCGTGATGATTTTTGGTGCATATTTTGAAAGCTGTTCACGTGGTTCTTTAATGGTCGCCAGCATGGAATCAAGAATATGCATACGCCCTTTTTTCGCCTGTTGTAAAGCTTCTTCAAGAATCTCACGGGATAATCCTTCGATCTTGATATCCATCTGCAGGGCTGTAACACCTTTTGCAGTTCCAGCTACTTTGAAGTCCATGTCACCAAGGTGGTCTTCCATACCCTGGATATCAGAAAGAATAGAATAGTGTTCTCCTGATTTGATCAGACCCATTGCAATACCAGCAACCGGTGCTTTAATTGGCACCCCTGCATCCATAAGAGCCAATGTACTAGCACAAATACTCGCCTGAGAAGTAGAACCATTTGATTCAAGCACCTCGGATACAAGCCGGACAGTGTATGGGAAGTCTTTCTCATTCGGGATCACAGGTTCAAGGGCTCTTTCACCAAGTGCACCGTGACCAATTTCACGTCGACCCGGCCCACGAATCGGACCTGTTTCACCAACAGAGAATAATGGGAAATTATAATGGTGCATGAATCGTTTTTCTTCTTCGATTCCAAGACCGTCAAGAATCTGCACATCACCCATTGCGCCAAGTGTACAAATGCTTAGTGCCTGTGTTTGTCCCCTTGTGAACAATCCAGAACCATGTGTTCTAGGAAGCAAGCCTACCTCAGAAGAAAGCGGTCGGATTTCATCGACTCCACGGCCGTCTGGACGGACTTTTTCTTCCGTAATCAAGCGGCGAACTTCACCTTTGACGATTTTATCAAGGATTTGTTTCACTTGCTTAAGTTTGTCTTCATCCGCTTCCTGCTCTTCATAGCGGGCGATGACGGCATTTTTCACTTCTTTGATCGCATCTTCACGAGCATGCTTTTCCTGTACCTGGATTGCCGAAACCATATCCTGCTCACAAATTCCGCGAACTTCAGCTTCAAGTTCTTTATCTAATTCAAAAAGTTTAATTTCTCTTTTTTCTTTTCCAACCTGTGCGACGATTTCCTGTTGGAAGGCTATCAAACGCTTGATTTCATCATGTCCAAACATGATTGCTTCAAGCATGACCTCTTCAGGAACCTCTTCCGCACCTGCTTCAACCATGTTGATTGCATCCATTGTACCTGCAACAACCAGATGCATATCACTCTTTTCTGTTTCTTCAACAGATGGATTGATTACAAACTTCCCTTCAATTCTTCCCACAGTGACACCAGCGATTGGTCCTCCAAATGGGATATCGGAAACGGAAAGTGCTAAAGATGATCCAAACATAGCAGCCATTTCTGATGAACAGTCCTGGTCAACACTCATGACAATGCTGATTACCTGGACATCGTTGCGGAATCCATCCGGGAATAATGGACGGATCGGACGGTCAATTAATCGGCTCGCAAGGATCGCCTTTTCACTTGGACGTCCTTCACGTTTAATGAAGCCGCCTGGAATTTTTCCGACAGCATATAGTCTTTCCTCATAATTGACTGTCAAAGGGAAGAAATCTAAATTCTTCGGTTCTTTTGATGCTGTCGCTGTACTTAATACAGCCGTATCACCGTAACGGACAAGGACTGCACCACTCGCTTGCTTTGCAAGCTGTCCAATTTCAACTGTAAGCTTGCGCCCTGCCCAGTCGAAGGAAAAACTTTGTTTTTCTTGTTCCATGCTTTTTAGCCCCTCTCTACCACTAAATACACCCAGGCCTTGCCTGGGCATTTATTTTAAAACACCACAAACGCATGTCTTATAACAAATATACCTTTATAATGAATGATAAAACCATGAACCAGCCAATCCAGCCTGATTTACAAAGGCTTGTACAACAAAGCATGTTGAATGGCTGTCATTTTTAGAAATCTTTTATGTTATATTATGCTCCAAAAAGGAGCGCTTCATATCAATCAATCGTTATGTACCTGCAAAAAATTTGCCTAATAAAAAAGCGGGAATAATCCCGCTTTTACAGACTATCTACGTAGACCAAGCTTGTTGATTAACTCGCGGTAGCGAGCAACGTCCTTGTTACGAAGGTAAGTCAAAAGATTACGACGCTTACCTACCATTTTCAAAAGACCGCGACGTGAGTGGTGGTCCTTCTTGTGAACGCGCAAGTGATCGTTCAATGTATTGATTTCTGCAGTAAGGACAGCGATTTGAACTTCTGGAGATCCAGTATCACTTTCGTGAGTCTTGAATTCGTTGATCAGTTCGTTTTTACGTTCTTTTGTGATTGCCATCCGTTTCACCTCCATTTAATAATCCCCTGTTACCTAGCAAGCGTCGGTGACTCGACTTGCCAAGCAAAGGTTCTTTTTTGATACGTTAATAAGAATACATCTTTTTACGACAAAAAGCAAGTCTAACCCTTGTTTTTTTCAAAGTATAGAATGGCTTCTTGCTTATCTTTTTCGATTTGGGCAATAAGCTGCTGGATTCCCTCGAATTTCCGTTCACTTCTGAGGCGCAGATGCCACTCTATCGCTGCGGATTCCCCGTAAATCTCTTTATTGAAATTGAAAATATGGACTTCGACAGTAGGTTTGTCCTTTTTTTCCATGTGGAATGTTGGTTTATAACCAACATTGCAGACACCTTCATGCCATTCTCCCTCTACATGAATCTTAACAGCGTATACTCCAG
The DNA here is from genome assembly GCF_018613195.1 of Bacillus sp. ISL-45. GTDB lineage: Bacteria > Bacillota > Bacilli > Bacillales > Cytobacillaceae > Mesobacillus. The sequence goes on from NZ_JAGGQQ010000004.1 coordinate 186,776, forward strand.
TAGGAGGGAGAATGTACTGCTCATCTATGCTTACATTTGCTGTCGGGAAACCGATCGTACGCCCTCGGCGATCTCCATGGATAACTGTACCCCCTGTGGTATAAAATCTCCCTAGCAAGCCCGGCATCTTATCCACCTTGCCGTCACGTAAAAACGTCCGGATCAAGGTAGAACTGACCTTTTCTTGTTCTCTTGTAGACAGCTTGGATACCACAGTGAAATCGAACTTGCCTCTTGAATGGAACTGGATCGTCTCCATATTTCCTTTTCCCATTTTTCCGTATGAATAGTCGAATCCTGCAACGACATGGTGTACATTCAAACCAATGATATATTGATCGATAAATTCCTGGGGCAAAAGACTTGAGAATTCGGTTGTGAAATGAACAACAAATAAGTAGTCCACTCCCATTGCTTCGATAGTTCGAGCTTTATCATTTAATGGGGTGATATATTCCATGTGCTGAACACTTTTGCCAAGAACAACAGAGGGGTGAGGGTCAAATGTCATGACCGCACTTTTCAGCCCTTTCGCTTCTGCCTCTTTTTTTGCTTCCTCGATAACCTGCTGGTGGCCTAGATGAACTCCGTCGAAATAGCCGAGGGCCATGGCCATTGGAGGAAAATCTTCTTTATTATATTCATGAGGATGGTTTAGTTTAATCATTTCCACGATATTACTCACCTTTTCTGACCCAGCTGCTCTTTAATCAAGACTTTAGAGTTCACATCGCTAATTTGTAAAATAAACAAATTATACAGTGATGATCTATTGATCATTTCTCAAAACTTTATCAGGTTTCATCATCCCTATTTTTGTTGGATGTGCTCTATAGATGGCGAGCGCTTTTCCGTCTTCTGTTTCTACTATAATGGGACCGCTATCCCCTGCATATTCCTCCGGGATAGGAAGCAGTGCTCCATTTTTCACTTTCTCTGCTACTTTATCATTAATGCGATATTTCGGCAAATAAGAAATACCAGCTTCCAATGGGTGCAGGGAAGCCGCCAGATTGCCTTCTTCAGCCAATTCCTCGAGCTGTTCAAACGTATAACAGTCCTCAATAGTGAAGTCAGCGGATTGAATTCTTACAAGGGAAGACATATGGGCAGGATATCCTAGTTTTTCACCAATGGTCACTGCCAATGTCCGAATGTATGTCCCCTTACTGCAGGAAACTCGGAATTTGAAACTAATCTGTTCACCTTCAAATGAATCTCTGCCATCAAGCAGCTCTATCCCATAAATGGTGACCTTCCTGGTTGGCCTTTCAACTTCAATTCCTTGTCTCGCGTATTCATATAGTTTTTTTCCATTAACTTTTACCGCTGAATACATAGGGGGAGTCTGTGCAATTTCGCCTGTCAGTGATTGGAGGACTTCTTCGATCTCTGTCCTTGTAATTGTCCTGTCCACTGCTTTTTCCTCCACCTTCTCACCTGATGCATCTTCTGTAGTTGTCGTGAAGCCCAGGGTGACTTCCCCCTCATAGGCTTTTCCGGCGTCAGTAATGTATTCGGCAATTTTTGTCGCCTTGCCAACACATATAGGCAGTACTCCAGTTACATCAGGATCAAGAGTGCCCGTATGCCCGACCTTCTTCGTTCTTAACAATTTCCTGAGTTTAAACACACAATCATGCGAAGTCATACCCGCTGGTTTAAAAAGAGGCAGAATCCCTTCCATTTTCTTTTTCCTCGATTCTTTTATGTATTAGGCTTTTTTCTCACACTTTGTTGCTATTGGCTACAAAATAGGATTGAATGACCTATTTTTTTCGAAAAGTTGACTCTTTTGTGAGAAAAGAGCATGCAAAATTAATACCAACCTGCAAAATAGCTTATATTACATTAAAATCGGCTTCAGAATTTTAACGACAATCTTTACGAAAACAGCCTTACTAAAACAGCCATGTATTATTAGTTTTATGACACTTATCGAAAAAAATGGATAGACAAAAGTGTCTATCCATTTTTCATATCAAGATCTACGGCGAACCGTTTAATCATTATCCTTTTCTTGCCCATCTTCTTCTGGCTGCTCTTCCCTCTGCAGCTCATGGATCAGTGAATTGATGCGATTACCATAAGCCATCGTTTCATCAAATTCAAAGATCAGTTCAGGTGTCTTTCTCAGGCGGATTCGCTGGCCAATTTCAGTCCTGATAAAACCTTTTGCCTTAGCTAACCCTTTAAGTGTATCTTCTCGTTGTTGTTCATCACCCAAAACAGAAATATACACTTTTGCCTGCTGAAGATCCCCTGTAACCTGGACATCCGTTACTGTCACGAAACCAACTCGCGGATCCTTGATTTTACGGCTGATAATATCGCCCAGTTCTTTTTTCATTTGTTCGCCAACACGATTTACTCTATGACCCATTTTCAATCACCTCGTTCTATCAAAGCCATTCTATTTCGGTGATGGTACGTTCGATCTCTGGAAAAGAATCAATCATTTTCAAGGCATTCTGCAGCTCTCTTTCAGTTGAAACCTTCGATGCTGATACGGCTGCAACTGCAATTGTTGTCCGCTGCCAAACATCGTGATGGTCCACTTCAGATACAGATACATTGAACTTTTGCTTCAGCCTTGTGATGATCCGCTGGAGGACAGCCCTCTTTTCCTTAAGAGAATGAGCATCATAGATGATGCATTCACAGGCTGCTAAGCCTACTACCATTAACGTTCCACTTCTTCCATGATATATGCTTCAATAACATCGCCTTCTTTTACGTCCTTGAAGTTTTTAATGGTAATACCGCACTCATAGCCTTGTGCAACTTCCTTCGCATCGTCTTTGAAGCGCTTCAGTGCATCGACTTCGCCTTCAAAGATGACGACTCCGTCACGGATCAAACGAACACCGCTGTCACGAGTGATTTTACCATCAGTTACATATGAACCGGCAATCGTGCCGATTTTTGATACCTTGAAGGTCTGGCGGACTTCAGCCTGGCCGATTACCTTTTCGGCATAAACCGGATCCAGCATGCCCTTCATCGCTGATTCGATTTCTTCAATCACTTTGTAAATAATGCGGTGCAGTCGGATATCGACGCTCTCTGATTCCGCAGCGCGTTTCGCATTATTGTCAGGACGTACGTTGAAACCGATGACGATACCGTTTGATGCTGCTGCAAGTGTGATGTCAGACTCATTGATCGCACCAACACCAGTGTGAATGATTCTTACATTAACACCTTCCACATCCAGTTTCTGCAATGCTGCTGCAAGTGCTTCAACTGAACCTTGGACGTCGGCTTTAATAATTAGATTTAGGTCTTTCATTTCCCCTTGTTTCATATGTTCAAACAATGTATCGAGGCTCACGCGCGCTTTTTCGCTTCTTTGTGCCTGTACAGCCTGCTGCGAACGGATTTCTCCAACCTGGCGGGCAGTCTTTTCATCTTCGAATACTACAAAACGATCGCCTGCTTGAGGGACATCGTTAAGACCAGTAATTTCAACCGGTGCTGATGGGCCAGCTTCTTTTACGCGGCGTCCCAAATCATTTACCATCGCACGGACACGGCCGAATGTGTTTCCGACGACGATCGGGTCACCAATTTTCAGTGTACCGTTTTGTACAAGCAATGTGGCAACAGATCCTCGTCCTTTATCAAGCTGTGCCTCGATAACAGTACCGATTGCGTTTCTGTTTGGGTTTGCTTTGTATTCTTCCACTTCACCAACAAGAAGAATCATTTCAAGCAAGCTGTCGATGCCCTCGCCAGTAAGTGCGGAAATCGGAACAAAGATTGTGTCGCCGCCCCATGCTTCCGGTACTAGTCCATACTCTGTCAATTCCTGCATAACGCGATCAGGGTTGGCAGTCGGTTTATCCATTTTGTTTACCGCAACAATGATCGGTACCTCAGCAGCTTTTGCATGGTTCAAGGCTTCAACAGTCTGCGGCTTGACACCATCATCAGCAGCTACAACAAGGATAGTGATATCGGTAATCTTTGCACCACGAGCACGCATTGTCGTGAACGCTGCGTGACCAGGTGTATCAAGGAATGTGATTTTTTTGCCGTTTTCTTCAACCTGGTAAGCACCGATATGCTGAGTGATGCCGCCGGCTTCCCCTGCAGTCACTTTCGTGTTGCGGATGGAATCAAGCAAGGTTGTTTTACCATGGTCAACGTGACCCATGATTGTAACAACGGACGGTCTTTCAACCAATGATGCTTCCTCATCTTCTGTGAAGTAGACTTCAAGGTCAGTTGCATCAATCTTGATTTCCTCTTCCACTTCAACACCGTAATCTGTAGCAATCAGTTCAATTGCATCCTTATCAAGGTCCTGGTTAATAGTTGCCATGACACCAAGCATAAATAGCTTCTTGATAAGCTCTGATGGCTCACGGTTAAGCTTCTTGGCTAGTTCAGCTACTGTTAGGGACTCACTGAAAGTGATTTTTGACGGAAGCTCTTTAACCTTCTTCGGCTGTTGTGGAGCTTGCTGCTGGTTCTGTCGGCCTTTATTCTGGTTCTGCTGGTTTCTGTTCTTATTGTTTGGTTTGTTTTTGTTATTTTTATTGAAAGGCTGCGTGTTACCAGGCTTTTTAGCAGCAGCTGAACTTTTCACCTTTTCCGGAGTTGTTGCGCGGCGCTCATCGTCTGAAAAAGCACTGGCTGTTGTCTTCAGCTGGGCTTTTGGCTGTCCCTGGTTGTTTTTTTGCTGGTTTTGGGATTGATTGCGATTCTGACCCTGATTAGGCTTTTGGCCTTGATTGCGGTTCTGGGCTTGTTTCTGTCCTTGTGAAGCCTTCTGCTGGCTTTGCTGCTGCGGCTTTGACTGTGCTTGTGGCTTCTCTTCTCTTTTATTATAGACAGCGTCAAGCTTCTTCACAGTTTCATCTTCCATTGCAGTCATATGGTTAGAAACCTCGATGTTCATTTCTTTTAATTTTATAATCACGTCTTTACTCGATAAATTATGCTTCTTTGCATATTCATAAACGCGTGTTTTACTCATATCTTCACCCCCGCTAGAATTAATCGAGCAACGTCAACAGTTTTTTTGCAAAACCCTCGTCCAACAGGGCTACTACAACACGTGCTTCCTTGCCGATCGCCTGGCCAAGCAGGAACCGGTCCGGGACCAATTTGTAAGGCACATTATAGGATTTGCACTTGTCGGTAATCTTTTTTGTAGTATTTGCGGATGCATCCGCAGAAAGCAAAATGAGCTTCGCCTTCCCGCTTCTGATTTCTTTGACGGAAAGCTCTTCCCCTGAAATAATTTTCCGTGCTCGATTGGCTAAGCCAAGCAATGACATCCATTGATTTGAGTTCATCAGGATAGTCTGCTCTCCTTTTCGATGAGATCATTCAGCTCATCGTATATTGCATCGTCCACTTGAGTTTCAAGCTGTTTGGACAATATATTCCTTTTCTTTGCTAATTGCACTGCTTCTTTTTCTTTAGAAAGATAGGCACCACGGCCTGATTTCTTGCCAGTCAGATCGATGGATACTTCGCCTTCCTTTGAGCGAACGATGCGAACTAGTTCTTTTTTCGGTCTCATTTCACCGGTTGCGACACACTTTCGCATAGGAACCTTTTTACGGCTGTTCACAATCATTCACCTCTCATTAATCGATGTCTTCATCTTCAAAGTCGTTATCAGCAGTCAACAGCGGCTCATTGTCACGAGGATAAATCCCGGACTCCCTAGCATCGGTTTCTGCTTTGATGTCAATTTTCCAACCAGTCAATTTAGCAGCAAGACGCGCATTTTGCCCGCGCTTTCCGATTGCAAGTGACAACTGATAATCAGGAACGATAACGGTAGTCGCTTTTTCTTCTTCGTTGACAATGACATCAAGAACCTTTGATGGGCTCAATGCATTGGCCACAAATACGACTGGGTCTTCAGACCATTTAACAATATCGATTTTTTCACCCTTAAGCTCATTGACGACAGCCTGGACACGAGTTCCACGAGGTCCGACACATGAACCAACTGGATCCACTTCTTGATTGTCTGAGTGAACAGAAATCTTTGAACGGTCGCCTGCTTCACGCGCAACTGACTTAATTTCAACTGTTCCATCATAGATTTCAGGAACTTCAATCTCGAATAGTCTCTTTAACAGCCCCGGGTGGGTTCTGGAAACGAAGATTTGTGGACCTTTAGTGGTTTTTTCAACCTTGGTGATAAATACTTTGATGCGGTCGTGAGGCTTATAGTGTTCGTTCGGCATCTGTTCATTCGCTGGCAGGATGGCCTCGATTTTCCCAAGACTTACATAGATGAACTTAGGATCCTGGCGCTGGACAATACCTGTCATGATATCTTCTTCACGATCGATGAACTCAGAATAGATGATTCCTCTTTCTGCTTCACGGACACGCTGAGTAACTACTTGCTTGGCAGTCTGCGCAGCAATCCTTCCGAAATCCTTTGGTGTTACTTCAAGTTCAACGACATCTTCAACCACGTAATTCGGATTGATTTTTTGTGCATCTTCCAATGAGATCTCCAGACGTGGATCGAACACTTCATCGACAACTTCCTTCCTTGCAAAAACACGCATTGAACCATTGCCAAGGTTCAAATCAATACGTACGTTTTGTGCCTGGTTAAAGTTGCGGCGGTATGCAGAAATAAGCGCTGCCTCGATCGCATCAATTAAGATGTCCCTGGAAATTCCTTTTTCTTTTTCAAGAATCGTAAGAGCATCCAACAATTCGCTGCTCATGAGATATAAATCCCCCTTTTTTACTACCCTGCTTAGTAAGGCTCTTTTCGAAACTCCGCCCTTTGCCCGCCAGTTCACACCTCAAAAACGTTATCATCTTCCTGTACAGGATGCACACGTTTAAGCATTATGAACTTTTGCCTAAAAAACAATAGGTTCGAAACGATCCTTTAATTAATTAACTTAAGATAATTTCTGGACAGATTATGAAAAAGTGACAGCGAGTCTCGCGCTGGCAATCTTATCGAATGGGATGACGAGTGTCTTCGTGCGAGTTTTGATCTTCACTTCAACAGTGATGGTTTCCCCATTGAAATCAGTCAACACTCCTTCAAAAGCCTTTTCCCCATCAATTGGTTCATAGGTTTTAATGAAGACATTCTTGCCGATTGCTTTCTGATAATCCTTTTCCTTTTTAAGCGGACGTTCTGCACCTGGTGAGGAGACTTCCAAAAAGTAGTTATGCGGGATTGGATCAATGGCATCGAGCTTTTCGCTAAGGCGCTCACTGACGATGCCGCATTCTTCGATATCAATTCCATTGTCCTTATCAATGTATACGCGCAGGAACCAGTTCTTTCCTTCTTTGACATATTCGATGTCTACCAATTCTAGTTCGTTTTCATTTAAGATGGGAGTTACTAGCTCTTCCACAACTTCGGTAACCTTGCTCATAAAATCCCTCCTTTGACGCAACCTCATTACTTAATCACTATTTGGTTTTTATCCCCGTAAAAGTGCCTAACAAACAAGAAAGAGCGGGTTTCCCCACTCTCATCTGCCAGAGATATCCTTAGTATTTCCAATAAAAATATAACATAACCAGATATTTATTGCAAACAAACGGCAGTTATAGCATTCCTCTCCAGAAGGCTAAGATGATAACAATTAGAATAACGACAATTGGTTTTGGTCAGGCATGCCCTCAAGACAGCCATGATTGTCGAGGTATTCCAGAATCGTCTTGGAGATTTTCCCTCGCTGCTGCAGGTCTTCCTTGGAGAGGAATTCTCCTTCTTCACGTGCTTTGACGATATTAATCGCTGCATTCGTTCCGAGTCCAGGTATCGCATTGAATGGCGGTATAAGCCTATCGCCTTCGATAATGAACTCTGACGCACTCGATTTGTACAGATCAACCTTTGCAAATCCAAATCCACGCTCACACATCTCAAGCGCGAGTTCCATTACGGTCATCAAATTTTTCTCTTTTGTCGAAGCGTCAAGCCCCTTGGCGCTGATTTCTTCAATCACCGCCCGGATGCTCTCGGAACCGCGGACCATTGCATCGACATCAAAGTCATCTGCCCTGACTGTGAAGTATGCTGCATAATACATGAGCGGATGGTGAACTTTGAAGTACGCGATCCTTACGGCCATCAAAACGTAAGCAGCGGCGTGAGCTTTTGGGAACATATACTTGATCTTTTTGCACGAATCGATGTACCATTCAGGAACTTTATTCTTGCGCATTTCTTCTTCCATTTCATCCGTCAAGCCTTTACCTTTACGAACAGATTCCATGATCTTAAACGCAAATGCCGGCTCCAGTCCCTGGTAAATCAGGTAAACCATGATATCATCACGGCAGCCGATTACTTCGCTGAGGTTACAAATATTGTTATGGATCAATTCCTGGGCATTTCCAAGCCATACATCTGTACCGTGGGAAAGACCTGAAATCTGTACGAGTTCAGAGAATGTCGTCGGCTTTGTGTCCTCAAGCATCTGGCGAACAAATCTGGTTCCGAATTCCGGAATCCCGAGTGAGCCGGTCTTGGACATTATTTGTTCCTCAGTCACACCCAGCGATTCTGTTCCGCTGAAAATCTTCATGACTTCAGGGTCATCGGTCGGAATTGTCTTAGGGTCGATTCCACTTAAGTCCTGAAGCATCCTGATCACTGTCGGGTCATCGTGCCCCAGAATATCCAGCTTCAACAAGTTATCGTGAATCGAATGGAAATCAAAGTGGGTTGTTTTCCATTCGGACGTGCTGCTGTCTGCAGGGAATTGGATTGGCGAAAAATCAAAAATATCCATGTAATCAGGAACTACGATGATTCCGCCCGGGTGCTGGCCAGTCGTCCGCTTTACACCAGTACAGCCGGATGCAAGACGGTCAATTTCCGCACCGCGCAGCTGGAGATTATTGTCGCCCTGGTATCCTTTTACATAACCATAGGCCGTCTTATCCGCTACAGTTCCGATTGTTCCCGCGCGGTAAACATAATCCTCACCAAACAGCACTTTTGTGTAATTATGGGCACGCGGCTGGTATTCACCCGAAAAGTTCAAATCGATATCGGGTACCTTGTCCCCTTTGAAACCAAGGAAGGTTTCAAACGGTATGTCATGTCCGTCTTTTTTATATTTAATGCCGCAATCCGGGCAGTCCTTGTCCGGTAGGTCAAAACCTGAACCGACTGATCCATCATTGAAGAACTCCGATTTTTTGCACTTTGGACATACATAGTGCGGCGGCAGCGGATTAACCTCAGTGATTTCCGTCATCGTCGCTACGAAAGAAGACCCTACCGATCCACGTGAACCTACTAGATAGCCATCATCCAGTGACTTTTTAACAAGTTTATGAGAAATCAAATAGATAACGGCAAAACCATTGTCTATGATACTTTTCAATTCTTTTTCAAGGCGAGCCTCAACGATTTCAGGAAGGTCATCCCCATAGATGTCGCGGGCCATTCCGTAACTCATACTGCGCATTTCTTCATCTGCGCCTTCGATTTTCGGCGTATAGAGATCATCTTTGATTGGCTTGATGACATCAATCATGTCAGCAACCTTGTTAGAGTTTTCTACAACAATTTCTTTCGCCTTTTCTTCTCCCAGAAACTTAAAGGCATCGAGCATTTCATTCGTTGTCCTGAAATGCACATCAGGAAGCTCATGACGATTAAGAGGGTTTGCTCCTCCCTGGGAGTTGACCAGGATTTTGCGGTAAATTTTATCATTCTCGTTCAAGTAGTGGACATTACCTGTAGCAACTACCGGCAAGTCCAGCTTCTCGCCAAGCTTGACGATATTGTTAATGATATCCTCGAGTGCCTTCTGGTCCCGTACTAATTCCAGCTCAAGCAAGTGAGCATAAACAGCCTTTGGATGAACTTCCAGATAGTCATAGAACTGTGCTGCCTCTTCGACCTCTTCCGGACCTTTTTGCATCATGCCTTCAAAAACTTCACCCTTATCGCATCCAGAACCAATCAGGATTCCTTCACGATGTTTATTTAAAAGTGATCGTGGGATTCGCGGCACCCTGTAAAAGTATTCAATATGGGAAATAGACACAAGCTTGAAGATGTTTTTCATACCGACTTCGTTTTTAGCCAGCAAGGTAGCATGATAAGGACGCGCTCTCTGGAATGCTTTACCCTGGCCCATATTGTCATTCAGCTGATCGTGGTATTCCAGTCCTTTTTCCGCTGCATCCTTTAACATTTTCACCAACAGGTACCCTGTCGCTTCTGCATCATAGATAGCACGGTGGTGCTGTGTTAGTTCAATATCGAATTTCTTCGCTAATGTATTCAATCGATGATTTTTCATGTCTGGATACAGGAAGCGGCCAAGCTCCAGTGTATCGATAACAGGATTCGGCGCTTTGCCCATGCCGATCTTTTTATAGCCGACATTCAGGAAACCCATATCGAAAGAAGCATTGTGGGCAACCAGAACACAGTCACCTGTCCATTCCTTAAACTTTTCCAGTACTTCACTCACTTCCGGCGCATTGCGGACCATATCATCGGTAATGCCTGTCAAGTTGATGGTCGTTGCCGATAAACGGTGATGAGGATTAGCGAATGATTCGAACCGGTCAATGATTTCTCCGTCGCGGATTTTGACAGCTGCAAGTTCAATGATTGTATCGTATACAGCTGACAGACCTGTTGTTTCGACGTCAAAAACGACATACGTATCGTCTGCCAGCAATCTGTGTGCGTCATTATAGGCGATTGGCACACCATCATCAACAAGGTTTATTTCCACACCGTACAGGATCTTGATATCATTTTTCTTTCCTGCCCCGAAAGCTTCCGGGTAGGATTGCACAACTGCATGGTCAGTGATTGCCACTGCTTTATGCCCCCACTTTGCTGCCTGGGAAACCAGTGCACTCACAGATGACACCGCGTCCATCTGGCTCATTGGTGTATGCAGATGAAGCTCGACTCTTTTTTCGCCTTCTGGCGCAGAATCAATTCTTCCTTTAGGTTTGATTTCATTCACGTCATTTCCAATCATAACAAGATCGCGGACAAAGGTGTCGTTCTGGATGCTGCCCCTTACCTTTAGCCACATTCCTTTTGAAATGCGCTGGTAAATGGCGGCGTCTTCCTTATCGCGTGAGAACATTTTTACCATGATGGAGCTTGTATAGTCCGTAATTTTGAATGTCAAAAGCGTCCTGCCGCTGCGAAGCTCTTTTGTTTCGGCAAAGAATACATAGCCTTCGACGGCTACGCGGCGCTCTTCATCAACGATGTCTTCAAGCTTGCGGAAGTCAGCATCATCCTTGATCGTAAGTCCAATGGTAACCGGGCCTTCCTGCGGCGCACCATCTCCCTTGGCTTGTTCAGCTTCCTTCTTCTGCATCTCGATCATCGCCATCAGACCGCGTTCCTGGTCTTCTTTCTCTTTAGCCTTCATGAATTTTTCATATTCGTCTGAAGAACTATCTTTACTTACAACCGTATCAATCGTAAGTAAAGGAAAACCAAAACTCTGGTAAATCTCGGCTATAGTGCCCCCATATTTACGCTTAAGTGCAAGTCCTTCGGCTTCATTCCTGGCTGTTAAAATGAGTTTTGTTCCCTGGATTTGCGGAACTTGCTCATTCAGGAGCTTTAACAATGGAGGCGCGATGCCATCTATTTCTTTAATGCATGACTTCCAGTAATCCAGGATTTCCTTGTCACTGATTGCCTGTTCAAGCACTTTTACCGAGTATGATATTTTCGCAATATGTGAGAAAGTCTGTTCCAGCTTGCCAATGAATGTGTTATACAGCTGACAAGGAACGATTCTTTCAAACTGGAAAAAGAAATGCCATTTCCTTGCCTGTTTCTCAATCACTACCCTGTCAATTTCAGCGTTTTGAAAATGAGTGACAATTGCATCTTCTGTTAGCTGCAGCTGCTGCAGCAGGAGCTGAAACCTTTCTTTTTTTCCCGAAGAAAGATCACCCATGGTTATTTCTCTCCCATCTGAAAAGCTTAAATTCTATCTATCGGGCGGAATTGCCCGTTTGAAAAACAACTCTGGTTGCATGAATTCCTGTTTAATAGCAAAGGTTATTATAACATAAAATGCCTGTACCGTTACCTGTGTTTGATATTACCATTTCAATGCTTCAATAAAAATATAATTTTTCCATACCGTACACAAACTCAGTTATATCAAAATACAGATTGTGCCGATGTGTACCGTTATGGGAAGTGAAGTTGTGGCTTAAAGGTGAGTATTAGACCTTAAATGTACCCTATTAGGAAGAGGTATCTCTGCATGAGGGTGTGATTTGACCCTAAAAGTACACTTACATGGAGTGAAGAGGGTGCATAGGGATCAGTTTAGCCCTAAAAATACCCTTAAGTCGGATGACGAGTCTGCATAAGGGTGTGGTTTGACCCTAAATGTACTCTATAAGGGTGCGTTTGCTGGAAAATTCGTTATAATCAGGCGCACTATACGGACTGGAAAAATTATTCTCTTAATAGTGGTTGATAATCTCCCGAAACAACCCTGGATTTGCCTGAAAGTCTGCATTAATCTCCTAAAAAACAGTCATAATCAATCCAAACGAGACAATAATCGTGCCGTCTTCCGATTTCTGGAAAAATATTCACTTTGTATATATCTAAATCGAGGAGCAAATAAAAAAAAGCGGACCCTGAAGTAGGATCCGCCAAACAGATTATAGTTCTTGCAAAATATTTTTCAAGACACCTGCCAAATCATCTTTTTGCACTTCCTGCATTTCGCCGTTTTTACGGATTTTCACTTCGACGATTCCTTCGCCGGCTTTCTTGCCGACTGTAACTCTTACTGGCAACCCAATCAAATCAGAGTCTGCGAATTTCACTCCAGGCCTTTCCTGGCGATCATCAAGGAGTACCTCCATTCCTGCTGCCTGCAGGCTTGAGTATAGCTCTTGAGCCAATTCTGCCTGGGCGCTGTCCTTCATGTTCACTGCAATGAGATGGACATCGAATGGTGAAATATTGGTTGGCCAAACCAGGCCGTTTTCATCATTGAATTGTTCTGCGACTGCGGCCATCGTACGGGAAACGCCGATTCCGTAACACCCCATGATCATTGGCTTTGTTCTTCCATTCTCATCAAGGATCTCAGCATTCATTGCTTCACTGTATCTGGTGCCAAGCTTGAATACATGTCCGACTTCAATGCCTTTTGCGAAGACGATTGTTCCCTGTCCATCTGGAGAAGGATCCCCTTCTTTGATGAAGCGCAGGTCGGTAAAGGCTGCAACCTTGAAATCACGTTCAGGATTGACATTTGTAAAATGATAATCTTCTTCATTTGCTCCGCAGACTCCATTGACGATCGCCTGCACGGCATTATCGGCAATTACCTCTACACTGTCTATTCCTACCGGTCCAAGTGAGCCAACCGAGCAACCAAGAACCTCTTTGGTTGTTGCTGCATCGGCCAGTTCGACATTTGAAGCTTCAAAGTAATTTTTCAACTTAATATCGTTCACATCATGGTCACCACGGACTAAAACAAGCACATAGCGATCGTCCACTTTGAAAAGCAAAGACTTGATGCAATCTTGTTCTTCAACATCAAGGAAGGAAGAAACTTCATCAATTGTCTTCTTGTTTTCTGTGTGCACTTTTTCTAATTCCCCAGCAGGTTCACTGCTCTTCTCATAAACGGCCGTTACTGGCGCCATTTCGATATTAGCCGCATATTCAGATGTATCGGAATAGGCAATTGTATCTTCCCCGATATCAGAAAGGACCATGAATTCATGTGTATCCTTTCCTCCCATTGCTCCTGAATCAGCAATAACAGCACGGAAGTTCAAGCCACAGCGTCTGAATACATTCGAATACGCCTGGAAGATACGCTCATAAACCTCATCAAGGCTCTCTTGTGTAGCATGGAAGGAATAGGCATCCTTCATGATAAATTCACGGCCGCGCAGAAGGCCGAATCTTGGACGTTTTTCGTCACGGTATTTTGTCTGGATTTGGTAAAGTGTCAGTGGAAGGCGTTTATAAGATTTTACTTCGTCACGGACAACGCTTGTGATGACTTCTTCATGTGTCGCGCCAAGAGCGAACTCGCGGTCATGCCGATCCCTAAGCCTCATCAGTTCTGGGCCATAGGAATACCAGCGGCCTGATTCCTGCCATAGTTCAGCCTGCTGCAGAGCTGGCATGAATAATTCAGCTGCACCAGCATTATTCATCTCTTCCCTGATGATTGCCTCGACTTTTTGAAGGACCTTGCGCCCTAGAGGCATGTATGTATAAACACCGCTTGCGTTTTGACGGATGAATCCAGCCCTGAGCAATAGCTGATGACTTTTGACTTCTGCATCTGATGGTACTTCTCTTAAAGTAGGAATAAGCGACATACTTTGCTTCATTATTAACACCTCATTAGGATTAGTTCATGTTTTTGAAAAAATGTTCCTGCCCGGTGCGGCCTAGGCAGGAAGTAAAATGTATTGACTTACAGGAAGAACCTTTGAATATCATTCCAGGTGACCACCAGCATCAGCAGCATCAACAATGCGAAGCCGATGAAGTGGACCATACCCTCTTTTTGCTTGTCGATTGGTTTTCCTCTCAGCGCTTCAACCGCAAAGAAGGTCAGCCTGCCCCCGTCGAGTGCCGGGAATGGGAGAAGGTTCATGATTCCCAGGTTGATGCTTAGGATTGCAGCCCATTTCATTAGATAGAAGATTCCGGACTTTGCAACCGTATCAGTAGAGACATAAATGCCCACAGGTCCGGATAAGGCGTCAATCGAAAATTGGCCAGTCAGCAGTTTTCCAAGCATGGAAAAAATCTCTTTTGTCCAGAAGTATGTTTCCTTCACACCATAGGATATCGATTTCAATGGCGATTTTTCTACCGGGCTGTAGACGCCAATCAATCCAATTTTTTCACCCTCAATATCCTTTACTTCTGGTGTTACAGGCAGCTCGATACTCTGTCCTTCACGAACGACCGAGAAATCGAGTTCATTCCCTGGATTCTTGCGGATAATTTCAACAACATCCTGCCAGCTTGATACTTCAGAACCCTCAATACTGTTTACGACGTCCCCTTCCTGCAGCCCTGCCTTAAGGGCACTTCCATCCGGGGTCAGCTTGCCTAAAACAGGTTCATTTGACGGGATTCCCTGAAAAATGGCAAGGATGATGAAAATAACCATCGCCAGGATAAAATTCATCATAGGTCCAGCGAAGATAGCCATTGTTCTCTGTCCAAGCGTTTTCGAACCGAACTGCCTGTCAAATGGAGCAATTTGCGTTTCCACTCCATTCTCGACAAGAACGGCTGTTTTACTTATTGGGAAAGATGTCAGCTGGCTGTCATCCTCTCCTTCTTCATACCCTTTAATGAAAAGCTCGCGTTCGATATCGGCTTTTTCCACTTCGATAATTCGTGCGTCGGGATACTTTTCCTTGTTATTTAGAATGATTTTCTGAACTTCTTCACTCTTGTTAAAGAGTAAACCTACTCTATGCCCTGGCTTGATCTCAATCATTTCCGGATCTTCGCCAGCCATTCTGACAAACCCTCCGATAGGAAGAAGGCGGATCGTATAAGTCGTTTCATTTTTCTTAAAAGAAAAGACCTTAGGACCGAATCCAATTGCAAATTCACGGCAGAGGATCCCTGCACGTTTGGCGAAAATCAAGTGCCCAAGTTCATGGAAGAACACGAGGGCGCCAAAAATGACGATAAAGGCAATAACTGTATTCAAATTTTCTAACCACCTTTTAATAGGATAAGAATCCACTATTGAGACTAAAATTTATAGTAGTGACTTTACATACCTTCTAGTCTCTTTGTCAACCTCTTGAATTGATTCAAGGTCCGGTTTTTCTATGATGTTATGGTTTTCCATTGCTCTCTCTATCAAGTCTTCAATTTGAAGGAATGTGATTCTGTCGTCCAAAAAGGCAGCTACTGCTGCTTCATTAGCAGCATTCATAACTGCAGGCAAAGTGCCTCCCGCCCGTCCGGCATCATAAGCAAACTTCAGGCAGCGGAACCGGTCAAAGTCCAT
Organism: Bacillus sp. ISL-45; assembly: GCF_018613195.1. Lineage (GTDB taxonomy): Bacteria > Bacillota > Bacilli > Bacillales > Cytobacillaceae > Mesobacillus. The sequence goes on from NZ_JAGGQQ010000004.1 coordinate 202,786, forward strand.
TTCCGAAAAGTGGAGCTGGCCAATTTCCGCAAGGTTCAGCCTTTTCCCTGTAACCAGTGGCAGTCTGTCTGGATATGTAAGAGCGTATTGAATGGGCACTTTCATATCAGGTGTGCCGAGCTGGGCCATAATACTTGTGTCATGGAACTCGACCATCGAATGGATGATGCTCTCTCGATGGAGGAGTACCGATATATCGTCATACGGAAGAGAGAAAAGCCAATGAGCTTCGATGACTTCCAGACCCTTATTCATCATCGTGGCGGAGTCAATCGTGATTTTTGCTCCCATCGACCAGTTTGGATGGTTCAAGGCATCTGCTTTTGTTACACCTAGCAGCTCTTCCCTCTTCCGATCTCTGAAGCTGCCTCCCGATGCTGTAAGGATCAGTCTCTCAATATTCCTTTCTCTTTCACCTTGTAATGCCTGAAAAATGGCAGAATGCTCACTGTCTACAGGGAGGATGGATACATTATGCCGCCTTGCCGCATCCATCACGATATGTCCAGCAGTCACAAGCGTTTCCTTATTCGCGATTGCGATCGTCTTGCCTGATCTGATCGCCTCCAATGTCGGCCCTAAACCAACACTTCCAAGTACAGCATTGACAAGTATATCCGCCTTTTGAAAAACAGCAGCTTCCACTAGGCCTTCTTGTCCAAATATAACCCTCACCTGCGGGAATTCTGATTTTAACCGTTCAGCATCGTCTTTCTCCTGAACAGAAACAAGTTCTGGCAGGAACTCAATTATGATTTTCCTGGTAAGCTCTATGTTTCTTCCAGCAGACATCGATACTAGCTTGAACTCTTCGGGATGCTCCCTGATTACATCGAGCGTCTGGATTCCAATCGATCCTGTTGCTCCCAACAAGCTGATTCTTTTCACTAATTTCACTCCTAATATCTCCAACGGGAAACGGTACACACCCGGTATTATCGAATTCATTCATTTCTTCTCTTTTTTTGCGATGAAATCAAGACATTATAACAAATGGAACAGGTTGATTAACGGCCAGACAAACAACAAGCTGTCGAAGCGGTCAAGCATGCCTCCATGTCCTGGAAGTATGTTGCCTGAGTCCTTAACATTGTAATGTCTCTTCAGTGCTGACTCAACAAGGTCTCCAATTTGGCCGAACACTGACAAAAATGCTGTCGCCATAAGCAGGATGACAGTCGGAACTTTCATATCCCCGAACATACTGAACAAGGCAGCAACTGCGAGTGCAGATACTACACCGCCAAAAAAGCCTTCTGTGGTCTTGTTCGGGCTGATTTCGGGCCACAGTTTATGTTTGCCAATTGCCCGTCCGATAAAATAGGCTCCTGAATCGGTAGCCCAGATAATGAATAGTGAATAAAACACATAGATCAGGCTTTCTTCTCTAGTTTCAATGAAGAAATAAAAGCCGATCCCGACATAGAGTATTGACATGATTGAAAAAGCAACATCTTCAAAAGTGAAGCGATTTTTAGTTATGACAGTATAAGTAAGATATAAAAGCACTCCAAGAAAGAAAAGCTCCAGTTTTGTATAATCTAATTTATCAAGAAGAACGCTATATTGTTCAGGTATCAGGAAAATCCACAATAACAACAATGATAAAATGCCCGGAACCGAGAAAAGCTTTAAATTCTTCATCTTCAATGCTTCATATAATGCAATGGATGCTATTAGGTAAACCATTGCAATAAATGGCCAGCCTCCAAAAATTACGATTGGAAGAAAAACAGCTGCTGCTATGACTGCTGTAATGATTCTTTGCTTCATCTATTTATTCACACCTTTTTTATACTCCTCCAAAACGCCGCTGCCGGCCCTGGAATGCTTCAATTGCTTCGACAAAGTGTTCTTCATCAAAGTCCGGCCACAGAACATCAGTAAACCAGAACTCCGTGTATGCAAGCTGCCAAAGCATAAAATTGCTCAAGCGGATTTCTCCACTAGTCCTGATTAACAAGTCGGGATCATCCAAATCCTTAGTCATCAAGTAAGATGAAAAGACTTCTTCCGTCAACTCACTTTCAGCCATTTTACCATTTTTCACATCATCTATGACTCTTTTGACACTGTCAATGATTTCTCCACGGCTTCCATAGTTGAGGGCAAAGTTCAAGACAAGACCGGTGTTATCCTTCGTGTCTTCCATCGCTTTCCCTACAGCCCTTTTGGTATGCTCAGGAAGCTTATCCATATAACCAATCATTTCTACACGAACATTTTCTTCAATTAATTCTGGAAGGAAGGTGCCAAGAAACTCTTCGGGCAACTTCATCAGGAAATCCACTTCCATTTTCGGTCTTTTCCAGTTTTCAGTAGAGAAAGCATAAACAGTTAGCGTCTTGACACCAAGCTCATTGGCCAGCTTGGTTATTTTACGGACAACCTTCATGCCTTCATGATGGCCAGCAACCCGGGGCAAAGCACGCTTTTTAGCCCAGCGTCCGTTACCATCCATAATGATGGCAACATGAGAGGGGACTTCATGTTCTTTAATATGAAGTACACGATCTCGGAAACCGGCAGGATTTTGATCCTTCTTCCACGGATTCATTTTATTTAACATTGTGACAGCTCCCCCAAAAGATTATCTTTAGCTCCAATGAGTCTTTCATCCCTAAGACTATACCAGGGATCGATTTGGTGCTGAAGCTGGACTGCTCATTAAAAGCGATAGAGTAATTCTTTTTTCTCTCTTCTTCAATTCCATATGCCACTATCATACCAAAAAAGAAAAAAGATATCTCTATAAACGGATGGTCTCACATTAATATTCTTTAAATCCAGCCTGCCCTTATACAAAAGGAGCCTTATATACAGAATATGTTCTTATGAAGAAAAACAGAATACAGCAGCCAATATTATTATATTCTATCATCCAGGCTGTTTTCGTAAACTCATTGTTTTTAAATCTTGGCTGTTTTCGTAAAGATTGTTGAAATCCTAAAGCCAATTTTAACGTGATAAAAAGCCATTTTTAAATCGGTATTTAGTGTGCAAGCTCTTTTCTCATAATAAACTTTAATTTTGTGAAGAAACACAGGTCATTCAATCCTATTTTGTCGTCAATTGCAACAAAGTTTGAGAAAAGAATCTTTTCCTTCAAGCGGTATATGTATAGAGAAAAAACCCCCTGGAAAACAGAGGGTTTTCGATGTTGACTACGAAAGCAGTGATTACACTTCCATAATTTCTTTTTCTTTGTCTTTTGTAATCTGATCGATTTTTGCAATGTGTTCGTCTGTCAGCTTTTGAATATCGTCAGAATATCCACGAAGGTCATCCTCTGTGATTTCGCCGTTTTTCTCAAGCTTTTTCAGATCTTCATTTCCATCACGACGGATATTGCGGATAGCGATTTTCGCTTCTTCTGCTTCCTTTTTAACTTGTTTTGCAAGTTCCTTGCGTCGTTCCTCAGTCAGTTGAGGAATCGCGATCCTGATGATTGATCCATCATTTGCAGGATTCAGGCCAAGATCAGACTTCAGGATTGCTTTTTCAATCTCACCAAGGATTGACTTATCATAAGGCTGGATGACCAAAAGACGAGCTTCCGGTACAGAAATGCCAGCAAGTTGATTGACTGGAGTTGGAGCCCCATAGTATTCCACCTGTACTCTGTCTAGAAGAGAGGCACTTGCTCTCCCTGCACGAATGCTGGCAAGTTCGCGAGAATAAGCTTGGATCGCTTTAGACATTCTTTCTTTCAAATTGGCAATTGCTTGTTTTGGCATTAGTTTTTCCCCCTCACGGTTGTTCCGATTGTTTCACCCATTACTGCTCGTTTAATATTACCTTTTTCCATAATAGAGAATACAATTAACGGGATATCATTGTCCATACACAAGGATGAAGCCGTTGAATCCATGACAGCAAGACCTTCCTTAAGCACATCCAGGTATGAGAGCTCTTCATACTTAGTAGCATTTTTGTCAATACGCGGATCAGCTGAGTACACGCCATCAACGTTATTCTTAGCCATAAGGATTACATCTGCTTCGATCTCAGCAGCGCGCAATGCAGCTGTAGTATCCGTTGAGAAGTACGGATTTCCTGTTCCAGCTGCAAAAATGACCACGCGCTTTTTCTCCAGGTGCCTTATTGCCCTTCTTCTTATGTACGGCTCTGCTACCTGACGCATTTCAATGGAAGTTTGAACCCTTGTCTCTATTCCCGCTTGCTCCAGGCTGTCTTGCAATGACAGGGAATTCATGACGGTAGCGAGCATGCCCATATAGTCTGCCGTCGCTCTGTCCATGCCCATTTCTTCACCGATTTTGCCTCTCCAGATGTTTCCTCCGCCTACTACAACAGCGACCTCAACATCCAGTTCCGCAATCTCCTTCACCTGGTCTGCAACATTTTTAATTACCGACGGATTGATGCCGAATCCTTGTTCTCCGGCTAATGCTTCTCCACTTAACTTTAAAACAACTCTTTTGTATTTAGGGCTCGTCATAGGGTACCTCCATATGTAATTTCAGGCTTTCTGCAGCAAAGATGCTGACGAAAAAGCCTAATTAAAGCTATGTCCAAAAACAGGGAACACTGGAGTGTTCCCTGCAATTACATAGGCTAGTAAAAATTATTTCTTGTTTACTTGGTTCATTACTTCTTCAGCAAAGTTATCTTCACGCTTTTCGATTCCTTCGCCTACTTCATAACGAGTGAACTCACGAAGTGTTGCGCCTTTTGATTCAACAAACTGGCGTACTTTTTGGTCAGGATTCTTAACGAATGGCTGGTCAAGTACACAAACATCTTCGAAATATTTGCTCAGGCGGCCTTCAACCATTTTCGCAACGATATTCTCTGGCTTGCCTTCGTTAAGAGCTTGTTGTGTAAGGATTTGGCGCTCGTGTTCAACTTCTTCCTGGGAAACTTCATCACGAGAAACATATTTAGGGTTCAATGCAGCGATGTGCATGGAAACATCTTTAGCAGCTGCTTCGTCTGTAGTTCCTTCAAGAACGGATAGTACGCCAATGCGTCCGCCCATGTGAAGGTATGCACCGAATGCATCGTTATCAGTCTTAGTTTTCACTTCAAAGCGGCGAAGTGAAAGCTTCTCACCGATTTTAGCGATTGCATTGTTGATGCGAGTTTCAACTGTATCGCCATTTTCCATAGTTTGAGCGTTAGCTTCTTCAGCAGAAGCAGGCTTGTTCTTAAGAAGGTGCTCAGCGATTTCCTTAACTAGAACCTGGAAGCCTTCGTTCTTTGCTACGAAATCCGTTTCAGAGTTCACTTCAAGAATAACAGCTTCATTTCCTTCTGCAAGGATGTAAGTAGTACCTTCTGCAGCGATGCGGTCAGCTTTCTTGGCAGCTTTAGCAATACCTTTTTCACGAAGGAAATCGATCGCCTGGTCCATATCACCATTTGTTTCCTGAAGAGCTTTTTTGCAGTCCATCATACCTGCGCCAGTTTTTTCGCGCAATTCTTTAACCATTTGTGCAGTAATTGCCATAATGAAATTCCTCCTAAAATCTCGGTTATATGTAACTATACTTTATTTTAACTTGATTTCGCCAATATAAACCCCAATGGAAGTTATATGGAATATAAGTCTTAAAAAAAGGTGATAAAGGGTGCTTCCCTATATCACCTTATTTTAAATTAAGCTTCTACAGCTTCTGTAGTTTCTTCGCCTTGCTTAGCTTCGATAATAGCGTCAGCCATTTTAGAAGTCAGCAATTTAACAGCGCGGATCGCGTCATCGTTCGCAGGAATAACTACGTCGATTTCGTCCGGATCACAGTTTGTATCAACAATTCCCACGATAGGAATGTTCAATTTGCGTGCTTCAGCAACAGCGATGCGCTCTTTGCGTGGGTCAATGATGAAAAGAGCATCTGGAAGGCCCTTCATATCCTTGATTCCGCCCAAGAACTTTTCTAAACGCTCTTGCTCTTTCTTCAATTGAACTACTTCTTTCTTAGGAAGCACTTCAAAAGTTCCGTCTTCAGACATTCTTTCGATGTTCTTAAGACGTGAGATACGCTTTTGGATTGTTTCGAAGTTAGTTAGAGTACCACCCAACCAGCGTTGGTTAACATAGTACATACCAGAACGAGCTGCTTCTTCTTTAACAGAATCTTGAGCTTGTTTCTTAGTACCTACGAAAAGAACAGTACCGCCGTTACCAGCAAGCTCCTTCACGTAGTTGTATGCTTCTTCAACCTTCTTAACAGTCTTTTGAAGGTCGATGATGTAGATGCCGTTACGCTCAGTGAAGATATACTTCTTCATCTTAGGGTTCCAACGGCGAGTCTGGTGACCGAAGTGTACACCAGCTTCAAGCAGTTGCTTCATAGAAATTACTGACATTGTGTTTCCTCCTAATGGTTTTGATTTCCTCCGTCCAAATCATCTTCAGCCAGGAACTGCCGAAACAGCACCATCTGACCGAATCAATGAACGTGTGTATTAACACCATGAGATAATATAGCATAAATAAAACGGACATTCAAGTTATTCTTGCGTATTTTGCCGAAATTTAAGCAAAAGTTCTATTTCGGTTTTCCCTTTATCCAAATCCCTGGCAATTTCCTCAATCGTCAATCCCTGTTTTTTCATGTTCACAACCTGATCAACAAAGCTTAATTGTTTGGATTCACTATGATCTTCGGGAAATTCCATATAAATTTTATCATTTGAAACAGTTGGAACTGGTTCATGATTCTGCTGGTATGCCTTCCTGGCAGCATGGTAGGAAATTCCTTTGCCAAGACGCTGGTGCGTTTCCTTGCTTGCTTCATCAGCACCTGTATCCGGCTTTTCTTCTGTCGCTTCAATCGGGGCAGCCTTTTTACCGCCAGACTGCTTCTGAATGTTTGTTGCAGTCATCAATTCAAGAAATTTATCATTTTCTTCTTTCAATTCAAAAAGGTAAGCTGAAAACACCTCTTCAATCTCCTTGATGATTTTCCCCTGCTTTTTCTCTGCTTCTGCGAGCCGATTTTGCCGTAAATATAATAGGATGATTGCGAAGATTGCTGCGCCGTTTAACATGAGGCTTAAGAGTAGTAGAAAAGTGGTCATAACATCCCTCTATCCGCTGTAATCAATCACCTTCCCTTTATATGGGTGGTGTGGCTGTTCGGGTTGATCATTCTTGTTCTTTTGATCTCGCCGGCTATTATGCTGCTGCTTGCCTGATGGGCTGCCATCCTGATTCAGGCGGGCTTCTTGCTTTTGATTATTTTTAATTACGGTCTTACGCTTTAAGTCATCTTCCTTTGTCACACTTTGTGCCGCATGCTCCTGAAGATGCTGTCCTCGCTGCTGAAGTTGTTCCTGAATCTTGCCGGCATCATGTGTCCTAGGAAGTGCAATCTGCATTTCGATTGCTTTGAGGCTCATCATGTCACTTCCTGACTATTGGACTTTCTTTCTCTACTATCGGGTGAATCGAAATCTCGCTATTTTCCAGATGAAAGCTAACTTTCTTATAAAGCTGGTTTGTCAGGATCGCATACTTCCCGAAAAACACCTTCGTATTTGGGAATACTCTTTCTAATACAAACAAGGATGAGTACAATCTGTCCTGCTTTTCCATTTTTAGAAACTCAAGTTCAGCCACCAATTCCGCTAAACCAGTTTCAACATTCTGCCTGGTATTGCGCTGCTTCGAAATCATTTGCTGCTGTTCTGCTTTAAGACCACCTGCCCGGTTGCCAATTCCGGCCAGCTTCACTTCGATTTCTGTAAGTTTTCTAATATTTTCTTTTGCTGTTTCGATGAATTGAAGAGTTTCAATTTCCGCTTGCTCAAGCAATGGATCCCAGCCTACAGCTAACTCTGTTTTCGTAAAAAGCTCATTACCTAATTCCTTGACGAAAATATTCCGACCGGCAGAGATGGTTCCCCCAATGATTGTACCTGTACGGCAATCTACATTTCCTGACGCAGTCAGTTTACTGTGCAGTATGGATGACCTTACAATTATATCCTGTCCCGCTTTAACATTTGCCTGGTTGAGATAACTCGCCAGTAGATTTCCTCCGGCTCTAACCTTCCCCTTCATCGCACCGGCCACGCCGCCTTTAATTATGATATTGCCTTCCGCTTGGAGATTGGCTGCTTCAACAAGACCTTCCACTACAATATCTCCGCCGGCTTTCAACTCATACCCGCTTGGCACATTCCCTCTAATGGTGATATTTCCGACAAAATCAATATTGCCTGTCCTTAAATCCAGATCACCCTTAACCTCGAATACTGGATTGACTGAGACTGCTTTATCAGTAATGCTGACTTGCCCATCGCAAACTGCAAAGAACTGCCCGGATTCAAACATAACATTATTTCCCGGCTTCACCCGGATGGGACGTCCTGGCTTTGCCGGAATCATCCTCCCCGTGACATCTGTCCCCTGGGTTCCATTCATAGGCGGGACCACAGAAGCCAACAACTGACCTTTTCTCACTGAGGGAATAAGCATAACGGAACGAAAATTAAAAACTTTATGGTCAAGACGACTGTTATAATGGAGTTCGTTACGCAAATACGCATCTGCACCATCCACTTTTGGCTCTCCAGCAGCAATGGTGACTGGATAGTCAAAAGAATAAGGGTTCTCTGAGATTTGCGTTAACAGATCCTTTTTGACACCAAAAACGATCTTTTCAGCTTCTAAAATATCCAATAATTCCTCTACGGAAAAAGCCAATTCTTTATTTTCGGTATCCAGAATCAATTCAGCAGTAAGCCTGTCCTGGGATAACCTTACCTTATACTCAGTCGCCAAGTTGATCTCCTGCCTTCTGTTAAGCTGTCTCTAGCCATTTTCTCAGTTTAAAGATCGCTTTTGAATGAATCTGCGAGATCCTTGAGGTTGAAAGATTCATGACTTGTCCAATCTCTGTCAGCGTTAATTCTTCTTTGTAAAACAAACTCAACACGAGTTGTTCTTTGTCATTTAATTTTGAGACTTTTTCAGCTATCTCTTCCAGCATTTCAGACTTTAAAAGTTTATCTTCAGGGATTTCAGCTTTTTCATCCTTGATTACGAATGATTGGTTGTCCCGTTCATCATTTTCAATTGGATGCTCATCTATCGATAGAACATTCGCAAAAAAATGTTCATTTATTGTGGTGTAAATCTCGGTCTCATCCATGTTCAGTTCACTGGCAATTTCTTCGATGGTCGCATTGCGCATATATCGCTGCTCCAGTCTCTCAATGGCTGCATCAATCTTTTTTGCTTTTTCCCTGGTACTTCTCGGCAGCCAGTCTTCCTTTCTTAATCCATCCAATATTGCTCCGCGAATCCGGAAAGAAGAATATGTATCAAATTTCAAATCCCTGTTCGGATCGAATTTTTCCAGAGCATCATATAAACCAATCATGCCAAGGCTTTTTAAATCATCTCTAGACACACTTTTCGGAAGACTCACTGAGATTCTTTGCACATGGTAGGAAACAAGTGGCATATATTTTTTTATCAGTAAATTACCTGCATCCGGATCACGGAACTGTACCCATTTATCCCATGTTACCTGTTCTTCCGACGTGGATCCTCGTACCATTGTCATCCTCCTCACGCGCATCACGCATTATTCTTGGAAGCTGCTTATAATTCATATTCAACGAATTAAATCTCACTATTCCCTTTATTAACAGTCCTGATCTGCATCAAACCGGTTTTTGAATCAAACTCGATTGTCCTTCCGCTATTTCCGCCTACATCCTGGGCTATAACAGGAACCCTGAGCTCCTTCAATTCCTTTAAAACTGCTTCCACATTTCTTGGTCCAATTCTCATCATGTCACTGCTTCCAGAAAACTGGAACATTTGTGCCCCTCCAGCAATCTTGGCCTTTATTCCCGGAGGTCTGGCACCTGCTCTCATCAGGCCATCTAAAAGTTCCTTGATGGCAGTATTAGCAAATTTTGCTTTATTCAGCGGCTCTGCCCGCGACAAAGCCGAATCTGGCAGCATGATATGCGCCATGCCCGCAACTTCTCTTGCCTGATCATACAAAACCACGCCGACACAGGAGCCAAGGCCTGTGGTCCGTATTAAATCGGGAACTTTAACAATGTTCATATCAGCAATACCAACTTTGATGATTTCTGCTGTTTTATGCATCAAGCCTTACTCCTAGCGCAGAGAAGATGATATGGAATGAATCAGGGTCCGGGAGCAGGAAGAAATGTCCATTCACACTGTCAGGCATCTGCGCATCTTCTTCATCCAAAGCTGTATCGATCACGATCGCATAATCGCTCACCTGCGATAATTCCAATAGTCCGAAGCTGATGACTGCTCCTACCATATCTATGCTTAAAGCCGGAACTGATGGATACAGGCTCAGCTTGGTGAAATCTGATAGTGAGGAAAGATATGAACCTGATAAAATATTCCCTAGTTCCTGGAGAGCAGACAGTGCCAGCTCATTATCCTGTTCTTCTGTAAAAGAAAATGACTGTTTTTTTATTAGTTGGCCGATATACTTCTCTGCCTGTGGGAGCGGAAGGATAAAAAACATGCTTCCCGGGGCATCGCCTTCTATTCGAAGAAATACGCTCGCTACGACATTGTCAGCACCACCGGCTAGTTCCATCACTTCATCAAAGGATACGACTCTGACTCTGGGTACCTTCATATCAATTTTTTTATTCAATAATGTTGATAAGGCCGTTGCAGCATGTCCTGCTCCAATATTTCCAACCTCTTTTAAAATGTCGAGGTGGACGTCCGAAATGCTTTTTAGAAAAGTCATAGTTCTATTCCCTTCACTTACAAAGCTTATACTTCACGGGATTCAAGGATTTTGTGCAAATCTATTAAAATCAATAACCTCTTATCCAAGTTGGCCACTCCATCTATATAGCCTTCTGCCTCTAAACCAACGACCTCAGGAGGAGGTTCAATCTTGCTTGTCGGGATATCTATGACATCATTTGCTCCATCTACAATCAAGCCAACTTCTTTGTCATCTATAGAAACAATAATGACACGAGTGCCTTCTGTGTATGCTTGTTCTCCCATTCCAAACCTGACTCTCAAATCTAATAGCGGAGTCACTACTCCCCGGAGGTTCATTACCCCTTTTACAAAAGGATTCGTATGAGGCACCCTTGTAAAATGCATAATCTTTTCAATCGACTTTACCTGGCTTACAGGAACACCGTATTCTTTATCATTCAGCTGGAACACGATTACTTTTAAGTCAGATACCAAATTTTCAGCCACTTTTATCACTCCTAAAATATCATCGTCATTCGATTAACAAGGAATCTATTTAATTAAGGCATTGCAATCTACAATCAATGCTACCTGTCCATCTCCAAGAATGGTTGCTCCGGAGATCGCAAAAACATTCGTTAAATAATTTCCTAATGATTTAAGGACTACTTCTTGCTGTCCAATGAATGAGTCAACAATCAAGCCAGCCATTTTATCTCCTTTTCGAACGATGATGACCGAGTGGAATTGATCTTCACTATGTTCTGACGGTACCTCGAAGATATCCTTTAAGAACAGTAATGGTACGACCTTGCCTCTAAAATCAATCACCTTTTGATTATGCGCATTCATAATATCAGTTTCTTTGATTATGGCTGTCTCAATGATTGATGACAAAGGAATCGCGAATTTTTCTTTCTGGATTTCAACTAACATCACAGATATGATTGATAATGTCAAAGGAAGCTGGATGGAGAAAATTGTTCCCTCATTTTCCTTAGAATCGATTGAGATTGAACCTCCCAAAGACTCTATCGTATTTTTGACCACATCCAACCCTACGCCTCGTCCTGAAATATCTGAAATCTTCTCAGCAGTCGAGAAGCCCGATGAAAGGATTAGTTCATATGCTTGTTTATCAGTAAACCCAGCCGCAGATTGTTCGGTAATGATTCCCTTGCTGATTGCCTTCTGTAAAACTTTATCCCTGTTGATTCCAGCACCATCATCCTCAATTTCAATGAATACATGATTGCCGCTGTGGAAAGCGCGAAGCACCACCGTACCCTCTTCGTTCTTGCCCTTTGCCCTGCGTACTTCAGGAGATTCAATTCCATGGTCGACTGAATTTCTCAACAGATGCACCAACGGATCACCAATTTCATCTATTACTGTGCGATCCAATTCTGTTTCAGCACCTACGATTTCGAGGTTGATCTTTTTATTTAAGTCTCTCGCTAACTGGCGAATCATTCTCGGGAAGCGGTTGAATACTGTTTCTACCTGAACCATCCTCATATTAAGGATAATATTTTGCAAGTCACCGGATATCCTGGACATCCTTTCGACCGTTTCAGTAAGTTCACCATTATCCAGATCTTTGGAGATTTGCTCCAATCGGCCACGGTCGATTACAAGCTCTTCAAATAAATTCATCAGGATATCAAGTCTTTCAATATTCACCCTTATGGTTTTGCTGCTGCTCACCGGCTGTTTGGCACTGCCCTTTTTCTCATTGGCCGGCACCACTTCAGAGCCAATGGATTGAGTCTGCTCAGAAGAAGTTGGAACCGCTGCTTCAGGGACATTTTCAATTGCCAAAACTTCATCTTTTGAGTCATTACTATCTTCATCAAAGTCTAATGATCTGAGATCGGTTTTTACAACTTCAGAAACCTTCATGATTTTGGCTTTTATATCCTCTGGATCCTCTTTGGAGACAATAGTAATCGAAAATTCATGGTCAAATTGTTCTTCCTCCAGCTGCTCTACTGAAGGGTTTGCTTTGATTACTTCACCAATTTTCTCCAAAACCTCAAAAACCATATAGACTCGTGCAGCTTTCAGTAAGCAATCTTCCCGTAAAGCGATCCCAATTTCATAAACACCGAACCCTTGTTCTTTGGACTGTTTTAAAACAGTCAGTTCGAATTCATCATAGTGAGATTGCTGCTTGGCTTCTAAAACGGCTGCAGCGGCAACTTCCTTATTAGCGGGACCTGACAGCGGTTCCCCTTTTTCAATCAGTTTCAACTTTTCAACTGTTTCAGTGACGTCCTTTTTACCATCGCCTCCAGCCGCTATTGCCTGGACCATGTCCTCAAGGTGATCAACAGCCATGAAAATAACATCAATTATTTCAGGTGTTGTTGTCAGTCTGTTATTCCTTATCGCATCAAGTACATTTTCCATTTGATGTGTAAGACTTGCCAGATCCTCGTAACCCATTGTCGCTGACATCCCTTTAAGAGTATGAGCTGACCTGAAAATTTCATTAATGATTGATAAGTCCTGGGGATTTTTCTCTAATTCCAATACTTGTTCATTACAGGCCTGTAAATGTTCTTTACTTTCTTCGATAAAGACTTCAAGATATTGATTCAATTCCATGTGCACAGCACCTCCGGCCTCATATATAATTCATGATCGATTGCGCGATGTTTTCTACATTCGCTACCTCATCAACCATATTCGTTGCTATTGCTGCTTTTGGCATTCCGAAGACAATTGACGTATCCTGGGATTCGGCGATCGCTTTTACAATGCCGTTCTTTTTCATTTCAACCAGTCCCTTGGACCCATCTGCCCCCATTCCTGTCATGATGACAGCAATTTTAGAATAGTTCTTGATGGTACTGACAGACTCGAACATCACATCAACGGAAGGACGATGTCCATTTCGAGGCGGTGATTGGCTAAGACTGATTGCCAGCGATGAACCTAAACTCTTAACCTTTAAGTGAAAGCCGCCTGGAGCAATGTATGCAGTCCCTTTTTGTAAAAGCTCGCCATCTTCCGCTTCCTTGACTCTAATCTGGCTTAAGGAGTCCAGTCGATTGGCAAGGGACTTGGTAAAACCGGGCGGCATGTGCTGGACGATAAGGATTGGTACCTCCAAGCCTATTGGCAATGAAGTTATAACTTGTTGTAATGCTCTTGGCCCCCCGGTAGAAGTTCCAATGCAGACAATCTTTTTGGATTGGTTAAATCCCCTGGTTGTTACGTTGCTCGCTGGCTTTATCTCTGAATCTATGGAACTCTGCAATTTCTTTCCAACAGTATATGAATCTTCCAGGAAGTTTATTTTTGCTATATTAGCTTTGCTTGCCGATAACACCTTTTGGACTAACTCTGTTTTGACTTTATGTAAATCTATTGAAATGGATCCCGACGGCTTGGCCACAAAATCCACAGCACCCGCCTGAATCGCCTGCAGCGTCGTATCCGCGCCTTCTTTCGTGGTGCTAGAAAGCATAACAACCGGCAGAGGGTGCTCCTTCATTATCAGCTTCAATACTTCCAAACCGTTTAGTTTCGGCATTTCGACGTCAAGTGTAATGACATCAGGTCGGAATTCCCGGCATTTCTTAATGGCATCCTCCCCATTACGAGCCATGCCAATAACCTCAATCTCCGGGTGTTCTGATAGAAAGTCGTTGATCAGCTTTCGCATGAAAGCTGAATCATCTACGATGAGAACTCTGGTTTTTGCCACTCGACCACTACCTTTCGAAAAGGAATTGCTTCAATCTAGCTGTAAAACTCCTGTTATCTCTCTTTTCGGCATTGTAGCCCGCATTATTGATATATTTTTCGATTATCGCTGCCATTCCTTTAGAAGCTTGTGACCGTTCATTGAACATTGTAAATGGAATCTGGCGTTTTACTGCTTCCTGGACAGTTTTATCATCCGGCAGCATTCCAAGCTTGATAGGTGTCCTTCCTAAAAATTTCCCAAGGACATCGTCCAGTCTAGCCATCGTATCATTCCCTTCTTTGACAGAACCAGCCCTGTTGACCACCAAATAGAAAGGCAATTCTGAATCTGAAAGGTGGATGTATTTCATAGTAGCGTATGCATCCATCAGGGAGGTAGGCTCTGTCGTAGTGATTACGAATATCTCGTTAACAGACAGAAGGATTGATAAAGTCTCCTCGTTCAAGCCGGCTCCCATATCAAAAATAAGATAATCATACTTTCTTAGAACTTCACTTAAACTAGAGATGAAGTAATCGACGCCTGCACGGTCCATCCTGACTAATTGGCTTAAGCCTGTCCCGCCCGAGATATACTCGACACCGTATGGTCCCTGAAAAATTACCTCCTCCATCGATGATTTTCCTGAAAGAAAATCGGCAATGGAGAGTGAAGAACTTTTCCCCATCAAAATCTCGATATTCCCCATACCGATATCCAGATCAAACAGCAAGACCTTATAGCCTTTTTTGGCGAGGGAAATCGAGAAGTTGAGCGAGAAATTCGATTTCCCGACTCCGCCTTTCCCGCTGACCACTGCGAGTGTTTTCGCTTCCTTGGCGAAAGTGTTCGTTTTAAGTCGGTTTCTTAATTTTTCTGCCTGGTCATTCATAGGTGCTGACTCCAAGAATAGTATTTGCAATAATATTTGGCTTTGCCTCGATCAGGTCATCTGGCACATCTTGTCCATTGGTCAAATAGGCAATTCCAGTTGAGAATTTTGACGCCATATTGAGCATTGCACCGTATACCGAAGTTTCATCCATTTTTGTGAAAATGAATTTATCAATATGGATCAGCGAAAATTGCTGCCGGATTTCTTCCATATCTTTTTGTTTTGCCGTCAATGCCAGGACAAGATAAGTCTCCATATCCCTTCCGAAATCGATGACATCTTTTAAATCGTTGACATACTTTTGATTCCTGAAATTACGTCCTGCTGTATCGATGAAGACAAGGTCATAGTCCGCGAATTTATCTGTGGCAGTCTTGAAATCATCCATGTTGTAGCAAACTTCTATTGGGACATTGAGAATTTTCGCATATGTTTTCAACTGCTCAATAGCAGCAATCCGATAGGTGTCTGTGGTGATAAAAGCAACTTTCTTCTGGTGCTTCAATACACAATCAGCAGCGATTTTCGCCAGTGTTGTCGTTTTTCCAACGCCCGTCGGTCCAATGACATTGACAAATTTTCTTTTAAAAGAAATTCCTTCAAATGGAAGAGGAGAAAGCTTTTGTTCAATTGCCAGCCCACTCCATTCAGTTATTTCTGCTTCACTTGCAGCCGCTCCGCCGAGATACCATTTTTCAAGAAGAACTGCAGCCAATTCATCAATAATCTCTTGGTTTATATCCATATCCCTCAGGATTTGGATTTGCCTGCTGATTGGTTCGGGCAAAGAGACTCCCTCGATTTTCCCTGATTCCTTTAGCAATTCCTTCAGCTGGGAAATTTCTTTCAAAAGATCCTTGTCGGCTTTTTGCGGTGTTTCCGTTACAGGTTTCACTCGAACAGTTGGTGTATCCTTTTTAGGTACTTCTCTCATGATCACAGGGCGAGTAAATTTACCTGGTTGATCCACACTGGCTGCCTTTGAATTTAAGTCAGTGTCTGGGTCAATGGCAGCAATTACCTCAATGCTATTTTTCTTAAAAAAGCCCATGAATCCTCCTGTCTGGACGACACGGGAATTAAGAATCACTGCCTCACTGCCCAGCTCCCCCCTGACGAGTTTCATTGCTTCAGGCATGGATGAAGCTGTATACTTTTTCACTTTCATTCTACATTCACCACCCCGACACTTTGGACTTCAACATTTGCTTCAAGTTCGTTATACGACAATACGGGAATTTGTGCGAAATACCTTTCTGTCAGCTGGCGCACATACATCCTTACGGCAGGTGAGCAAAGTATAATCGGTGTTTGTTCCATTATGCTCAATTGCTCTACCTGGTTTGCCACCGATTCCAATATCCCCTGAGAAACTGCCGGGTCAAGTGACAGGTAGTTGCCGTGCTCTGTTTGCTGAACACCTTCCGCAATCACCTTCTCTACCCTTCCCGATAGAGTAATCACCTTCAGGGTCTCCCCATTGCGTGAATACTGGTTCGTGATTTGTCTTGCCAGCGCCTGGCGAACATATTCAGCAAGGATATCCGTATCTGTCGTCACTTTACCGTAATCAGCAAGAGTTTCGAAAATAATCGGCAAATTTCTGATTGATACATTTTCTCTTAGAAGCTTGCCAAGCACTTTTTGGATTTCCCCGACTGATAAAGGATTCGGCGTCGCTTCCTCAACCAGGATCGGATAGCTTTCACGAAGATGATCGATCAGCTGTTTAGTTTCCTGTCTGCCCAGCAGCTCGTGTGCATTAGCCTTGATTACTTCTGTAATGTGGGTCGAAACAACTGAAGGCGGATCGACTACTGTGTAGCCAAAGATTTCTGCCTGCTCCTTCATTTCTTCCGTGATCCATTTAGCAGGCAACCCGAAACTTGGTTCGATTGTATCGATGCCTTCAATAGAATCATCATCTATTCCTGGACTCATTGCCAGATAATGATCGAGAAGCAATTCTCCCCTGGCCATTTCGTTCCCTTTGATTTTCAGTCTGTATTCATTCGGCTGAAGCTGGATATTGTCCCGGATTCTGACTACTGGAATGACCAGTCCCAGCTCAATGGCCAGCTGCCTTCTGATCATGACAATCCGGTCCAGGAGATCTCCTCCCTGGTTAGCGTCAGCCAGAGGTATCAAACCATATCCGAACTCAAACTCAATCGGATCAACATTCAATAGATTAACCACACTCTCAGGACTCTTCATTTCGTCCATCTGTATGTCTTCTTCCATTTCCTGCAGCTGCTGCTTATCTGGCTCAGGAACACGGGAGAAGGAGTAGCCGCCGAATGCCATCAATGCCGCAATCGGAATTGTCAGCAAATCGTGGATGGGCGTAAACAGCCCAAGCAGGAAAATCGTTCCTGCACCGACATACAGCATTTTAGGATAAGCCAGCAGCTGTGAAGTAATGTCAATTCCAAGGTTCCCATCAGATGCAGCTCGAGTGACCACGATACCCGTCGCTGTCGAAATCAGAAGTGCCGGGATTTGACTGACAATCCCATCTCCAACTGTCAATAGTGAGAATTTTTCAGCTGATTCACCAACGCTTAACCCTAATTGAGTCATGCCGATGACAATCCCGAAGATCAAGTTGATCAGAACGATGATGATTCCAGCTATCGCATCTCCTTTTACGAATTTACTCGCACCGTCCATTGCGCCGTAAAAGTCTGCTTCACGGCTTACCTTTTCACGTCGCTCACGTGCCTGCTGTTCAGAAATCATCCCGGCATTCAAATCAGCATCAATACTCATTTGCTTACCAGGCATCGCGTCAAGGGTAAACCTTGCTGCAACCTCTGATACACGCTCGGAACCTTTCGTGATGACTATGAACTGGATGATGATCAAGATCAGGAACACTACCATCCCGACAACAACATTCCCCCCAACAACGAATGTGCCGAAGGTCTCAACCACCCCTCCAGCTTCACCTTTTGAAAGGATGGAACGTGTTGTCGAAACATTCAAACCAAGCCTGAATAATGTTAACAACAGCAGCAGTGAAGGAAAAACAGAAAACTGGAGCGGTTCAGTCATATTCATTGTGTTCAACAGCACCAGAAGTGCAATTGAGATGTTTACCATGATTAGGACACTTAACAGCCATGGCGGAAAAGGAATGATCAACATGGCTACGATTAAGATGACACTAAGCAGGACGGACAGGTCTCTTGCTGACATACTACTTCTCTCCTAAACACTGCATACCTGAAGAATTACAGCACTTTATTTTTTGTTTGATACACATAGGCCAGGATTTCAGCCACCGCTTTGAAAAACTCCTCAGGGATGGCATCACCGATCTCAGCCTGGCTGTATAACGCCCTCGCCAACGGACGGTTCTCGACAGACATAATCTCATTTTCCTTGGCAATCAATTTAATCTTCTGTGCGACAAAGTCGACACCCTTCGCCACAACGATCGGAGCATCAGCCTTCTGGTCGTCATACTTTAATGCAATCGCGAAGTGTGTCGGGTTCGTAATGACCACATCCGCTTTTGGAACTTCTTGCATCATCCGCCGCATTGCCATCTCTCTTTGCTTCTGCTTAATCTTAGACTTGATAAGAGGGTCACCTTCGATGTTTTTATATTCATCTTTCAAGTCTTGTTTTGACATGCGGATACTTTTCTCATAATCATATTTTTGGTACAGATAATCCAATAATGATAAAAATAGCAATGCTCCGGAAGCAAAAAGGCCCATTTGCAGCGTCAGCCCGGCAATGGTTGCCAATGCAGCACCAACACTCTTATTAGCGAGGAGAAGTACCTCGTCCAATCGCAGCCAAAGGACTGAGAAAGCGATCACGCCTACGAAGGTGATTTTTAGGATCGATTTTAGCAATTCAACGATTGCCCTCATTGAAAAAATCCTCTTGAAGCCGCTGATTGGATTGATTTTCTCAAGTTTCATTTGGATTGCTTCAGTAGAAAACATATAACCGACTTGGATGTAGTTGGCAGCAACCCCTGCGATCAAAGCAACGATCATGACAGGACCCAGGAAGAAGACCAATTCAGCCAATATTTCAATCACAATAGATTCGATATTATTCGCAGTCAAATCCATAAACATATAGTTTTGCAAGGAATGGCGAAGGACCCCGATAAGTCTCTCCATCATCACACTGCCAAAAAACATCAAAAACAAAAACACAGCAAGAAGGACAATGGCAGTATTGACATCCTGGCTTTTGGCAACCTGTCCTTTTTTCCGCGCGTCCTGTCTCTTTTTGGGAGTCGCTTTTTCTGTTTTTTCACCAGCAAAATACTGCAGGTCTAACCTTAAAAAATCCATTTAAGCTCCTCCGATCAATTCCATCAAACCCCTCATGGTCAAAAGGGTAGTGGAAAACAGATCTGTTATAACCATGATCAGCACGCCCATAACCGCAATAAGTACGAGGAAGCTGACACCGATTTTAACTGGCAGCCCGACAACGAAAATATTCAATTGCGGGACGGTCCTTGCTACAATCCCAAGGGCAACATCAACCAGGAACAAGCTGCCGACCACCGGCAAGGACATCTGGAAGGCGATTATGAACATTTTATTGAAAGAGAGGATGATGAATTCCGCAATATTTTCATTCCCAAACGGTATGGTCACCTGATCGATGGGGATAAAATCATAACTGTAAAATATACCATCCATCAAAAGGTGATGGCCGTTTACTGTCAGTAAAAACAAAAGAGCAATCGTATATAAATACTGTCCCATCAGCGGACTCTGTGCCCCCGTCTGGGGATCGATGACATTCGCAATCGCAAAACCCATCTGAAAATCAATAAATCCCCCGGCAATCTGGATGGCTGCCATCATCAATGCTGCAATGAAGCCTATGAATAAACCAACCATTGCCTCCTTGATGACCAGCAGGAAGTACGTGCTGTCTATGGCGATTTCAGGGGCTCCTATTGCTGTAAACATTATGATAGAAAGCATGAATCCAAGCCCTACTTTATGAGACGCGGGAATCGTCCGATATGAAAATAAAGGCATCATCAAGAAAAAGGATGTCACCCTTACAAAAATCAGCAGGAATGCCGGAAACGCTGGGATGAACTCTAACATTTCATCAGCCTACAAACCTAGTAAGATTCGAAAAAATCTCCGTCGCATAGCTCAGCATATAACTTAGCATCCATGGACCAAAGAAAACGACTCCGACCAGCACCGCCACAATCTTTGGCACGAAAGCCAGAGTCTGTTCCTGGATTTGCGTAGTTGCCTGGAAAATACTGACGATCAAACCAACTACCAGTGCTAAAATCAACAGTGGCCCTGAAATCATTAAAACTGTATAAATTCCTCGTTCTGCTATCGAGATAACCGCTTCTGATGTCATTTTCATTCACCTGCTTAAAAACTTTGTAATAATGATTTCACGACTAAATACCATCCATCTACCATGACAAAAAGTAAAATCTTAAATGGAAGGGAAATCATAACGGGCGGAAGCATCATCATACCCATGGACATAAGGACACTAGCCACTACCATATCGATCACCAGAAAAGGGATGAAAATCATAAATCCAATCTGGAAAGCTGTTTTGATTTCACTGATGGCAAATGCAGGTACGAGGGCAGTCAAAGGGATATCCTGAATAGATTCAGGAGTTTCAGCCTTTGAATACTCCAGAAATAACGCCAAATCCTTCTGCCTCGTATGCGCGCTCATGAATTCCTTGAAGGGAACTGACGCCCGCTCATAGGCTTGCTCCAAATTGATTTCTTCATTAAATAAAGGCGTCAGAGCTTGTTCATTCACTTCATGGAAAGTAGGTGCCATGATAAAGAATGACAGGAACATCGCAAGCCCGACCAACACTTGGTTAGGCGGCATTTGCTGTGTTGCAAGCGCCGTTCTGACAAAGGAAAGAACGATGATGATCCTTGTAAAACTTGTCATTAAAATCAAGATGCCTGGCGCAATCGAAAGTACAGTCAGCAGGAGCATCAGCTTTACGGATGTTGATACACTCTCAGGAGTACTGCTGTTGAAAAACTCCATAAACTCATTCATTTTTTTCTGACCCTTTCTTCTGTATCTCCTCAAGCATTTTCTTTCTTCCGCTTGCCATATCATTCAGCTGGTCCTTCAGCAATGCGGAAAATTCGGAACGCTGATTGCCGCCATCTCTTTTCGCTCTTTTAAGCAACTTTGTCACAATATCGCTTGGCTGTACAAGCTGCTCCATTTTATTGTTATAGTCCTGGATGACTTGGCTGTACTCCTCCGGGTCGTCAATTTCTTTTAAAAGCTGTATATTTTCTCCCACACCAACAATAAGCAGCTTATTACCCGCTTTGACGATCTGTACCGACCTGTTGGCACCAAGGCTTGTGCCTCCAAGATTCTCAACAAGCTGCGAGCTTTTATAGGTCATGCTTTTCTTATTGATGAATTTGAGGAGGAAGTAGATTAATGCTGCCACAAAGGCGGTAGCAAGAATCATCCTGACGAAATCCAGGAAACTGACCCCTACCTGGGATTTTTCATCGTCTGATTGGTTTGTTGTATTATCTGCCTGTCCATCATCACAGGACTCAGGATTTTTCAAACAATCCTTCACACTTTTATTTAGCTGCTCTGCGCTCGCCAAGCCAATTGGACTGAACAGAGCAGCTAATAAGAAAAGAATTGTCGAGGCAGTTCGGATTAATCTTAACAATTTGCCGCACCCTCTAAATGATAAAAGTTCACTAGCTTAGTGTTTTGGAAATAGCTTCAATAACACGGTCTGCCTGGAATGGTTTTACGATGAAATCTTTAGCTCCTGCCTGGATTGCATCAATGACCATCGCTTGCTGGCCCATTGCTGAACACATGATGACCTTTGCGTTCGGATTGATTTTTTTGATTTCCTTTAATGAAGTGATACCATCCATTTCCGGCATGGTAATATCCATTGTGACAAGGTCAGGCTGGAATTCTTTATATTTTTCAAGTGCCTGTGCACCGTCTGCTGCTTCTGCGATAACCTCAAAGCCGTTTTTTGTCAAAATGTCCTTAATCATCATTCTCATGAAAGCCGCATCGTCTACGACTAAAATCTTGTTCGCCATTGAAATTCCCCCTGAAGATTATTTTAATTTTTTAATGCGATCGCTCTGGCTGATTATATCAGTAACACGGACACCAAAATTCTCATCAATCACTACTACTTCTCCCTGGGCAATCAATCGATTGTTAACCAGGATATCGACTGGTTCTCCAGCGAGCTTGTCCAGTTCGATAATTGAACCTGATCCGAGCTCAAGGATGTCTCTTACTGAGCGCTTCGTCCTGCCCAGTTCAACTGTCACCTGCAGCGGGATATCAAGCAGCATATCCAGGTTCTTTGTTTCCGCCGGCTGCGGCTGTGATGATTCAAAGCTGGAAAACACTGCTGGCTGAACCGTAGGCTGTGCGCCAGTCATCACATTGCCAAAGTGCTGTGGTCCCGCAGGCATCGGCTGAGAATAGCCTTGTTGTTGCGGAACGTTTTGATAGGCTGGCTGCTGATAATAAGCCGGCTCCTGATGTCCTTGATATTCCGGCTGTTGCACTGGCTGATAATGGGCATTATTTTGGTTTTCCTGGATAGGATTAACTTTGCTTTGTTCAACCGGATGACTTTGCGGGATAGCTGGTGCCGGTTTTTCCGGTACTGCCTCCTGGGCTGCTCCTGGATTCAAGAGTTCGTCAACCAGACTTTTAGCGAATGTGACTGGCAAAAGCTGCATAATATTTGAATCTATTAAATTGCCGATTTTTAACGAGAAAGATACCTTCACCAAAATATCATCCTCAGGAATCGATTCAGTGCCTTCACCTTCAATGACATTCAACAGATTGATATTGGGAGGTGAAATATCCACTCTTTTGCTAAAGACTGTCGACATGGAGGTAGCCGCAGATCCCATCATCTGGTTCATTGCCTCTTGTACGGCACTCAGCTGGATTTCGTCCAGTAAATCCCTTGGGTTTAATCCATCACCGCCCAGCATTAAATCTGCTATGATTGCCGCGTCATTCTGCTGGATGACAAGCATATTGCTGCCGGTAAAACCTTCTGTGTAATGAACCTGTACGGCCACATAAGGATCTGGAAATGCATCTTCCAATTTTGATTTATGCACCAATGAAACCGTAGGAGTATTAATTTCCACCTTCTGGTTCAATAAAGTTGATAGTGCAGTGGCTGAACTGCCGAATGATATATTGCCTATTTCTCCTAACGCATCTCTTTCCATGAAAGAAAAATAGTCATCCACGTTTATTGCACTTTCTGTTTCTTCTGCTTCCTCAGAGGTTCCTCTTAGAAGCGCATCAATTTCATCTTGAGATAACATGTCATCGCTCACCATCATCGTCTCCCCCCTTGAATGTATCAAACACTTGAATGGCTAACTTTTTGTTCAATTTCCCTGGCTGTCCAACAAATTTAGGGATCTCTCCGACTTTTATCAGTAAAGGCTGGTCTATTTGCTGATTCAGTTCAATTACATCGCCGATATCAAGCATCAGGAAGTCCTGGATCGAGATTTCAGACGAGCCCATTTCCGCTGTAATTGAAACATCAGCCTTTTGGATTTCACTCTGCAGTACTGAATTTTCGATTGGCAAGCTTTGTTTCTTATCGGACTGCATCCAATATTTCACTGACAATTTAGGAATAATCGGCTCCAGTACTACATGCGGTATGCATATATTAATCATTCCGCTTGCTTCTCCGATCGTAGTGTTCAAAGAAATCACCACGACGGTTTCATTTGGCGAAACTATCTGCAAAAATTGCGGATTGATTTCAAATTCCGAAAGCTGCGGATCGATATCGGAAATCGAACCCCATGCTTCCTGGAAATTTTCAAATGCTTTCTCAAACATATTGGACATGATCCTGGTTTCGATTTCTGTCAAGCTATCGACTTTATTATGGCTTGCCCCTTTTCCTCCAAGCAGCCTGTCCATCATAGCGTATGCAATGTTAGGGTTGACCTCCATCAGGATCCTGCCCTCCAGTGGTTCTACATCAAATACATTCAATATCGTCATCTTGGGAATGGACCGGATGAATTCCTCATAGGGGATCTGGTCAGCAGACGCGACACTGATGTTTACATATGTCCTTAACTGGGCGGAGAAAAAAGTAGTCAATAACCTGGCAAAGTTTTCATGGATTCGGGTAAGGCTGCGGATTTGATCTTTCGAGAAACGTAAAGCTCTTCTAAAATCATAAACTTTAACCCTTTTTTCTACTTGTTCTTTCTTTAATTCATCCGCATCCATTTCTCCTGTTGATAATGCTGATAACAAAGCATCAATTTCGCTTTGCGACAATACATCTCCCGACATGCTCCTCACCTCCATATAGTTACGGTAATTTAATTCAATCTGTTATTGGAGGAGAGAACCTGTTATGTAGACCTTTTTGACCTTTCCGTCAAGCATCAGGTCATTTATCTTCGTTTTCAGGACTTCTTCAAGGTTCATCTTGCCTTCCTTGCCTTGCAGCTCTTCTGCCTTTTTCTCGGATAGTTCATAAATAATCAGGTTTTTCACCTGAAAATCTCTCTTTTCCAGCTCTTCCTTCGCCTTTTTGCCGTCTGTTTCAATTTTAAAAGAAATCTTTATAAAATCATTTGATGCAAGGTTCGTCGTTACCTCGGGAATGTCTACGGAAGCCTCCAGCACCTCATCGATGCTTGGCTCTTTTTCACCATCTTCAGCTGTAAGCTTCATAACCGCTACAACTGCGATCGTCCCTACAAGCAATATGGCTACCAGCATGACCGACATAATCATTACCAGTTTATTATTCTTCATGATTCAGTTCCTCCAACATTCGCCCTCCAAGAAGGCCGACACTCTGATAAAATTCCTGGATCAATTTGCTCACTTCGTCTTCACTTTCCCTTACGACATACTTTCGTCCATTGGTTAAGGTAATCGTTGTGTCCGGAAAAGCTTCTACTACTTCGATAAATAATGAATTAATCCTAAATGATTTACCGTTTAATTTCGTTACTTTAATCACAATAATTCACAGGGGCTAAAAGGATCTCCCTTTCAGCCCTGCTCCTCTCCTAGTCTATCGTTTTAGGTTAATCAATTCTTGAAGAATTTCATCCGAGGTTGTAATAATTCTAGTATTTGCCTGGAAACCACGCTGAGCCGTGATCATTTCGGTAAACTCCTCAGAAAGGTCTACATTGGACATCTCAAGCGCACCTGCCGCAATGGATCCTCTTCCTTCACCAGGGACATTGATATTGGGTGTACCCGAGTTGACTGATTCCTGGAATGTGTTATTCCCTATCTTGGAAAGCCCTGATGGATTACTGAATTTAGCGAGTGCCAATTGGCCAAGCGTAAGGACTAATCCGTTTGAAAAGACACCATTTATCTCACCAGTTGAGCCAATG
This sequence comes from Bacillus sp. ISL-45, assembly GCF_018613195.1. GTDB lineage: Bacteria > Bacillota > Bacilli > Bacillales > Cytobacillaceae > Mesobacillus. The sequence continues at coordinate 228,515 of NZ_JAGGQQ010000004.1, forward strand.
TTAAAGCTTTCGAGCGCGCCCTGGGTATTACCGTCAGGGTAGGCGTTTGCGTCCATGCTGCCTCCGTCGGCAGTTAAGTCTTCAATTGGTAAAGCAACATTAAATGGTACCGGTGTACCTGACCCATTATTAAGTTGCAAAGTAATATTTTGTGGTGTATTTGTCGGTATCTGGATGTTGACCGTCGTAATATTTGGATTTGGCTGGGTGGGATCAGCTACCGGGATGGATTTATCCACAAAAGATACAGTCCAGTTACCATTTGCTGCTCCAGTTGCACCATTCGGCTTGATCGTCATATCAATTACATGTTCTATCCCGTTTCCATCTACAACTTTTAATTGCTGAAGCAATTCAGAAGAGCCCTTTGCATCTTTCGGAAGATTTCCTTTCATCACTAATTGGTTCGTCTGTTTTGCTGGCAATAGAGAATTAACGTTAACAGTAATGTCCTCAAGAATTCCATTATTGAGTGATTGCACCTTCAATCCCTCACCAGTAACGAGTGTCCCGTTATCATCCAAATAGAAGTTTCCGGCACGGGTATACATTTGGGATTGCCCTTGTTTTACAACGAAGTAGCCATCTCCTGAAATGGCGAGGTCAAGAGCGCGTCCTGTTGTCTGCAGGCTTGATTGTGTATCGATCAAGTCAATGCTGGCGATTGTGGAACCTAAACCTACCTGCATCGGATTTTTGCCGCCCTTATTCTCTGTAGCAGCACTAGCACCGGAAATGGTTTGATTCATTGTGTCCTTAAAAGTAACACGGCCCTTTTTGAAACCGTAGGTATTTACATTGGCAATATTGTTGCCGATTACGTCGAGTTTTGTTTGGAAGTTTTTCATTCCACTGATTCCTGAGTACATTGAACGAAGCATTATTTAAAACTCCTTTCGATTTGGGGGCTGCTTCAATCGGTCCACAGCCCAGGCCTCCGTAAAGGTCCAGCCTATTTATTTTAATTTTCCATGACGATCGTTCCATTTATATTGGTGAATATTTGTTCTGCTGCTTCCTGCCTGCCCATAGCTGTAATGACCGTGTTGTTTTTCGCGCTGACAATCAGCGCCGCGTCTTTCAGCAGAACAAGTGAATCACTCACGCCTTTGGCTTTAGCCTGACTAACTTTTTCCTCAATCCTGTTCCAGCGCTCCTGGGATATGTTAATTCCTCGCTGCTCCAAACGTTCAGTTGCATGCTTGCTTATGGTCAGTCCATTCTTTGATTCGATGGCACTCTGCAATTGCAAGGAAAAAGGTGTTTGTGTTAACTTGTTAGCATTCGCTGGTTTTTGGTGATTCCTGTTAACAGGCAGTGAATGAATTGGACGGAATTGCGTTTTATCCATTACATCACTTCCTTATGTTATTGAATTTTTGTAATCTGTGAAGAAATGATGCTTGTGTTTTTCTCATCATCCAGCAAATAAGATGTCTTTCCATTTTTAAATGAAACAGACAGGACATTAGCAGATTTCTCTTGGTTATTTTCATCAAGATAGGTAATGGTCTTTCCAATCAACATGCTCGCCTGCAGCATATGATTTTCGCTTGATAACTCATTGATCTGCGAAATATTCGCTGGTTCCAGCGTCGTGCCGTCCTCAAGTACAAAAGAAACGGTATCTTCCTTGAACTGGACCGAGGCAACCTTTCCATTCCCTTGTTTAACGGTTTCCTCACCATTTGCACTTTCAATCCTGTGCCAGGTAATATCCTTGCCCACAAACTGGCTATAGGAAATCATTTTGTTTTGCTGTTCAGCCTGCACAAAACGGTCGATTGATTTTCCCATATTCGTGATTTGCTCAAGTGTCGAAAATGTTGCCATTTGTGCTATGAAATCTTTATCCTGCATCGGATTCAAAGGATCCTGATTCTGCAGCTGGGTCATCAGGATTTTCAAAAAATCATCTTTCCCGAGAATATCTGAACCAGCTTTCCTGTCCTTTTGAAGATTGGACAGTAGATAAGTAGAATTGATTGTATTCACCATTGTCTATCTCCTAAGCTTCAGTATTTAGCAGTGCCTCTTCAAAAGAGAGATTAAAATCCCCCTTTTCGTCTTTCTTTTCTTGCTGCCCTCTGTCTGAATGTCTTTCCTGCTGCTCGGAATCCTTGTTTAGGAATCGTTCTTGCTGAGCCTGCTGCTGAGTCACTTCAATCCTGTCAACCGAAAGGTTCTGTGCAGCAAAAGCTTGTTTCAATCCATTGATTTGCGATTCGAGCGTTTCCTTTGCTGTACCAGAGGTGGTTATGATTCTTGCCATCATCGTTTGGTCCCTCTGGAAAAGTTCAATCCGAATGCTGCCCAGGTGCTCAGGGAATAACTTAATGAATAATTTTTGTGTTCCACCACTATTCATAAAATGCGATTTTGAAAGGATCGATTCAAACTGCTTCATTAATTGATCAGCTGAAACTGGCCTTTCTGGGCTGTTCATCGTTAACACCAGCTGTTCAGCCTTGGTCATTTGCGGCAGGAAACCAAGTGTTCCTGTTGGACCGTCCGTCTTTAAAACTGAGCTATGGTCAACTAAACTATTACCCTCCGAAAAGATTTTTTTCGAACCAAGGTTTAGGTCGCCAGCTAACTGGGTAAATCGTTTTTGTAAATAATCGGTAGTTGAATTGGTGTTATTTGTTCCCAAAAGGTTCTTTAATGCTTCACCGAGACTTTTCAAAGATTCCTTTATAGAATCAGAGTTTTTAAAACCTTGACCATCAGCATATCTGGACATTAATTCATATAGCTTCAGTGCCTTTAAGGCTTGTACATCACTTTGGTCTAACTTCACCAATAGTTCATCAGCAGGCTGATTGGCAATCCCTGTTAATAACACCGCTATGGAAGCCAGCAGCTCTTCATCAGAGGCATTCGCCAATTTCTCTCCATCAGCACCGGACCACTTTTGGATAAAAAGTTTTAATTCTTCATTATTGATCCCAAGTTGTGACAGCGCCTTGTTTAATAGACTTCCAGAATCTGAATTCAGCATATCCAGAAGCTTCATCCCATCTTCTCGCTCTAAAAGGTCCGATACGTTAATTAGTTCTGCCAGCGAACTTAGTTTCCCGAGCTTTTCTCCATCTTTATCTGCTCCAGTTGCTGCGGCTGGATTAGTTTTCCCTGATAAAACTGTTGACATTAACCCGGCAAAAGTTCCTCCCGTTTCTCTTTTTTCTGCCACATTCTGCTTTCCCGACGGGATGGCATTAAAGGATCCCAGTCCTCCAATTTCCATTTTTTTCACCTCCTCTCAAGTTTCGTGGAATTAACTAATTTCCGTTCGTTTCATTCGTCAGTAATTCTGTATACTTAGCTGCTTCTTCGGCTGGGAGTTTTTCCATAATGGCAGCTAGTGATTCCGGCTTGATATTTGTCAGAATCTTAACTGCTTCGTCCGTGTCCATATTGGAGATAATCGGTGCCGCACTCTTTGCTGACATCGTTTCATACGTTTTGACGATTTCCCGGAATGCTCGCTTGTTTTCTTCCTGGATCGCAGTCAATTCCTCTATTTGTGCCTGTAGCTGTGCTTTTTCCAGTTCCATACGTTTCAGCTGTGTATCCTTGCTGTCGATTTTCGACTCCAGTTGTTCCATTTTTGCTTCCCGGTCTTTAATTTCCGCTTCAAGGCTGATGATATTCTTTTCAAATTCCTCGGTGGACGGCTGGTTCTCTTCACTCACATACTGAGAAATGAATGGTACTTTTCCGCCAATGTCCTTCGCAGTTTCAAAAATATTGATCCCCAGTATCGAAAGAGCAACCAGAGCAATAACAACTGCAAACATGCTTGGGATGGCAACCACCATCAAAAACCAATGGAACTTATTTTCTTCCTGACTTTCCTTTTCCTCCACTTTCTGCGCCATTCGATCACCTAATTTCCCGGTTCATGTATTGCTGAATCGAGACTTCGTCCATCATCCTGCTCTCTGCATATTTTTCAGCTGCAAGAAATTGAAGATGGTCTTTCTCTTTGATTTTTTCGTACTTTTTTACTTCTTGATTTTTTTCCATCAGCTTCACTTGTTGATAGTTCATGATATTTCTAGCGTTCATCACGACTTTTTGATAGTGAGCAATCGATTTTTCCAGATTTCCGATAAATTGTTGATGGTGTCGTATTTCCTGGACTGGCAAACCATCCAGCAGCCGGTCTGATTGGAAACACTCAATGTCCTCTTTTTTCTTCAGCAGATGATAGAGTCGGTCAGCAGCCTCTTCGAATTTTTTGACTGAATCCTGGTAAACGACTTGAGCTTCGTCCACTTCTCTCGTTTTGAGTGAAAGGATCTTATCAAACTTGAATTGATATCTCATTGAACCATCAACCTTTCCTTACCAGTTGCAATAGAGCCTGGACACTCTCATTTATTGAAACTTTTTCATTGGTTCCTTGTTTTAAGAAATTAAGGATTTGTGGATATCTCATAATTGCTTCGTCTATTTCCACAGATGTGCCTTTTTTATATGCGCCGATATTAATCAGATCCTCAGCATTGATATAGGTACTTAATAATTCCCTCAATCTTTCTGCTGCTTTGACATGGTCATCGGAGACAATATTATTCATGATTCGGCTTATGCTTTTTAACACGTTCACTGCCGGGTATTGGCCTTTATTGGCTAAGTCCCTGTCCAATACAAAGTGGCCATCAAGAATTCCCCGCACCGTGTCGGCGATCGGCTCATTCATGTCATCACCATCTACAAGCACAGTATAAAAGCCTGTTATTGATCCAAATTCATTTGTCCCTGTCCTTTCGAGGAGCCTCGAAAGGATGGCGAAGACGGAAGGAGTATAGCCTTTCGTGGTAGGTGGTTCGCCAACTGCCAGTCCTACTTCCCGCTGGGCCATCGCTACCCGTGTAACAGAATCCATCATCAGCATGACATTCAAACCTTTGTCGCGAAAATACTCTGCGATGGCTGTTGCCGTATAGGCACCTTTAATCCGCATCAATGCAGGCTGGTCAGAAGTTGCGACAACCACAATTGAACGTTTTAACCCTTCCGGCCCCAAATCACGTTCTATGAATTCCCTGACTTCCCGTCCACGCTCACCAATAAGTCCAATAACATTCAGGTCTGCGTTAGTATTTCTCGCAATCATTCCCAGCAACGTACTCTTCCCGACACCACTTCCGGCAAAGATCCCAACACGCTGGCCGCTGCCGACTGTGAGCAGGCTGTCAATCATCCGGACTCCAACTTCGATTGGTTCTGAGATTGGCGGCCTGCTCAAAGGGTTGGGCGGATCTTGTTCTGTTGGAACGGATGCCAATCCTTTTGGCAGGCTTGATTGGTCGAGCGGAACCCCCAGAGAATCCACTACTTTCCCGATCAAACCAGGCCCAGCTTTGATTTCAAGCGGTTTCATTGTCGTTTCAACCAGACTTCCAGGTGATATATCATGAATGGATGTATACGGCATCAAAATGACATTTTCATCTTGAAAGCCGACAACCTCAGCCTGTATTTTCCGCTTTTTCTTAGTGCCAACATGGATAAAGCACACATCACCTATTGAACTTTCAGGACCCTGGGATTCAATCATCAAGCCGATAACTCTTTTTACACGTCCGTAACGTTTAAAACTATCCACAAAGTCGACATGTTCCAATAAATCCTCGGCCTTCATCATTGTTCACTCTCCAGCATTTCAAACAGCTTAATTTTGATTTCCTCCAATTGGCTGTCTACACTTGCGTCAATCCTGCCATTTTCTGATTCTATGATGCACGAAGTCTCCTCAAGCTCATCATCCGGGTAGATATAAAAATCAATATCCTTTGGAAAGATGGCAATCAGTTCTTCTTTTTGAGAAAGCAGGTCCTGGTAATGTTTTGGATGTACATGCAACTGAATATCCTTATAATCTCTGGAATTTTTTAATGCTCTTTTTACCAGGGTAAGGAAACCTTCAGCTGCTGCTAGTTTTTCACCAAGTATCTTCCCTGCAATTTTCACTCCGAGATCAAGAATGACCTTTTCTGCTGATTCAATATGATTCTGGTAATCCCGTTTCGCCGCTTCAACTGTTTCCTGAGCAAACAGGATTGTTTGACGATATTCTGCATAACCCTGGTTTTTGCCTTCTTGATAGCCTTGCTCAAAACCAAGCTGCCTGGATTCTTCGGCTAAGAGGGAACTTTGCTGCTCCCATTCTTGCTTCTCCAGGTAGATTTGCTGACGGATCTGCTCTGCTTCTTCAATGGCCCTGGACACAATGTTATCTGCTGCTGCTGCCGCATTATCCAGGATCCTCCTTCTTTCATCTTCTGTATGAGTGAATACCTGTGGATCCTCATGTTGATTTGATGCTTCCAACATCCGGATGGAAATGACCTTTTTTTCTGCAGGCAAGGTACTGGTGTATTGAGATTTGATGAGCCTAGACAATAATATCATCTCCCCCGCCACGGGCAATGACGATTTCACCGGCTTCTTCCAGACGTCGAATAATTGCTACAATCCTGGACTGGGCTTCTTCGACATCCCGCAGTCTTACAGGACCCATGAATTCCATTTCATCCTGGAAGGTTTCAACCATCCGCTTAGACATATTTTTAAAGACAATTTCTTTCACTTCATCACTTGATACTTTAAGAGCAAGCATGAGATCTTCATTTTCACAGTCTCTGATAACACGCTGGATTGCCCGGTTATCAAGTGTGACAATATCTTCGAACACGAACATCCGCTTCTTGATTTCCTCTGCAAGCTCTGGATCCTGGATTTCCAGGGCATCAAGAATCGTCCGCTCGGTTGCACGGTCCACTCCATTCAATACATCAACAACAGCCTCAATACCGCCAGTTTGCGTATAGTCCTGAGTAACAGTTGCAGAGAGCTTCCTTTCAAGAATCTGCTCCACTTCATTGATGATTTCTGGTGATGTGCTGTCCATCACGGCTATGCGCCTGGCGATATCAGCCTGGACATCCTGTGGCAGTTCAGATAAAATCTGGCCTGCTTGTGCCGAGTCTAAATAAGAAAGTATAAGAGCAATTGTTTGCGGATGCTCATTTTGAATGAAATTGAGAATTTGTCCGGCATCCGCTTTTCGCGCAAAATCAAATGGCCTCACTTGCAGTGATGAGGTCAATCTATTGATGATCACTGCGGCCTGATCAGTTCCCAGTGCTTTTTCCAATACCGTTTTAGCGTAGCCAATTCCACCTTGTGTGATATAATCCTGTGCCAGCGCGATACTGTGGAACTCTTCCAGAATTTCTTCCTTTGCCATCGAGTCAACCTTCTTCACACCAGAGATTTCAAGTGTAAGTTTCTCGATTTCTTCTTCACTTAAATGCTTATAAACTGAAGCCGAAACATCTGGCCCTAGCGAGATCAGGAGGATTGCAGCCTTCTGTTTTCCTGTTAATTCTTTTTGGTCTTTCCTCACCATTGGTCCTCCTCCTAATCCTCAGAAATCCATGTTCGCAATAATTTCGCGAAATCCTCTGGCTTTTCTTTCGCCATTTTTTCCAGCTGCTTTTTCTTCATTGTCCCCTCTGTCTCAAATTCCTTGTTCACATCAGGAACACGGATTTGCTCATACTTTTCTTCCATTACATATTCTTCTTCTTCAACTGCATTCTTCCTGGATCTCATGAATAGAAGCAGCAGGATTACGATTGCGGCGAGCAACAAACCTCCTACAAGATATATCCACCAAGGCAGTTTTTCTACAACGTTATTCTCGAATGTAACCTTTCCATTGAACGGCTGCACAGATACAACGACCTTGTCTTCTATTAACTCATCGGTCAGCTCCGTTCCAAGAGCATCCTTATCAATCGTTGTCCTGACAATCGTGCCAAGGATTCTTGTAATATCTTCGACTCTTTCCTGCGGCAGTGAACTTTCGTCATCCGGTGTCGGCGGTTCTACCATGACTTGGATGCCGAGGTCTCTCACCTTGTATGGGCTTTCGGTAATTTCCTTGCGGATCCGGCTGACTTCATTATTTATTGTTTCTTCGACTCTTTCATAATCGCCATTACCATTTGCACCCTCCAAGTATTGGGATCCGGTCGTTTCACCGGGATTGCCTCCCTCAGGAATCCCACCGGCCTGGTCGGCGTTCCCTGTGAAAGTTTCAGTAATCCGCTGGGCGCTGATTGCGATTCCTTCCATATTTTCTTGATCAACAGGCTCTACGATGTTTTCTTCTCTGTTTTCCTGGGTAAAGTCTATATCGGCAGTTACTGAAACGACTACCTTGTCGTGACCCATAAGGGTTCCCAGCATATTTTGCACTTGTCTTTGGACATCTCTTTCAATCTGCTGTTTAATCTGATGCTGGGACGCAAAAGATGCCCCACTGGAATTATTTTCATTTTTTAGATCAAAGTACTCAAAAAACTGATTCATGATGACGATATTATCTGTAGGAAGGTTCGGTACACTTTTAGCCACTAAGTGATACAGTGCGCTTATTTGGTCTTCCTTGAATTGATAGCCTGGGCTTGTATTTAGTACGATGGAAGCCGATGCAGGCTGCTCATTATCGCTAACAAAAATCCCTTTTTCAGGAAGGTTAATCATTACCTTAGCATCGTTTACTCCATCGATCCCCTTCATCAAATTCGCCAATTCAGTCTGCATTGCTTCAAGCTTCAGAACAAAGAACTCATTGTCTGTCATACCCATTCCAGCATTTTGGCTAAAAAAGGTATAATCGATGCTGCCCGACTTAGGAATCCCTTCAGCCGCAAGCTCGACTTTTAAGCTGTCAACTGACTCTGCCGGTACCAGGATCGTTTTCCCGCCATCGGCAATCTCGGATGGTATGCCTCTGGCATCAAGGCTCTCTTTGATGCTCCCTGTCTCAGCAGGTGACAGATTGCTGTAAAGTGGCTCAAGAGATGTCCTGGTAGTGAAATAAGCTGTAAGGACGGCAACTATTAGAACAAAGAAAATAGACGCACCAAGACCGATTTTTTGCTTTCTGGTGCGCCCTTGCCAGAAATCCTTCATTGTATGTATATACTTTTGAACGGTTTCTTTCATTTCAATCCCCCGGTTATTAAGTCTCTTCTTTTTATACAGCTAATAACCGATCTAATCTTAGTTTTTAGCTAATTATTAAACTTGCATTCTCATCATTTCCTGATATGCTTCAACCACTTTATTCCTGACTTCCATTGTAGCCTGCAGTGTAATGCTCGCCTTTTGGCTTGCAATCATTACCTGATGAAGGTCAACATTTTCCCCACGAGCCAATTTATTTGTCATCGCATCTGACTGAAGCTGTGTGTTATTTAAATTTTCAACAGACTTCTTAAGTACGGACGAAAAACTTTTTTGTGCTTCGTATGGTGTAGGTGTGGGAGTAGACACTTTTGTTTGAAATGGTTGGACCATTTGGCTGACAGAATTAATCCCAGCTGAGTTCATTTAGTTATCTCCTTATTTACCGATCTCAAGGGCTTTCATCATCATACCCTTGGAAGCGTTAAAAACTGTGACATTGGCTTCATAAGAACGAGTAGCGCTTATCAAATCCACCATTTCCCTTAAAGGATCTACATTCGGGTAAGCAACGTATCCTTCTTGATCAGCATCAGGGTGTTCAGGATCATATACCATCTTAAGCGGATTTTCTCTGTCCTCTACAATTCTTGATACTTTAACCCCATTTCCTGCCCCGGCTCCTTCTGTTTTCCCCATTGCTCTATTAAGGAATGAAGAAAAGTTTCCTTCTTTAGGTTCAAGGACAACCATTTTCCTCCGGTATGGCTCTCCATTTACCCCTCTTGTCGAATCGACGTTCGCCATATTCGAAGAGATGACATCCATCCTGAGGCGCTGGGCAGTCAACGCAGAAGATGTTGTGTTCATGCTATGAAACATGCTCATTCTTACTTACCTCCCCTAATGACTGTTTGAAGAGAGTTGAATTTCCCATTAATCCTCTCAGTCAGCGCATTATAGTAAATTTGGTTCGTAGCCAGGTCGGCCATTTCTTTATCCAAATCAACACTGTTCCCATTTTCGTTATAATTCACATACGGATTATTAACGACTCCAGGCAAACGGCTCGCCCTGCTGCTGAATTCATAATGCCGGGCGTCAGATCTATTTGCTTGAAAGGATTGCCCCATAACATCCTGGAACACAGCCTTAAAGGAGACATCCTTCGCTTTATAATTCGGTGTATCAACATTCGCGATATTCTGCGAAATGACTTTCTGCTTCGACGAAGAATAGTTCAACGCATGTTCGAGGGTTGATACTGTATTTGAAAACAACTTCAATTTTTGCACCTCGCAATTGCCACACTGGATTATTTTGCTGGATTTTGTAATTCTTTGCTGAATTTCGTCATTATATTCCTAATTGTAAAGAATCTGAAATAATCTGTCTATGTACTTTCGGTTAATTTTTATCATGCATAATGCTCATTTTTCAAAATAGGCTAAAAGACCTATCGGTTTACTATTTTTTATATTTTTATTAATTCACACCAGATTTTTGTAAAGTTTTAAAAAAAAGATGGGAATAACGATGTAAAAATTGGTTGGTTTCTAAATTGCTTAAGGGTTAAAATACCTAGATTTCTTTATCCTTTTTCCATTATTTTCTTTATCGAAATCATTAGTTCTCGTGTGCTAAAAGGAGGGGAGTAAAAGAATCGCAATAATTTTGTAACATTGTGCTGTTGACTCCTTTTGCTTCTGGTTGTTTATTACGTGTATCCAGATGGTCTTTAACATAAAAAAAATCCGCTGAAGATCAGCGGATTTTTTTATTCTTTATTTAGTTGCTCTTAAGCTTTTCAAGTTCAAACAGGAACTTGTCATTTAAAACCTTGATATAAGTTCCTTTCATTCCAAGGGAACGGGACTCGATAACGCCTGCGCTTTCCAGCTTGCGCAGTGCGTTGACGATTACAGAACGAGTGATGCCGACTCTGTCAGCGATTTTTGAAGCTACAAGCAAGCCTTCTTTTCCGTTCAGTTCTTCGAAGATGTGCTCAATCGCTTCAAGTTCACTATAGGATAGAGAACTGATTGCCATTTGTACTACAGCTTTGCTGCGAGCCTCATCTTCAATCTCTTCAGCCTTTTCACGAAGGATTTCCATCCCTACCACGGTTGCGCCATATTCTGCAAGAATAAGGTCATCATCGTGGAATTGTTCCTCAAGACGGGCAAGTATCAGTGTACCCAGGCGCTCACCGCCGCCGATGATCGGCACGATCGTTGTTAACCCGTTTTTGAAAAGTTCTTTGTTTTCAACAGGGAATGCTGTATATTCACTGTCCACATCCAGGTTAGGTGATGTCTCCTGGATATTGAAAAGATTCTTTGTGTATTCTTCAGGGAATTGGCGGTCTTCAAGCATTTTTACCATGCGCTCGTTTTCAATCTGCTGATTGATTCCTACGCCTAAAAGTTTCCCTCTGCGGCTGACAACAAAGATATTCGCTTCGATGACTTCGCTTAGCGTCTCTGACATTTCTTTAAAGTTTACCGGTTTGCCGGCAGCTTTTTGGAGCAGGGCATTAATTTTTCTAGTTTTTGATAGTAAGTCCATTGATTCTTCCTCCTATTTGCGTCAAACAATATTACATTTATTTTAATTTCTGGCTAGTTTCAATACTTCAGCACAATAGGCAGCCTTTATTTGTCTACCCTATTGAGTATGCATTAAAACGATACCATTATAATATGAACTGGCTTAAATCTTTGTTTCTTGAGATAGCGCCTAGTTTTTCTTCTACATATTGCGGAGTGATCGCTACCTTCTCCAGATTGATGTCTGGAGCTTCAAAGCTGAGGTCTTCCAGCAGCTTCTCAAGGATCGTCTGCAGCCTTCTGGCTCCGATATTATCCGTATTCTGGTTTACATCATAAGCGACTTCTGCTATCTTACGAATAGCATCGTCAGAAAATTCAATTTGTATACCTTCAGTTTCCAATAAAGCTTCGTATTGCTTTGTAAGCGCGTTATCAGGCTCAACAAGAATCCTGTAAAAGTCTTCAACTGTCAGCTTAGTCAGCTCTACCCTGATTGGGAAACGCCCCTGCAATTCAGGTATCAGATCAGAAGGCTTTGCCATATGGAATGCACCAGCAGCGACGAATAAGATATGGTCTGTTTTTACAGGACCGTATTTCGTGTTAACAGTCGACCCTTCCACAACAGGCAGTATGTCCCTCTGAACACCTTCACGCGAAACATCAGCACTGGATCCTCCAGAATTCTTGCTGGCAATCTTGTCAATCTCATCAATGAATATAATGCCTGCCTGCTCTGCACGAAATGTAGCTTCCTGAGTTACCTCATCCATATCAATCAGCTTTTGGGCCTCTTCATTGATTAATACCTTCCTCGCTTCACGAACAGGAAGCTTTCGTTTCTTGAGCTTCTTCGGTACTAAGCCACTTAAAGCATCCTGCATGTTCATTCCCATCTGTTCCATTCCCGAGCCCTGGAGCATGTCAAACATGGAAGGTGCTTGTTCCTCGACTTCGACCGTTATCAGCTCATCCTCAAGCTCACCTTGATCGAGCTTTTGCTTGATAATTTTACGCTTTTCAAATAACCCTAAGTCTTCTGATTGAGTAGACTCTTGTTCGGGCTGCTGCTGGCTGCCACCGAATAACATTTCTAGCGGATTTTTGTAATTGACGGATTTTTTCGCTGAAGGGACCAGCAGTTCAACAAGACGGCGATTTGCGTTTTCTTCTGCCGGTTCCTTTACACGCTCCATTTTTTCCTCTTTCACTAGCCTGATTGAGGTTTCAACAAGATCTCTTACCATTGACTCGACATCACGGCCAACATAGCCGACTTCAGTGAACTTTGTCGCTTCGACCTTGACGAAAGGAGCGCCTACCAACTTAGCCATTCTTCTGGCAATCTCTGTTTTACCTACACCAGTCGGACCAATCATCAGGATATTTTTCGGGATGATTTCATCACGGATATTTTCAGCGAGCAAGCCGCGGCGATATCTATTTCTGAGAGCAACTGCAACAGCTTTTTTAGCATCCTTTTGGCCGATAATATACTGATCCAGCTTTTCCACGATCTGCCTTGGAGTTAAACTTGTCGTTTGTTTCACACTCAACACTCCTTTTCCGTTACAGTTCTTCCACGATAATATTGTGGTTTGTGTAAACACAAATGTCAGCAGCAATTTCCAATGAAGACTTCGCGATTTCTTTCGCTGTTAAATGTTCCCCAGCATATTGTTTTAATGCACGGCCTGCAGACAAAGCATAATTCCCTCCAGAACCAATCGCAAGAATGCCATCATCAGGCTCAATGACTTCCCCTGTTCCGGAAATAAGAAGCATATCAGTTTCATTCAATACAATCAACATTGCTTCAAGCGTCCTGAGGACTTTATCACTTCTCCATTGCTTAGCTAGTTCGACTGCAGCTCTTTGGAGATTTCCGTTGTATTCCTCGAGCTTGCCTTCAAACATTTCAAACAGGGTGAATGCATCTGCAACTGAACCGGCAAATCCTGCAATTACTTTACCATTAAACAACTTTCGAACCTTCTTAGCTGTGTGTTTCATCACTACAGCATTCCCAAAGGTCACCTGGCCATCGCCTGACATTGCGCATTGGCCCTTATGTTGAACAGCAAATATCGTTGTGGCATGGAACTCTGACATTCCTTCGTCCTCCTTTTGGCTTACGCCCTCGGATGATGTGACATATAAATATTGCGCAAGTGCTCTTTCGTAACATGGGTATATACTTGCGTTGAAGACAGGAATGCATGACCCATTAGTTCCTGTACTGTCCTCATGTCTGCTCCATTGCTCATCATATGTGTAGCGAAAGAATGGCGCAGTTTATGGGGATGGATTTTCCCTGTCAGGGCAGACTTTTCAATAAGTTTATTCAAAATTTCCCTGATTCCTCTGTCCGTAAGAGGGCCGCCACGGAAATTTACAAATAAATGGCCATGATCGTCCTTATCCTTCAGAAGGTCTGGTCTTCCATTTTTTATGTAGTCTTCAATCGCATCCTGAGCAAAACTTCCGAAAGGCACATATCTATCCTTTTTCCTTTTTCCATGAATTAAAACTGTAGAAAGAGATAAATCTATATCCTTCAGAATGATTTTACAGCACTCACCTACACGGATTCCTGTAGCGTAAAGCAGTTCCAAAAGGGCTTTGTTCCTCTTTCCAATCGCGGTTTCGGTTTCACAAGCTTTAAATAGCTGGGAAAGTTCCTCTTCATAAAAAAAGTCTGGCAGCCGTTTTTCCAGTTTCGGGATGGATACGAGGGAAAATGGGTTATCCCCGGCTATTTTTTCACGAAGCAAGAACTTGTAAAAGCTGCGCATACACGAAATCCTTCGGGCGACTGACTTCCTGGAAAGCTGCTGGTCAAATAATTTTGTCAGGTAAATCCTTGTATCAGCATACTCAACTTCATCCAGGCTGGTCAGGCCTTGTTCAGACATGAACAAAAAAAATTCCCTAATATCATGTTGATAATGTTCAATTGTATATTGTGAGTAATTTTTTTCAATTTGTAAATATTCAATAAATAAGTTTAAAGAATTGTTCACATTTGCTTCCATCTTGTCACCTCACAAGGGCTACTAAATAGTATCATATTTATATAGCCCTAGCAATAGAAATTACAAATTTTTCACAAATTTCTGAATTGTTTCCAATGCTCTGGAAGCATGCTTCTCATTGCGTTCCTGCTTAGCCTTGATTCTTTCGGGAAGATCAGGGAAAAGCCCGAAGTTTGCATTCATAGGCTGGAAGTTTTTCGCGTTAGTCGTTGTTATATACCTGGCCATGCTGCCCATTGCTGTTTCATGAGGGAATTCCACTGGCTCATCACCATTTACAAGACGGGCAGCATTAATTCCAGCAATCAGTCCGCTTGCCGCTGATTCAACATAACCTTCAACACCTGTCATTTGTCCCGCAAAGAATAAGTCTTCTCTATTCCTGAATTGATATGTTGCTTTTAATACCTTAGGTGAGTTGATAAAGGTATTACGATGCATGACACCATAACGGACGATTTCAGCGTTTTCCAGTCCTGGAATCAGTTGAATTACTTCCTTTTGTGGTCCCCATTTCAAATGAGTCTGGAAGCCCACAATATTATAAAGTGTTCCAGCTGCATCATCCTGGCGGAGCTGTACGACTGCATAAGGGCGTTTTCCAGTTCTAGGGTCCTCGAGCCCAACCGGCTTCATCGGTCCGAAAAGCATTGTCTTTCTTCCTCTTTGACCCATGACCTCTATTGGCATACAACCCTCAAAAAAGATCTCTTTTTCAAATTCCTTAAGAGGAACTGTTTCAGCAGAAATCAACGCTTCATAAAAACGGTCAAATTCCTCCTCTGTCATCGGACAATTTAGATAAGCTGCTTCGCCTTTGTCATATCGGGATTTAAGATAGACCTTGTCCATGTCGATGCTGTCTTTCTCGATAATTGGGGCTGCCGCGTCATAAAAATATAGATATTCTTCCCCTGTCAACTCCTTAAGCTGCTGGGAAAGCGCCTGGCTTGTCAGTGGCCCCGTCGCAATAATGGTTGGACCTTGGGGAATTTCAGTGATTTCTTCATTAAATACTGTAACATTGGGATGTTCCTTCACGCGGCTGGTTACATGCGCAGCGAACTCGTGCCGGTCTACTGCCAAAGCTCCCCCTGCCGGAACAGCACATGCGTCCGCTGCTGAGATGATGACAGAATTCATGTTCCTCATTTCTTCCTTTAGAACACCAACAGCGTTAGTTAAAGTATTAGCTCTCAAAGAGTTGCTGCAAACCAGCTCAGCGAATTTATCAGTATGGTGTGCCGGGGTCTGTTTAACCGGTCTCATCTCGTATAAGTTCACCTTGATGCCTCTTTCAGCAAGCTGCCATGCAGCTTCACTTCCGGCCAAACCGGCACCAACGACATTTACAGTAGCTTCAGTCATTTCAATTTCCTCCAGTAGCTATTAGAAATATTGTTTGTTGAAAATCCAATTGCCTTGTCTGATCCATATCTAAACAGGCAAAGTAAAAGCATCAGCCTTTTCAAAATAATTATTATAACACTTGCCTTGACATAAAGCTTCTATTATATACTCAACCTTACTTACTTTACCCTGATACTTGTATCATTTTGCACTTACATTTACGAAAAGAAAAGAAAAAAGTTTCAAAAAAGAAAAGCGGAAGCGCCTTGGTCAGCCCCGACAAGCGCTGGAGGGCCGACCGGCGAAGTCGTTCTTTGACTTCATCGGGCGGACCGAAGCGACTCGAGGGGCTAGGCGCTGGAGCTGGACAAAGAAAAGCGGAAGCGCCTTGGTCAGCCCCGACAAGCGCTGGAGGGCCGACCGGTGAAGTCGTTCTTTGACTTCATCGGGCGGACCGAAGCGACTCGAGGGGCTAGGCGCTGGAGCTGGACAAAGAAAAGCGGAAGCGCCTTGGTCAGCCCCGACAAGCGCTGCCCGCCTAAAACGCCACTTCGTGTGGCTGGCGGGTCTAGCACCTCGTGTGCCTCAGAGGGCCGACCGGTGAAGTCGTTCTTTGACTTCATCGGGCGGACCGAAGCGACTCGAGGGGCTAGGCGCTGGAGCTGGACAAAGAAAAGCGGAAGCGCCTTGGCCAGCCCCGACAAGCGCTGCCCGCCTAAAACGCCACTTCGTGTGGCTGGCGGGGCTAGCACCTCGTGTGCCTCAGAGGACCGACCGGTGAAGTCGTTCTTTGACTTCATTGGGCGGACCGAAGCGACTCGAGCTGCTAGGCGCTGGAGCTGGACAAAGAAAAGCGGAAGCGCCTTGGTCAGCCCCGGTAACACCTTTACAAAGATAAAGAGTGAGCCATTGGCTCACTCTAGCTTTGTGGTTCCTCTTTATAGTCGCATTCCGTACACTGAACCTGAACACCCTTTTTGAGCTTCTTTTCAACTAGCATATTTTCGCATTTAGGGCATTTCCTTGCAAGTGGTTTATCCCATGATAGGAAATCGCACTCCGGGAAACGGTCGCAGCCGTAAAAAATCCGGCGTTTTTTGCTCTTGCGCTCAATGATATTGCCTTCTTCACATTTGGGGCATTTAACCCCGATTTCCTTAACGATCGCCTTCGTATTCCTGCATTCCGGGAAATTACTGCAGGCCATGAACTTGCCGTACCGGCCCATTTTAAATACCATAGCGGAACCGCATTGATCACAATCTTCTCCAGCGGGTTCATCTTTAATTTCGATTTCCTGCATTTCCTTTTCTGCTACTTGGAGATGCTTTTCAAAATCACGGTAAAATTCGTCAATGACGTTGACCCAATGGATTTTTCCATCTTCAATATTATCGAGGTTCTGCTCCATTTTGGCGGTGAACTCGAGATCTAGGATTTCCGGGAAGAATTCCAGCATCAGCTCATGGATTACTTCACCAAGCTCAGTCGGCACGAACCGTTTATTATCAAGTGATACATAGCCTCTCTTCTGGATTGTATCCAATGTTGGCGCATATGTTGATGGCCGGCCAATCCCCATTTCCTCAAGCGTCCTGACAAGCCTTGCTTCTGTATATCTTGGAGGAGGCTGTGTAAAGTGCTGTTTCGGTTCGATCTCTTTCTTCGTGACCTCGTCACCTTCCCTCAGGTCAGGAAGGAACTTATCCTTTTCTTCCACCTGGTCATCCGAACCTTCTACATAAACCTTCATGAACCCCGGGAATTTGACCTTTGAGCCTGTCGCGCGGAAAGTAACCTCTCCATTCTTCAAATCAACGCTCATCGTATCCATGATCGCAGGAGCCATCTGGCTTGCGACGAACCGTTCCCAAATAAGTTTATAAAGCCTGTACTGATCCCTTGAGAGGAATTCCTTTATCTTCTCAGGAACCTTCATTGTGCTGGTTGGCCGGATTGCTTCGTGAGCATCTTGAGCATTGGATTGCTTCTTCTCTTTCCTGGCCTCTGTCTGTATGAAATTTTCTCCATACTCACTTGTGATATATTCCCTTGCTTCTCCTTGTGCAACTTCAGAAATTCGCGTGGAGTCCGTTCTCATATACGTAATCAAACCGACTGTTCCTTCTTTTCCGAGATCGATTCCTTCATAAAGCTGCTGGGCAAGCATCATTGTCTTTTTGGCTCTGAAGTTGAGCTTTCGGGCTGCCTCCTGCTGCAATGAAGAAGTGATGAAAGGCGGTGCAGGATTACGCTTTCGTTCTTTCTTCGTCACCGACTCAACAGTGAATTTATTCCCCTTCACTTGCTTAAGGATATTTTTGACATCTTCTTCAGATTTCAACTCAGCTTTTACTTTGCCAATTCCATAAAAAGAAGCTTCAAATGAATTTTTGCCTTTCAGGAATTCAGCACCGATTGTCCAATATTCTTCTGGAACAAACGCAGCGATTTCCTTCTCACGGTCAATGATCATCCTTAAAGCAACTGATTGCACTCGCCCTGCACTCAGTCCCTTCTTGACCTTCTTCCAAAGCAGCGGGCTGATATTATATCCTACTAGTCTGTCCAGAGCTCGGCGTGCCTGCTGGGCATCTACGAGGTCCATATTGATTGCCCGTGGATGTTTAAAAGATTCCTTGATGGCATCCTTTGTAATTTCATTGAATACAACCCTGCAGTCCGAATGGACATCCACGTCGAGACTGTTGGCCAAATGCCAGGCAATCGCTTCCCCTTCTCTGTCGGGGTCAGCCGCGAGGTAGACTTTCTTTGCCTTTTTAGCGGCAGTTTTCAATTCCTTCAGTACGGGCCCCTTGCCTCTGATCGTAATGTACTTAGGATTATAATTATTTTCTGTATCGATTCCCATCTGGCTCTTAGGCAAATCTATCAAATGCCCCATAGAGGCTTTCACTTTATATTTTTTTCCCAGGTAACGCTCAATCGTCTTTGCCTTTGCAGGCGATTCAACGATGACTAAAAAATCCGACATCCAATTGTCCTCCTTAGAGGTATAAAATTACATTAATTATTATCAAGTTATCCTAAAGTTGTCAAATCAACCATTGTAAGTAAACGGTTTCATCTCTTTTAGAAATTTTAAAATACCTGATGCAAAATGTATACTAGATTGAAAATTATTTCAACCTTTTTGATGTAAAATTTCATTCAAATATAAAAATAACTTGCTGAAATTGTATATTTCCGAAACTTTTTCTTACTTTTTCTATCATATCCATCCTTTACAATTATTGCTGCAGCCTAGCACTATATCATTCTTTGTCCGTCTCTCTCTTTGATAAACCTCATACTTAAAAAATTTAAAATTGGCTTTTTTTGCATTTTATACGATTATCCCCCATTACATACCAAGTTCCTCTAAAATATCCTCAGAACATTTGACCAGTTTAGCTCCTTGCTGGATTAAATAATGGACTCCATCGGAATCAGGAGTCAAAATACTTCCAGGGACAGCAAAAACATCCCTGCCCTCATTCAATGCAAAATCCGCTGTAATCAGTGAGCCGCTCTTTTTTCTTGCTTCAATAACAAGTGTCCCTCCTGAAAGACCGCTGATAATCCTGTTTCGCATCGGAAATTGCCATTTCGCCGGGATTGTTGCTGGTGGATATTCGGACAGTACGAGTTGTTTTTCCATCATGTACTCTGCCAATTTAACATTTTCCTTAGGATAAAGATTGTTAAATCCTCCAGCTATGACACCTATTGTTTTCCCGCCCAGTTTTATGGCTGCTTTATGAGCATGGGCATCGATCCCCCTTGCAAGACCACTTACAATCTGTATGTTCTTCTCTATTAATGAGGGAAATAAATAATCGATCGCTTCTATGCCATATGATGAGGCGTTCCTTGAACCAACAACAGCAAGGCTCATCGGGTTCTTTAACAAAGATAAATCTCCCCTGGCAAAGAGAATCCAGGGTGGCTGATAGATTGTCTTAAGCTTAATAGGATATTCGGGGTCAAAAATAGTGATCAGGTGAATTTTCTTTGAGGTGTAGTCATTGAGCAGTTTATCGATGGAAATAAATTGATGGTCTCTGTTGACTTGTTGCGCTTGAGGATTGATAGAGGAATACATTGAAGTATTATAATCAGCTAGTACAGTATTTGCTTTAAGTGCAGAATAAATAGTTTTCCAACTCGCATTTCTGCTATGGACAAGACGGATTAGTTTCATTTTCAATTCATCCATTTGCTTCCCCCTGGGATTAATAAACAGCCCCTCTGTAGGGAGGGACTGTCTGGTTTTATATTCTAGTGTGTTTTGCACTGATCGTAAAGGTCTTGTTCCTTCAAAACCTTGATCAGAGTTTCACCCATTACGGATGGCGTTTCAGCAACCTGGATGCCGCACTCGTTCATTACACGGATCTTTTCGTCTGCTGTACCCTTTCCGCCTGAAATGATCGCACCAGCATGGCCCATGCGCTTTCCAGGAGGTGCAGTTCTTCCGCCGATGAAGCCGACAACAGGCTTAGTCATGTTTGCCTTGACCCATTCAGCTGCTTCTTCTTCAGCTGTACCGCCGATTTCACCGATCATGATAACCGCATATGTGTCCGGATCTTCATTGAATGCCTTCAGGACATCGATGAAGTTTGTTCCGTTAACTGGGTCTCCGCCGATACCTACAGCTGTAGACTGTCCGATTCCAGCTTGTGTTAATTGGTGTACTGCTTCGTAAGTCAACGTTCCAGAACGTGATACAACGCCGACATGGCCTTTTGTATGGATATATCCAGGCATGATTCCAATCTTGCACTCATCAGGAGTGATGACACCCGGGCAGTTAGGTCCTACAAGGCGAGTCTTCTTGCCTTCCATGTAACGCTTCACCTTTACCATATCCAATACCGGAATATGCTCAGTGATACAGATTGCCAAATCAAGCTCGGCATCAACAGCTTCAACGATCGCATCCGCAGCAAATGGAGCCGGAACATAGATTACAGACGCATTAGCACCTGTTGCATCAACAGCTTCTTGTACAGTATTGAATACAGGCACGCCTTCAACTTCTGTACCGCCCTTGCCTGGAGATGTTCCTCCAACAATTTTTGTACCATATTCAAGCATTTGTTTTGTATGGAAAAGGGCAGTAGAACCCGTAATCCCTTGAACAATGACCTTTGTATCTTTATTAATGAATACGCTCACGTCAAATTCTCTCCTTTCGATCCTACTTAACTAATGAAACGATTTTTTCAGCGCCGTCTGCCATTGATTCAGCAGCAATGATATTCAAGCCAGACTCATTAAGAATCTGTTTTCCAAGATCAACGTTCGTACCTTCAAGGCGAACGACAAGCGGAACCTCAAGTCCAACCTGCTTGGCAGCTTCCACGACACCAGTAGCGATTACATCACACTTCATGATGCCGCCGAAGATATTAACAAAGATTCCTTTTACGTTAGGATCTGAAAGGATGATTTTGAATGCTTCCGTTACTTTCTCAGCAGTAGCGCCGCCCCCAACATCAAGGAAGTTTGCAGGGTCTCCGCCATAATGCTTCACGATATCCATCGTTGCCATCGCAAGACCGGCACCGTTAACCATGCAGCCAATGTTTCCATCTAAAGAAATATAGCTCAGGTCATACTTCGATGCTTCGATTTCTTTTGGATCTTCTTCTTCAAGGTCGCGGTACTCAAGGACATCCTTCTGGCGGTATAGCGCGTTTGAATCAAAGTTCAACTTAGCGTCAAGTGCCATTACCTGTCCGTCACCAGTCACAACCAATGGGTTGATTTCAGCGATTGAGCAATCCTTTTCGACATAAGCGTTATATAAGCCCATCATGAACTTTACAGCCTGGCTGACTAGTTCTTTAGGGATGTTGATGTTGAAAGCGATACGGCGAGCCTGGTATGGCATAAGGCCTAATACAGGATCGATTTCTTCTTTGAAGATTTTTTCAGGAGTTGCTTCAGCAACCTCTTCGATCTCCGTTCCGCCTTCTTCAGAAGCCATCAGGACAACACGTGAAGTAGCACGGTCAAGCACAAGGCCTATATAGTACTCCTTCTTGATGTCACAGCCTTCCTCAATCAACAGGCGTTTTACTTCCTTGCCTTCCGGACCAGTCTGGTGAGTAACCAGCGTCTTGCCCAGAATCTCAGATGCATATGTACGTACTTCATCAAGGTTCTTTGCAACCTTGACACCGCCGGCTTTACCCCTTCCGCCAGCATGGATTTGGGCTTTTACGACAACTACTGATGACCCAAGCTCTTTAGCTGCTTCAACAGCTTCATCGACTGTAAAAGCAACCTTTCCATTCGGTACTTTTACCCCATATTTTCTGAGGATTTCTTTTCCTTGATACTCATGGACATTCATTTCCCATCCTCCTATCTATTAGGAAAACTCAATATTTCCAGAAACCTGAAAATACAATTTCCTAAGTAGAAAATATAATTCATTTAAATTTTTAAAAAATAGACTGCGCTTTCATTTTATATAATGAAATATTGATTGTCTACCATTATGATTTAAATATTTCCCCGTTATAAATATTGCAAAAAAACATCCGGGCAAATACCTGCCCAGACAAAAAGCCGGAAAGACTGTATTTCCCGGCTTTTGCTATGAAAAAACACGCTAAAAAAACTATACTGGATATTCTGGTTTGTGATATTATTATTTTTGTTTTCCTGCTTGTTTATCCAAATGATAGACAAAGGAAAATACTTCGGCTACTGCTTGATATAGCTCCTCTGGTATCCGCTCATTTAATTCAAGCTGACTCAACACTTCAACTAGTGATGGATCTTCCTGGATGGGAATATCATGGTCCTTCGCCTTTTCTATGATTTGTTCAGCCAGGATTCCTTTCCCCTTCGCCATCACTTTGGGTGCGTCCATACTTCCAGCATTATATCCCAGGGCAACTGCTGATTTCCTTGTATGCTTTGGTGGTTTCATATTTTAATATCCACTCCGCTATATTCTTTTTGGCTGTAAAAGTCGGACAGACTGCGCTGGTTTTTCCCTGACTGTGATTTTCCAGGGACATGGAAATGAACCGAGGACAAATGATAATTAATTTCCGCTAATTTTGATTTCAACACCGGCATCATTTGTTCTGACATTTTTTTCAGTGCTGCATTTTCGTTGAAAATCTGGACACTCATGACGCGATTCTGCACTTGCATATCAACAATTAGATCATTTAGATTTTCAAGCTTTAGGTAAAAGAGTACACGGCAAAAATCAGCGTCTATTTTTCCATCGCTGGTTTTTTTTCCGCTCCATTGCATTGTAAGCTCTGTCATTTTTTCACCTAATACAAAGGGGATTTGCACGACAAGCTGCTGGATCGGTCCAGCTTCCTGCGAAAGCAGCTGGAACCCTGTTAGTTTGTTCAAAAGCAGCTCTGAAGCCTCTTTGACAGCAGGTGGGGGATTCTCGTTCAATAGGCGAAGCACCAGGGATTTAAGTGTCTCCGATACTTGTGCCCTGCCAGTCTCTCCATCTTTTAAAACTTCGCCAAGCTGGTATTCGTAAGACAGGCCAAGTGATGACAGGAATTTTTTTATCTTCGTATCAGCGAGCAGCGCCGTGCCTGCTTCCTGCAGTGGCGGTGGCTGTTCTGCCTTGCTGATTGCTTCTGAAAGCAGCTGTGCATGCAAGCCTGTTAAATTGCCAGATTGAGGCTGGCCCGCGGCCTTAAGCATGTCCATTCCAGCTTGTCTCCACCCATCCTTTCCTCCCAGCAGGATGGACAGAGATTCTCCATCACTCACCATCGACAATATCTGTTTGAAAGCCTGGAGTCCTTGCTGAAACTCTGATTCTTTTCCCGGCGCTCGGTAGAATAGCATTTTAAGTGATTCTACAAGCTCATTGACAGAAAGGTTTTTTTCAGGAATCAAGCTTGAAATCATTTGTATGGCTAAGGACCTTTCTCCATTGTTAATATGGGTAATGATATTTTTAACATAATTCAGCCCTTCTGGAAGTTCATCTCCGGATGTGCCATAGCTTTGAAGCTTCGCAAGCATCTGTTGCAAAACAAGGCTTTCACTGCCTCTTGAACTAATCGCCCCAAGCTGTTTTAGCAGTTCGAGAGCACCTTGACTCTCCTTGCCGTCCTGTTTAAGCCAGATTGCTGCTAAATTATTCAGGGCTGCTTCAGAAGTCAGTATTTTATTGGACGGAAGCATTTCATTCAGTAGTTTTTTGAGACTTGCACCTGCATCTGAATTCAACGCTGGATCTAAGGCCTTTTCAAGCTTGTCCATCAAGAGGACAAGTGATTGTTCTTTTGTGGTGGTATACACGGCCTCAAACGCCGCCTGTGTAACTGGAATGCCCCTCGTCAGGATCAACTTCATGGCATCCTGGCCGGCACTGCGTGAATCCACCGAACTTAACCACTCTGATGCCTGCTTTAAAAGTTCACGGTTTACCGGTAGCTGCTCCTTAATAAAAAAGCGTACCAGCTCAATGTTTTCCTTTGTCGGCTGGATTGAAAATTCTCCAAGGATCTTTGCCAGGCTTCCCGGCTGGCCCTTATCCTCAGTACCTGAACCAATCACCTTTAAATGGACCTTCCCATCTCCAGGCTGTACCTGGAACCAATAACGTTGATTTGCTGACAATGGCGCTTCTAATTGGGCAATCATTTTTTGGTTCCCGATCTGCACTTCAGCTACCTGCTCAGGGTACAGCTTCAGGATTTTTCCATTGATAATTTGTCCGGGCCGGAATTCAGCTGTTGTTATTTGTTGTGTTGTTTTCTGGTTAAATAGGCCTTGAAGCGCTCCAGTTTCCATGGTCCACCTGCTTTGCAAGTTTTACTGAATGCACTCTCTTACAGGAGCGAAAGTCTTCCTGTGGTGCTCCGTCACACCATACTCTCTGAGGGCATTCAAGTGTTCAGCGGTTCCATACCCCATATTTGCCCCGAATCCATATTGGGGATAATCCAAACTTAGTTCTTTCATCAGCCTGTCCCTTGTTACTTTGGCAATAATGGAAGCTGCCGCGATGGATATGCTTCTGGAATCACCTTTAATCAATGCTTCATACGGATAAGGTGTGTCCAGCTTTACGGCATCTATCAATAAATAATCGGGAGTGACCCCTAATTGGTTGACAGCAGTAAGCATCGCTTTTTTGCTGGCCTGGAGAATATTGATTTCATCTATCTCCCCGGCACTGATTATTCCGACTCCGACAGCAAGAGCTTCAGCCATGATGACCTCAAAATATTCATCCCTTTTTGATTCTGACAGTTTTTTAGAATCATTGAGACCTGGAAGATAAAAACTCTCCGGCAGGATGACGGCACCTGCAACGACTGGCCCGGCTAACGGTCCCCGTCCGGCCTCATCGATTCCAGCAATATTCCGGAAACCTTCGGATCGGTATTTCCTTTCAAAGGAAGTCATGTTGATGAATTGCTCATGGACTTGCTTCTTCAACTCTTCCTGTTTTTCCCATTTTAAGACAAGTTTTTGCACGCCTTTGCGGCTGTCTTTTTTTAAGCTTTTCAGGAATTCCTTGTTTATTTCCTCTTCCCCGAATAGCTGATGTTCAATTTCACCAATTGTATATTTCTCCATGAAAATTTTCTCCTAAAATACTTCTTTATTATGTATCGGCAGTTTAAACCAAAAATAAAGGCCCTGAGCTCAGGACCTTTATTTTTGGGGTTTAACTTTCTATCTCATCCACAGAGTTTAAATCCTCAGGTCGTTCAAAGGATAGCGGACCTAGTTTTTCTGTTCGTATTTCCCTGATCACAAGCTCTGCGACTTTGTCATAATCAACGTATCCCCCGGGCATCCTGCAGCCGCGGAAATCGCCAATCTGATCAAAGAGCTCCACAATCTCCTCGGGGAGCTCGGAAAGCTTATATCTCTCCTGGAGGCGTTCTGGATAATGCTTTTCCAGGAATCTTAAAGCATATACGGCCAAATCCTGAAGATTAAGGATTGTATCCTTGATTGCTCCTGTTACTGCAAGCTTTGCACCTACTTCCTGGTCCTCAAACTTCGGCCAAAGAATTCCCGGAGTATCGAGCAGTTCCAGCTCCTTGCCCACTTTGATCCATTGCTGTGATTTTGTGACGCCAGGCCTGTTACCGGTCTGGGCAATATTTTTTCCGGCAAGCCTGTTGATCAGCGTCGATTTCCCAGCGTTAGGGATTCCGACAATCATCGCCCGAATTGCCCTCGGATTGACCCCTTTTGACTTCAGGCGGTCAAACTTGTCCTTCAGGAGGACCTTGGACTCCTGGACGATTTGCTTAAGCCCAGTACCGGCCTGAGAGTTGATCGCAAGAGCCGTGATACCTTTTTTACGGTAATACCGCAGCCATTGTTCTGTAACAGCTTTATCGGCCATATCCGCTTTATTCAGTAAAACGATTCTTGGTTTGTGCTGTATGATTTCATCAATCATAGGATTTCTGGACGAATACGGGATCCGCGCATCCACCAATTCATAAATGACATCCACGAGCTTTAATTTTTCCGTGACCTCTCTGCGAGCCTTCGCCATATGGCCTGGAAACCATTGGATCGTCAAAGCAGTCACCTCCCATCTATTATGTAAACTTTCGTATGCCTTTTGGAGTGCTATTATTCCCTAGTCTATCGTACGTATATCCTCAATTGGCCAGTAGATGATGCTAGTCTTGCCCAGCACCTCATCAAATGGTACAGTGCCAATGTGGCGGCTATCCTTGCTGAAACGGCGATTATCGCCCATGACGAAAAGATGGCCTTCAGGAACAGTCTCCCTGCCGATCTTCTCTTCCAGTGTGAATGGATCTGTCAGCGGTCCATCAATCACTTGTTCTTTATATTCTTCCAAGTATGGTTCTTCGTATGCTTTCCCATTCACATACAGCGTATCATTTTTATATTCTACTTTATCGCCTGGAAGGCCGATTACTCTTTTTATGTAATCTTTGTTCTCGGGTGCATGAAAGACGATGATATCGAATCTTTCTGGCTCCCCAATTTTATAGCTGAGCTTGTTAACGATCATCCGGTCCTGGTCATGGAGCGTAGGCATCATGGATAATCCGTCTACCACTATTGGAGCAAATAAAAAGTATCGAATAACTGCTGCCAGCACGACAGCAATCAGGAGTGCCTTCGTCCATTCCCATAGTTCATTCTTCTTTTTCTCGGCCATTCTTTTCCCACCATTCCGATATAAATGTTGTTTGAGTACATAACTTTATTTTACATAAGTCAGACAAGATAAACACGATGGGCGATAATTTTTTAAAATAAATTTAATAAAGCTCTTTTTCGAAAACTTTGTTCTAGGTACGACCAAAGTAAAAACCGGCACCTGGTTTTTACGAGTATGTATGCCACACTAATTTAAGCGCTCCTTGAAAAGAGCCCATATGCGGTTTCATTTTATTAGCATTTCGCCAGGAAAAGAAACTGAATGAAAAAGGAGCTTGGCTAGGCAAGCTCCTTTTTGACATTCATTCTTATCGAATTTCTTTGATACGAGCTTTCTTACCACGCAGGTTACGCAGGTAGTAAAGTTTCGCACGGCGGACTTTACCGCGGCGGATAACTTCAAGCTTCGCAATTTTTGGTGTGTGAACAGGGAAAGTACGCTCTACGCCTACTCCGTAAGAAACTTTACGTACTGTAAAAGTTTCGCTGATTCCACCGCCACGACGCTTAATCACTACACCTTCAAACAACTGGATACGTTCGCGAGTTCCTTCAACAACCTTAACGTGTACACGTACAGTGTCACCAGGACGGAAAGATGGAAGATCAGTGCGAAGTTGTGCTTTTGTGATTTCTTCGATTAATTGTTGCATCGTATTCAACTCCTCCCACGAATGCTCTTGCACACTTTCATTGCAGCGGAACATTGTTATAAGTGGCATTCAGCACGTTTGCTTTTAGCCACAAGAAGTATCTTAACATAAACAGGGCCTGACTGCAATATTATTCATTCATTTTTATCAGTTCATCAAGCCATTTTTTTTGCTGTTCTGTCAGCTCTGCCTCATCAAAAAGATCTGGCCTGCGCTGCAGGGTTCTTCTTAAGCTCTCCTTTGTCCGCCACTCATCGATCAACTTATGGTTGCCAGAGACCAGAACATCCGGCACCTTCAATCCGCGGAAGTCTGCCGGTCTTGTATAATGGGGGTGCTCAAGCAGACCAGTGCTGAAAGAATCCTGGATATGGGACTCTTCGCTGCCAAGTACACCTGGAAGCAGGCGCACGACACTGTCGATGACAACCATCGCGCCAAGCTCCCCACCGGTCAGGACATAATCTCCGATTGAAATCTCGTCAGTGATGACATGTTCCCGAATTCGCTCATCATACCCCTCATAATGGCCGCAAATAAAAATCAAATGATCTTCCTTTGCCAGCTCTTCCGCTTTCCTCTGCGTATACCGTTCACCCTGAGGGCACATAAGGATTACCCTTGGAGAAGTGCTTTTTGCGCGCTCCTTTAAATTGGATACGGCATCGAAAATCGGCTGAGGCTTTAACACCATGCCAGCACCGCCGCCATATGGATAGTCATCCACTGTCTGGTGCTTGTTATCGGCAAAGTCACGGAAATTGACGACATTGTACCCGGCAGCTCCTTTTTCAGCAGCCTTTTTCAAGATTGAAGAGCCAAACACACCCTCAAACATTTCTGGAAAAATAGACAGGACATCGATGTTCATCATGAAAGCAGCCCTTCCATTGGCTCAATTTCAATAATCTTTTCCTTGATGTCTACCTTTTTCACGATGTCCTCGATATATGGAATCAGGAGTTCCTTGCCATTTGCTCCCTTAACAACCCAGACATCATTTGCACCCGGAGTGAGGATTTCAATTACCTTGCCAAGTTCTTCACCGTCAGTCGTTACCATGTTGCAGCCAATAATATCCTGGAAATAAAATTCGCCTTCCGCAAGGATGCCGCGCTGTGTCTCTGGAACCTTAAGGATGCCGCCCTTCATTTTCTCTACCTGATTGACATTGTCGAAGCCTTCAAATGTCAGCAGGTTGAAATTCTTATGGGTCCTATGGCTTTTCACTACCAATTCCTCCGGCTCCTTTGAACCGGGCATGAATAAGAATAGAGTATTCCCTATCTTATACCGTTCCTCTGGAAAGTCAGTCCTTGATATCACTCTAACTTCCCCGCGGATGCCATGTGTATTAACAATCTTTCCGACATTAAAATACTTTTCCATTTTCCAATCACCTCTCGCGTATTTCGGCCACGATACCATCTTTCACAATAATAGTCTTTCCTGAAAGAAACTCATCCCATTGGTCGCCAACACCAACCTCGACAATCCCTTGCAGCTCCGTTTCTTTAATTTCACTCCCAAGCGGAAGAATATGTAGTTGTTCTATTTGAAAATCCAGGAGCTTGATTTTTTCTTTATGGACTTTAATTTCTTGCTCAAAATGCTTCTTCAATGTTTCAGGCGGAAACTTCCTGGATTTTTCGAGCTTCTTCAATTCAAATCTCAATTGATCGCATTCCTTCTGCAGCTGGAGCTTTCTGGA
Organism: Bacillus sp. ISL-45; assembly: GCF_018613195.1. GTDB lineage: Bacteria > Bacillota > Bacilli > Bacillales > Cytobacillaceae > Mesobacillus. The sequence continues at coordinate 257,988 of NZ_JAGGQQ010000004.1, forward strand.
GTGATATTTTTGGTGGATTCTTTCCTTGCTCTCTTCTGTCAGTACCTGTTTGACAACGATTGTTTGCAGTACCTTCAAAGCATTTCCTCCTTAAAGCAAAGCTGGCAAAACATTCTTTATGGCTGCACCAATGCTTTTATACTTATGACTTGTTCCGGACACTCTGTTTATTAAGAAACATGAAATTATTGGGGCACCATTTTTCCAACCAGTCATTTCGTTCTTCTTAGAACGGTTATTTTGGTTTCGTGTTCATACAGGCTTTATTGAGACACTTTTTTCGACCAGCCATTTGGTTTCGTGTTCTAATAACCCGTATTAAGACACTTTTTTCAAACGGACATCTAGTTTCGTGTTCCAATTACCTGTATTGAGACACTTTTTTCGACCAGCCATTTGATTTTGTGTTCTAATAACCCGTATTGAGACACTTTTTTCAAACGGTCATCTAGTTTCGTGTTCCAATTACCTGTATTAAGGACACTTTTTTCGACCAGCCATTTGATTTTGTGTTCCAATAACCCGTATTGAGACACATTTTCTATCCTAGTATTCTCTTTCATTGAATCACTCACTCTAATGAATAAGTCGTTAACTAAAACTGCCAGAACACCAATATAACTCTGTGCTCTACGGTAATTCATTATACCTTAATTCTCTGGAAATAGAAAAAAGGAGGGTTACCCCTCCCTTTTTAGTACAATCAACTATAGAATTTTCTATACCCTGCTTGCGCAGATGATTGTTATTCGACGATTTCCAAGAAAATCTTCTTTTGCTGTGATGAGCCTGCTGCATAGACTACTGTTCGAATCGCCTTTGCAACGCGTCCCTGCTTACCAATTACTTTGCCCATATCACTTTTGTTAACGGAAAGCTTATAGGTCACGCGCTGATCCTCTTCATGTTCATTTACATGGACATCTTCAGGAAAATCAACAAGTGGCTTCACGATCGTCTCGATTAATTCTTTCATGGGCATGTCCACAATTACTTGCTAAGCTTTGAGTTGTGGAATTTTTCCATGATACCTTGCTTAGAGAACAAGTTACGCACTGTATCAGATGGTTTTGCACCGTCGTTCAACCACTTAAGAACCAACTCTTCGTTAAGTTCAACCTTTGCTGGTTGTGCAACCGGGTTGTAAGTTCCTACAGACTCGATGAAACGGCCGTCACGTGGTGAACGTGAATCAGCTACTACGATACGATAGAAAGGAGACTTTTTAGCTCCCATACGCTTTAAACGAATTTTTACTGCCATTTTAAATAAGCACCTCCGAATAGTTTCACACAAGATAGAATAATACCAAATTGAAAACAGCTTGTAAAGGGTTTTTTCTTTACAGACTGAAAATACCTGAAATTACAAGTTAAAAAGGGTTGAACGGCATCTTGAAACCGCCCTTTTTCTTGCCTTTTTGCTGCATGTTCGTCATCTGCTTCATCATCTTTTTCATGTCTTCGAATTGCTTGAGCAGACGGTTAACTTCCTGGATGGATGTACCGCTTCCCTTCGCGATCCGTTTCCGCCTGTTGGCGTTGATGATTTCCGGATGAGTCTTTTCGTTGGCTGTCATTGACTGAATGATCGCCTCAACATGCGAGATTTGCTTCTCATCGATTTGAAGATTGTTCATGCCCTTGATCTTATTCGCACCCGGCATCATTTTCAGGATTTCATCCAATGGCCCCATCTTCTTCACCTGACCAAGCTGGTCCAGGAAGTCATCAAGGGTAAATGATGCTGTGCGCATTTTTTTCTCGAGCTCTTTCGCTTTTTCTTCATCGACGTTTGCCTGAGCTTTTTCAATCAGCGTCAGGACGTCACCCATGCCCAGGATCCTTGAAGCCATCCTTTCTGGGTGGAATGCTTCGAGAGCATCAAGCTTTTCACCAAGACCAACAAACTTGATAGGAGTATTGGTAACAGCGCGGATTGACAGCGCGGCACCACCTCGTGTATCACCGTCAAGCTTTGTCAGGACGACACCAGTCAAGCCTAGCTGTTCATTGAAGCTCTGGGCAACATTGACGGCATCCTGACCTGTCATCGCATCGACGACAAGGAAGATTTCATCAGGCTTTGAAAGCTCTTTGATCTGCTTAAGCTCATCCATCAAGTTTTCGTCCACATGAAGACGGCCCGCAGTATCGATCAGGACATAATCATTGTGGTCTTCCTTCGCCTTGGCAATTGCCTGCTTAGCAATTTCAACTGGGCTGACCTGGTCTCCAAGTGAGAAAACCGGCATGCTCAATTGCTTGCCAAGCGTTTCCAGCTGCTTGATGGCAGCAGGACGATAGATATCCGCCGCTACAAGCAAAGGCTTTCGGTTATATTTTTTGCGCAGAAGATTGGCAAGCTTTCCAGTAGTAGTTGTCTTACCTGCACCTTGAAGTCCGACCATCATGATGACTGTCGGCGGTCGATTGGAGGCAGCGATCTTGCTTTGCTCTCCGCCCATCAGCTCGGTAAGTTCTTCTTTAACAACCTTAATGACCTGCTGTCCTGGAGTCAGACTCTTAACAACTTCTTGGCCGATTGCCCTTTCAGTGACTTTTTTGACAAAGTCTTTAACAACTTTAAAGTTAACGTCAGCCTCTAGAAGAGCCAGACGGACCTCTCGCATCATTTCTTTTACATCCGCTTCGGAGACCTTGCCTTTTCCGCGAATCTTTTGCATCGTATTTTGCAGTCGGTCGGCCAATCCTTCAAATGCCATATCATGTGCCTCCCTAGTCTAATTTCTCAAGCTCGGCTATCATTTCAATTAAAGTACGGCTGTTCTCTTCATTGCCCGCAAGCTCTTTCATTTTAGAAATCAGCTCGATTCTTCTCTGGAATTTATCGAACAACAACAGCTTCTCTTCATACTCCTCGAGCATCGCTTCCGTACGTTTGATGTTGTCGTATACAGCCTGCCGGCTAACATCATACTCTTCAGCAATCTCCCCGAGGGAATAGTCATCAAGATAGTATAAAGCCATATAACTGCTTTGTTTTGGAGTCAGCAATGCCTGATAAAAGTCATACAAATAATTCATGCGGTTCGTTTTCTCAAGCATTTCGATTCCCCCATGTTAAGTGAAATACCTTTACATTAAGAGTTTACACACGATCATCTTCCCTGTCAAGAAAAGTTCTTTACACCAATTTGCTGGTATATCAAGATTCTTCCGCAGCTTCCTCTTCCTCGATCAGGTCAGCAAACAGTCCATAAACATACCTTTCAGCGTCAAATTCCTGAAGGTCATCCATTTTTTCTCCCAGCCCTACAAATTTTACCGGAATGTTCAGCTCATTGCGGATTGCAAGTACAATTCCGCCCTTAGCCGTTCCATCAAGTTTTGTAAGGACAATACCGCTTACGTCAGTTGCTTCTTTGAATGTTTTAGCCTGGATCAACGCGTTCTGTCCAGTAGTGGCATCAAGCACTAGAAGTACTTCATGAGGAGCTCCCGGCACCTCACGTTCTATGACACGCTTTACCTTTTCAAGCTCTTTCATTAGGTTTACCTTGTTTTGCAATCTGCCGGCTGTATCACAGATCAGGATATCAGCCTTTCTTGACTTCGCAGACTGGACGGCATCATACATGACAGCTGCCGGATCAGACCCTTCAGCCTGCTTGATGACATCGACACCAACGCGCTCACCCCAGACTTCAAGCTGCTCGATTGCACCTGCACGGAATGTATCTCCTGCAGCAAGCAGGACATTCTTCCCTTCATTCTTGAATTTATGGGCTAATTTGCCGATGGTTGTAGTTTTGCCGACACCATTGACACCTACGAACAAAATGACTGTCAACTCGTCTTCCTGAATGTTGAGCTGGAAAGAGTCATCATCAGACCCGTTCTCATAGATCTCAACGAGCTTCTCGGAGATAACCCCCTGGACTTCTTTTGTGTCCTGGATGTTTCGGCGCTTGACCTCTTTTTTCAGCTCCTCGATTAATTCCATTACTGTTTCAAAGCCAACGTCTGCCTGAATCAAAATTTCTTCAAGCTCTTCGAAAAATTCCTCATCTACTTTACGATAGCGCGAAACAAGGTCATTTACTTTATTGGAGAAGTTATCCCTTGTTTTGGTCAAGCCATCTTTAAATTTCTCTGTGACAGTCTCAGTCTGTGTCGTGAACTTTTCTTTTAATTTCTTAAAAAAACTCATGGTTCCATCGCCTTCCTGCTTTATTTCAATTAAAACCCTGCTCCGCTACGAGAATTTACCAGATGCAGCCTCTATCTCCTCGAGCCCGGAACAAGGTGCTTGCAATTTTTAACTTTTCACTAGTTCTTTCGAATCTTCAAGCCTTACGGATACCAGCTTGGAGACTCCTGACTCCTGCATGGTTACACCATAAAGGACATCCGCTTCCTCCATGGTACCTTTACGGTGAGTAATGACGATAAATTGAGTTTCTTCACGGTATTTCTTCAGGTATTGAGCGAAACGGTATACATTGGCTTCATCCAATGCAGCTTCCACCTCATCCAGAATACAGAATGGTACTGGACGAACCTTCAAAATGGAGAACAGCAGGGCAATCGCGGTCAACGCCCGCTCACCGCCAGATAATAATCCAAGGTTTTGCAGCTTCTTTCCAGGTGGCTGGGCAACTATTTCAACCCCGGTGTTCAACAGGTCATCTGGCTGTGTCAGCCGCAGGTCCGCTCGGCCGCCCCCGAATAAAGCCTGGAACACAGACTCGAAGTGTGAGCGGATCGCAGTGAAAGTCTGTTCAAAGCGCTTTTTCATTTCATGGTCCATTTCCCCGATGACAAGGAATAATGTGTCCTTTGCTTCCTGGAGATCATTCTTCTGCTCCAGAAGGAATTCATAACGCTCTGAGACACGGTCGTATTCTTCAATTGCGCCAAGGTTCACCGTTCCCAGTTCCTCAATCGCCATTTTGATCAGCTTTACTTTTCTCCTTGCCTCATCGGCCGGGATTGTCAGCGGATATTGTTCCTTCGCCGCTTCATATGAAAGCAGATATTCCTCTCTTAGATGAGCAAGCTTATTATCCAGTTCGACATCAAGCCTGTTCAGTTTTACCTCCTCATCCTTAAGCACTTCGTTAATGCCCTTGAGAAGTCTCCTTAGCTCCTTTGACTCCAACTCCTGGTCCTCTAGCTTATTTTGAAGCTCAAGGCGCTCATTCCTGCGTGAAGAAATCAGCTTAAGCGTTTCATTTTTGTCCTGCAGCTTTCTTTTTGCCGCTTCTTCCAGTTGGGTTTCCCCGGATGAACTATCGGTCATTTCGGAGGAAAGAAGAGATAGATCTTCTTTCAGGATATCCAATTTTCTGGATTGCTCATCTGACTGTAAAACTGCAGAACCCAGCTTTTCCTTTACATGGGAGAGCTGTTCTTTCTTGGATGCCAGGTTGATTTTCAGATCACTGATTTCAGAAATCAGCGTATCCTTGGAAGTAGAGTTAGAGTTCTTCAGCTTCGTCAGGCGTTCTATTTCTTTATCGAATTGAACAAGATCCTGATGGAACTTAGCCAATAAACCATCGAGTTCAACTAATCTGGATTCTAGCTTTTCCTTGTCTGAGTCGAGCTGGGTCTTTTCAGAATCGTATACCGATAAACGTTCATTGATATTTTTCTGCTCCAGCTCCACTTCCCGCAGGTCACCCTTCAAGCTCTGCTGCTTAAAGCGAAGCTCTTCCCCTGCTTTCCGCAGTGCCTCCAGCCTTATTTCACTGTTTTGTGTTTCAGCCTTCAATGATTTCACTTTCGATTCAAGCAGGCTTGTCTTTTCTTCCATTTCTGCTAGCTTATTTGTTAAATCCTCTAATTCGCCCTTACGGCTGAGCAATGAACTCGATTTCTGTTTTACTGCTCCCCCAGTCATCGACCCACCGGTGTTCACCACATCCCCATCAAGTGTGACGATTCGGCTGCGGTATTGAAGCAGTTTGGCAATTTCATTTGCCCCTTTTAAATCCCTGGCAATCACTACATTGCCAAGCAAGCTTTTTACGACTTCAGCATACTTTTGATCATATTGAATCAGATCGGCAGCAGTGCCAATATATGCACTGTTATCCGCAAGAAGTGCGAGCTGTGAAGAAGCCAGATATTTCCCTTTGATGATGCTTAGCGGGAGGAATGTAGCCCTGCCGAATGATTTTTGCTTCAGGAACTGGATTGCAGCTCTCGCATTCTCTTCATTCTGGACAACAATATGCTGCATCGCCCCGCCAAGAGCTGTTTCAATCGCCGTTTCATATTGTTTAGGAACATGGATTAATTCAGCAATCGCACCTTCTATACCATGAAGACGGGTATCCCTGGCCTTCAGCACTTCCTTTACGCCTTGGAAAAAGCCCGAATAATCCTCTTCCATTTCTTCAAGCATTTCTTTTTTTGATTTAGCTTGCTGCAGGTACTGATATGCCTGATACAGTGTTTTCTCTTGCTTCTCGTAGTTATTCCTTAAGGATTCAAGCTTCTTCTGTTCTTCAAAAAAGATTCTAGCCTGCTCCTCCAACTCCTGCTGTGAAGACGCAACCTTTTTCTCTATTTCCGCTTTTCTCTCATTGATTTCATCTCGAATTGAGACAAAGCGATCATTGTCATTGTCCAGCCTCGAACCTTTGGCTGCTTGCTGCTGCAGCTGTTGCTCAATATAAATCTTCTCATTTTTGGCGCCGGCCTGTTCGTTCAGCACCTCGATGTAGTCACTTTTTATTGAATCGATTTTATGCTCGACATCTTCGCTGTAAAGCTTTAACTGCTCCTGCTTCTGTTGAAGCTCTTTCTGGAGAGCAGAAGCTTCTGCCGCCAATACAGAAACAGATTCTTCATACTCGGCCTTCTGGTTTTCCAGCAGTGCAACAGAAGAGGTCAGCTCCTCAATATTCTTTTCGAGCTGCCCTTTGTTTTGCGATGCATTCTTTTTTCGTTCCTTGAGAACCTCTCTTCTGCCTTCCAGCTTTTCAAGCTCCTCGCTGGCATGCAGGAGCACGTTCTGCAAATCGCTGACCGATTCATCCAGCGCGGCAAGCTGGTCCCTCATTTTTTCTATTTCCGCTTCTTTTTTCTGAAGGACGGCAGATTGTTTGATTTCATCTTCTTTATGCTGTTCAAGCTGCCTGGACAGCTGCTCCCATCGGCCATGGAAATCTTCAATCTCAAAAGCAGTCAGCGCTACTTCTATCTGTTCTAGCTCTTCTTTTTGCTGTAGATAATCCTTTGCAATCGAAGCCTGGATTTTCAGCGGCTCTACCTGACCTTCTAGTTCATGGATGATGTCCGTTACCCGATTTAAATTCTCCTGCGTTTCAAAAAGCTTGCTTTCCGCTTTCTTCTTGCGGGATTTATATTTAAGAACACCCGCAGCTTCCTCAAATATCGTCCTGCGGTCCTCAGGCTTGCTGTTGAGGATTTCCTCAACCCTGCCCTGGCTGATAATGGAGAAAGCTTCACGGCCAAGGCCGGAATCCATGAACAAATCAACAATATCCTTAAGTCGGCAATTCTGTTTGTTGATTAAATATTCACTGTCACCTGAACGGTAGACACGACGGGTTACGCTCACTTCATTGTAATCCAGCGGCAAGGATTGATCTTCGTTATCGAGGGTTAATGTTACTTCTGCAAAATTCAGCGGCTTCCGCGAATCACTTCCGGCAAAGATGATATCTTCCATTTTTGCCCCGCGGAGCGACTTGGCTGATTGTTCCCCCAGAACCCAGCGGATGGAATCAGTTATATTGCTTTTCCCACTTCCATTGGGCCCTACCACAGCAGTCACACCTGGAACGAATTCTACTGAAATCCTCTCGGCAAACGATTTAAATCCGACCACATCTAATCGTTTTAAAAACAATATGGCTCTCCCTTTCCAGTTAAACTATTTCTCTAAGATGACTGTTTATATTGCTCTTTACCTTATTGCTTTTTATCGTCCGTTTCCAAATTGGCTTCCATATGGGACTTCAATTTTTCCAGTGCCATCTGGGCAGCATGCTGCTCTGCTTCCTTCTTCGAGCGTCCTGTTCCTGTCCCTAATTCTTGCCCATTAAGGTAGACACGTGACTCGAATTCCCGGCTGTGTGCAGGACCAATCTCTTTCATAATCCGGTATTCAAGCGAGCCGACACCGTCCCGCTGTACGAGTTCTTGAAGCTGGCTTTTAAAATCCATCACATGAGAAAAAGCACCGGTATTGATTTTTGGAAACACAATTTCTTCTAGGAATGTAGTGACTGTTTCAATTCCTTTATCAAGATATAAGGCACCGATGAAAGCCTCGAATACATCTGCCAAAAGGGCAGGCCTTGTTCTTCCGCCTGTCATTTCTTCTCCCTTGCCAAGCAAAACAAGTTCACCAAAGGATAGCTCATTCGCAAAGGCCACAAGCGATGGCTCACAAACTACAGCCGCGCGCAGCTTAGTAAGCTCTCCCTCGCTCATCATCGGATACTTCTTATATAAGAATTGGGATACAGTCAGTTCCAAAACAGCGTCACCAAGAAACTCCAGCCTCTCATTATCTTCATGAGGCTTTCTGCGATGCTCATTCACATAGGATGAATGTGTAAATGCCTGTTTTAACAGTTTATCACTATCAAATTGAATCCCAATTTTGTCCTGGAATTCTTTGAATTTCTGCTCCTTTGCGCGGATATTCTTTTTGTCTCTTTCTCTTCCATTGTTGCGCATGATTTATTCCACCTTGCTCATAATTTAAAGCTGTTATTAAATGATTCGCAGGCATTATTGCTCGTGCCGTTTGCAAATCAATACAGACTACTAACAGTTTACAAAAAATAACGCCAATAAAGCAAAAAAACTTGGCCAATTCCAGCAGATTACTTTTTAGGATTACTATCCTAAAGCTTAAATAACTTTTCAAGAGCCTAATTTACACCGGTATAAATTGAACAAGACCTTTTTTACAGAAGAAAGCCCCGTTTATAAAAACGGAGCTTCTCAGTAAATCGAACAATTACTTTTGGCTATTTATGTAGTTAACAGCGTCACCAACTGTACCGATTTTTTCAGCATCATCATCAGAAATTTCCATGTCGAACTCATCTTCTAATTCCATTACCAATTCAACAACATCAAGGGAATCAGCACCAAGATCATCTTTAAAAGATGCTTCTAAAGTTACTTGAGATTCATCTACTCCCAAACGGTCAACAATAATTTTTGTTACGCGTTCTAAAACGTCTGCCATGCTTGTTCACCTCCCCTCAAGCCATTATAGTTGATTTTAATTAATTAATAAATGGCTGTAATCATTTTTTAATCTTAGACCCTCTTATATTGGACTTGATTATAACAGAGCCTGTTTTTCAGGGCAAAATTGTAGAATCCTATTGGATTGGAATTCCCTGAAAACTTAATCCTACATCACCATACCGCCGTCTATGTGTAGGGTTTGCCCTGTCATATAGGCGCTGTCTTCGGATGCGAGGAAGACGACGGTTCTTGCAATATCTTTTGGCTCACCGAAACGTGCCAGCGGTATCTGCTTGAGCATTTCTGTTTTCACATCCTCGTTCAGCTTATCCGTCATGTCTGTCGTGATAAAGCCCGGTGCCACAGCGTTCACTGTGATGCCTCTGGATGATAGCTCCTTCGCCGTTGTTTTGGTCAGCCCGATCACTCCGGATTTTGCAGCAACATAGTTAGCCTGCCCAGGATTTCCGCTGACGCCTACAATAGAGGAAATATTGATGATTCTTCCGCTTCTCTGCTTCATCATTTGTCGAGCAACTGCTTTTGTACACAGGAAAACGCCTTTTAGGTTGGTGTTGATTACATCATCCCATTCAGATTCTTTCATCCTCATCAACAGGTTATCTTTCGTTATTCCCGCATTGTTAACAAGTATGTCAAGCTTGCCGAAACGCTCGATCGTTTCTTTGGCCATATCATTTACCGATTCGGAGTTGGATACATCTGCCTGGATGGCAAAAGCACCCTGTCCCATCGCCTTGATTTCATTAACCACTTCCAGCGCTTTTGCTTCGCTGCCTGCATAATTGACAGCCACTGACGCACCTTCCCTGGCAAGTTCTAAAGCGATTTCTCGCCCAATCCCACGTGAGGCTCCAGTTACCAGCGCTACCTTACCTTCCAGTCTCATTCCTTCTCCTCCTTCAGAGCAGCTACAGCAGCTGCACAAGTTTCTGCATCATAAATGGCGAACGTCCTCGCTGAGCGGTCCACTTTCTTAACGAGTCCTGACAAAACCTTACCCGGTCCAATTTCTATAAAAGTATCGACACCGAGTTCCAGCATTTTTGAGACCGTATCCTCCCATAATACTGGAGAATACAGCTGTTCAACTAGTCTTCTTTTGAATTCCGAAGCTTCTGTCATCGGTTCGGCAGTTACATTTCCAATCACCGGTACTGCCGCATCCTTAATAGAGATGTTCTCCAGTACGGCTTCAAATCTTCCAGCAGCCGGCTTCATCAGCGAGGAATGGAACGGACCGCTGACATCGAGCGGAATAACCCGTTTGGCACCAGCTTCCTTTGCTTTCACAGAGGCTTCTTCCACACCAGCTCTAGAACCAGAGATTACGATTTGTCCAGGACAATTCAAGTTGGCCAGCTGAACAGGATTACCGCCAGCTGATACAGTTTCAGTCACATCCATGAGCTTTTCACGGTCCATGCCGAGAACTGCGGCCATTGTTCCTTCTCCATTAGGTACAGCCTCTTCCATGAGCTCTCCACGTTTGCGGACTGCATACACAGCGTCTTCAAACGAAATGGCTTCTGAAGCAACCAAGGCAGAATATTCACCCAGACTATGGCCGGCAGTAAAATCTGGCTTGATCCCGAACTGGCTGAAATAATTCAAAATCGCAATACTGGTTGTCAAAAGCGCAGGCTGGGCATTTGTCGTAAGCGTAAGCCTCTCTTGCGGTCCTTCAAAAATCAGTGTGCTTAAGCTTTCACCCAGGACCTCGTCCGCTTTTTTGAAAGTTTCTGAGACTGATTGCTCTGAATTTGCGAGGGCCTGTCCCATCCCTACTGTCTGCGACCCCTGTCCCGGGAACAAAAACGCGATTTTTCCCATGAAAGATTCCCCTTTAACTCGTTATTTTTTGTTCGTTGTTCACTTTACTATGGCAGTTTTGATAGTACCGGAAACATCCTTCTCTACCATTTCCCTCGCCTGGCGGATCGAATTAAAAACAGCATTCGCGTCAGACGAACCATGAGCTTTGATTACTGGAGCTTTAAGGCCGAAGAGACCGGCACCGCCATATTCCGTGTAATCCATCTTATTTTTGAGTACGGTGAGGTCTGGCTTTAGAACAGCTGCAGCCATCTTGCTTTTAAAGCTGGAAGTCAAAGCAGTTTTCAGCATTTTAAAAACCGACATTGCTGTACCTTCAATGGTTTTCAGAACCATATTTCCGGTAAAACCATCTGCGACTACAACATCCGCGGCTCCCTCAAGCAAGTCCCTTGATTCAACGTTGCCGATGAAGTTGATATCTGCTTCCTTCAATAATTCATATGTGTTTCTTACAAGCTCGTTGCCTTTCTTCTCCTCTGTCCCAATATTCAACAAGCCCACACGGGGATTTGTGATTCCTCTTGCCTTCTCGCTGTATATCGAGCCCATGATGGCATATTGGACAAGGTGTTCAGGTTTTGCATCAGCATTGGCTCCGACATCCAGAAGCAGGAAGCCTTCTCCGCCAATTGTAGGGAGAGTCGGCGCCAGGGCCGGCCTTTCAATACCGTCTATTCTTCCTACCACAAACAATCCAGCAGCCATCAAAGCTCCTGTATTGCCGGCAGAAATACAGGCATCCGCATTTCCGTCAGCAACTTGCTGGGCTGCAAGAACCATTGAAGCTGTTTTTTTGCGGCGCACTGCCCTGACAGGTTCATCTGTACTAAGGATCACTTCTTCTGTATGCAGGATTTCAATCCTCTCTTCATTTGTGAGGTGCTCCCTTATTCTTTTCTCGTCGCCAACTAGCACGATATGTATGTCACTATATTTTTGAATTGCTTTCATTGCTCCGAGGACGATTTCTCTTGGTGCATTGTCTCCGCCCATCGCATCTACTGCTAGCCTCATCGCTTTTCATCCCTTACTTTTCATTTTTTGACCTGTACATTTCAAACTCGCCTTTAAAAACACTTTCACTGTTCACAAAACTGATCACTTCTACAAGTGTCCGTCCATTTTCGTTATCGATTTTTTTGACTCTCGCTTTAGCGATAACCCGTTCACCTTCTTTTACCGATCTTGTGAAATGGATATTTGCTTTAGCTGTCAATGCAAGCTCATCATTTATAACGGCAACGGCCAGTGAGTTAGCCTGGGCAAACAAATGGTGCCCCCTGGCGATTTTATTTCGTTTAAATACATGTTCTCTCTTTATATCCAGAATAGATATGGCACTATGGTCAAGTTCAATATCAATGATTTCACCAATTACTTCTTCCAGCGGCAAGGAACGGACCTCATCTTCGAATCGTTTTTCGGCCACGTTCTTAATTCTTTCCCTTAGTTCAGGAATTGATAATTCCAGTCTGTCCAGTCTTATTGTCTGGATGCTGACGGAAAATTTTTCGGCCAGTTCCTCATCCGTTATGAAAGGATTTTCTTTAATCGTCTCAGTCAACATAGACTGACGTTCTCTTTTGTTGCGTTTCATTTACTAAACACCGCCCGAGCTATTAAGACTAGGTACTAATAGTAGTATATATATAATAAAAAAAGATTGCAAGAAGAAAAATCGAAATGCGCCGGGGACTGAATCAGCCCCAAGTATCGGCGTCAAGGTATAGATAAACCTTGTGACTTACATGGCTGTAACCCAGTGCATAACAAAAGCAGACTCACAACTGAATCTGCTTTCGTCCATACTATGAATCTTTTAATCGTTAATAGATTCAATCAGGTCAATCCAGTTTCTCATTGGCAAGAGCACCTGTTTCCGCTAGATACTGCCGTAATAATCTATATTTCCCGCTTTGCCAGAAAGTTTCTGATTGGACTAGCAAGGCTGCGTCATTTCTTGCCGTTTCTAACGCACGATAATCATGGACCATATCTGCTACCTTGAATTCCGGCAGGCCGCTTTGTTTTTTTCCAAAGAAGTCACCTGGGCCCCTCAACTCTAAATCTTTTTCACTGAGAACAAACCCGTCATTCGTTTCGGACATTATTTTCATTCGCTCTTTGCCGACTTCACTTTTCGGGTCTGCAAGCAAAATGCAGTACGATTGGTCACTGCCGCGGCCAACCCTGCCTCTTAATTGGTGAAGCTGTGCCAGGCCAAATCGCTCAGCGTCATAAATCAGCATGACTGTCGCATTCGGGACATTGACCCCAACCTCTACCACAGTGGTCGAAACGAGAACTTGCACCTCGTTTTCACTGAATGCTTTCATGACCTGGTCTTTCTCATCGGAATGGAGGCGTCCATGCATAAGTCCAACCTTGTAACGGTCTTTAAAATAGAAGCTTAATGTGCTGTGCACATCGATGGCGTTCTGGACGTCCAGCTTATCAGACTCCTCGATAAGAGGACAAATAACATAGGCTTGTCTTCCTTTCGAAAGCTCTTTCTCCATGAAGGCAAGCACTCGCTCAAGCATTTCATGTTTGGCCCAATAGGTTTCGATCGTTTTACGACCAGCTGGCATCTCATCAATGACAGAGACATCCATTTCACCAAATACAGTAATGGCAAGAGTTCTTGGTATTGGAGTCGCGGTCATGAACAGCACATCAGGATTTTCCCCTTTTTCCCTAAGCACCCGTCTTTGTTCCACGCCAAAACGGTGCTGTTCATCCGTGATCACCAGTCCCAGGTTGTGAAAATCCACTTCATCCTGGATCAAAGCATGTGTTCCAATCAGCACGTCAATTTCACCAAGCTTAAGCTGTTCAAGCATCTCTCTTCTGCGCTTCCCTTTGACAGAGCTTGTCAACAGAGCCACTGTTATCCCGAATGGCTCAAGCAACTGTGTCAATGATTGCGAGTGCTGTTCGGCCAGTATTTCGGTCGGCACCATCAATGCTCCTTGATAACCGGCGGTCTTTGCCGAATAAAGGGCGATCGCCGCAACAACTGTTTTACCCGAGCCAACATCCCCCTGAAGGAGACGATTCATGCGGTAAGGCGACTTCATGTCCCCAAGGATTTCGTTCACCACTCGTTTCTGTGCTCCCGTAAGCGGGAAAGGCAATCCCGCGATGAAAGTCTTCAGCTTGTCCAATTCATATGAAATCGCAATTCCAGGACTCTGTTCCCGTTCAAGTTTTCTCAATGACTGCATCTTTAGCTGGAACAAAAGAAATTCCTCGTATACAAATCTCCTTCTCGCCTGCTTCATCTCCTCTGAATCTGACGGCAGATGCATGACCCTCAGAGCATCCCTGCGATTAAGCAGTTTGTATTTCTGCAGAAGTTCTGCTGGCAAAATTTCTCCGATTTCATGACCGAACTGAGAAAATGCCTGCTTGATCAGCCTTCTGATCGTTTTCACGGTCATTTTTCCTTTTACAGCATAAACAGGTTCAAAATCCTGGCTCTTTCCATGCTCGCCCAACGACATTTGAGTTGCGGTGATTGTCTGCCTGTGCTGATCCCATTTCCCGGTAACAGAGATGGTTTCCCCGACAGTTATTTTTTGCTTAAGATATGGCTGGTTAAAGAATGTAGCGATGATTAAATAACGGCCAACAAGCAGCCTTACTGTCAGCCGGTTCTTTTTGCGGCCATAGTATACAACAGAAGGCTCACTGTGAACTGTCCCTTCCACCGTGACTCTCTCGTCATGCTTGACTTCCGCCAAGTCCTTCAAGCGATAATCCTCGTAACGGTACGGGAAGTATTCAAGCAAGTCACCGACAGTCCTGATTTGCATATCTGCCAGAGTCTCCGCCATTTCATTGCCGATTCCTTTAACTGCTGTTACTGGTTGTTTTAATTGTTCATTCAAGATTATCAAGCGGTATACCGAAAATTCTGACCTCCAGCTCCCGGCCAATCGGTGCTGCCGCTCCCCCCTCCTCACGCTGTTTCTGGAGTTCTGCTTTTACCGTTTTCGACTGCGCTGCTACTTTTCAGGCAATGCAGCGGCTGTTACGTTTATCTTTTCACATAAAATAATGCAATCAACGATTAAACCTCTTTATATACAAAACGAAATAGAAGGGGTGTCCCCTTCTATTTCTTAGTACCATATTACAATTTTATTTGTCCAGCGGAAGATTCTCCAATCCTGGATGAATTTATTCAATCGCGAAGATGAAGGCGTATAATGGCTGTTCACCATTGTGGACTTCTACTTCTACATCGCCGTAATTGCTTTCAACAAACTCGAGGATTGAATCGACATCTTCATCGGAAGCATCTTCGCCCTTTAAGATTGTCAGGATTTCTGAGTCTTCGTCAAGCATCTGATCCAATAGTTCCTTGGCTGCCTTGACTTTGTCCGGATCCTTCAGGACGATCTTTCCATCGGCAAGGCCCATGAAATCTCCTGTTGAAATTTCAAGGCCGTCTATACTCGTATCACGGACAGCATATGTCAGCTGGCCCGTTTTCACATGCTGCATTGCCTCAGTCATTGCTTCTTTGTTGTCACCAGGTTCAGCTGATGGGTTAAATGAAAGCAATGCTGTCATACCCTGAGGCACAGTTTTAGAAGGGATGACGACCACCTCTTCCTCCGCTACCTCTGCAGCCTGCTCAGCGGCCATGATGATGTTTTTATTGTTCGGCAGGATGATGACCTTGCGCGCATTCACTTCTTTGATCGCCTTAATGATATCCTCTGTACTCGGATTCATTGTCTGGCCGCCTTCGATCACCGCGTTGGCACCAATGCTGCGGAAAAGCTCAGCGATTCCGGAACCCATTGAGACTGCGACGATTCCGTACTCCCGTCTTTCCTTCTTTGACTCAGCAGCCTGAGTTCGAAGTGGGGTAGATGATTCGCCGACAATATCAGTGTGCTGCTGGCGCATATTTTCAATTTTCATATTGATGAGGTTTCCGTATCTTTGTCCATACGTCAATACCTCGCCGGGCTGTTCTGAGTGGATATGTACCTTTACAACTTCGTCATCGGAAATTACCAGAAGTGAATCTCCATAATTACTCAAGTCCTGGCGGAAGTTTTCCTCAGAAAATGCTTCTTTTCCTTCAAGCCTAACCATGAATTCAGTACAATAGCCGAATTCGATATCTTCAGTGTTCATGTGGCTCTGGACGCTCTTATGATGCTCAGCGCTGACAAGCTCATTCATATTCGGCATTGCAGATGGGGAATCTGAAAGCTTTTCACCTTTCAATTCTGCAAGGAAGCCTTCATAAACGAACACAAGACCCTGTCCGCCACTATCTACTACTCCTACTTCCTTTAGGACGGGAAGTAAATCAGGTGTGCGGTTTAATGATGCCTTCGCTTCTTTCAGCACTTCTTCCATCAAGCCAATAAGGCTTTCATGGTTCTTGGCAACAGCTACAGCATGCCTTGCAGCATCCTTTGCTACTGTTAAAATCGTGCCTTCCACAGGTTTCATGACAGCTTTATAAGCTGTTTCAACACCTGCATTCAACGCAGCGGCAAACTCTACAGAGTTCACAGTTGGCTTAGTTTCGATTGCTTTTGCAAAACCGCGGAATAACTGGGAAAGGATAACCCCAGAGTTACCTCTCGCTCCCATAAGCAAGCCTTTGGCAAGCGCAGAACCAACCTTCCCGATATGTTCCTGTACATTGTTCTTAACTTCCTTGGCACCGGAAGTCATGGATAAATTCATATTCGTTCCCGTATCACCATCAGGAACAGGGAAGACGTTCAGTGCGTCGACATACTTGGCATTCGCCGCCAAATGGTTGGCACCCTGAATCACCATCTCCGCAAAACGTTTTCCGTCTAGAACATTAATAGACACAAATCTTTCCTCCTCTTACGGGTTCGTTACACGAACTCCCTGAACGTAAATATTCACCGAGTCAACTGCCAGCCCTACAGTTTTATCAAGAGTGTATTTTACCTTTGACTGGACATTGTGGGCAACCTCGGAAATTTTCGTCCCATAGCTCACAATAATATACATATCAATATGTACTTCCTCGTTTTCCTGGCGAACGATTACTCCGCGAGTGAAATTCTCCCTGCGCAAAATATCTGTCAATCCGTCCTTGATCTGGTTCTTTGAAGCCATCCCGACAATACCATAACAATCGACCGCTGCGCCGCCCGCAATCGTTGCAATGACGTCATTTGATATATCAATTTGTCCGTACTTCGTTTTTAGCTCGATGGACATGATTCGTTCCCCCTTTGGAAAAATAGCATTATGCTACAGTTATTTTACTATAAGCCAAGCAATTTTTAAAGTTATTCTGCCCTACCCTTTATTATTCAGCAAGAATCTCAACTATATGTCAAGGTTTTTTTCTTTATAGCTTTCGTCAGAAGTATTGCAAATGCGAAATTTCTATGATAAATTATTAAAGTATGTCAGAGAAGAGGTTATCCTGTTTAATTCGCAGTTCTGACGATATGCAAATAATTGCAGCAAAAAATAGTATCAGCTTTTGTCAGTTAGGAGGGAAATCATATGCCACGTAAATGTGTAGTAACTGGTAAATCAACTCGTTCTGGTAACGCACGCTCTCACGCAATGAACGCTAACAAGCGTACATGGGGTGCTAACCTTCAAAAAGTACGTATTCTTGTAGACGGTAAGCCTAAGCGTGTTTGGGTATCTGCAAGAGCTCTAAGATCAGGTAAAGTTGAACGCGTATAATTAAAAAAGTCGCAGATATTCTGCCTGGCTCCAGCAGCCGGCAGGAAACTGCACGGCATCCAAGAGGGTGCCTTTTTTATTTTTCTTTGACCTTTGACTTACAAAAGTATCCTCAAGATCATTCTTCCCAATTGACGGCAAAATAATAGCACCCCGTTTCCAGGGTGCCAATGGAGCTTCCATACTCTCTCTTCACTTCACTTTTATTGGTTCTATTCCTTTTTGAATGCACCTAACATCGCCCGTACGAGGCCCCCTAAAAATTTAGGCAGTTTGATTGTATAGAATCTCATACCGTCCCTCCTCACCATCTCTCGAAAACCAGTCTTCTTTCTGCATCCGTACAGTATATTCGCTGGTATGCAAAAATTGCTCCTTTCATGTGAATCCTTGAATTCAATTACATGAATAGAGCTTCAGGGAAGACTTTTCAATCCTTGCTTCTTACAACTAATAATATGCCTTCAGAAAATGAAAAAGTACCATGACCTCTAATAAGTTCATTACTAATACATAGTGTCGACCCCATAGGAATATGACAGTCATTTAATGGGTATTTAAAATTTTCTAGCGTCATGCCAGAGACTGCTGGTGTTACAGGGAGGAAGGAAACATACTTAAAATCATCGAGCTTGCTGACTGTGTAGGCGCCTGGTCCTTTAATATACAAGATATTTTTTTTATCAATTATTTCGATATGGATGGAAGATCCGTCCTGAAGGGGCTTGACCAGCAGCTGGATATTTGCCATTAGATGGTCCAGCCTTCCACCAGTTGCGCCAAATACTTTTATGGATTCTGGTTCCTGCTCAAGTGCCCAGTTTAAAGCTAGTTCCATATCTGTCTCATCTTTTTCAGGCTTGAATTTATTCATGTCGGAAACAGCTTCTTCAATCTCTGCCAACTCTGCTTCTGAAACGGAGTCAAAATCCCCGAAGGCTGCTGATGGCTTGATACCAGCCTTCAATAAATAAAATACACCTCTATCAATCCCAATCCAGATAACATTCCTATCATCATATAAATGGAAATCTGGTATCAGGTTGGACGGTCCTCCTGCTACTAAATTTATTATCATAAAAACTATCTCCTTTTGAACGTTTAAAGAATGGATTTGTAAAAATACATTTAGCTAAATAAAGCCAGCCGCATGTAACGGCTGGCTTTATTTACGGTCTCAGGCTTGAGATAGCTGCTCCTCTGTCTTCCTTATTAAAGACGGCTGAACCGGCCACAAGCACGTTAGCCCCTGCTTCAATACAAAGTCTGGCTGTCTCTTCGTTCACTCCGCCATCGACTTCGATTTCAAGTTCGGGATTCAATGCATCGGCTAGTTCTTTAACCTCCCTAATCTTTGGCAGTACTGAGGAGATGAATTTCTGGCCGCCGAAGCCCGGATTGACAGACATAAGCAGCACCATGTCGACATCCTCAATTATATGCTTCAGGCTGTCCACAGGAGTTGCAGGATTCAGGACAACCCCTGCTTTTACACCGGTAGATTTAATTAGCTGAATCGTCCTGTGAAGATGCCTGCTCGCTTCCACATGGACCGTAATGTAATCCGCTCCGGCCTTTGCGAAAGCTTCAATATATTGATCAGGATTTTCGATCATCAAGTGAACATCAAGCGGAAGATTCGTTACCGGCCTGATTGCTTCGACAATCAATGGCCCAATTGTAATATTAGGGACAAAATGTCCATCCATTACATCCACATGAATATAATCAGCGCCACCCCGCTCGACATCTTTGATTTCTTCCCCCAGGCGGGCAAAGTCTGCTGATAAAATGGAAGGTGCAATTTTCACCATGTTCAGTACCTCGGCTTTCTATCTTTGATTTCTAACAAAAAGTCCTTATAATGCGAGTATCTGTATTCAGGCAAAGCTTCTGACTCGACTGCCGCTTTGACGGCACACTTGGGCTCAGCCATATGAAGGCAGCCGCGGAATTTGCAATCCTCACTGATCTCAGCTATGTCCGGGAAGCATGAGTTCAACTCTTCAGCCTCAATCTCTGTAAATTCCAGCGAACTGAAACCAGGAGTGTCAGCAACCAGACCATTATTGATGGTAATCAGCTCAACATGCCTTGTTGTATGCTTACCCCTGCCCAGATGGGAGGATATGTCATCGGTCTTCAACTCCAGATCTGGTCGGATTGCATTCAGCAGAGAAGATTTTCCAACTCCGGATTGACCAGCAAAAACAGATATCTTGCCCTCAATATGAGGTTTTAATTTTTCCAGGCCTTCTGAAGTTTCGGATGAAGTAAAAATAACCTCATAGCCTGCTTTCCGATAGTCCTCCGCGAATTCCTCGAGCCGGGACTTTTGTTCTTCATTGGTTAGATCCATTTTCGTAATGCAGATGAGTGGCTCGATTTGGTTATATTCAACAAGTACCAAAAACCTGTCGAGCAAAGCAGTACTGAAGTCAGGTTCTACAGCTGAAAATACAAGGATGGCCTGGTCTACATTCGCGATTGGCGGGCGGACCAACTCATTCTTCCGGCTTTTGACTTCCAGGATATAGCCTTCCTTATCATTCTCAGCCTGGAAAACGACCTCGTCACCTACGAGCGGCGTAACCTTGTTTTTGCGAAAAACACCGCGGCCGCGGCACTGGACAACTCCCTCGCCATTCGCAACATAATAAAAACCGCTCAGCGCCTTAATAATTTTGCCCTCAGGCATAGCAACACTCCCTGTCTGTTAGTCTTCTGGATAATCAACGCTGCCACTAGCAAAGACTTCTCCATCCCGCATAATTCTATAATGAGCTTTTTTTCCAGGCGCAATTAAAAATTCGAGACTTACAATTGTGTCCTCTGTAATTTCAATGATGTCGTATGGAGTTCCGTCTGTATGGTTTACGTCATTCATATATATTGTGAGTTCTTGCGGTAGCCCTTCTTCTTTAGGCTGATATGGTACGGTAATTTCAAGTGTTTTTTCTTTAGGTACTGGCTCAGGTCCTTTTGAAATGACAACCCTTACCTTACTGCCTGGTGGCAGCTCAGTTCCTGCTTCAGGTTTTTGGGAAATGACCGATCCGCCGGTTATCGTATCATGATACGCTTCTTCCGTGCTATCAATGTTGAGGCCGCTGGTGTCAGCATAAACCTCCAGATTTCTTTGGTTGTATCCTGTTAAATCCTGCAGAGTTACCAATTCAGGCCCCTTGCTTACCTTAAACTCTACTGTTGTTTCTTCTGGGATGACGGATTCACCACCAGATGGATTCTGATCAAGAATGGTACCCGGATCATTATCGTCATGCTCTTCGGTTTTGTTGACCTTGAAGCCTTTTTCCTCAAGCAGGCTGACGACATCCTCGTAATTCCTGCCCCTATAATCCGATAATTCCACTGTTTCTTTGCCGGTACTGATATACAAGTCGATTTCATTTCCTTCTTTAATCATTTTTCCAGCTTTCGGATTAGTTCGGATTACATTTCCTTCTTCGACTTCCTCATCACTGATTTCATTTATATCCCCGGTAACAAAGCCAGCTGACATGAGTTTAGCGACTGCTTCCTCAACTTCCATGCCGCTTACATCAGGCACTTCTTTTTCCTTTGGCCCGAATAAGTCAGGTCCCATCGTTACCATTACTATTCCCGCAGTCAAGATCAATAAAAACATAACCGTCAGTATGATCGGCCATTTCTTTTTCTTCTTTTTTTCAGGCTTTGCCATCGGAGCTTGTTCCTGTGAAGCAGGAGCGTCTTTCCGTACGATTGTTTCGTCAAGATTATGATAAGGCCGGTCATTCGTTATAATTGGTATTGCTTTTGTCGCTTCATCGTCTTCTGGTATGGCGAACTTCCCTTCATTCAAACGTTTGGCATCAAGTGCCGTACCCAGGTCCTCTTCCATTTCATCGACTGTATCATAGCGATGGAAAGGATCCTTCGCAGTCGCCTTGAGAACGACATTCTCTACGCTCTGAGGGATTTGCGGATTCCACCTTTTTAGGGATGGTGTCTCGGACTGTAAATGTTTCAGTGCTATGGAAACAGCAGATTCACCTGAGAACGGCAGTCTTCCTGTAAGCAATTCAAACATGACAATCCCAATCGAATAAATATCCGATTTTTTGTTCGCCATGCCTCCTCTTGCTTGTTCAGGAGAAAGATAATGAACAGACCCCAGCACTGAATTCGTTTGCGTGATACTGGTTGCGCTTAAAGCCATCGCTATTCCGAAATCGGTAATTTTCACTGTACCGCTGCTGTCGATCAGGATGTTGTGCGGCTTGATATCCCGGTGGACAATATGATTATGATGGGCATGTGAAATCGCGGAAGTAAGCTGCTTCATAATGTCCAGGGCTTCTTCTACCGGAACAGGCGCGTGCTGTTGTATGTACTGCTTCAATGTCTGGCCATCGACATATTCCATCACAATATAGTATAGCCCGTCCTCTTCACCCACATCATATATACTGACGATATTGGGGTGGGCAAGACTGGTTGCGGATTGCGCTTCTCTATGGAACCTGCGGATGAATTCATCATCATTGGCAAAATCGAGACGAAGCATTTTGACCGCTACATCCCTGTCAAGAATCATGTCATGGGCAAGGTAGACATTCGCCATGCCTCCGCCGCCGATCATGCCCTTGATTTTATAACGCCCGCTGATTCTTTTTCCGATAATCATATTCTTCACCTGCCCTCGTTGAATTCCTGGTATTCGACGATAGCAAGAGTTATATTATCTTCGCCGCCGTACTCGTTTGCCCTTTTGATAAATTCTGCCGCCTTATCTTCAAGGGACATTTCTTTGTTTCTAACGATGCTTTCCATTTCTTCCTGGCTTACTTTATTGGAAAGGCCGTCGGAACAAAGGAGCAGAGCATCTTCCTCTTCAAAGATGATCGTTTTCACATCCATATCGACCGACTCTTCAGTCCCAAGTGCCCTTAGAAGGACATTTTTCCGCGGATGGTGTTCTGCGTCTTCCTTAGAGATTTGTCCCGAACGAACGAGTTCGTTGACAAGAGAATGATCCTCCGTCAATTGCTTGAATCCCGACTCGTTCAATAAGTAACAACGGCTGTCACCTATGTTAACGATAGTCGCGAACAGGTTCGTACAAATGGCCGCCACGATCGTTGTTCCCATACCTTCACATTCTGTATTTTTCATGGAATGCCCGAAAATATCTTTATTGGCCTGTAAAACCGCTTCTTCCATCCATTTTTCTGCTTCTTCTGCTGTATGTATCTCGGTTGAACTTTCCCAAAGATCCTTCAGATGCTTGATCGTCATTTCACTGGCAACATCACCCGCACGGTGGCCGCCCATGCCATCTGCTACGATGGCAAGGCGCTGACCGTGAGAGTTAACAAAAATGCCGCCATTGTCTTCATTATGCAGGCGGACCTTTCCCCTGTCTGTCATGAAAACAGCCTTCATTTTGTCACCTCGTCTCTTCTTTTCTTTCTTTTGCCCGAAGTTGTCCGCAAGCTGCTTCAATGTCATGCCCTTGTTCTCTTCTGATTGTCACATTCACTCCACGGTCGCGAAGTGTCCGTTCGAATTTGAAGATCTGGCTCTTTGGTGTCCTTACGTAATCACGCTCAGGTACATAGTTGACCGGAATTAAATTGATATGGCACTTCAAACCTTTAACAAGTTCTGCGAGCTCTTCAGCGTGCTCAACCTGATCATTTACGCCCCCAAACAGCCCATATTCAAAGCTGATTCTCCGGCCAGTTTTGTTCACATAATAACGAACGGAGTCCATCAGATCAGGAAGCTTGTAAGCCCTGTTGATTGGCATCAGCCTGCTGCGCAATTCAGTGTTTGGCGCGTGCAGAGAAATCGCAAAATTTATTTGCATATTTTCATCCGCAAATTGATAGATCTTAGGGATGATCCCGCTTGTAGATACGGTAATATGGCGTGCACCAATGTTCATACCCTTTTCATGGTTCATAATTTTCAGGAATGAAAGCATATTGTCATAGTTATCAAACGGTTCTCCGATACCCATGATGACAATTGAACTTACTCTCTCATCCGTCTCATCAAGTGCCTGTTGTACTTTTACGACCTGGGCCACGATTTCTCCTGCTTCCAGATTCCTTTTTAAGCCGCCAAGGGTAGATGCGCAAAAAGTACAGCCGATCCTGCAGCCAACCTGTGTAGTTACACAGACAGAGTTTCCATACTCATGACGCATGAGCACTGTTTCAATGGATACACCGTCCTGCAGTTCAAATAAAAATTTAATTGTTCCGTCAGATGATGTCTGCTGGATGATTGTACTCAATGTTGTCAGGACAAAATGTTCGTCTAGCTTGTCCCGCAAAGGCTTTGCCAAATTGGACATATCCTCAAAAGAGGTGGCTCTTTTTTTGTAGAGCCAGTCAAAGATTTGTTCTGCCCTAAATGGTTTTTCTCCTTGTTCCTTCAGCCAGTCCTTCAGTTCATCAAGCTGAAGTGAATAAATGGACTTTTTCGCTGTATCCTCGGTTGCTGCATTTCTTGTTGTTTTTTCTTGTTCCATGTTATTCCACCTTCTTTCTTAAACAAGCAATATAAAACCCATCAGAGCCAAAGTCCTGCGGAAGAATCTGCACATCAAAGCCATTGATCACTGGTTTGATTGTCTCAGGCATTCTTTCTGCAAATGTTGTATCTCCTTCGAATTCAGGATGCTCGCTTAAAAATTTTTCAATTACTTCCTGGTTTTCTTCACGGTCAACCGTGCATGTACTATATACAAGTGTCCCTCCAGATTTTAAAAGAGGGCCAACTGATTCGAGTAGGCTTAGCTGTATGGTTTGCAGCTGTGATAAATCCTGTTCCTTCTTAGTATACTTCATATCCGGCTTTCGTCTCATCACTCCCAGCCCAGAGCATGGTGCATCAAGCAAAACCCGGTCGATAGATTCTTTTTCAAATTGGTCTGCGGCCTCGCGGCTGTCCATTTTTTGAGCATCAATATTTTCGAGACCCAAGCGCTCCGCATTCTCGGAGATTAGCTTCACTTTGTGCTCATGCAAGTCAAGAGAAATGACCTTCCCGCTATTTCCCAGCTTCTCGGCGATATGAGTAGTTTTCCCGCCCGGTGCTGCACATGCATCAAGAATCACTTCTTCTTCTTTGATGCCCAGAGCATGGGCAACCAGCATTGAGCTCTCATCCTGGATGGTTAACAAGCCATACTTGAACGCTTTGGATGAAGCCAAATTGCCCCGGAGACACTTGATTGCTTCTGGGAGAATCGGACTTGGTTCTACATCAAATCCTTCTTCCTCAAGAAGGTCAATACACTCATCCCGGGAGATTCTCGTCAAGTTGACCCTGCCTGTCTGGAGCGGAGCAGTTAAATTCACTTCACACATTTCCTGTGTCTTTTCGACACCGAATTGGTTGACCCACCTTCTTACGAGCCACAATGGATGGCTGGTCTCGATGGAAATTCTTTCAGCAGGATCTGTGATGGCATCAAGTGAAGGCAGTCCATTTCTCTGGATGCTTCTCAACACACCATTCACTAGACTGGCAATACCTTTATGTCCCCTGCGTTTTGCAATTTCCACTGCTTCATATATAGCCGCTCTTTCCGGAATTTTATCCAAGTAGACCATCTGGTACAGTGTCATACGAAGCAGATTGATGACCCAGCTTTGAAGCTTTTTATTTTTTTCGATAAATGGCTTAAGGTAAAAATCGATGGTCATTTTCCGCTGAAGCGTGCCATATACCAATTCTGTCAGCAAGCCTACGTCAATCGGGCTGATTTCATTTTTTTCAATCGCATTGTTCAAGAGCAGATTGCTGTAGGCCTGGTTCTTCTCTATTGTTTCAAGTAGCTGCAATGCTGTATCCCTGACATTTTTCTTTTTACTCATGGATGTCTCCTAACTTAACGCCTGGCTGTAAGTTTGCCCCTGCCCCCAGCAAGAATTGCTTCGCATCCATCTTTTTCTTGCCGGCTGGCTGAAGTTCTGTGATTTTTATTGCGGTTTCATCACCAGTCGAAACAACAAAACCATCCTCTTCAACTTTGACAATCGTACCAGGCTGGTCGTTTCCTGTATAACTTACCTTTTCGGCGGTCCATATCTTCATCACCGATCCATCCATAGTCGTATAGGCAACGGGCCACGGATTCATGCCGCGGATATGGTTATAAATTTCGGCGCCAGCTCGGTTCCAATCAATTTTTTCCTGTTCGCGCTTGATATTCCATGCGAAGGTAGCATCTTCATCGTTTTGGGGAATCGGAGTGATCTCCCCTTTTAACAGCTTGGGAATTGTCTCTGACAAGAGATCAGCACCAGCTGAGCTCATTTTATCATGCAAAGATCCAACTGTATCTGTATCGGTAATTGGTACTTCAACCTGTGTCAGGATATCGCCAGCGTCCAGCTTTTCTACCATATACATAATCGTTATACCTGTTTTTTCTTTGCCGCGGATGATGGCGTAGTGAATTGGAGCACCGCCGCGCAGCTCTGGCAAAAGGGATGCATGGACATTTATGCAGCCAAACTTTGGTGCCTCAAGGAGTTTGTTTGGCAAGATTTGTCCAAACGCAGCAGTGACAATTAATTCTGGTTCAAGGGCCAGAATTTTATCGAGTTCCTCCTCCTGGCGTATTTTCTCCGGCTGATAAACAGTAATGCCATGTTTCAGCGCTTCTGCTTTTACCGGAGGCGGAGTCATGACCCGTTTTCTTCCAACTGGGCGGTCAGGCTGGGTAACAACTCCGACTACGTCATAGCCTTCATCGACCAATCTCCTCAAAACCGGGACAGAAAAATCCGGAGTCCCCATAAATACGATTCTTGTCATTCCTGGTTCAACTCCTCTAACTCAGCTTCTTCAATATATCTAGACACCTTGGTGGTGAATAGCACTCCGTGTAAATGGTCAATCTCATGGAGGATTGCTCTTGCTAAAAACTCCTCTGCTACTAGTTCATAGCTTTTCCCTTTGCGATTCTGGGCCTTTACCTTCACATAATGCGGACGTGAGACCTCCCCGTATAATCCCGGGAAACTCAAGCACCCTTCAGGTCCAGTTTGCTCACCGCGAGATTCCATGATAACAGGGTTGATCAATTCAATCGTACCGTGCTCATCATCGATATCGACAATCGCAATTTGTTTCTTTATATCTATTTGAGGAGCGGCCAGGCCGACGCCATCAAATTCAATCATTGTATCATACATGTCATCCAGCAGCTTTGCCAGTTTTTTATCGAAAACTGTGACCTTTTCGCATTCCTGCTCCAAAATGTCCGCTGGATAAGTTACTATTTTTCTTACTGCCAAAATAAATCCTCCAATAAATCCATTTAAATATTAGTATTAGCTTGTTCATTCAACTTTTTTCATAAACTTTCCTGAAAACTTGTTTCGTAAACTTTGCTGCTTCATATGGCCTAACATTACGTAGTTTCCTCGACAACTGGGTCCGGGCCGGCTTGTTGTATAAATAAGATTTTCACTCGAAAAAACTGCTTAAAAAGGAATCATTACATCAAAATATAGGGGTTTAGGTCGACAGAAATCTGCAAACCCCCTGTCCCTGTTTCCTGCTGGTAATGGTCAAGTATGGTTTTTAGGGCGTTCTTCAGTTCTGGTTCCTTTTTGTATTTTATCAGACATTGATAGCGATATCTATCGTTGATCCGTGGTATTGGCGATGCTACAGGCCCCAGTACAACCGCTTCATTCGACAGCCTGGAAGAGATGAACTTCGCAATTTTTTCCGTAACTGACACTACTTTCATCAATTCTTGATGGCTGACTGTAACAAGTGAAAGATAGTAAAACGGCGGGTACTGGTGAACCTTCCGCATCAGCATCTCTTGCTGGTAAAACCTGTCATAGTCCTGTGTCCCGGCAAGCTCAACACTGTAATGCTCGGGTGTATAAGTCTGGATTACTACCTCTCCGGGAAGCTTGTGTCTTCCAGCCCTCCCGCTTACTTGTGTTAATAGCTGGAAGGTCTTTTCCGAAGACCGGAAATCGGGCAGGTTCAACATAGTGTCTGCTGAAAGGACACCTACTAATGTAATGTTTGGAAAATCCAACCCTTTCGCGATCATTTGCGTACCGAGTAAAATATCCGCCTGACCCTCTTGAAATGCCGTGAGCAGCTTTTCATGTGAACCTTTCCTGCCAGTTGTATCGACATCCATCCTGATGATCCTCGCCTCAGGGATCAATTTCAACAGTTCTTCCTCAACCTTTTGTGTCCCGGTCCCGAAATAGCGGATATGCTCACTATTGCATTCAGGACAAATGGTCGGCACCCTGTCTTCGTAACCGCAATAATGGCATTTCATCTGCTCATTATATCGGTGGTATGTCAGTGTGATATCGCAATGCGGACAGTTCATGACATATCCGCAATCACGGCACATCACAAACGACGAATGCCCGCGTTTATTTAAAAACAGGACGGTCTGCTCTTTTTTCTCAAGCCTGTCTTTTATCTTTTCAAAAAGCTTTACCGAAAACATCGATCGGTTTCCTGTTCGTAATTCCTCTCGCATATCGACGATTTCAACGGTTGGCAGCGCCTGATTATTCATCCGCTTGGGGAGAGAGAGCAAAGTATACCTTCCTTTTTGTGCACGGGCAAATGATTCAAGTGAGGGAGTCGCACTGCCGAGGACGACTGGACAAGCATTTGTCTTAGCCCTCTGGATCGCTACGTCCCTTGCATGGTATCTTGGGTTCTCTTCTTGCTTATAGCTCGTTTCGTGCTCTTCATCGATGATAATGATTCCGATATTCTCGAATGGGGCAAAAATCGCCGACCTGGCTCCTACCACCACTTTTACTTCCTTGCGCTGGATTTTCCGCCATTCATCATACTTCTCACCCGCAGACAGACCGCTATGCATGACAGCCACCAGATCACCAAATCGCTCCTTGAAGCGCGTGACCATTTGCGGCGTCAATGAGATTTCCGGAACAAGCACAATCGCTTCCTTGCCTTTACTCAATACCTCCTGTATGGACTGCAAATAAATTTCAGTCTTACCGCTGCCTGTCACGCCATATAAAAGAAAGACTTCATGCAAGTCCTTTTCAATTGCAGAAAGGATGGGGCCAATCGCTTTTTCTTGTTCAACTGTCAGTTCGAGAGCCATTTTCCGTTCAAATTCCCGTTCTGAATATGGGTCCCTGTATACCTCCAGCTCTTCTACTTTCAGCATACCTTTCTTAGCTAGTGACTGTATTGATGCCTGGGAGATTCCAAGACTGGAGAGCAACAGTCTCTGTTCCACAGGTTCTGGATGTTCCAGAAAGAAATCAAGTACAGATCGCTGTCCTGACGCCTGTGGTGAAAGTTTGTCCCTTGCCTCCCTGAGCTGAACAGGCTCAACTGCAGGTGAAACATGTTTGAGCAGCTTTTTGCGCACTCTGTCCTTCACCTGGTAAACTACCTCTACCCTGCCAGACGACGCCTCCTTTTGCAGCTGCTGTACAAGACCCTTGGTAACGGCATCCTCCCAGCTAATTTCATTATTTTCCCTGAACAACTCTATTAAATTTCCAGGCAGATCAGTTATATCTGTCCCTTTTGCAAGCACAATCTTCTTTTCGTATTTTGCCTTCAACGCTGCTGGAAGCATTGCCTGGTAAGAGGAGATTTTATAGCTTAGTGTATGTTCAGTCAGCCAGTCCCCCAGTTCGAGAAGTTCTACATTCAGTACGGGTGTCAAATCAAGTGGTTCGATGATTGAGCGCAGCTTAGAGAAGCTGGACTCTTTCTTAAGGTCCCTGACAAATCCCTGGATTTTTCTTGGACCAAACGGTACGATGACCCTTGTCCCAGGCTTGATTACATCTTTGAATTTTTCAGGTATTTTATAGTCAAAGGTTTTGTCAGTTTGCTTTGCAGGCACATCGACAATAACGCTTGCTATATTCATAAGCTTTCATCCTTTTTAAAACAGTGAATGACTTCGGCAAGGATCTTTCGGGCTACATCTGATTTTGACATCAAAGGCAGCTCGACGTACGTACCATCCTTTTTGTAAATGGTGACAATATTGGTGTCAGCACCAAAGCCCGCGCCTTCCTGTTTGACGTTATTCGCCACAATCATGTCTGCATTTTTTCTGGCAAGCTTGCCCTTCGCATGGTTTTCGACATCATTGGTTTCTGCTGCGAACCCTACAATCACCTGGCTCGTTTTCCTTTGTCCGAGTTCAAACAGTATATCCTTCGTCCTTTCAAGCTCAAGAGCCTGGTCGCCTTCTTTTTTCTTCATTTTCTCTTCATAGATATATTTCGGCCGGTAATCCGCGACGGCTGCGGTACCAATCATGACATCTGCTTTATCAAAATGCGCCAGGGCAGCCTGGTACATATCCTCTGCACTTTCCACTTTAATCAATTCGGTTCCGGTTGGAGGTTCGAGGTTGACCGGCCCCGAAACAAGGATCACTCTTGCCCCCATTTTCACAGCTTCCCCTGCGATTGCATAGCCCATCTTGCCAGTTGAATGGTTGGTCAGAAAGCGGACAGGATCGATTTTTTCTCTTGTAGGGCCCGCAGTAACCAAGACAGTTTGACCTGATAGATCGCCGCCCTTATTAGCAAAAAACTGGCCAGCAAGGTCCACGATTGTCTCAGGTTCCTCAAGACGGCCCTTGCCTGTGTAACCACATGCCAGATACCCTTCTCCGGGTTCGATAAATTCATAACCGAAGCTTCTTAAAATTTCCATGTTTTTCATGACAGCAGGATGCTGGTACATATGAACATTCATCGCTGGCGCCACCCACACAGGTGCTGTCGCGGCGAGAAGTGTAGTAGATATCATATTATCAGCAATCCCATTTGCAAGCTTGCCGATGATATTGGCAGTCGCCGGGGCAATTATGATCAAATCAGCCCAATCAGCTAAATGGATATGGGCGATATTTTTCGGATTTTTCTCATCGAATGTATCTGTATAAACTTCACTTCTGGACAATGCCTGAAAAGTGAGCGGAGTAACGAATTTAGCTGCAGAATCACTAAGGATCACTTTCACTTCAGCGCCGGCCTGTGTCAACTTGCTCGTCAGCGCAGCACCCTTATACACAGCGATCCCACCGGTCACGCACAATAGAATTTTTTTACCGTTCAGCATGTCAGAGAACCCCCATTTTACAACAAACTATCATTATGATTGAACTATAACATTTTTTCACAGATTAAGCATGAAATAGGCAAGACAGCTGCTTTAATATAATCGCTGTGACATGTACAGAGCCTTACATTATGACCTACCTGGACTATGCCCATTTTTATTGGGTTTATATATTGTTTCAATGGGACCTTTTTTCAAGCAAAGTCCCGTTTCGGGCTTATAGAACCATTCTATTTGCCAGTAACGTCTAAACAAAAAAATAACAACCCAATAAATAGGTTGTTATCGCGGTGTTATTCGTTGATATTTAACTCTTCATGGCTTCCTGCTGTCTTGAAATGAAGCTTTTCTGCGTTGATCTCTTCGAGTGCCTTGCCGACGAATTTGTGGGAAACATACTTATCTAACTTAGCATCCATATGGACCTGCATGCTGCGTGCGCGTTTTGCCGCAACCGATACCAATGAGTATTTTGAATCAATTTTTGTCATTAAAGAGTCAATAGAAGGGTTAAGCATTTATTCTACCTCCAGCATTTTTTTATAACGATGTTGAACTCGTTCCCTGCGGCAGTGTTCCGCAACAACGATTGATTTAACTCGCTGTGCCGCGTTTTCAACATGGTCGTTTTCAACAACATAATCGTATAATTCCATCATTTCGAGTTCTTCTCTAGCAGCTTTCATCCTGCCTTTGATGATATCTTCTGTTTCTGTGCCTCTTGTCACGATCCGGTTTTCAAGTTCTGAAAGGCTGGGCGGCGCTAGGAAAATGAAAAGTCCCTCAGGGAATTTCCTCCTTACCTGGCTTGCTCCCTGAACTTCAATTTCAAGGAAAACATCCCTTCCCGCATCGAGCGTTTCGCGGACGTACTCAACTGGAGTCCCATAATAATTGCCAACAAACTCTGCATACTCTAGCAATTGGTCCTGTTTGATCATTTCTTCAAATTCTTCCCTGGTTTTGAAGAAATAATCTACTCCATTTTGCTCTCCTTCACGCGGCAGCCTCGTTGTCGCGGACACGGAATACTCAAAAGCTGTATCGTGCTGAGAAAATAATTCTTTCCGGACCGTTCCTTTGCCAACACCTGATGGCCCTGAAAGAACAATCAACAATCCTTTTTCCTGCATTAAATAGTCCTACCCTTCATCAATAATATCATCACGGTCATTCAGGCGGTGTGCTACTGTTTCCGGCTGTACCGCAGAGAGGATGACATGGTCGCTGTCCATGACTATAACAGCCCTCGTCCTTCTTCCATATGTTGCGTCTATTAATGACCCACGGTCGCGTGCGTCCTGGATGATCCGTTTTATTGGAGCTGATTCAGGACTTACGATCGAGATGATCCTGTTAGCTGAAACAATATTGCCGAAGCCTATATTTATAAGCTTTATTGCCATGATGGTCCCCCAATCATCAGTTATTTATTTTGGCCTTTTTAGACCCTTTCTAAACGCTACTCTATATTTTGCACTTGTTCCTTAACCTTTTCCAAGAGGCTTTTCATCTCGACTACTTCCCTGGCAACTCTTGAATCATTCGCCTTGGAACCGATCGTGTTGACCTCGCGATTCATTTCCTGAAGCAGAAAATCGAGTTTCCTGCCAAGAGGCTCATTCGCCTTCAATATTTCTTTGAATTGACTTACATGGCTTTCAAGCCTGGCAATTTCTTCACTGATATCAGCTTTATCCGCAAAGAAGGCAACCTCGGTAAGGATTCTGTCTTCACCTGCCTGGCTATCCGTCAATTCAGCCATTTTCTTCTGAAGCCTTTCACGGTACTGCTCTACAACACTCGGCGCCAGCTTTTTCACACTCGTGATATTTTCTTTTAACTGCTGGATATGCTGCAATACATCCTTTTCAAGTGCTGATCCTTCCAGCATACGCATTTGGACCAGTTGGCCCCCTGCATCCTCAACGGCTGAAAGGAGAAGAAGTTCAAGTTCTTCATTTTCAGCTTCTATTTCCTCAATATGGATGATTTCTTGCCTGCTGACTATATCACGGAGCTCAATATCCCCCGCAATGCTGTACCTGTTCTTGATTTCAGTTATGTGATGAACTAATTCGTCAAGGGCTTCCCAGTCAATATGTACACTTCGGCTAACTATGCCTTCGCCCTCCAAAGTTACAAATACTTCGACTCTCCCTCTTTTTATATGTGCGCCGAGTTTCTTTTTTATTTTTTCTTCCGTTTTCAGGAGCTGCCGGGGCATGCGAATATGGAACTCACAAAAACGGTGATTGACCGTTTTGACCTCGACTGTGACACTGAACCTGTCAGATTCAGTCCTGCTCCTTCCAAACCCAGTCATACTGACGACCATTTCAGACACATCCATTCTTTCTAAAAAGTCGAGTTTCCTGTAGACCCCGTGGAACAGGCTTATTCGTTTATGTAAAATCTAATTTATGTTTTTCAACTCCGCTCCTTCCCTCGAAAGGAACTTCCAAGCTTAAGATTGTTAGCTGTAAATGCAGGAAAGATTACGAAAGTATTAGTAAAAAAAAGAAAGGCAATAGAGCCTTCTCTATTACCTAACGGATTATATCATATTTCTCTTTGTTTTTCTTGCAAAAAATGTTCCCGCAAGCAAAAATGTAGGAATTGCCGATAAACCAAGGATCAATAACCAATCCATCGCCATTATTGGAACAGTGTGGAATATTGGCTGCAGCACTGGCGAATAGATCACTACAAGGACCATGACCAAGGAAGAAATAACGGCCCAAACTAAATATTTGTTCTCAAAAGGGTTGCGGGCGAAGATTGATTTTTCGCTCCTGCAGTCGAATACGTGAATCAACTGTGCCATCACGAGTGTAGTAAACGCAATGGTCTGTGCATATACCAAGTCGTCCGGATTTCTATTATAGACTATCATGAAGGCAATCAGAGTCATCAATCCAATCAGGAAACCTCTTGACACTACTTTCCAGCCTAACCCCCGGGCAAATACCCCTTCCTTAGGATGGCGCGGCTCCCTTTTCATCACATTATCCTCAGGCTGGTCAAGTCCTAATGCCATCGCGGGGAGGCCATCTGTCACTAGATTCACCCAGAGGATCTGGATCGGCACGAGCGGAAGAGGCAAACCAAGGATCATCGCGAACAGCATGACTAAAATCTCCCCAACATTGGAAGCCAGGAGGTATCTGATGAACTTCCTGATATTTTCATAGATGTTCCGGCCTTCCTTAATGGCTGCTTTAATTGTGGCGAAGTTATCATCCAGGAGTACGAGGGAAGATGCTTCTTTTGCTACATCTGTACCTGTTATCCCCATAGCCACCCCTATATCCGCAGCTTTAATCGCTGGCGCATCATTTACGCCATCACCAGTCATCGCAACAATATGTCCTCTATTTTGCAAAGCTTTTACAATCTTAAGTTTGTGTTCAGGCGAAACTCTCGCAAAAACCGAAACATCTTCGACGATATCCTCTAGCTCTGTAACAGACAACTCGGATAATGCCTTGCCATCCAAAACTTTGCTGCCTTTGGTTAATATCCCTAACTGACTAGCAATCGCCTTCGCTGTAATGACATGGTCACCAGTAATCATTACGGTTTTAATACCTGCGTCGCTGCATTCTTTTACAGCTGTTTTCACCTCAGGACGCGGCGGGTCGATCATACCCTGCAATCCTATGAAAACAAGGTCTTTCTCGGCTTCATTTTCATGAAGGACGACAGTGTTTTGCGGAATAGGTTTGAAGGCAATGGCAATTGTTCTTAATGCGTTTCCAGCCAGCTCGTCAATCGCCCCCTGGACTTTAGCAGTCAAATCTTTTGTCAGGCGCTGCTGCCTTTCATCCCAGAGAATTGAATCACTTAACCCAATCAGGACATCCGGTGCACCTTTAACAACAGCAAATTTCCGTCCAGTTTTATCCTTCACGATCATACTCATCATTTTCCGTTTGGAATCGAAAGGGAACTCGTTAACAATTTCAAACTGGTCCAGCAGGCTTTCCCTTCTGTAACCCGCTTTCATTGCTGCTACCAGCAGAGCACCTTCAGTAGGGTCACCATCAATTGTGTACTCGCCATCTTTATCAATCATTTCAGCGTGATTGCAAAGCATCCCAAATGTCAGCAGTTGCTGCAATGACTTTTCACTATGCGGATCCACGCTTTTGTCTTTATAAAAGAATAATCCTGTTGGTGAGTATCCCACTCCATCCACAGTCCAGGTTTTATTGCCGCTCCACAGATGAGTAACGGTCATTTTGTTTTGAGTCATCGTTCCCGTTTTGTCAGAACAAATAACGGATGCGCAGCCCAGTGTCTCCACTGCCGGAAGCTTTCTGACGATCGCATTCTTTCTGATCATTCTCTGGACACCCAGTGACAGTGCAACAGTAACAATTGCCGGCAGACCTTCCGGGATGGCGGCAACCGCCAAACTGACCCCTGCCAGGAACATTGTATATAGGTCATGCCCCTGGAGCACTCCAATTCCTACTACCAATAAGGTTAAGAAAAGAGCTGCCGTAATCAGGATTTTACCTAGTTGTTCAAGCCTGCGCTGAAGTGGTGTTTCCTGTGCTTCAGCTGTTTGCAGCAAGTCAGCAATCTGGCCCATTGCAGTTTTCATGCCTGTAGCAACGACAACACCGGTTCCAGTTCCCCTTGTGACCATCGTGCCCATGAACGCCATATTTTCCATATCACCCAGTCCCGGATTAGGAATCCTCAGCGGACTTGTATTTTTCTGTACGGGGACAGACTCCCCCGTCAGGGCTGATTCTTCAATTTCCAAACTTCTGGATTCAATCAAGCGGATATCCGCCCCAATCCTGTCCCCGCTTATAAATTTAAGGATATCTCCAGGTACGACTTCCTTTGACGGAATCTTGGTCCACTCGCCATCACGCAAAGCATGGACTTGCGGAGCGGAAAGCTCTTTCAAGGCATCAAGTGATTTTTCCGCCTTTCTTTCCTGGAAAAACCCTAAAACACCATTTACAAGAACAATGGCAATGATAGCGATCGCATCGACCATTTCTCCGAGAAGTCCTGATATCAACGTAGCTGCAAGGAGCACCAGTACCATGAAATCCTTAAACTGGCTGAAGAATAATAACAGGGCCGATTGCTTCTCCCCCTCGGCCAATGCGTTATATCCATGCTGATCACGTCTGCGTTTTACTTCCTTTTCTTCCAATCCTTCTGTAAAATCTGTTCTTAAGGCACTAGCTATTTCATTTTCATTCATCTCATGGAACTTCATGGGGCCATCACACTTCCTCCTTGTTTGTCCTACTCTAAAGAAAGCTTATTCAGCCCTGTCCAAAAAAATGATAAGATGTTTATAGAATAGAAAAGCGAAGGCGACTGCCCAACTCCGACAAGCGTTGGAGGGCCTGACAGTGAAGTCGTTCTTTGACTTCATTGGCAGGACCGAAACGTCTCGAGGAGTTAGGAGCCGCAGCTGGACAATATAAAAGCGGAAGCGCCTTGGTCAGCCCCGGCAAGGCTTCAGATAAATAGAAAAGGATGTATTTCACATGTCATTTGACGGATTGTTTACAAGAGCCATTACAAACGAACTTTCTACCCTTCTTAAAGGGGGACGAATCAATAAAATTCACCAGCCTTATAAAAATGAAATAATCCTGGCTGTGAGGGCAAACGGAATTAACCATAAACTCCTTTTGTCTGCTCATCCAAGCTACGCAAGAGTCCAAATCACAAACGAGCAATATGATAACCCTAATGAGCCGCCAATGTTCTGTATGCTTCTGCGTAAACACCTTGAAGGCTCCATTATTGAAGACATCAAACAGGCCGGCCTGGACCGTATGATTATTTTTGAAGTAAAAGGGAGAAACGAAATCGGCGATATCTCCTACAAAAAGTTGATTGTCGAAATCATGGGACGCCACAGCAATATCATCATCGTCGATAAACAAAGAAACATGATTCTAGATAGCATCAAGCATGTTTCATTCGCTGTGAATACACACAGGGCGATCATGCCCGGGCAAGAGTACGTAATGCCTCCCCAGCAGAAAAAAATGAACCCGTTTGAGGCACAGGAAGAAGATGTCTTAAGGCTTATTGATTTTAACGCTGGGAAAATCGATAAGCAGCTAGTTTCCAATTTTGCGGGTGTGTCACCGGTGCTGGCCAGGGAAATAGTCTTTAAAGCAGGCCTTGCAAACCGAACCACGATTCCTAAGGCCTTCATCTCTGTGATGAGTGAACTAGGGAAACATAATTACAATCCTTCCATTACGATTGGCAGTACTAAAGAAGCCTTTTACCTGATGCCGCTGGAGCATTTGAACGGTGATGCAAAAACATTTGATTCGCTGAGCAGCCTTCTCGACCGTTTTTATTTTGGCAAGGCGGAACGTGACCGGGTCAAACAGCAGGGAAATGATCTTGAGCGGCTGATCGCAAATGAAAAGGAGAAAAATGAGAAGAAGATCAAAAAGCTGGAGATGACTCTTGAAGATGCGAAAAAGGCTGAGCAATATCAATTATATGGAGAGCTGCTGACAGCTAACATCTTTATGGCCAAAAAAGGCATGAAGGAAATGACCGTTGTTAATTATTATGACGAGAACGGCTCTTCCATCACGATTCCGCTTGAGCCGCGAAAAACACCTTCTGAAAACGCCCAGAGATACTTCACCAAGTATCAAAAGGCCAAGAACTCCGTCAATATTGTAAAAGAACAAATAGAAATAGCAAAAGCAGAGGTTTTCTACTTCGATTCTCTCCTGCAGCAGGTTGAAGCTGCTTCACCAAAGGATATAGAGGAAATCAGGGAAGAATTGATAGAGGGCGGATACATCAGGGCCCGGCAAAAAAAAGGTAATAAAAATAAGCAAAACCTCAAGCCGCAGCTTGAAAAATACCGATCTTCAGATGATACAGAAATACTGGTCGGAAAAAATAATAAGCAAAATGATTACTTAACGAATAAGGTGGCAGCCAGGGATGAAATATGGCTTCACACAAAGGATATCCCGGGGTCTCACGTGGTCATCCGCAGCAAAGAGCCAGCTGAAGAAACCATTCTCGAAGCAGCGCAAATTGCGGCCTACTTCAGCAAAGCACGGAATTCCAGCTCTGTTCCTGTCGACTTCACCAAAGTGCGCCATGTGAAGAAGCCAGCCGGCGCAAAGCCTGGGTTCGTGATTTATGAACAGCAGCAGACCGTTTACGTCACACCAGATGAAGATATGATTCTAAAATTGAAACAGTAATATCAAGAAACCCGCCTTGTTTTCAACAGGCGGGTTTTGATTATTACAGATCGCTGCACTGATATATGTCAGGCCATCAGGCTACTGCTTCTTTCTTTTTTCTATATTGTTTTATGAAACCAATGATTGCAGGAATGAAGGCAGTAGAAGATACCATCAGCAGGGTGAGGAATAAGTTATTCTCTACCCAGGCAATATTCCCTAGTATAAATCCTGCGGATAACCAGAACGCAGTCCAGGTCAACCCGCCAATTAAATTGTAGCTTAAGAAGGTTCTAAATTCATATCCTGTGTATCCTGAAACAAATGGGACAGAGGTTCTCATAAGCGGGACAAACCTTGAGGAGGTGATGGCAACCCTCCCATAATTCGCTAAAAAGCTTTTGGCCTTTCCAATCGATTTATCTGATGTTAGACGGTATAGAAATTGGTTTTCGGAGTTCAATTTCCCAAGCTGCTTTCCAATAAAAAAATTCTGGCTGTCACCCAAAACAGTTGCGGCTGCAAAGAGGAAAAACAAGCTTTCTACATCTAAATCTCCGGTAGCCGCCAGAGTACCGCTCGCGAAAACCATTGAATCCCCTGGCAAAAAGGTCAGAATAACAAAAGCCGTTTTAAAATAAACAATCAAAAACAATAGTATATAAATGGCTGCACCATACT
Organism: Bacillus sp. ISL-45; assembly: GCF_018613195.1. GTDB lineage: Bacteria > Bacillota > Bacilli > Bacillales > Cytobacillaceae > Mesobacillus. Next base: position 296,800 of record NZ_JAGGQQ010000004.1, read on the forward strand.
CGTCAATATAGTAGTGGAGACTACTATCAATATTTTTCATCAATTGAAGGATTTGATCCATTCGTCCATCCCCTCTACTAGATCCCCGGTGAATACTATTGGGTTATATTACTATTGAAACATATTCTTAAGGCATATTGCCAAACTGAAGGCCAGCTTATATTCATTTGCAGAACATTAAAATCTGTTTTCGCATTGATTGTTACTTTTGAATTCTAGGAAATTCTTAAATTCGATTTACAGTTTCTCTTTACGAGCAGAAAAATATTATTGGATAAAAAGGTATTTATCTCCGAATAATATAATGACGTCAAATTTGTAATCATAAAAATACATACGAACAAGTGATTGTGGATTTAAAGTTGGAGGTATTTTTCGTGGAAGATATTAACCATAAAGTTAGCCTGTCATCAGGAGAATTAGCGAATCTTTGGAATCAGTATATGAATGATTCGTTATCTATTTGCATACTAAACCATTCCATTAATACGGTTAAAGATGAAGACATTAAGGAAATCCTTCAATTTGCCCTTAGCCTTGCTGAACATCACATTGTAAAAGTCAAAGAGTTTCTAAAGCAAGAAAATTACCCGTGTCCAAAAGGTTTTACAATAGATCAGGATATTAACCTGAATGCTCCTCCTTTATTTTCAGATACCTTTATGTTGGTATATATGCATATCATGACATTGCATGGAATGACAGGTTATGCTGGAGCAGTGGGTACTTCTGTCCGCGCTGACCAAATCACCTATTTTATTGAATGCAATAAAGAAGCAATGGAATTATACGAAAGAACTGTACACTTAATGCTTAAAAAAGGCTTATACAGCAGAACACCACATATCAATAGTCCAGGAAAAGCAGACTTCGTACACGATAAAAGCTATTTAACTGGCTGGTTTGGAAAAAAGCGACCATTAAATGCGATGGAAATCAGCGGACTAAGTTTCAATATGCAAAAGACTGCAGTGAAAATTGTGTTAGAAATTGGATTTGCACAAGTGTGCAAATCTAAAGAACTTCAGAAATATTTTAACAAAGGAAGGGATATCTGTAAGAAACATTTCGAGACTTTCAGGTCCTTTTTGATTAAAGACAATTTATCCTCTCCAAATTTATGGATATCAGAAGTTACTAATTCAACTGTACCACCCTTTTCAGACAAACTGATGCTATTCCACATCGAAACATTAATTTCTGCCGCTATTGGGTTTTATTCCGCAGGTTTGTCAGTATCACAAAGGCGGGATCTTGCTTTGGAGTACACAGGCCTTGTTACAGAAATCGGGTTATATGCAGAAGATGGGGCCCAGCTTTTAATAAAAAACGGCTGGCTTGAGAGACCACCGATGGCAGATGATAAAGACGAGTTATCCAATAGCAAATAGGATTTGAACGATCATTACAATAAGCCAAGCCGTATATCATTTAGGCTCTTTTCTCAAACTTTGTTGCTATTGACTACTAAATAGGATTGTATGAAAACATGCAGCCTTTTGCTGGCTGCATGTCCTTTATTTATTCTTAGCTGCCCCCCATTCTGCAGGGTCCCTCCGCCATTCGGCCAGACTTTCCAGGCTCTCTTTGCTGATCAAACCTTTTTTCTCCGCTACTTTCGCAAGAGTTGAAAAGTCAGTCAGAGAGTACGCTTGAATATTCGCGGATTTAAGCTGCTGAGCACCTTTTTCTAATTCATATGTAAAAATCGAGACAACCCCTAGAACTTCGCAGCCTGCTTCTCGCAACGCCTCGACTGCTTCAATAACGCTTCCTCCTGTGGAGATTAAATCCTCGACAACGACGACCTTCTGGCCCTTATAAACCTTCCCCTCAATCTGATTCCCTTTTCCATGTCCCTTTGCTTTCGAGCGAACATAGCTCATCGGCAATTCAAGCAGTTCACTGACCCAGGCGGCATGCGGAATTCCTGCCGTGGCCGTTCCCGAGATCATCTCAGCATCGGGAAAATACTCAACAATCAAACTCTTCAATCCTTCAGCCACTCTTCTGCGGATGGAAGGGAAAGACAGAGTCAGCCGGTTATCGCAGTAAATCGGTGATTTCAGTCCCGAAGACCATGTAAATGGATTGTCAGGCTGCAAGCTGACAGCTTCGATTTCAAGCAATGCTTCTGCTATTTCTCTTTTCATTGATATACACCCTTCCATTCATTATTAATTGCCAGATAGCTCTCCAGGGGATTAGTTGCTCGTGTAATTGGCCTTCCGACCACGATTGCGGATACACCTTGTTTCCTCGCAAATTCAGGAGTAGCCGTGCGTTTCTGGTCCTGAAGCGCACTTTCAGCTGGGCGGATCCCCGGTGTTACGCTCAAGAATTCCTGACCCAATTGGCCATGAATGAAACTGGCTTCATGAGGGGAACAGACCACACCATCAAGCCCTGACTTTTGAGCCAGTGCCGCATAATTTAGTACGGACTCATGTAACGATACCCCAATCAGCTGTTCAGAATTGACCTGGATTTCAGATGTACTTGTCAATTGTGTGACCGCAATGCAATCAGGACGCTTAAGGCCCGCCGGAGTGCCTGCATCAAGGCCTTCGATCGCTGCTGCCATCATTTCCGAACCTCCAGCAGCATGGACATTCACAAGGTCACACCCCATTCCAGCGAGCACCTTCATCGCACTCTTTACTGTATTAGGAATGTCATGGAGCTTCAGGTCAAGGAAGATTTTATGATTCCGCTTCTTCAACTCCTCAATAATCGACGGCCCTTCGGCATAAAAAAGCTCCATTCCAACTTTTACAAAAAGCTGTTCATTTTCAAATGGTTCAAGGAACTCAAGCACGTGTCCCTTGTTCGGGAAATCAAGGGCGATAATAAGCGAGTCTCTCATTCTTTTTCCAGCTCCTCCCCGTTAATTCAGAAATATGGTCTGCCCCAAGCTTAGCCAGCCATTCCGGCAATTCCTCGATGATTTTCGGGCATACAAAAGGGTCCACGAAATTCTGGGTTCCTACCGCTGCCGCACTTGCACCGGCCAGGAAAAACTCGACCACGTCCTCAGCCGATTGGATCCCCCCCATTCCGATGATCGGGATGGATACGTGCTGACTGACTTCATAGATCATCCTGATCGCTACCGGCTTAACGGAAGGGCCGGACAAGCCGCCGGTTTTATTCGCAAGGATCGGCTGCCCTGTCATCAGGTCAATTCTCATGCCAAGCAAAGTGTTGATCATTGTTATCCCATCCGCTCCTCCATCCTCAACTGCCCTGGCGATCTTGACAATGTCAGATACATTAGGAGAAAGCTTTACATATACAGGCACTTCAGACACATCTTTTACCTTCCGGGTCAGGGCCTTAGCCATATCCGGATCCGTGCCGAATGCGATCCCGCCTGTTTTTACATTTGGACATGATATATTCAGTTCAAGGGCATGGATATTCGGAGCCTTGGACAATTGTTCTGCTACTTTTACATAGTCATCCTCCGTTGAACCAGCGATGTTCGCAATGATTGGCACATCGAACTGCTCAAGCCATGGAAGTTCTTCATTAAACACTTTCTCTAACCCGGGGTTCTGGAGGCCGATGGCATTGAGCATTCCGCCTGGCGTCTCGGCAACCCTCGGCGTCGGGTTTCCAAAGCGCGGTTCTGGTGTCGTAGCCTTTATCATGATTGCCCCTAGAAGACTCAAGTCGTACAGCTGGCTGAACTCCCTGCCAAAGCCGAAGCAGCCTGAAGCAGGCATAACTGGATTTTTCAGATTTAACCCTGGCAGCTGGATTGATAGCGAACTCATATGACAACCTCCCCTGCTAAAAAAACTGGTCCATCGCTGCAGACCTTTTTATACGTGAAGCCCTGTGGATCATCCTTCGTATGGCAAACACATGCAAAGCATGCACCGATTCCGCACCCCATCCGTTCTTCTAGTGAAAGGTAGGTTTTAGATGCATAATTACCATTTTCAACGGCTCTCAGCATGGGTGTCGGACCGCATGCAAAAATAATATCCGCTTCCAAACCGCTAAGAACATCAGTAACGAAACCTTTTCTGCCATATGTGCCATCAACAGTTGTAACATACACTTCACCAAAGTCGGACAGCTCTTTTTCGTAAAAAACTGCACTGGCTGTTTGGAATCCGATTATGCTTATGACTTTAACTCCATTTCGGGCAAGCTGCTTAGCCAGTTCATACATAGGCGGGACTCCAACTCCACCGCCAACAAGGATTGCCGTTTGCCCCTGTTTGGCTTCTCCTGCCGGAAAGCCATTACCCAGCGGTCCCAGGACATCGACTGACATCCCTGGGGTTTTTTCGGCTAGCAGGGCGGTTCCCCTTCCCTGCCTCCTGTAGATAATCGTGAATGTGCCATCACTGATCGAAGCAATGCTGATTGGCCGGCGCAAAAGCGGGTCGAAACCTTCCCCAACTTTCACATGGACGAATTGGCCTGGCTGAGACATAGCCGCAGAAAGTTCACCGCTTAGAACGAGCTCAAAAATATTTTCAGCAATCTGTCTGTTGCTCAATACTTTGCAGTTTTCCTGCATGATCATGAAAAAGCACCTTCTTTGGCTTGCTCCATCGGCTTTAGTGCATCTGCTGAAAATGTCATAGATTCAATGACTCGTAATATCGCTTTTGCTGTATCAAGGGAAGTCAGGCATGGCACACCATTTTCTACAGATTCTCGGCGGATCCTGAATCCATCACGTTCTGGCTGCTTGCCTTTTGTCAGCGTGTTGATGACCATCTGTGCTTCTCCCTTACGGATCACATCGATCAGGTTCGGTCCTTCAGCACCGATTTTTCCGACTGTTTTCACTTTAATGCCGGCAGTCTCCAAATATTTGGCTGTCCCCTCTGTAGCCATCAACTGATAGCCAATACTCGAGAATCTTTTTGCCAGTGCCAATGTTTCTTCTTTATCCTTATCTGCCACAGTTAGCAGGACTGTACCAAACTCTTTGATTTTCATGCCGGCAGCAATCATGCCCTTATACAAAGCTTTTTCCAGGGTTGTATCCTTGCCCATGACTTCTCCGGTAGACTTCATTTCCGGCCCTAGTGTAATGTCTACCCTACGCAATTTTTCAAACGAGAACACCGGTACCTTAACAAAAACTCCTTCTTGCTCAGGTACAAGACCGGTTTCATATCCTTGCGCACGCAGGCTCTGGCCAAGGATAACCTTAGTTGCGATTTTTGCCATTGGAACATTCGTGATTTTGCTCAGGAATGGTACTGTACGGCTGGAGCGAGGGTTCACTTCGAGCACATAGACTTCTTCATTAGCAATGACATATTGAATATTCAGCAGACCGACAATGTTCAACCCTCTAGCAAGATCAATCGTATAGTTTACCAGCTTTTGTTTTACATCCTCACTAAGGCTTTGAGGCGGATAGACACCGATCGAATCTCCCGAATGGACACCGGCTCTTTCGATATGTTCCATAATGCCTGGTATCAATACGTTTTCTCCATCGGAAATCGCGTCAACCTCTACTTCTTTCCCAATCAGATAACGATCGATCAGCACGGGATATTCCGGATTGATCTTTACCGCGTTTTTCATATAATGAAGAAGTTCTTCTTCCTTATAGACAATCTCCATTGCCCTGCCGCCGAGTACATACGATGGACGCACAAGAACTGGGTAGCCGATTTCTGATGCAATCAACGCTGCTTCTTTTACTGATTTTGCTGTACTTCCCTTTGGAAGCGGGATTTGCATGCCGGATAGTGCCTGTTCAAACTTGTCACGGTCCTCAGCTCGATCCAGATCCTCAAGGCTTGTTCCGAGAATCTTCACTCCCCTGTCTACAAGCTTTGATGCCAGGTTGATTGCAGTTTGCCCGCCAAATTGGACGACTGCTCCAATTGGTTTTTCAAGATTGATAATGTTCATGACATCCTCAATGGTCAAAGGTTCGAAGTACAATTTATCCGAGATGCTAAAATCCGTAGAGACCGTTTCTGGATTGTTATTGACGATGATGGCCTCGTACCCAGCTTCTTTGATGGCCTTAACGGAATGGACAGTCGCGTAATCGAATTCGATTCCCTGTCCGATCCTGATCGGCCCGGACCCCAGTACAATGACGCTTTCCCTTTCTGTCACCACTGATTCATTTTCTTCCTCATATGTGCTATAGAAGTATGGAGTTTCTGATTCGAACTCAGCGGCACAAGTATCGACCGTTTTAAATACAGGGGTCAGGCTGTTCTCAATCCGCCACTGGTATACTTCCTGTTCTTCCACGTTCCACAGTTCAGCAATTACCTTATCTGAAAAGCCTTTGCGTTTTGCTGATCTGGCTGTTTCCGGGTCAAACTTCTTTTTTGCAAGCTCTTGCTCAAAAGCTATTAATCTCTCTAATTTATGAAGGAAGAATAAATCGATCTTGCTCCAGCTGTGTAAAGTTTCAATTGAAATGCCTCTTCTGATAGCCTCTGCAAGGTAAAATAATCTCTCGTCACCGGCCTTGCGAATTCTCTTCTCAAGCAATTCATCGTTGATTTCGCTTTGATTATTCAAAGAAAGGTGAATTACATCAGCTTCAAGAGAACGAATCGCTTTAAGCAGCGACTCTTCGAAAGTACGGCCGATTGCCATAACTTCACCAGTTGCTTTCATTTGGGTTCCAAGTGTCCGGTTCGCTGAGTCGAACTTATCGAATGGCCAGCGCGGGATTTTTGTTACAACATAATCAAGCGCAGGTTCAAAGCAGGCATATGTTTTTCCCGTAACCGGATTCAGCATTTCATCGAGTGTCAAACCAACAGCGATTTTCGCTGCAAGCTTGGCAATTGGATAGCCCGTCGCTTTTGATGCCAGGGCAGAGGAACGGCTGACTCGCGGATTCACTTCGATTACGTAGTAGTTAAAGCTATCAGGGTCAAGTGCGAGCTGGACATTGCAGCCGCCTTCGATCTTCAGGGCCCTGATGATTTTCAGGCTGGCATTCCTCAGCAGCTGGTATTCACGGTCACTCAAAGTCTGGCTTGGCGCCACGACGATGGAATCCCCTGTATGGACTCCTACAGGATCAAAGTTTTCCATGTTGCAGACAACTATGGCATTATCATTGCTGTCACGCATCACTTCATATTCAATTTCCTTGAACCCGGCTATGCTCTTTTCAAGCAAGCATTGTCCTACAGGACTGTTTTTTATGCCGCTCGTCACAATCTCAATCAATTCTTTTTCGTTGCTGCAGATGCCGCCCCCTGTACCTCCCATTGTAAAAGCAGGGCGGACAATCACTGGATACCCGACTCTCTCCACAAAGGTATAAGCCTCTTCTAGATTGTGAATGATGTCGCTGTCAGGGACCGGTTGTCCGAGCTCGTTCATCAAGTCCCTGAATAACTCCCTGTCCTCCGCCTGGTTGATCGCTTCTAGCTTTGTTCCGAGGATCTTCACGCCACATTCATCCAAAACACCTGATTTAGCCAGCTCAACTGCGAGGTTAAGTCCTGTCTGCCCCCCGAGTGTCGGCAGGATGGCATCCGGACGCTCCTTTCGGATGATCCTTGCCACAAACTCAAGAGTAAGCGGCTCTATGTATACGACGTCCGCAATTTCCGTGTCAGTCATGATGGTTGCAGGATTCGAATTGACGAGGATGACCTTATAGCCTTCTTCACGGAGTGCGATGCATGCCTGTGTGCCTGCATAATCGAATTCCGCTGCCTGGCCGATGATGATTGGGCCTGACCCAATGACTAATATACTGTTAACATCTTTACGCTTTGGCATTTGTGACTGCCTCCTTTTTTTCTGCTTCTACTAACTCGATGAATTGATTGAATAATCCGTTCGCATCCTCCGGTCCTGGTGAAGCTTCAGGGTGATATTGGACAGTGAATGCTGCGGCATTTCTATGGGCCAGACCCTCAACCGTTCCATCATTTAATGCTATATGTGTAACCTCAAGCTCTGTCCCTGTGACAGAATCTTCAGTAACTGTATATCCATGATTTTGCGAGGTCAGTGCTACTTTCCCAGTCCGTAAATCCTTCACAGGATGATTGGACCCCCGATGACCGAATTTCATTTTTTCCGTATTTGCACCGCAGGCAAGCGCAAACAACTGGTGGCCAAGACATATCCCAAATAGCGGTACCTTGCCTAGCAGACCCTTAATCATTTCGATTGCCTCCGGAACATCCTTTGGATCCCCAGGTCCATTTGAAAGCATGATGCCATCCGGACTCAAGCTGAGAATTTCTTCGGCAGTTGTATTGTAAGGTACTACGATTACATCACAGTTTCGGTCATTCAGTTCCCGTAGGATTCCGTGCTTTAAGCCGAAGTCAACCAGCACGACTCTATGGCCGCGTCCTGGGCTTGGATAAGGTGTTTTTGTTGAAACTTGCTTGACCTGGTCGTTCGGCAGGATTCTGCCTTTTAATGCCGCAATGACTTCATCCGGATTTTCTTCCATCCCGCAGATTGATCCTTTTAATGTTCCATGCTGACGAATGATTTTTGTCAGCTTCCTTGTATCGATTCCGGCTATGCCAGGTATGTTTTTCATTTTTAGATAAGCGTCCAAACACAGTTCAGAGCGCCAGTTGGAAGGAAATTCAGCATTCTCCTTCACGACAAGACCTTGGACAGCTGGGTTGATTGATTCGAAATCATCCCGATTGATTCCATAATTACCGATTAGCGGGTATGTCAGCGTCACAATTTGTCCGCAGTATGATGGATCGGACAGGATTTCCTGATAGCCGGTCATACCTGTATTGAAAACAACCTCACCCATCGTCTCCGTTTCACTGCCAAAGCCTTCACCAACAAATACCGTGCCATCTTCCAAGATCAATTGCTTTTTCATACCCTCACAACTCCCTTTTCCCAGACAATTTTTCCTTCAGCAATCGTCAGTACTGGCCATCCCTTGCACTTCCAGCCTGCGAATGGTGTATTTATGCCTTTGGATAAAAATTCTTCTGGATTGATTTCTTTTTCTTCATCAAGATCAATCAATACAACATCTGCTGGTGCACCAGCCTTCAGTTCTCCATAAGGCAGTCCGAATGTATTTGAAGGTTTGACAGTCAAAAACTCTATCAACTGCTTTAAGCTAATAATGTTTGTTTTGACCATATGTGTATATAAGAGTGGGAATGCAGTCTCAAGGCCGACAATCCCAAATGGCGCCATTTCAATTCCCTCTGCTTTTTCCTCACTTGTATGCGGTGCATGGTCAGTCGCGATAAAATCGATTGTCCCGTCAAGCAGTCCTGCAACCAATGCCTCGTGGTCTGCCTGGCTTCTTAGCGGTGGATTCATTTTATAGTTGGCATCATTTCCGGTTATATCATCTTCATTCAAAAGCAAATGGTGCGGCGTTACCTCTGCTGTTACCTTTATGCCATATCGCTTCGCGTCCCGGACTGCTCTGACTGATTCTTTCGTGCTGATGTGGCAAACATGGTAATGGCATCCTGCCTCTTCCGCGAGCAGAATGTCTCTTGCTATATGTACAGATTCACATACTGACGGGATTCCGTTGATTCCCAGCTCAGCGGCTTTCCTGCCCTCATGGAGAGAACCCTTATTGATCAAAGTATTGTCTTCGCAATGTGCGACTATTGCCATATCAAGCTTTGCAGCTCTTCTCATTGCTTCAAGCATCATTCCTGCTGACTGGACACCAACGCCATCATCCGTTAATGCGAATGCACCTGCTTCTTTTAAACCTTCAAAATCGGTCAGTTCCTGGCCAAGCTCGCGCACAGTAATGGACGCATATGGCAAGACTCTTACGGAAGCTGTTTCCTGGATTCTCTTCTGAAGCCACTCCATCTGCTCTTTTGAATCGGGCACCGGCCTGGTGTTCGGCATTGCAGCAACAGTGGTAAATCCACCTTTTGCAGCAGCCAGTGTACCCGTAGCAATCGTTTCTTTTTTCTCCCCTCCCGGTTCGCGCAGATGCACATGCAGGTCTACAAATCCTGGTGCAACCAGCTTTCCTTTAGCATCAATAATTTGCTCAGCATCCGTAGAGATTCCAGATCCGATTGCAGCAATTTTTCCGTCCTCTATCAAAATATCTGTTAACTCAGTTCCTGTTTCAGTAAGCAATCTGCCATTTTTGATCAACATTGTCATTTTTCATTCCCCCATTCCTATTCTCAAGTGCTCTCTTTAACACTGCCATTCTGATGTACACGCCATTTTCCATTTGCTTAAAAATCCGTGACTTTGGACTTTCAACCAATTCATCTGCGATTTCGACGCCCCTATTGATTGGTGCCGGATGGAGGATGATGCTTCCCTTTTTCATAAGCCTTTCTCTCTCAATCGTTAAACCATAGTTTCGGTGGTACTCATTCTTATCAAACAGAAGTTTGCCATCATGCCGTTCATGCTGGACACGAAGGAGCATCACCACATCTGCCCACTTAATGGCCTCTTCTACTGACATATAGCAGCTGCCTGCGGGAAGGTAGTTTTGATCCACCCAATCTTCAGGACCCGAAAAGATAACTTTTGCTCCAAGTCTGACTAGTGCGTCTGCATTTGATCTCGCTACACGGCTATGGAGAATATCACCGATGATTGTAACTGTAAGGTCCTTAAAACTGCCGAACTCTTGCTGGATGGTCATTAGGTCTAGCAATGACTGTGTAGGATGATGCCCTTTTCCGTCACCGGCATTGATGATCGGAATCGATATCCCATTTTCGAGTTCAGAAAAATAATTATCTGCACTATGCCTGATTACAAGTACGTCGGTGCCAATCGCTTCTAGAGTTTTAACGGTGTCATACAAAGTTTCGCCTTTTAGTACACTGGATGTCTGGACCTCAAACGGAATCACCTCGAGTCCAAGCTTGCGTTCAGCCATTTCAAAGCTGGACTTTGTCCTTGTGCTTGGCTCGTAGAATAAATTGCTGATGTACAGTTTTTCTTTTGGCTGCCATGTCTTCCCGCTGGCAAATTCACCCGCAGACAGAATAATTTCCTGTATTTCTTGTTCACTAAGCTGTGATGTCGTCAGTAAATCCCCTTTCACCGCTGATCCCCCCTTCTTTTTTTGCAAGAAAAAAACACCCTGTTTTCTGTTCAACAGGGTGCTTGACTATGAGCTTGCCGGCATAAACCCCGAATTTTCGGGTTTGCGTGCATCTTGAATAAGCCGGTTCGCTCATAACACCCTTCTAAGCCTCTCTGGACTTCTTTAAAAGGTGGAACTATGCTACATCGTTCTTTTCCTCAGTTTTTTTTTCAGTTTCCATATCAAACATATCTTCTTCTAGTTCCGGGCGTCCAGGCAGGACCAGGTTAAGGATGACACCAATCAGGGCCGCTAAAGCCATACCATGTATTTCGAAGTTTTCATTCAGCTTAATGAATGCTCCGCCAATCCCGATTACGAGGATGACTGATGAGACGACCAGGTTTCTTGTGTTGCCAAAGTCTATTTTGCTGTCCACAAGCATTCTCAAACCTGATGAAGCGATGATCCCGAACAGCAGGATTGAGACGCCGCCCATAACCGGTGTTGGAATTGAGCTGATCAATGCCGTAATTTTGCCGATGAATCCGAATACTGTCGCAATGATAGCTGCGCCAAGCAGGACATATACGCTGTACACTCTAGTAATCGCAAGGACACCGATGTTTTCGCCGTAAGTCGTCTTTGGCGGTCCGCCGATCAAACCGGAAATCATCGTCGCCATACCATCACCCATAATGGAGCGGTGAAGACCTGGTTCTTTGATATAGTCTCTGCCGACAACCTTGCTCAGTACTAGCTGGTGGCCGATATGCTCTGACAAAGTGACGATTGCAACTGGAACCATCAGCATGACGATCTCCCAGCTGATACTTACATTGTAATGAACGAATGGGAAGATAAAGTCTGGCATCTCGAAAAAGTCCGCTTCTTTAACTCCGCTGAAATCCACAATTCCTATTGCCATGGAGTATAAATACCCCACTATGATTCCGGCAAGAATTGGGACCATGCTGAGCATTCCCTTTCCGTAAATTGAGAAGACGATTGTTGCTGCAAGAGTTACTAAAGCTGCAGAGAAATGAATCAAGCTGTACTCCGTAGTGCCAGGGACATTCATTGCCATGCTGACTGCTGTTCCTGCCAGTGAGAGTCCAATGACAATGATGACTGGGCCCACGACGACCGGTGGCAGCAGACGCATGATCCAGCGGTAGCCTGCCTTCTTGATGATCAGGGCTACGATTCCGTATACCAGACCTGCAAGGAATGTTCCAATCATCGCTGCACCAGGTCCTCCGCCTGCTTTGGCTGCGATGACCGGAGCGATGAACGCGAAGGATGATCCAAGGTAAGCCGGAACCTGGAATTTAGTGATAATCAGGAAAGCGATCGTTCCAAGGCCGCTTGAAATCAAGGCGATGGCCGGACTTAAGCCGACAAGGTAAGGTACAAGAATTGTCGCGCCAAACATGGCGAATAAGTGCTGAAGGCTAAGTGTGAACCATTGGAATGGTGATGGTACATCTTTAATGTCTAAGATTGGTTTATTCATTTTTTTATCTCCTCTCTTTTGTACAAAAAAACCCTCTTTGCCAGTAGATACAAAGAGGGTATGGGTCTAAAAAAACCCGCACAAAGCCATCAGCAATGCGTTCCCCCTTTTCAGCCTCTCTGGACTGCATTTAAAAGGGCATTATTTATTTTTCAAAAATGCTTACGCGTTCTTCTTCATCTACTTCCTGCAGCTCAACGACGATTCTTTCCGCACTTGAGGTCGGGATGTTCTTGCCCACAAAGTCTGCCCTGATCGGCAGCTCCCTGTGTCCTCTGTCGACCAGCACAGCAAGCTGGATGGTCGCCGGCCGGCCAATGTCAATCAATGCATCCATCGCCGCTCGGACTGTCCTGCCTGTATAAAGAACATCATCAACCAGAATCACTTTTTTATTCGAGATGTCGACTGGGATATCCGATCCTTTAACCTCAGGCTCCTGATCATCCGTCTTCTTCGTCAAGTCATCGCGATACAGGGTGATATCTAGCTCACCCACCGGGATATCTGCTCCTTCGATCTCACGGATTCTTTCCGCCAGCCTTTTGGCGATATAAATTCCTCTGGTACGGATCCCGACAATGACGCTGTCTTCGATTCCTTTGTTTCTTTCGATGATTTCATGAGCAATCCTCGTCAGTGCCCTGCGGATTCCCTGGTTGTCGAGCACAACCGCTTTTTCAGTCATTTGTTTTCACTCCTTCTCTTTCTATGGTTTGAAAACGGACAAGTAAAAAACCCTCTTGCCTGTTTCGGCAAGAGGGTAAACGTGTGGTGTTAGCATGCAGCAGAGCATACATCATATGCCTATTGCAAATCCGTTTCCTTCTCAGCCTCACGGGACTGTCTTTAAAGGACTTATTAAACTATAGTCATCTTAAAATAGATGTTGAACTTTGTCAACGATTTTCTCTTAAATCATTTAAGAGGTTTACGAAATACTCAGGGAGCTGAGCTTCAAACTCCAGATACTCCCCTGTCCTTGGGTGGTCAAATCCAAGCAGGCCAGCATGCAAAGCCTGTCCGCCAATATCAAGCGTCTTTTTCGGTCCGTATTTAGGGTCTCCGGCCAGCGGATAACCGATGTATTTCATATGGACACGAATCTGGTGCGTCCTGCCTGTTTCAAGCTGGCATTCCACATAAGTAAAGTCCTTGAAGCGTTCGAGAACATTAAAATGTGTGACCGCATTTTTGCCATTATCGACAACTGTCATGCTCTGGCGGTCCCTTTGATCGCGCCCAAGCGGAGCGTCAATTGTACCATGATCATGCTGGATAGTTCCATGTACGAGCGCCTTGTATTTGCGAGTAACAGATTTGGCCACCAGCTGGTTCACCAGGCTTTCGTGTGCCATATCATTTTTTGCCACCATCAAAAGTCCGGAGGTATCCTTATCAATCCGGTGGACGATTCCCGGTCGGAGCACGCCATTGATACCAGATAAATCCTTACAGTGCGCCATGAGCCCATTTACAAGAGTTCCAGTCATATGTCCAGGCGCTGGATGGACGACCATTCCTTTGGGCTTGTTCACAACAAGGACATCTGCATCCTCATAATAAATCTCAAGGTCCATTTCCTCTGCGATTACATCCAACGCTTCAGGCTCCGGGATGTTGATTTCCAGCTGATCATTCAAGCTGCATTTATAATTTGTTTTGATTTGAGCTCCATTGACAAGAACGTTCCCGTCCTTGATCCATTGCTGTACCTGGCTCCTCGACCATTCCGGATCAAGTGTAGATACCACTTTATCTATTCTGTCACCAGCCTGTTCCTCACTGATGATGTGTTCCATTTTCTCCATAAGCTTTTCTTTTCGCCTCTCTCTCTTCCCTGATCATGTCAATCATCAACAATCCTACACCGATCACCAGTGCAGAATCAGCAATATTGAAGATAGGGAAATCGTATCCCAAAATATAGGTGTTGATGAAATCAACAACTTCCTTTCGGTATACCCTGTCGATAAAGTTCCCAATTGCCCCGCCCAGCATAAAACCAAGCGAAACACCCAGCAGAAGTTTGCCTTTAGCTGCTTTTTGAATATAGACGACAAGGCCAATCACCACAATGATGGTAATGACATAAAAGAACCACATTTGCCCCTGCAGGATTCCCCATGCAGCACCACGGTTGCGGTGTGAAGTGATGTACAAGAAATTCTCTATGACCTTTATGCTTTCCCCAAGCTCCATGTTTTTGACAATAAACCATTTAGAAACCTGGTCAAGCAAGATAATAAACAGTGCAATTATGTAATAAAACACAAAGGTAACCTCCACATTCACAGCAATTCATTACCTTTGCATTTTAGCACATATTAAGAAAAGCGCAAGCGCCTGGTCACCCCCGACAAGCGCTGGAGCTGGACAGTTCTCAAATTGTTGAATATGCTTTTTTTTAAAAAACGACAGATTTTATAAGTTTTAGTTATGTTCCTGACTTTTAAAAAGTGGTAAATCAGCTTTTAACCGAGAAATTTAAATTTAAACTGGTGATTTTGGCTAGTATTTTTACAGTGATTGTACTGGTCTATTGTTTTATTGGCGATTTTAACTTTTTATTGGCGATTTCCGATTTATATTGGCGAAAATTCATTTTTATTGGCGACTTGGAAATTTTTTAAAGATTTTTCCAGTGCGGACAACTAATTTGTTAATCCACTCTTCTCATTCCGAAAATTCAATCACATTTTACTGCCATATCAAGAATGAATCTCACGAATAGATCGGCTTACGGTAGTATTGTTCAATTTGATCTAACTCCACAGCTGATTTAGCTGTTGGAATGGTCTGCAAAACTTCGTATGGCAGGTATTCTCCAGATATTTCGCATTTCCCATATTCGCCATTTTCCATTTTTTCCAGCGCTGCTTCGATATCGTGAAGTTCATCATTTATATAATGCAAAATCCTTTCGTCTTTCTGGCCGTCATTCAGGTACGCTAACAATTCTGTTCTCGTTTCGCGGAGCTCTTTGTAAATGTAATCGAGATTACCTTCCATGTATCTGCCCCCGTTCCTGTTTACAGCTATTATTTCCACAGGCGTCATGCTGACTCAACTTAACTTTTTACATGTACTGCAGGATTTCCCAAGCAGGAAGATATTTGGCAAAAAAAAACTCCGGATAAATATCCGGAGTCCACAAATCAATTAGTAATTTTCTTTTACAACCGTTGCACATCGTTCACATAGTGTTGGATGTTCTTCGACTTTGCCGACATCTGGTGTGACAACCCAGCATCTTTCGCAAGTTTCACCTTCAGCCTTTGTAACCACAATCGCTGCATTTTCTAGCTTGATCGCATTGTCAGGCGCCTGATCGTAGCTTCCGGCTACCTCGAATCCTGAAACAATGAACAGCTGGCTTAAGTTTTCAGAGATTGAATCCAGAAGCTCTCTTGTGCTGTCGTTTACGTATAAAGAAACCTTTGCTGTCAGCGATTTGCCGATCACTTTTGAGTTCCTTGCTTCTTCAAGTGCCTTTAGAACATTGTCACGAAGCTTCATAAATGCATTCCATTTTTTTTCAAGAGCTTCCGCATCTGCGATTTCCTTTGCTTCCGGCATATCTGTCAGCTGGACGCTGTCTGCCTTCGCTGTTGGGATGAATCCCCATACCTCATCTGCTGTGTGGGAAAGAATCGGTGCAGTAAGCTTAACCAATGCAATCAGACTCTCGTGCAATACCGTCTGGATTGCACGGCGCTCAGCGTTGCCTGAAGCTTCAATGTAAAGAACATCCTTGGCAAAATCAAGGTAGAATGCACTCAAATCAAGCGTACAGAAGTTGTTGACCGCATGGTAGACGCCTGCAAATTCATAATTGTCATATGCATTGCGCACATACTTGATCAATTTGTTCAACTTCACGAGCATGAACTGATCAACCTCGCGCAGCTGCTCGAATGGCACAGCATCTGTTTCAGGGTTGAAATCCGAAAGGTTGCCAAGCAAGAATCTGAATGTATTACGGATTTTACGGTACACTTCAGCAACCTGCTTCAGGATCGCGTCAGAAACACGGACGTCGGATTGATAATCGACGGATGCAACCCAGAGACGCAGGATATCGGCACCCAACTGGTTCATAACCTTCGCAGGAACGACTACATTACCAATAGATTTACTCATCTTGCGGCCTTCACCATCAAGTGCGAAACCGTGGCTTAGGACACCCTTGTAAGGTGCTTTTCCTGTTACGGCAACTGCTGTTGATAATGATGAGTTGAACCAGCCTCGGTATTGATCAGATCCTTCCAAATAAAGATCCGCCGGGCGCTGGAGATCATCACGCTCTACAAGAACTGCCTGATGGGATGAACCTGAATCGAACCAAACATCCATGATGTCCGTTTCTTTTGTAAATTGGCCATTAGGGCTGCCAGGGTGGCTGAATCCCTCAGGGAGCAATTCCTTCGCTTCTTTTTCAAACCAGATATTAGAACCATGCTTACGGAACAGGTTTGAAACATGTTCGATCGTTTCATCCGTGATGATTTCCTGGCCGTTTTCTGCATAGAATACCGGAATTGGTACGCCCCATGCACGCTGACGGGAAATACACCAGTCACCGCGGTCACGGACCATATTGAATAATCTTGTCTCGCCCCATGCCGGAACCCATTTTGTTTCTTCTACAGCTTTTAGCAATTCACCACGGAAGTCTTTGATAGACGCAAACCACTGTGCCGTAGCACGGAAGATAACAGGTTTTTTCGTTCTCCAGTCATGCGGGTATGAGTGTGTGATAAAGCTTAGCTTCAGCAAAGCACCAGCTTCTTCAAGTTTTTCTGTGATTGGCTTGTTTGCCTGATCATAGAATAGACCTTCAAAGCCTTCTGCTTCAGCTGTCATTACACCCTTATCATCTACAGGGCATAAAACTTCAAGGCCGTACTTCTGGCCAACATGGAAGTCATCCTCCCCGTGTCCAGGTGCAGTGTGGACACATCCAGTACCGGCATCGGTTGTAACGTGCTCGCCTAGCATGACAAGTGAATCTCGGCCGTATAATGGATGCTGTGCAAGAACGCCTTCAAGCTCTTTTCCAGCAACCTTCTTAACTGTTGCAGCATCTTCCCAACCAATTTCATTCGTTACTGCTTCAAGAAGATCTTCAGCTACAAGGAATTTCCTGCCGTCAGCTTTTACCACAACGTATGTCAAATCAGGATGTACGGAAATTCCAAGGTTAGCAGGGATCGTCCATGGGGTTGTTGTCCAGATGATGATTTCGACATCCTGGTCCAGTACGCCTTTGCCGTCTTTTACCGGGAAGCCAACATAGATGGATGCAGAACGCTTATCCTGGTATTCAATCTCGGCTTCTGCAAGTGCAGATTCACTTGACGGTGACCAGTAGACAGGCTTTTTGCCTTTGTAGATGTAACCTTTTTTTGCCATTTCTCCGAATACTTTAATTTGCTGTGCTTCATATTCAGGCTTCAAAGTGATATAAGGGTTTTCCCAGTCGCCTCTCACTCCCAGACGTTTGAACTGTTCACGCTGATTTTCAATCTGCTGGTAAGCATATTCTTCACACAGCTTCCTGAACTCGGCAACCGTCATTTCCTTGCGTTTTACGCCCTTATTCGTCAGTGCCTGCTCGATTGGCAAGCCGTGAGTATCCCAGCCTGGTACATAAGGCGAGCTGAAACCGCTCATTGATTTATAGCGGACGATAAAATCCTTGAGGATCTTATTTAGTGCGTGCCCCATATGGATATCTCCATTGGCATAGGGAGGTCCATCATGCAGGATAAACAGCGGACGCCCTTCGGTGTGTTTTTGAACCTTTTCATAGATATTCATTTCTTCCCATTTTGCCTGGATTTCTGGTTCCCTGTTCGGAAGGTTTCCGCGCATTGGAAACTCGGTCTTCGGCATGAGTAAAGTATCTTTGTACTCCATTAATTGTTCCTCCTATTTTTCCGTTGCAATCATGAAAGAAAACGATTTTTGGAAAATAAAAAAAACCCCTCATCCCTGAAAAGGGACGAGAAGGTTTTATTCCCGCGGTACCACCCTAAATAGACAAGTATTCATCATACTGTCCTCTTAGCATTCTTAACGCGAATGTCACGCCTGTGCTTACTGGTCCTAATAGGATGTTCAGCTCGGAACTATCGGGTGATTTTCTGGCTATCCGCTTGCAATGGGCTCCCACCTTCCCCATTTCGCTGAAAAGCAAGCAACTGGAACGCCATACTGTCCCTGTCATCGTTTCTGTCATGTAATTGCACTTTGTTATGAAATTATATGCGAAATAACGCCCCCGCGTCAAGCCAGTGAATCTTCTTCTTCCCGCGCAGTCGACTTTAATTCTGTTGAATCCAATTCATATTCGAGCAGGTGATCCCAGTCATCTGTGTTCAGCATATCAAGCTGCGCTTCGATCAGCATCTTGAATCTTGTCCTGAACACTTTAGACTGCTTTTTTAACTCTTCGATTTCCAAAGCGATTTTACGTGCCTTGGATAAGGATTCGTTGATGATTCTGTCAGCATTCTTTTCAGCTTCCTTAATGATCAGCTTCGCTTCTTTTTGTGCGTTGCGGCGAACTTCTTCTCCCGCTTCCTGGGCGATCACGATTGATTTATTCAATGTTTCTTCAATGTTGGTAAAGTGTCCAAGCCTTGAATTCATTTCATTCAATTTTTCTTCCAGCTCTTTTTTCTCTCGGATTATTAGTTCGTAGTCCTTGATAACTTGATCAAGGAACTCATTCACTTCATCTTCATCATACCCGCGAAATCCCTTATTGAATTCTTTGTTGTGTATATCTAACGGCGTTAAAGGCATTACGCCACCTCCCATTAAGTTATGATCCTATATGTACTTAAAGCAATGATTCGACAAAAACACTAAAAATCCTTCTTCTATAACTATATAATTATTTTTTTCTTCCGGCAATAACTCGATATTTATCTTTTTTTGTTTTTCCTTCGATTGTGATGATTTTCGCACGCCCGTATCCTCGTGCGGATATAACATCCCCCTCACCGCATTCAAATGCTGTATTTTCAATACCTGTCCAATTAACCTTTGCTTGTCCATGCTGGATAAGCAGCTGGGATTTCTGCCTAGAGAGATTGAATAAAGCCGACATGACGGTGTCCAGACGCAATGATGAAACAGTCGTGCTTATTTCATTCCATTCCTCAGCAATAGCCGCAGCCTTTTCAAGCGGAAGCTCTGACAACCCAATCGATGCCCTGCCAATCGATTCTAATTGCAGCCGGATGTAATCGGCGATTTCCTCAGCTGCAAAAAATTGCACGTCATCTCCATCAATCAGGATATCTCCAAATTTCCCTCGCTTCAAGCCGAGGGACATCAAGCTGCCCAAAACTTGCCGGTGTTCGATATTCACAAACTTTTTTGCATAATCAATTCGGAAAAGCTTCACCTGGAAATCTTCTTCTTTAGCTTCCAAGTACTCAGGAAATAGATATGCACGTTTTCTTTCAGTCCCAGGAGCACCGCCAAATAGCTCCCATTTTACATCAGGATGCTTGCCTATGACCGTTGAAAGTATCTGCTGCTCTCTTGGATCCAAAAAATCAGTCAATTTCGGAGCATAATTTTGCTCAACATATTCTTTCCAGTTAATGACCTGATCGATAAATTCCCTTTCCTCAGGACGAAAATGCTGGTAAATAGACATTTATGTACTCCTTTTATTACCTTGATAGAAAATAAGCAGGGCCTGATTCAGACCCTGCAAGACAAGAATATCCTTATTAAAACCATGCAGCCAGCTGATACAAGCCGCTGACAGCAAAACGCAATACAAGGAAAGCGACGATTGGTGATATATCAATCATGCCAATTGAAGGAACAATCCGGCGGAAAGGCTCCAGGAATGGTTCGCAAATACGCGCCAAAAATTGTCCGATTGCCGTTTCTCTTGCGTTAGGGAACCATGACATGAAAATATAAATAATCAGGGCCCACTGATAAAGACTAACTAACTGAGCTATTATACTTATTACTAAATCCATTTAATCTACCACCTCGACTCTTGGTAATCCCGCTCCTGCATCAGCTCAGAAATATTTCCTGTGACTTCCACATTATCCGGGGTACATAAAAATATATTCATGCCGATCCGCTGGATATCACCGCTGATTGCATAAACTGTTCCGCTAAGGAAGTCCACTATGCGCCTTGCCTGATCCTGTTCGATACGCTGCAGGTTCACAACGACCGCCCGGCGATTTTTTAAATGGTCAGCGATTTCCTGGGCTTCAGCGTACATCCTCGGTTCCATGAGGATAACCTTGGAGGATTTTTGCACACTTTGCAGGCTTACCACATTCTGCTTTTGCTGGACAGGCTGTTTATTGGGCTTGAAAGGCTCCGCTTCTTCCTCGAGCATTTCCTCATCATTATAGTCATATTCATCTTCCAGGAAAAAAAATGTCTTAATTTTTGATTTTAAGCTCATATTATTGCACCTCCGATTCGTTCCCTACCAATGCAGTGCCAATGCGCACCATTGTGGATCCCTCTTCAACAGCTATTTGAAAATCATTTGACATTCCCATTGACAATTCATCACATGGTGCATTTTCCAGTTGAAGCAACTGTATTTCAGCCTGGAGACTCTTCAGTGTCCTGAAACAATCCCTGATCACTTGCTGGTCCTCAGTGAGGGGAGCCATCGTCATCAATCCGCTGATCTGGATGTTATCAAACTGCTTCAGGTCTTGTACAAAACCAATGACTTCATCCGGTCCCAACCCATGCTTGCTCTCTTCACCGGATGCGTTGACCTGAATAAGACAATTCACTTTTGAATCGGACCGCTTGTTTATTTCCTTCGCAAGCGAAAGCCTGTCCAATGAATGAATATATGTAACATGTTCAATTATGTTTTTCACTTTTCTCGTTTGCAGTGTTCCGATAAAATGCCATACAGGCTTGTCCTCTAAGTGGCCAATTTTGTGAAGCAGTCCTTCATCCCGGTTTTCACCAAGATGGGTGACACCTGCATCAATTGCTTCCTGGGCCCTTTCTGGTGAAACGTATTTAGTAACCGCAATGATCTTGACCTCTTCTGGATTGCGCCCGCCTTTTTTACAGGCATCTGCTATTTGACTCTGGATAACCTCCAGATTTTCTCTGACATTCATTATGGATGGCTATCCTCCTTCCAGCCGATATAAGCCAACATTCGCCCAGCACTGCCGTTATCCCGTCTATGCGAATAGAAATGCTCACTGTGGCAGCTTGTGCAATAATCGGTAACCTGTATATTCCCGTCTTCCACGCCTGCTTTTAACAGAATCTGACGGTTCACTTCCTTTAAATCGAGAGAATATTGGCCTTCACTAACTTGATTATATGGTAATATATCGACACCATCTAGTATATTTTTCACTAAATTGACGACTCTCTCATCAACAATATAACATTTTTTGCATATTGATGGGCCAATTATGGCAGAAATTTTTTCCGTTTTTGCGCCATTTTGCTGAAATTTGCTGATCATCTCGGCTGCAATGCCATGAACAGTTCCTTTCCAGCCAGCATGAGCGACTCCAATCAACCTCGTCTCTGGTTCTATAAAATATACCGGCACACAATCTGCAAAACAAAGTGTCAGAAGGATTCCCTGCTCATCTGTCATAAAGCCATCCGTCCCTGAAAAAGAAGAATCATAAGTTACAGAGCCTCTTCCTTGAGCAGATTGTCCGACCATTGCAATCTGGATATCATGGGTTTGTTCCGCTCCGACCCAGCTGGAGAGAGGAAATGCAATCTTATCGGCCATCAGAAGACGATTTTGGCAAACCGCATTCTGCTCGTCTCCAACATGAAAACCGAAGTTCAGTCCTGTAAAAGCATCCTGCTTGCTCACACCACCATTCTTTGTCGTGAACCCTGCTTCAAGTCCTGGATAACGTTCCATCCACTCTTTTATGACAAAATATTCTTCACTTTTTAAGATGAATGGCTCCATTGTCTTTACCTCACACGTTTTTGTCTAGTTTATCACATACAAGCCGCAATACAACAGTATTACGACCTTACTCACCACTGTCATTTTGCTGCAGATATTCACCGCTGTCTTTATACCGGACTAAAATGACATCCTCACCTATTTTCAGGATGTTTCTCCAGGGAATCACAACTTCTTCTTCCTTTCCGAAGAATCCAAGCACCTTTCCAGAACTCCCTATTACAACCGCTTCGATTTTACCTGAATTTAAATTGATTTCAAAATCCTCTATATTACCAAGCCTTTTGCCATCCGAAACATTCACGACATCCTTAACTTGAAATTCTGTCACCTTAACCATACAGATCCCTCCGGATTTCACTTTGGCGTTTGTCAGCCCTTTTTTAAATTATATGAAGGTAATACAGATGTATGAATTAGTTCAGTCAATACTGATTAGATTGGATGTCCAGTCATTCTTTTGTTTCAGCCTTACCCTATGAAAATGAAAAAGCTGCCCCAAAGGCAGCTTAGCTTTGTATATTTTTATTCATTTGTTTAATGGCTGCTTTCTCAAGGCGGGAGACCTGGGCTTGTGAGATGCCGATTTCATCGGCTACCTCCATTTGTGTCTTACCCTGGAAGAATCTTTTCCTTAAAATTAATTTTTCCCTCTCATTCAGCCGTCTCATGCCTTCTTTCAGGGCGATTTCCTCTATCCAGTTTGTATCCTTGTTCCGTTCATCACTTAGCTGATCCATTACATAGATTGGATCTCCGCCATCATTATAAATCGGCTCAAATAAGGAGACTGGATCCTGGATGGCATCAAGGGCGAAAACAATCTCTTCATGCGGTACTTCAAGCACCTTGGCAATTTCCTCTGCAGTCGGCTCCCTGGATGCCTCACTCATCAGCTTTTCTCGCACTTGCAGGGCCTTATAGGCTATATCCCTTAGCGACCGGGAGACTCTAATTGGATTATTATCTCTTAAATACCTTCTGATTTCGCCGATGATCATGGGGACAGCATAGGTCGAAAACTTAACATTCTGTCCGAGATCAAAATTATCAATGGACTTCATAAGGCCTATACATCCGACCTGAAACAGGTCATCAACAAACTCGCCCCGGTTGTTAAAACGCTGGATCACACTCAAAACAAGCCTCAGGTTCCCATTCACAAGTTTCTCTCTTGCTGTGATGTCACCGCTTTGCATTTCTCTGAAAAGTTTTCTCATTTCCTCGTTTTTAAGAACGGGAAGCTTTGATGTATCAACACCGCAAATTTCAACTTTGGTTCGTGTCAATCTTTTCCCTCCTCACAGGAGCTGCTGTCAAAAATCAGTATCTCCGCAAGAAGGAAAAATATGCACTATTTACCTGAAGCCTGGACTGGTTTCAGGAAGAATTGTCCAGTAAAACCGTTGTTTTATCACGGTTATCACCATTAAAAATATTTTGCTGAAAATTTTTCTGCTATACCATTTTATTGAATTCTTTACGCAAACGTTTGATGATTCTTTTTTCAAGACGTGAAATGTAGGACTGTGAAATTCCCAGCATATCCGCGACATCCTTTTGGGTCTTTTCCTCACCGCTTCCAAGTCCGAAACGCAATTCCATGATTTGCTTTTCGCGGTCAGAAAGCTGCTGCAGCGCTTTAACCAGCAACTTTTTATCAACATTGGACTCGAGATCCTTCGTGATAATATCATCATCTGTACCAAGAACATCGGACAGCAGCAGTTCATTTCCATCCCAATCAATATTCAGCGGCTCATCAAAGGAAACTTCTGACCGAAGTTTATTATTCCTGCGCAAATACATGAGGATTTCATTTTCAATACATCTGGATGCATAGGTCGCCAGCTTGATTTTCTTCTCTGGATTAAAGGTATTGACCGCTTTGATTAAACCGATTGTTCCAATACTGATTAAGTCTTCTATATTGATGCCTGTGTTTTCGAATTTCCGTGCGATGTAGACAACGAGTCTCAAATTCCTTTCAATCAGGATCGACCGAGCTGCTTTATCCCCTTTTGGCAGTTTATGCAACAGCACTTCTTCCTCTTCTTTCGTTAAAGGAGGTGGCAACGCTTCGCTACCGCCGATATAATATATTTCATCTGTTTTCAAGCCTAGTTTAATTAATAATTTATACCAGTAATAGGATAACCGAAGCCGCAAATTTTTCATTGATTGTCCTCCTTCTAAATTATGTATTTCTGAGTATAGTAATATTAACTTACCTTCTCCGCCCGGTCTGACTTTGCCATCCCTGCCAGCATTTTAGGGTGGATAATGCATTGAAAACTGCCATCTGCCGATAATTCTTGTACAGTAAAGGATATTAAACCCTTTTCAGCAATAAAAGTACCTTCGTTTGTGGTGATCTTAATGCTGTCAGGATGAAAAGCAATAATTAACTGATGCTCTTGTCCGACAACCTTGCATGGAATGATTCTCATCCGATTTTCCAACTGAATCGAAAAATTCCCATCTCCTGACAAAACACAATCAGGATCTTCCGCAATCCTTTTAAGTTCACTTGGCATATTATCCAAATAATTTGCAATGGATAAAATCATGACTGGCATTTTAGAAATAGGGTCATAAAGCTGGTTGCCGCTGTCAATTAATCCTTTTACGCTGAACTCCATCTCCATGAACTTCACATTTACTTCTGCCAGTGAATCATATTGAATCTTTGTCATTTCAAATTGTTCAATATTCCGCCTCGAAAAATGCCATGCGAGCGGGAACCCGAGCAATACAAACAGCCAGCTGATTGGATCACCAAACCCTTTGATATGATTCATAGCAACACTCGATGCCAGGTTCATATCAAATTGGATAAAATAATGTACTCCTGTCAGGGTACCTCCAAGCAGAAAGGTCGTTACATAAAAAGTCATGAGCGCCTTTAAGAAAAATCGGAATCTTTTATATCCAAAGGCTGCCAGGACCATCATGATCGAAAAGAACAATTTCCCTGCTGGGTGCCCCGCTGCAGCATGAAAAGGAGTAATTGCTAATATAATGAGCAATGAACCGATAGCCCCTCCCAAACCTAATCTCCAAAGCTTAACCTGTCTCTTCAGGATGATGGCAGTCAGGTACAGAAGGAATGTATCAAATAATAGATTCAGAGCCCAGATGACATCCAGATATACCTTCACCTCTCATCCCCCTAAGAAAAGCGCAAGCGCCTTGGTCAGCCAGCCCCGACAAGCGTTGCCCGCCTATAACGCCACATCGTGTGGCTGGCGGGTCTGCACGTCCTGTGCATCAGAGAGCCGACCAGTGAAGTCGTAGTCGTTCTTTGACTGCACTGGGCAGACCCGAAAATTAAATGTGTAGCCGACTGCCCAGAAACACAGAAACTGGAGACTCCGACCCTGCCGGCGGAGTTGAAGTTTAGGAGTTTCTAGGAGGCGAAACTAGACAATTCGAAAAGCGTAGGCGACTGTCTAACTCCGATAAGCGCTGGAGGGCCTGACAGTGAAGTCGCTCTTTGACTTCATTGGCAGGATCGAAGCGTTTCGAGGAGTTAGGAGCCGCAGCTAGACAAACGTCTCGAGCTGCTCAAAGCTAACGCTTCTCGCAAGGTACTCGAAGAAGCACTCTCTGGATGAAAACTGGCTATGCGCTGGAGCTAGACACTAATCTAAGTGTATAAACTCTATACGCTTATACAGGTACAGAATCCGCAAGCGCCTTTTCTGCCCTTATGTGCAGAGCCCAACTCCAGCTTCCACTTGCTAAAATGTGCAAGCATACCATTTTCAAACTGGCTAACCCTATTAAATTCCGATTTCGTTTGTAACCAAGCTGGCGTCGGGCAATGTAAGCAGCCACATGGCAAGCACTTATTAAACGGTTTGCTTTTGCTCTATCATTCCGTTACGGAAAAGTATATCGTCATTGGCCTATGAAGTGTGTCATATTCTGGCAACAAAACAACAGAGATTTTCACTTTTACCTTCGGATTTTGTCAATTTTCAGATTATTATCCCTGAGAGCAAAAGAATCCTGGATTTAATAGGAAACCACTATACTTTTCTTGGACTGCCTAAGGAATTTTATGTGATAGATTTTTGGGAACACCAAAAAGGACATAGCCATTTTGGCTATGCCCTTCTGCAATAATATTAGCGTCTTCTGTTGCGGTTACGCAGGAATGTTGGGATATCAAGAGCATCCTCACCCTGTGGTGACTGGTTGCTTCTTGGTGCTTCCTGCTGGATTTCTTCACGTTTTGGCTGTTCGCGCTTGATCGCGCCCATACCTGGCTTTTGCTGTCCGCCAAAACCTGGTCTTGTCGGCTTAGGCTGGACGACTTCCTCATTGAAGCCAGTTGCAATCACCGTAACAATAATTTCATCTTTTAGGTTATCATTGATAACCGAACCAAAGATCATGTTCACATCCTGATCTGAAGCAGAAGCAACAATATCTGCAGCTTCCTGAACTTCATAAAGGCTCAAATTCGTTCCGCCAGTAATGTTCATAAGGACACCCTGTGCTCCATCAAGTGATGTTTCAAGCAATGGAGAGGAAATAGCTTTTTTGGCTGCTTCTGTAGCACGGTTTTCACCTGATGCTACCCCAATGCCCATCAAGGCTGAACCTTTATTTGACATGATTGTTTTTACGTCAGCGAAGTCAAGGTTGATCAAACCAGGTGTAGCGATCAGGTCTGAAATACCCTGGACACCCTGGCGCAGGACATTATCCGCTTCGCGGAATGCTTCCAGCATCGGAGTGCTCTTGTCAACAATCTCAAGCAAACGATCGTTAGGAATGACGATCAATGTATCTACTGCTTCCTTCATCGAGGAGATACCGCCGCCGGCTTGTCCAGCACGCTTGCGTCCCTCAAAAGTAAATGGACGAGTCACAACACCCACTGTTAACGCTCCAAGATCTTTAGCGATCTGAGCGATAACCGGGGCTGCACCAGTACCGGTTCCTCCGCCCATACCAGCAGTAACAAATACCATATCTGCGCCTTTTAGCACTTCTTCGATTTGTTCTTTGCTTTCCTCGGCAGCTTTTTTGCCTACCTCAGGATTTGCTCCTGCACCAAGTCCGCGCGTCAATTTCGCGCCGATTTGCATTCTGATTTCAGCTTTGGAAAGGTTAAGTGCTTGTGCGTCTGTATTGACCGCGATGAATTCCACACCCTGGACACCGTGTTCGATCATTCGGTTAACCGCATTATTTCCGCCGCCGCCAACACCGATAACTTTTATAGTAGCAAGTGAATCTAAATTCGTATCAAATTCCAACATGACAAATCCTCCTAATTCGCCGAATTCCTGTTAGCTCTGATTATTCAAAAAAGTAGCCAAGAAATTTCTTCATTCTTGTGGTGACTTTTTCTTCAGGCTGTTTCTCAGGCTTCGATTTTGGATGCGGCTGTTTTTGAACTCTCTTTTCTTTTGGTTCCATTTCACTAAAAGCTGCTTCCATTTTCTTTCCTTTTAATTTTGCGTTTTTATATGCAAATTGGATTAAGCCTACTGCTGTAGTGTACTGGGGTTCCCTTACACCAATATAATCCGGAATAGCGATTCTTACCCTGCTTTGGAAAATATCCTGGGCAAGCTCCAGAACACCCTGCATATTGGCTGTTCCACCTGTCAGGACAAATCCGCCTGGCAGGTCCCTTATGTTCATATGTTTCAATTCATCCTGGACAAGGGAGAAAATTTCTTCCATTCTGGCCTCGATGATATCGGCCACTTCCAGCTGGTTGAACTGCTGCTGCTGGTCGCTGCCGATAATTGAAACCTCGAATACTTCCTCTTCCGATGCATGGTCATAAAAGGCATGTCCATGCTTCAATTTTAAATTATCCGCTTCTTCAGTTGTAGTACGCAAACCGATTGATAAGTCCTTAGTGATATGGTCTCCTCCAACCGGAATGACTGATGTACCTCTTAGGTGCCCGTTTTCAAAAACAGCGACCGTTGATGAACCGCCGCCGATATCAATCATTGCGACACCCATATTCTTTTCATCCTTTGAAAGCGCGAATGCTCCAGCGGCAAGCGGCTGCAGGCCAATATCCACGATCTCAAGTCCAGCCCGCTCAACACAACGAAGAGTATTATGTAAGATAGTCTTTGATCCAGTAATAATCGTTCCTTCCATTTCAAGCCTGACACCGATCATGCCCCTTGGATCATTGATCTCATCTAGACCATCCACGATAAATTGCTTAGGAATAACGTCTATTATCTCTCGCTCTGGCGGAATCGATACCACCTGTGCAGCATCAATGACTCTCGCAACGTCCTCGATCGTGATCTCGCGATTGTCGCTGGAAACTGCAACCACGCCATGGCATGGCAACAGGGAAACATGATTGCCGGTGACACCAACAATCACCTGGTTAATCTTTAAACCTATCATTCTTTCAGCTTGTTCGATTGCCCTTTTAATAGAATGAACGGTTTCATCTATATCAACAATGGAGCCCTTCCTTAACCCTTCGGACTTAACATTGCCAACACCAATTATATTTAATGTGTCATTGACCATTTCTCCAATGATTACCTTCACACTGGATGTACCGATGTCAAGACTGACGTATATATCATTGCTGTTCATTCTGTGGCACCTCCTTCATCAATTCCTAGTGTTCGAACAACAATTTCTAACTACTATCTAATTGCGTTTTATTTTTTAATTACAATACTTTATTCGTCACAATTAAATATTTCCCTTTTAAAATATCATTTTTTTTTCTACTTTTCACTTGTCGTTGACCATTTCGTCAATATTATTCTCCTGATGACGGCTATATTCTGGAACAGCCTTACCCCAAAGGCAAAAACTGCTGCTAAATACAAGTCTACACCAAGATGGACACCTAGAAAAGCTAAACTTGCTGCTAATACTATATTAAAAAAGAAACCTGATACGAAAACTTTTTCATCATAAATATTTTGCAGCTGGGCGCGAATCCCGCCAAACAAAGTATCGAGGGCAGCAAGGATCGCGATTGATAAATAATTGGAATACTCTTCCGGAATTCGGATATCGGTCAATAACCCAATGATGACACCGATGACCAATCCCATGATTGGAAGCCACATTACCCGTTGCCTCCCTCTTTTTCTGTTTTAGCAGATTCCATGTATCTGATCCTGATTGTGCCCTGATACGCAGGTACAACCAGATCGCCAACAGGCCTGTTCACCTTGACTTCCAAATTATCAATGAAGAAGTCCTCGGCAACCGCGGAAACCTTCATACGATTGTATAGCTTTTCGGCTGCGTCACCATTTTCTGTTATCACTTTTACTTCTATTGGGAAACGATTCAAGGAATGGCCATTAATTTTTGTCACCCTGTTTATATCCCGGATGACCGTTGTATTAATTACTCTTTCACCATCTACGGAGACATGCTTTGCGCCATATAAGTTCAATTCATTCAACAGCCTTTTGAGCATGTCCGGAGAAACTGAGGGTGGATTGCCACCTTCGACAATAAGACTGAAAGCAGGTTCTATCGAAAGCGTGATGCCAGGTCCGGTGACCTCTGTCAATCCTGCCTCTTCCTTTAATTCAGAGAGTGTTTCCCGAAGCACTTCTTCCTTGCTTTGCTGCCTCTCAGTTTCATACTTAGCAATTTTCTCTTCATTTGACCTGATTTCGAGAAGCAGCTTGGACTGTAATTCCTTCTCCTTCATTAAATCTTCCCGAAGCTGCCAAGTGTCACGTGTATCCCTGACTTCCGGTTCCTTCACGGTTTGAAACTGAATGGCGACCATTAATCCAATGATAGCAGCTATAACGCTGAAGCTAAGATTCCTTGGTCCGCCCAATGCTTTCACCTTGCTTTCTATAAAGCCTTTTCTTACATGGTCTAATCCATAATAAAAATGCCTTGCCAAAATATTTATGGCTTTCCTAATTGGGAAGTCAAAAATTGATCATTTGCCCAAAATTGGATCGATATGAATGTCTTCCTTTTCTTCTAAGGAAAAAACAATCTGATCATTCACAAGCTGATCTTTTACCCCACCGGTAATATTAAGAGCGGAGGAAAGAACATCGGGGTCGCCAATCGCAGTGATTTCAAATGGGGCAGGATGCTGGTAGCCATCAACAGTAATAACAGGGCCTGTACACAATATATAGGAATTGTGTGAGATCCGCTGACCATTTACAGCAATAGCTGCTGCACCTGAAATGTACAGTTCATTGATCACCTTGAATACATGATGCTCATGGACAAGATAATTATTGATATTCTTCTCATCAGGGTCGTACTCTCCATCAGCCAGTGTTACTTTTACACCTTTTCCGCTGACCTTTACCTTTCCAAGATACATACGGTATTTTTCAGCGTCCTCAGCCATGTTAAAGAAAACTTGAGCCTCTTTGGAAAGACTGGCTTCTATTTCCCTCACCTTTTCCTGCTTGGCATTCAACTCTTTCTGGAGCTCTCGGTTTTTTTCCTCCTGCTCTATTAAATCATTCCTCAAACTTAAGTGCTTCTCCCACTGTCTGTCCGTAAGGCCCTGGCTTTTTTCTCCCTCATCCTGCGTGACACGGAATGAAAAAGCGACCATGAAGCCCAGGACCAGGAAAACGATCGAAAGAATTACACGGTTACTGTTCACTTTCTTTTTCAATTTCAACTTCCTCAGCTTCCTCTGCTTCATATGCTTTAAAATAAGATCCAACCTCAAGGTCGATCACACCCTTCTTGGAAGGGTCAAGCTGGCTGACGATTGATGGGTAATGGGCCATTTTATCAGAAAAAGTCCTGAGCGAAGCATTCACCTCAAAACCGTCATTCATATACAGCTTAATGAGATATTGGTCCGTTTTGATTGGCTGTGAGTGGATTTCAGAAATTGAATTCATCACTACTTCTGGAAGTTCCTCCAATGCAGCGATCATTTCATCCAGGACTTTCCCTTCCTTAAATCCAATTAAAATGGGTGCATTAACAGGTATTTCATCCATCTGTTTTTCACCAAGGATATTCCCATTTTCAAGGACCGGGTAAAAATTCTTCCCCTTTGAAATATAGGCTAGCCTGCTATATTCTTCAAGCACGATGTCGACTGTATTTGGAAGCTTTATGTTCACATTAGCTTGCTTGATTTCCTGGATTTTTTCCAGTTCCCCTTCGATTTCACCCTTGCTGATTTTCCACACATTCGTGTCGAGGGAGATTCCGCTTTTTCCAACGATATGTTCATAAGAATAGGATTCATTTCCTGAAACAGTAATCTCCTTCACCTTGCTAAGCGGCGATTGAAAATAGATAACACCGGCTATTAATATAAAAAACATAGCCAGCAGCATGATAAGCCTGCGATTGGCTTTCTTGCGCCTTTGATGTTTTAACTTTGGAATCCGGTCTTCAATCGAGACGATTTTCCTCTTGTCCATTTCAATCCCCTCTTTATCGGCTGAACCCCTTCTCTGAAGAAAACTCCTTTTTCTTGCCCATGCAGGTTATAGCCATCTTTATATAATAATTATAGATCAGGAGCCACCCCATAAATTCAAATTAATTAAGGTATGTACAGCAGCACACTAAGAAAAGAAGAACCAACGGCATGAAAATTTGGCCATGCCGTTTCTATCAGGTAAGCATCCTAATCTAATGAATTATTATATCACAGAAATTGACAGCCTGAACCTCTTTCCTGCTATTTCCGGCCGATAATTTCTACCTCTGTCTCCATTTTCACACCATGTAAATCGAGGACTGTGTCCTTTACATGCTGTATCAGACCGAGAACATCCTCCGCCCTGGCATTTCCTTTGTTTACAATGAAATTCGCATGAAGCTCGGAGATTTGCGCTCCGCCGATTTGATGGCCTTTTAAGCCTGATTTTTCGATTAAATTACCAGCATAGTTTGGCAGGGGATTCCTGAAGACACTGCCGCAGCTTGGAAAATTATATGGCTGTGTTTCTTTTCGATAATCCTTGTTTTTTTGCAGCTCAGCGACAATTTCATCCTTATTTCCTTCCTTAAGCCGGAAAATGGCTCCTACAACAATCCCTGGTCTTTCTTTCTGAAGGACTGATGTCCGATATGAGAATTTCATCTCTTTGTTAGAGAGCCATTCAAGAGAGCCATCTTCAAAGAGTACATAGGCTTTCTCGAGGATTTGTGAGATATCCGATCCGTGGGCTCCGGCGTTCATATAAACCGCACCGCCGATCGACCCTGGAATACCGCCTGCAAATTCCAGTCCTGAAAGCCCTTTCCGGCTAATGGTGATTGCAAAATTGACCAGCGAAAGGCCTCCGCCAGCTGTCACTCTTGTGCCATCAATCTCCAAATCATCAAGCCCGGAACCCAGCTTAATGACAACACCTTCGATTCCTTTATCTGAAACGAGGAGATTCGATCCTCTCCCGATTACGGTCCATTTAACACCAGAACCCTTAATGACTTCAACCGCTTTTCTTAGATTTTCTATTGATGAAGGTTCAATAAGTATGTCCGCAGGTCCGCCTATTTTCATCGATGTGTGGTTTGCGAGCGGTTCATTTTCCTTTATCGAACCGATGCTCAAATCTCTAAGTTTGCTAGCTAGATCCTTCATAATACCCTTCCTTTCACGATACAGCTTTTGAACAGTTTATGCAGCTGCATGCCTATAGGCTACTTTTTCGCCAATTCCTCCATGAGACGGTACAGTCTCTGGGCAGCGTCAGGGATGCCTAGTTTTTTCGCGGCCTTCTTCATTTCTGCCAGTTTCTCTTCACGGCCCAAAATATGGTCAATGCTTTCTACCAGTTTAGGACCTGTGAGATCTTTTTCAAGCAGCAATCTGGCTGCTCCATTTTCACTTAATGCCCGGGCGTTTTTTTCTTGATGATTGTCGGTTACATAAGGGCTTGGAATCAATATGCTGGGAATCCCCAATGAAGTGAGTTCAGCCAACGTAGTCGCCCCTGCTCTTGCTACTGTTAAATCTACCCCGGATAACACCTCTGGCATATTGTGTATGAAAGGTTTGATGATGACGTTTTCCGGATTTCCTACAAGCTCGACTTCCTTCCGGACATCTTCAAAATGAACATCACCCGTTACATATAAAACCTGATAGGGTTTGCCGCTTAATTCAGTCAGGCTTTTTACGACTGCCTCATTAATGGGCCTTGCACCCCTGCTCCCGCCAAAAATGAGAACTGTCGGGATTTTTAGCTTCAGGCCGGCAGACAACCTGCCTTTGATTCCATCCTGCCCCAACACCTCGGACGCCCTCGGGTTACCAGTCAGCACAACCTTTTGCTCAGGGAAGAATTCCCTTGCTTCCTCGAAGCAAATGGCGATTTTATCAACATAACGGCTCAGGAATTTATTTGTCAAACCAGGAACGCTATTTTGTTCATGGACAATTGTAGGTATGCCCATTTTCGCAGCTGCATAGACCACAGGCCCGCAAACATAGCCGCCGGTACCAATGACCACATCTGGTTTGAACTCCTTGAGCATTTTTTTACTGTCCCGAACTCCTTTAAGAAACCTTAGGACCGTCTTTACGTTTTCAAATGATATCTTTCGTTTGAACCCTGTGATATGTATGGATTTGAACGGGATGTTTTCCCTGGGCACAAGCTTGCTTTCAAGACCTTTCTCTGTCCCTATGTAAAGAAACTCAACATTTTCATCCTGTTTTTGAATTTCCCTTATGAGTGCGAGCGCAGGGTAAATATGCCCTCCTGTACCGCCGCCGCTAACTGCAATCTTCATTTTCCACACCTCAGTAACTTATCTCTTTTTTAAGACTCTATCGCAAACTTTGTTACTCTCTCAACAAATAGTAAAAACCGGCACCTGTGCTTTTACGAGTATAAAGCATTGCTTGTTCTTAAGCCTCCTCGAAAAGCGCCCGATACCTTTACTATCCCGAATACGAGTACTCGTCTAAAAGCAACAATCAATACGAGAACAGCCTTTTTTAATCACGTCCATCACGCTTGCATTTACACACCAGTTTTTTTCCGGATTGCGTGATGTGAATTATGACTGTGAAAAAGGAGCCTCTTTAAAAAGGCACTCCCCGGTTTTACCCTATTCTACTATATTCTAAACTTCAGAACAGTTTTTAAAGATATTGTTATTTAAATGTAATATAGCATGAACATAGCCATATTCCTAACATATTCATAGAAGATGTCCGAATTTCCGGCTCCTTTTTAAATCATAATTTACAGGAGGAAAAGTATTCAAAAACAAAAGACCCTGATGGCAGGGTCTTTTGTTTTTGTAACAGTTTAATATCTCGAGTGGCGGCTGATATTCAGCAGCACCCCTACAGCCATCAGCATCAATGTCAGGGATGAACCACCGTAACTCAGGAATGGGAGCGTGATACCGGTAACAGGCATAAGCCCGGTTACAACACCGATATTGATCATTACCTGGATCGCAATCATCGCGATGATCCCAGTCGCGAGGAAGGTTCCGAATAAATCGGGAGCTCCCAGCGCGATTCTTATCCCCCTCCAAAGCAGTAATGAAAATAATAGAAGAATCAGGGAACCGCCGATGAACCCGAGCTCCTCAGCAAGAATCGCAAAGATAAAATCCGTTTGCGGTTCAGGCAGGTAAAAGAATTTTTGCCTGCTCTGACCAAGACCAAGGCCGAATAATCCTCCTGGTCCGATCGCGTACAGCGATTGAATCATTTGGAAGCCACTTCCTAGCGGATCCTGCCAGGGGTCGAGGAAGGATGTAATCCGTTTCATCCTGTATGGAGCGGAAATGATCAATCCGACAAAGCCGGCCATCCCTAATAGTCCGAGGCCGACAAAATGACTGATCCTGGCACCTGCAATAAAGATGATGACCACAGAAGTGCCAACCATGACGGTTCCTGTACCTAAATCCGGCTGCAGCATAATTAGCCCAAATGCCAAAAATACAAGCCCTAATGAAGGAAACAGTCCCTGCTTAAATGAAGTGATCGCCTTCTGGTTCTCTGACAGAAATTTCGCGAGGAAGGCAATCATCGCGATTTTCATGAACTCGGATGGCTGTACTGAGAAGGCTCCTACTCCTATCCAGCTCCTGGATCCATTCCGCACATTGCCGATTCCAGGGATCAGCACAAGGATCAGCAGAATGAAACAGATGATCAATATGACTTTTGCCCATGTCCTCCATGTCCAGTAGTCAATATTCATGATAAAGAACATCGCGACGATCCCGACGCCTGCAAACAGCATTTGCCGTTTCGCAAAGAAGAAGGAATCATTGAACTTATAGTCCGCCCAGACAGCACTTGCACTGTAAACCATGATTAAACCTACTGCCAAAAGCGTAAATGTTACAATCATTAGGAATATGTCTGGAGTCGTTTTTTTTGTTGGCAAAGCAATACACCTCGGCTGTATGATTTAGGGCTCATATGCCGCTTCCCATCCAGCCTGCAATGAGGCCAAGTATCGGTGAGTCATGTTGTTCAAGACAAGCCCTTACTTAAGCTTATGCACGGCCTCGATAAACATGTCTCCCCTGACCTCAAAAGTTTTGTACTGATCCCAGCTTGCGCAAGCAGGAGACAGCAGGATAACATCGCCTGGTTCTGAATGTTCAAATGCCACGGGAACGGCCTTTTCCACATTATCGGCCCGCAGAATCGTTTTTATTCCTGCATCATGTCCAGCCTGTCCAACTTTTTCAGCTGTTTCTCCAAAGGTGATCAAGGTCTTTACATTTTTCAGTGAAGGAACAAGCTCATCAAAAGAATTGCCTCTGTCAAGACCGCCGGCCAGCAATACAATCGGAGCTTCGAACGCCGCCAGGGCATTTTCAGTTGCTAAAATATTGGTTGCTTTAGAGTCATTATAAAATTTACGTTCATCGATAGTAGCCACATACTGGAGCCTGTGGCGAACGCCTGCAAAGGTAGTAAGCACCTTATTGATGGCTTCTTTATCTCCACCTGAAAGCAGCGTCGCCGCTACGGCCGATAGTATATTCTCCAGATTATGCTTGCCCGGCAGGACGATATCCTTGGTTTCAATAATCTGCTCCCCGTTAAAGCAAACCCAGCCATCCTTCACATAAGCCCCACTTTCAAGCACCTTCCTTGTTGAAAAAGGAACAATGTGCGCTCTTGAATTTCGGGCAATTTCCATGCATTCCTCCTGGTCGGCATTGATAATCAGGAAGTCTTCTTCAGTCTGGTTCTGTGTGATCCGAGCCTTGGCTCCCATATATTCTTTCCTCGTGCCGTGATAGTCAAGGTGAGCATCATACAGATTTGTAATAATGGCGATACGTGGTTTAAACTGATCGATCCCCATCAATTGAAATGATGACAATTCGATTACGATTGTATTTTCAGAAGTTGCTTCCTGGGCAACACCTGATGCAACAGTTCCGATATTGCCTGCAATCAACGGATGCTTATCCCCCGCTTCAAGCATTTCGAAAATCAGCGTGGTAGTAGTCGTCTTTCCGTTCGTGCCTGTTATGCCAATCAGGGGTGCATCAGAAATCTGGTAAGCCAGTTCAACCTCTGTAATAACCGGAATTCCTTTTTCAATCGCTTTTTGAATCATAGGGTTATAGTATGGGATTCCAGGGTTCTTGACGACCAGTTCAAAACCTTCGTCCATCAATTCGATTGGGTGGGTTCCACAAACAACCTTGATTCCCTGCTCAAGCAACCCTTGCGCTTCTGGATTTTCAGCAAGGGGCTTGCTGTCGTTGACCGTTACAAAAGCCCCTAATTTATGTAGAAGAGCCGCTGCGCTGACTCCACTCTTGGCAAGGCCAAGTACAAGTATTTTTTTATGTTGGTATGTTTTGATATATTTCATTTAGATCCACACCTCAATATAAATTCCTAGAATCGCGAAAAGCAGGCCGACAGTCCAGAATGTGACAACGACACGCCATTCTGACCAGCCAATCAACTCATAGTGATGGTGAAGCGGACTCATCCTGAAAATTCTCTTCCCTGTGGTTTTAAATGAGATAACCTGAAGGATAACAGATAATGTTTCAATCACGAAAATACCGCCAATGATGATTAGTATTATCTCAAGCTTTGCAAGGATGGCGACAGTTGCGATCGCCCCACCCAGAGCAAGCGAACCCGTATCTCCCATGAACACTTTCGCCGGATGCGCATTAAATACCAGGAAACCCAAAACAGCGCCCACGACCGCTACCGAAAAAATCGACAGCTCGTATTGAGACTGGCTCCATGCAAGTACAGCGAATGCACCAAACGCAATGGCTGCAGTACCGGAAACCAGCCCGTCAAGCCCGTCCGTCAGGTTAACAGCATTGGAAAACCCGACCATCCAGAAAATAATGAACAGGGCATATCCCCATCCAAGATCAAAAGAGATGTCAGTTAATGGGATGCTGACTTCTGTTGAAAAATCACTCTGCATGAATATGAAATAAAAAATGACGGAAATAATAATCTGACCAAGCAGCTTTTGTTTTGAAGTCAAGCCAAGATTTCGCTTCATAACTACCTTGATGAAGTCATCCATAAAGCCAAGCAGACCAAATCCTAAAGTAACAAATAACAACAGATACGTTTCCACTGAAGGTTGAGAGAACTTCCCTGTCATCACAAGTGTCGTAATTGTGATGGAGATTAAGATCATCACGCCGCCCATTGTTGGTGTACCTGTTTTTTTCTGATGCGATTTCGGCCCTTCTTCTCTGATGCTCTGGCCAAATTTAAGCCTTCTCAAAAAAGGAATAAACACTGGAGAAAGCAGAACAGTGATCAGGAATCCCATCAATATTGTGAAAAAGATAACTTGCTCCAGCATTCTATTCCTCACCTGCCTTATTCTTATTGCTGCCAAGACCATTGATGTTTTCAGCCATCACAGCTATATCATATGATTCATCAGCTTCATTAAGAAGTGCTTTGTTCAGGAAAATGAATTTAGTTCTTTCCTTGATCTCTTCGTGTTGTGATAAGTAATCGTAGTATGAGTTCATAATTTTCTCTAAGCCTTTCAAATTATCTTTTGTGTAAAAAACCGGGAAGTGATTAGGCGCATAAGCCGGCACCTGCTCGCCTTCAGGCCAGACAGCTGCCACAGCGCCATTCGATATCGCTTCCTGCAGAGTACCTGAATCATTCGATACAGGGACAAACAGCCCTTTAGGCTGTTTGGCTTCAGCGAGACTGCTTACAGTATGAAAGCGGATATTCTCACCCTTTATTCCAGTTGTTCTTGAAAATAGACTTGAAACATCCTGGTATGTCAGCATATTACCTCTCCTCTATCGCCTCGCGTGCCACAATCCGGTCATCAAAATCAAATGTTCTGTCACCAATTTGCTGATACGTTTCGTGGCCCTTGCCAGCAATCAGGATGACATCTCCTGACTTCGCATTTTTCACGGCATGCTGGATAGCTTCTTTCCGATCAATGATTGAAGTATAAACTTCACCCTTTACTCCTTCTTCCATATCCTTGATGATTTCTGCCGGATCCTCGCTTCGGGGATTATCCGATGTGAAGATAGCATCTGTAGAATATTCACAGGCGATTTTCGCCATAAGCGGACGCTTTGTGCGATCACGGTCACCACCACAGCCTACTATACAAAATACCCTTTTCTGGGCAAATTGCTGTATGGTCTTCAGTACATTCTCAAGGCTATCCGGTGTATGGGCATAGTCAACAATCACAGAGAAATCCTGTCCCGCATCGACTACTTCAAATCTTCCCGAAACTCCCTTGACACCTTCCACAGAGGCGATGATATCATCTAAAGATAAGCCGGAAACTACGGCAGCTCCGATACTGGCGAGTACATTATAGATGCTGAACTTGCCGATCAACTGGATGTTTACCTTTTTCACGCCAATAGGACTGACCAAATCAAATGATGTACCGCTTGCTGTCATTGCGATGTTGACCGCCTGCAGGTCAGCATGGTTATCAATGCCGTAAGTTAATATATGGGCAGTTGTCAGCATGGCGAATTCGTCACTTGCCGGATCATCTGCATTCAGGACAGCAAATTTAGGTTTCTCATGGTTGAAGGCATTTCCGAGCTGTGAAAACAGAAGCCCCTTCGCTTTTCTGTATTCTTCCATTGTCTTGTGGTAGTCCAAATGGTCCTGCGTCAGGTTTGTGAAAACAGCAACATTGTAATCCGTACCATGGACACGTCCATAAACGAGCGCATGCGATGATACCTCCATTACTGCTGACTTCACCTGTTCGTCAACCATCCTCTTGAATGTCTTTTGCAAAGTCAGGCTTTCAGGAGTTGTATTCTTGACTTCAAAGATTTGCTCGCCGATTTTTGTGTACATCGTTCCAATCAGACCGGTCTTCTGGCCAGCATCCTTGAAAATCTGTTCAATAATATGGCTGGTCGTTGTCTTTCCATTGGTACCCGTTATCCCTACCATATGAAGCTTCTGGCTGGGCTGGCCGTAAAAAGCATCAGCAAGCACTGCCATTGCCCGGACAGTGTCCTTGACAACAATTACCGGGACATTCACAGGTAATTCTCGTTCAGCGAGAACGGCTGCAGCTCCATTTTTCACTGCTGAACCAGCAAAATCATGACCATCAACTGTATAACCTTTTATGCATATGAATAAACTTCCAGGAGTCACTCTGCGGTTATCATTCTCAATTGAAGTAATTTCGGGATTTTCTCCCTTGTAATCCACGAACGGGCGCAAGTAACCAATCAATTCGTGTAATTTCATAAATATCAAATCCTCTCAAACAACATGGCGACTCTTATTTTACATGATTAGGCTGAAATTAGCCATTGTGGAGATGAAAAGAACAAGCCCTTTTTACGTGAGTAAGTGCAGAAATAGCCGGCAGCCTAAAACAGGCGGCGGATGATTATCCTGCCGCCGCCTGCTCACGTTAAGCTTTTGTTTCTAGCATATCTTCGTTAATCGTTCATATAAACCCTGATCGTTGACCCTTCCTTGATTTTCACTCCTGGTGAAGGAAGCTGTTTAACAACCTTCTCGCCATCGCCTGCAATATCTAATTTGAAATTGATCAATTGCTGCCTGAGTTCTTGTTTGGTTAAGCCGATCAGGTCAGGGACCTCCACCATTGGTGTATCCATCCACGTCAATTCTTTTTCAATCTGTTCCTTCCGCGGAGGAACCTCCATCGCGCGCAGGCTATCTTCCATCATATCGCCAACGATAGGAGCTGCCACCACCCCACCGAATTGTACTGTACCTTTTGGGTTATCTACGGCTACATAGATAACAATTTGCGGGTCATCCGCAGGGGCAAAGCCTATGAACGATACGATATGGTTATTTTCGAGATATCGCCCATCCTTCGCCTTTTGGGCTGTACCAGTTTTGCCGCCAACCCTGTAAGAGTCTACATAAGCATTTTTACCTGAACCCTTAGCTACGACACTTTCAAGCGCATGCCTTATCTCTTTTGAAGTCTCTTCAGAGATTACTCTTCTTTTGGCCTGCGGGGATTTCTTCATGACAACCTCCCCTGTAACAGGGTCAATCAACTCTTTAGCAATATAAGGTGTATAAAGGATTCCACCATTTACTGCTGCTGAAACGGCAGCGACCTGCTGGATCGGTGTGACTGAAACACCCTGCCCAAAAGCCGTTGTTGCCTGTTCGATTGGACCGACCCTGTCCAGGTTGAAAAGGATTCCTTTCCCTTCCCCTTGAAGGTCAATGCCTGTTTTCTCACCAAACCCGAAATCCTTCACATATTTGAACAGTTTTTCTTTTCCAAGTCTGTCCCCGAGCTCGACAAACCCTGGGTTGCAGGAATTCTCGACTACTTCAAGGAAGGATTGGCTTCCGTGTCCGCCCTTTTTCCAGCACCGTATCCTTGCCCCGGCTACTTCTACTGAACCAGAATCGTGAAAATGGTCTTTTTCCAAATCAACCTTACCTTCCTGAAGGGCTGCTGCCAAGGTTACGATTTTAAAAGTGGAACCTGGCTCATATGTGCTCCAAATCGGCAAGTTGCGGTTATAGACTTCCGGAGCAACATTACGGAAGTTAGCCGGGTCGAAGTCTGGCCTGCTCGACATTGCCAGGATCTCACCGTTATTCGGATTCATGGCAATGGCAATGATGCCATCAGGATTGTATTTGGCCTGGGCAATATCCAGCTCCCTCTCTACGATGGTCTGTACCCTGCTGTCAATTGTCAGCTTCAGATCCAACCCGTCCACCGGCGGCTCATAATCATCCGCCATATTGTTCATCCGCTGCTGTTTCGCATCCGCATAAAATTGAACCGAGCCCTTTTGCCCTTGCAATTCCTTATCATAATAGAGCTCAAGCCCCATCAATCCTTGATTATCGACTCCCGCAAAACCTAGGACATGCGATAGATAGCTGCCGTATGGATAATGGCGCTTTGAATCCTCGCCGATATAAACGCCTTTGATATCCAGCGCCCTTATTTCCTTTGCTTTCTCATGGGAAATTTTCCTTCCCTCTGGAATTCTCTCAATCATTGCTTTTTTCGTAATATGTTGATAGGCCTTCTC
Organism: Bacillus sp. ISL-45; assembly: GCF_018613195.1. Taxonomy (GTDB): domain Bacteria; phylum Bacillota; class Bacilli; order Bacillales; family Cytobacillaceae; genus Mesobacillus. Next base: position 338,797 of record NZ_JAGGQQ010000004.1, read on the forward strand.
CTTAGACATATTTAGTGCTTTCGCCAATATTTCAGCAGCCGCTTCAGGATCTTTTACCTGGCGCGGCACTACGTAAACAGTCGGCGCACTAATATTCGTTGCCAGCGCTATCCCGTTCCTGTCCGTAATCTCTCCACGCTGCGGTTCAAACGGTACATTCCTGCTCCATGAATCCTTTGCTTTTCCCGTCAAGAAATCTCCTAGCATAAATTGCACATAGCCAAGACGGACATCTATGATAAAAAACACCAAAATCCCGATTACCAAAACGAGCGCCAGCCTCTTTCTGACCGTCACATTTGATACACGCATATATTAAACAAACCTCCCCCATAGTCGTTCCAATAGTAGATTAAGATACTCTCAGACACTCGTTCAAATATATGCTTGTACGAATTCAAATATAACAAGAAGTAGAGACAGGCTGAGGTTTATTAGAACCTGCGGCCGAGCCTGATTAGGTCAACTTTTGATGAAAATCTCGTGCACTGGTTAGACCTGGAACTACTTCAGACAAAACGAGCGGCTCCGACTGCGTTTTTGTCTGAACCTGGGGGAACTTCGGACAAAATGAGGGGATCCCTCGCTGATTTTGTCCGAACCAGAGGCTACTTCGGACAAAGTGAGGGGCTCCCTCGCTGGTTTTGTCCGAACCTGGGGCTACTTCAGACAAAATGAGGGGCTCCCACTCTGGTTTTGTCCGAACCTGAGGCTACTTCGGACAATATGAGGGACTCTGACTGCGTTTTTGTCCGAACCTGAGGCTACTTCAGACAAAGTGAGGAGCTCCGACTGCGTTTTTGTCTGAACCTGAGGCTACTTCGGACAAAATGAAGGGCTCTGACTCTGTTTTTGTCCAAACTTTAGGCTACTTCAGACAAAGTAAGCGGCTCCTACTGCGTTTTTGTCCGAAGCTGGAACTGCTATTGCATACGCTTCTACCGGGCACCACAAAAAAAAAAAACAGAGGAAGGGCTCAACCGCCCACTTCCTCTGTTTCTTCATTATCTTCCTCAGTCTTCAAGGATTTCTCAAATTGCTGAAGCGGGGTTTCCAGCTCGACAATCAGGTTCTCCCCTTCATTGATTGGTACTCCAGGCTTAAGGCTTTGTTTTGTGACGTAACCGCTGCCGGCTTTATTTAGCTTAATTTCTGCAATCTGCGCCAGTTTCATGACATCCCGGAGTGACCAGTCTGTCATGTCTGGGTAAGTCATGACTCCGGATGATCTGATAAAGACCTTTTCTCCTTCGAGCGCCATTATATCAGCCTTAGGCAACTGCTCCTCGACCTGGTTTCCGTCCCCTATAACAACTGTTTCAAACCCTTTGGATTCAAGCAAGCTCTTCGCTTCTGCGGCACTCATACTGGTTACATCCGGAACGAGGCTGGAATCAGCCTTTTCCATAGAGGCAGGTTTAATATTTAAATACTGCAGGCTGCTTTTCATCACTGATTTAAAAATCATGGAGGTTGGGATAGAACCTTTATAATAATGGTCAATTTCCGGCTGCTGGACAGCGACATAGACGATTAATTTAGGATCATCTTTTGGTGCCATCCCAAGGAAAGAGAACAGATAATCGCTTGCACCATCTAAATAACTGCCGTTCGCTGTTATGTTTGCAGTACCTGTTTTCCCAGCAACCTCGTACCCATCGATGGCGTACGATTTCCCTGTACCATGCTCACCAGTGACAACAGTCCCTAAAACATCCCTAACTGCCTTGGCAGTTTCAGCAGAAATAGGCTGGCCAACAGACTTTGGTTCCTCTTGCTTGATCACATCACCAGTGTTTGGATCGACTATCTTATCAATAACTCGCGGTTTCATCATATTTCCGTCATTCGCCACTGCTGTCGCTGCCTGGATCAGCTGGATCGGCGTTATAGTGGTTCCCTGTCCATATGATGTCGTAATCTTTTCAATCGGCCATTTATAGACAATTGTTCCAGATGTTTCGTTAGGGAGGTCAATGCCCGTAGGCTGGTCAAAGCCAAAATCAGTCAAGTACTCACGGAATTTTTCCGTACCTATTTTTTCATTTACCAGCTTTGCAACTGCTACGTTAGAGGAACGCTGGATACCTTCCAAAAAAGATATTGTTCCCCAACCACTGCCGTTGTGGTCGCGAATTGCCCTGGAGTTTTCGGTAACTTTATAGGAACCTGATTTATAAAGTTCATTCGGATTCCATTTATTTTCCTCAATTGCTGCTGCAAGCGTGAAAATCTTCATCGTAGATCCTGGCTCGATCGGTGTCTCGACCACCTCATTGTGCCAGCTATTATCCAGCCCCTCCCTTGTCGTCGGGTGGAAGCTCGGACGCTGGGCCATCGCAAGGATATCACCAGTCTTCGGATCAGCGACGACTGCAATGATCTTCTTTGGCTTATATTCCTCCACAACACGATCGACGGCATCCTCTACGAATGTTTGGATTTTTTTATCAATCGTTAAAAATACATTGCTGCCATCCTTGGCAGGCGTAACTTTTTTCTCTCCGTCAGGTAAGAGAAAGCCCCATAAATCACTTTCAAATGAGAGAGAACCATTTTCACCAGTCAATTCGTCATTAAGCGTTTTTTCAATCCCCAGCTGACCGGAAGTAACTGTTTTCTTATCTTTTGTTTCTTCCTTCTCAACAAATCCGATTAAATGGGAAGAAAATACACCGTTTGGATAGAACCTCTTTGAATCTCGTAAAAAAGTAATTCCTGGCAGCTTCTCCTCTTCGATTTTCCGCTTGGTCTGATGAGAAATATCGCGGCCGGCTTTTCCAAACTCAACCTGCCATGCTTTTTCTTTGGTAAGTCGTTTATAAATTTCCGATTCGCTCATATCGATATATTTAGCCAGCACGGCCGCTGTCTTCGCAGGGTCGCTTACATGCTTCGGCTTCTTCTTATTCGTTGTTACTGAATCGTTAAGGATTGCGACAAGTGTGTAGGCAGTCGTATCCTCCGCGACCACTTCACCTTTGCGGTCAAAGATCGTTCCTCTTGTAGCCTCGATTACTTTTTCATTCGTGTACTTTTGCTGTGCCCTTGCAGCCAGTGCTTGCCCGTGTACTTCTCCCGTAACCTGGATGGTTACGAACCTGAAAATCAAGATAAAAAAGAGCAGGCTGAATATTACGAATAATACCGCTGCTCCTGCATTCATATTTGGCTGTTTCTTAATCATCAGTTTTCAACACCTTTAACATTGTCTTCGTTCAATGTTAAACCGAGCTTCTCTGTTACCTTTTTGATTCTTTCATAGGTACTTAATTCGCTAATCTGGACTTCAAGGTCACTGTTAATCTTTTGCTGCTCCTGAATGCTGCCTTCAATGATTTGGATTTCTTTGTTTACTTCGTAAATGGCTGCCTGTTTTGAAACCATGAATGTCGCGCCGAAGCAAACCATTGCCCCAAAAACAAACATCAGGATTTTTTCGCCGGGCGTCATTATCGAATTGCGTCTTGCCGGCGCTTTTGCCGGTGCCTGAACAGTGCGCTGCTGCTGTTCTTGCTGCAATTTTCTAGCCAGATTGCTCATCATTTTCCCTCCTGAAATTATATTTTATATTTTATTTTTTTACTTTTTCAGCGATACGCAGCTTTGCGGATCTTGCCCGGTTATTGAATTCCAGCTCTTCCTCTGACGGAAGGATCGGTTTCCTCGTAATCAGCTTCAATTTTGGCTGGTATTCCTCAGGTATGATCGGCAAACCTGGCGGTAGCGGCGGTGTTTCACTCGCTTTTTTCAAGGTAACCTTGCAAATCCTGTCTTCCAGTGAATGGAAGGTGATGACACTGATCCTTCCTCCTACGGACAGGAGATTAATTGCCTCCTCCAGTGATTTTTCAAATACACCAAGCTCATCATTAACCGCGATCCTGACTGCCTGAAAAACCCGTTTAGCCGGGTGGCCGCCTTTTCTCCTTGCAGGTGCAGGAATTGCATCCTTGATCAACTCAACAAGTTCACCAGTGGTTTCAATCGGTTTACTTTCCCTTGCAGCCTCAATCTTGCGGGCAATTTGTTTTGAAAACTTCTCTTCCCCGTACTGGAAAAAGATTTTGACCAATTTTTCATATGGCCATTCATTAATTACATCATAAGCGGACAATGGCGCGTCCTGGTCCATCCGCATATCGAGTGGAGCATCATGGTGATAACTGAACCCGCGTTCCGGTGTATCCAGCTGCGGTGAGGAAACTCCCAAATCATACAGAATCCCATCCACTTCTGTTACACCCAACTTTTCAAGCTCTTCCTGTAAATAAAGGAAATTGCTCTTGATGATCGTCAGCCTGTCGCCATAAGCAGCAAGCTTCTCTTTTGCATTCGCAATTGCAATATCGTCCTGGTCAAAAGCGTATAGCTTTCCTTTTTCCGAAAGCTTGGACAAAATCAATTCACTGTGGCCTGCGCCACCGAGAGTGCAATCCACATATGTACCGTCAGGCTTGATATCTAGCCCATCTACTGTTTCTTCCAGTAAAACTGTTGTATGTTTGAACATCATGATCCACCTTTCCAATCGAGGAGCAGGTAATATTATATCAGAATAATGTTACCCTTAAATATCAAATCCAATCATATTTTCCGCAATTTCAGCAAAAGATTCCTCAGATTCTGCGAAATATTCTTCCCAGATGGCTTTGCTCCAAATTTCAATTCGATTGGAAACACCTAAAATCACACATTCTTTCTCAAGCTTGGCGTATTGCATCAGCGGGGAAGGGATATTGACTCTCCCCTGTTTGTCAATTTCACTCTCGGTAGCACCCGAAAAGAAAAAACGGGTAAATGCACGTGCATCTTTTTTTGTCAGCGGAAGTCCTTTAAGCTTCTCTTCGATCACTGACCATTCAGAAACAGGGTAACCAAATAAACATTGGTCAAGTCCACGGGTAAGAATGAACATTTCTCCCAGGTTTTCACGGACCTTGGCAGGGATGATCAATCGGCCTTTGCTATCAACATTATGATGGTATTCACCCATGAACATGCCACTACCCCCACTTTCTAAATACAATGTACCACATTCCCCCACTTTTCACCACCTTATTTTAATTATTCTCCCCACGCCTTTAAAATCCTTCTGTAAATATTCATTTCCATGAATTTCTTTCATTACAAAAAAGTTGCTTTTACTGTTTTTTGCCTTTCCTCTTCTTTTCAGGTAATGCAGAGGCGCTGCTTTTATCGTAAATCCTTTTTCCCCTTCATTTTGAGCAATGGAAAGCTGCTGCTTTTACCGTATAATATTTTCTCCCTTCATGCGGGGCAATGCAGAGGGCTTGCTTTTACCAAAAAATCTTCTCCCTTTACTTCGGGCAATGCAGAGGGCTTGCTTTTACTGAAAAATATCTTCTCCCTGTACTTCGGGCAAAGCAGCCGTTGCTTTTCCCGCAATTTGTTTTTCCCCCTGCATTTCGGGCAATTCATAGTGCGTCATTTATTTTTGAAATAAAAAAGCTCCACCCACATAGGGTGAAGCCTGAAGTTACAGCTTAATAACTTTGTGTGTTCCATCGAATTCATAATCCAGCTTTAGTAAATCTGGTATTAAATCCAATCCGAACTTATTTAAATAGTAGAATGGGTTCCAGACTCTTTCCTGCGGTGAACCGCCTGGCCTTAACGCGTTTTCTACTCTTGTGAATTTGCGCAGGATATGATCATGCTTTCGGCAAATTGCCTCTACTATTTTATCCTCCATGAATTCAACCTGCTTAAGCAGGATGGATTCGTTCTTCTGGAGCATAGGCATCAATACGGGGTCGATTCCGTTGGATTTTTCACGGATGACTTTATATTGATCTGCCAGCATCGTTTTTACATTCTCGAAAAGTTCTTCTACTTCACGATCCTTTAGAGAATCGATAAATTTCAGCTCATGCCCATTTGTACCAGAAATTAAAACCTCTTTCAAATCAAGGTTCAATTCGTCAAGGTCAGACTCAATCGACCCTTCGAGCAATGTTATGTTGAGTCTTGGAACAAGCGGCGGCATTTTTAGACTAAAATGTTCAAAAGCAAGTTTCAGCTCAGCCCAATAGGCAATTTCTCCAGGTCCGCCTATGAACGCTAGCGTCGGGAACAGCCACTCCTGCATTAACGGACGAGTAACGACATTATTGCTCAGCTTTTCAGGATATTCGTTCGCAATCTCCACCAGCTCTTCATATGTGAAGCTGACTTCCCCATTTTTACCTGAAAACCCTCCACTTTGTGGGTCAAACTGGAGCAAAATCCGCTCATTTACTTTTTCATCGTAAAAGAAAAGATTGGCAGCATACTCGCTAATATCGATCATATTCGCAAACCCAGCACCATCTGTCCGTTCTTGCTGCCCTAGAACCGCGGACGTAATTTCACGATGATTTTGGATTTGCTTGATAAAACATTCCTTTTCCAGCCTGCGCAACTCTTTATTTCCGGAATCAACAATCAGCAAGCCTGAATCCTTGAATAGCTCCATGATGATCCTTGCGAAAAAATCAACAAAGGATTCCGCAGTCTTCAACGATTCCAGGGCAAATGCCAATACCTCTTTCGTGTGCTTGGTCTCTCCGTAAGTTTCCATAATCTCTTCAACCCAGGAATAGCAAAGGTCCCTGTTTATACACACTTCTGAAATCATTTTCTTCTCTAGATTCTTCTCAGGATAAACCCACTTTTCCTGCTTATTGTCCTTCATGACGTACACATGGTTAACTTCCTGGTAGTCATGGTCTTCCCCGGCAATCCAGAATACGGGTACGACAGGAACGCCAAGCTCAGCCTCTTTTTGTTCAGCAAGCTTGATAATTGAAATCACTTTATGAATTGTATATAGCGGACCAGTCAGAATACCGGCTTGCTGCCCTCCGATGACAGCAACGCTATTTTCTTTTCTCAGCTTATTGATATTATCAGTGATTTTTTCAGAGTTCGCATAACGGGACATAAAGGACTGGATATGGTCTGCAAGCTCATTCCTCATAAAGCTTCTATTTTTCAATTCATCCAGGCGGTGAATATAAGCGTTTTTATCGTTAAAATTATAATGAAAGAAGCTCTGCAGCCCAGGGCTTCCAGTTAGATAATCTGTCGCAAACCGGTTCGCAGCCGGAAGAGAGAGATTTAACATCTCCATTAACTTGTACTTCCTTTCTCGTAAGCAATTTTCACTGTTATGAGTATAGCATTGTTTGAATTGAAAAGAAAAAAACTTTGCCTTCCGAAATTTATAAAATCAAGATTCTTTTTAATCAAGCTTAGGATAAGCTAAAAAAAATGCTGGACCCTCTATTAAGACGGTCCAACACTAGATTAAGCAAACAGGAATGTCAGGCGTTTAAACAAACCATACAGCACAAGGACGATGTACGCAGAAAAGAAAAGCAGGAAATTGAACCGCCAAAAGCCCTTAAATACCTTCGGCAACAATATCTCCTCTTTGTATTTCCAGTGAATCAATACAAATATAGCCGCAAGTGCAAACAAGATGATTAAGATCAGCCATAGGAACGACTTTTCCCAGATGGTGACAATCAAAAAATGGACAGACAGCACCAGCAAAAAGGTGCTGAAGTCTAGAGCCATATTTACAGACCTTCGATGGTTGCCTGTAATTTGCTTACTGATGATGAACACAGTGAGGTAGCCAATCATTGGAACTGTGATCAATGTGGCCACAAGTGCGGAGAAGAATCCCGGCATCACGCTCCCTCCCTTTCGTGCTCCTTCCCCTTGATGCAGTGATAATAATTATGTATTAATGGAGCTTTTTTATTTTTGCTTCTGGCTAATTCGAGCAAATATCCAAGGATGGCATCAATTTCTGTTTGTCTGCCATTTTCAATATCCTTATACATGGATGAATGGTTATTTGCTGTTTTTTCACAAACTGCCTTAAGGTTATTAAAGTACTGTTCCCAATTAGGCAGTTCAAGTATATAAGCACATTCTTCAAACATTTGCTTAAAGATCTCAAAATAATATGTATTCTGGACCAGTTCACCATTTTTCACTTTAAGGATCGCCGTCAATGGATTGATCACCGCATTGACTACCAGCTTTTTTATAAGCATCTCCTTGTAGTCTGGCTCCAGGATAAACGGAAAACCTGATGGAGCTATAGTAGATAATTCTTTAAGTACCCCCGCATTTCCTCTAAATATCGCAGTTCTGGTCACGCCCATCCCATTATGTTGAACTGTAAATCCGTTCACTCTAACAGCTCCGTGTTCAACAGAACCAACATAAATTTCATCTGCTGCCAACTCAGAAAGTAATTTGATATGGGCATAGCCATTTTGAAGGAAAAGGATGCTTCCCTTGGCCTGATCTTTTAAATCAGATAGTAAACCAGAGAGCTGGTACTGTTTTACGGCAACAACTGTTAAATCTTCGTTTCCCCTCCAAGCATGGATTGGGGCAGCAGTTACCTGGCATGAATCCTGCTCTATTCCACCTTGAACAAGACGCAGACCGTGTTCGTTAATTAAGTCTGCTTGTTCCTCTGTCCTTGTGTAGACGGTGACCTGATTGTGCAAGCCTAGGTAATAAGAGAATAACAAACCTATTGACCCGCCGCCGATTATTCCTATTTTCATAAGTATCCCTCATTTTGCCCTTACACTAGATTAGGGCATTTCTTGCTTCTATCCCTGAAAAATAATAATTTTATGATCTTTCCTTAAATGATTGCTTTTTTCAAGTAGATACTGGAGAGCAAAAACAGCCGTTATTTAAGTATTTTAATGACTTTAGTCATATTTTAGCAGAAACAATTGCTTCTTAGGAAGAAGGGATTATGTTATTTCAATTAAATTTAATAGAGTATTCGCTTTTGTTACTAAAAAATGAAACGGAGATCCAGAAGGGATCTCCGTTTTGCTTTTATACGGGGTATACAGGATGTTTCCTGACACTGAATTCCATATCTTTTGATTCGTATAGTTTAAATCGATCAATGAGTGCATTCCTCAGGTCGTTGGCAGCGACGATATCATCAACGATCAATTCGGAAGCAAGCTTATAGATATCGATACTTTCTTTATATTCCTGGTGTTTTTCCTGGACAAATGCAATTTTTTCTTTAGGGTCTTCAATTTGATTGATTTTATTGGAGTAGACTGCATTGACAGCAGCTTCCGGACCCATTACCGCGATTTGGGCAGTCGGCAGGGCGATGCAGCAATCTGGCTCAAAAGCTGGTCCTGCCATCGCATACAGGCCTGCTCCATATGCCTTACGGACAACTACAGATATTTTTGGTACAGTAGCTGAACTCATCGCAGCAATCAGCTTCGCACCATGGCGGATAATGCCGGCTCTCTCCACTTTCGTACCAATCATGAATCCTGGCACGTCAGCAAGGAACAGCAATGGGATATGGAAGGCATCACAGAGCGTGATGAATTTAGCAGCCTTATCGGCAGAGTCCACGAACAATACTCCGCCCTTCACCTTTGGCTGGTTGGCAATGATTCCAACTGCCCTTCCATCTATACGGGCAAGCCCCGTGATGATTTCAGGCGCGAACAGCTTTTTGATTTCAAAGAAACTTCCTTCGTCGATCAGCGCATCAATGCCTTCATACATATCAAATGGAGCGTTCTGATTCACTGGAACAATCTCTTCAAGACTTCTTCCAGCCTTGGGAGCCACTCCTTCGACCAAATCTGTCTTCGACTGGAAATTAGCAGGGAAATAACTTAAATAGCGCTTCGCTGATTCAATGGCTTCTTCCTCGCTATAAACGAGCATATCGCCTACACCACTGACAGAGCAATGCATCCGGGCGCCGCCCATTTCCTCAAGCGTTACCTTTTCGCCGATTACCTTTTCCGCCATCCTTGGTGATCCAAGATACATCGAAGCATTCTGGTCAACCATGATCACGATATCGCAGAAAGCAGGAATATATGCTCCGCCAGCTGCAGAAGGCCCGAAAAGAAGGCAGATTTGCGGGATTACTCCAGACAATTTCACCTGATTATAAAAAATCTTTCCTGCTCCCCGTCTGTTCGGAAACATATCAAGCTGATCGGTAATTCGGGCGCCAGCCGAATCGACCAGATACAATAAAGGCACCTTTAATTTTTCAGCTGTTTCCTGGATTCTGATGATCTTCTCAACAGTCCTGGCGCCCCATGAGCCGGCTTTTATTGTTGAATCGTTCGCCATAACACAAACTGTTTGCCCGCCGATTTTGCCGATAGCCGTTACGACACCATCTGCCGGAAGGTCACCAGCCTGGAAATTAGCGAATTTGCCATCTTCCTCATAGACACCGTCGTCAAATAATAGATTCAAACGCTCACGCACAAATAATTTATTTTGTTCAGCCAGCTTTTCATGATACTTAGGTTGTCCGCCAGCCTCGATTTGTTGAACTTTTTCCTGTAATGAATCAGTTAAAGTTTTCGCGGTAGTCATCCTTCTCCTCCTTAAAATCTATTATTCTAGTACAAGCAGGACATCGCCTTCGTTCACAAAGTCCCCGATGTTCACTTTTACTTCTGCAACGTTTCCAGCGCCCTGGCTTTCAACTGGGATTTCCATCTTCATCGATTCAAGCATCAGGACTTCCTGCCCTTCTGATACCGTATCTCCTGCTGCAACCATTACATTAAGTACTGTCCCTGCCATATTTGCTGTAATTTCCTTCATGTTCTTTTCCTCCTTTATTTGGATGCCATTTTTCTTTCCGTTAAATAGGCTGTCGTATAATTGCCTGATTTGAAGCCTTCTTCGCTCAAAATTTCCGCAAACAACGGAGCATTTGATTTAATTCCTTCCAGTTTCAGGGTCGCAAAAAATTCCTGAGCTAGCTGGATCGCTTCTTCGCGGCTATCGCCCCCTACTATGCACTTAGCAACCATAGGGTCATAAAAAGGGGTTACAGTCGAACCGGACTCATATCCAGAATCAACTCGGACGCCTTCTGCCTCCAGCCATGAAAAATCGCTGATTTTACCAGGTGAAGGCAGGAACCTTACCGGATCTTCCGCATACAAACGGAATTCGATAGCCCATCCCTTCTTCACGATTTCATCCTGGAGCAACGGCAGTTTTTCACCGCGTGCCACAAGGATTTGCCACTTAACAAGATCCAGGCCTGTAATGGTTTCTGTGACTGGATGTTCAACCTGCAGTCTGGTGTTCATTTCGAGGAAGTAGAAGTTCTCATCCTCGTCGACAATGAATTCCACCGTTCCTGCGTTCACATAATCCACTGCCTTGGCAGCTTTAACAGCCGTTTCATACATCTTTTGCCTTGCTTCATCCTTCAGGAATGGCGACGGTGCCTCCTCAATCACCTTTTGGTGGCGGCGCTGTACAGAGCAATCACGTTCAAACATATGTACATGGTTGCCATGGGTATCGCCAAAAATTTGCACCTCGACATGCCGGGCATTTTTGATGTATTTCTCAATGAATACTTCATCGGAGCCAAAGTAAGCCTTTGCCCTGCCCTTTGTTGAATCATAATTCTTAGCGAGCGCTTGCTCATTTTCACAGAGGACCATGCCAATACCGCCCCCGCCCCCGCTCGCCTTCAGCATGACAGGGTAGCCGATTTCATCTGCGAGCCTAATGGCATCCTCTAGTGTTTTCAAACCTTGGTCACTTCCAGGCACGACTGGTACACCGGCTGATTCCATCGTCGATCTAGCAATGATTTTATCGCCCATTTTTTCAATCGTATCCGGAGCTGGACCGATAAAAGTCAAGCCGGCTTCCTTTACCTTACGGGCAAATCCTGCGTTTTCTGATAAAAAGCCATAACCAGGGTGGATTCCGTCGACATTTTCTTCCTTTGCGATTCTTAAGATTTCATCTGCATTGAGATATGATTTTTGAACAGGCGGCTCACCAATCCGGTAAGCGCTGTCAGCTTCTTTTACAAAAGGCATCTCTTTATCCGCATCTGAATAGACAGCCACAGTTTGGACCCCCAGTTCGCGGCAAGTACGGATAATGCGAAGCGCAATTTCTCCTCTGTTTGCAATCAATATTTTTTGCACGCTCTTTCCCCTTTCCCGTAAAAAATTCGCTTACTCTATAAAATTCTACAATATTCTGTTTATTTCCTGCAAAAATTGGAACCGCTTTCTAAATTTCAAATGCAGAATTTTTCATGTTTTTATAATATAATAAAAATAGGCTATAAAAAACAAATATATTCAGCTGCCTTTAAATATACCAAATTTCAGGTATATATATATTGCCGATTTCGAAAGCATGATGTCTTTAAATCTCTTCTCAGCCTTGAAAGATTTTATCATCCGGCTATGGAGGAGCAAGCTTTCAATGAGAGCAGTATACAATGAATTTTTTGGCGGCTTGATTGGGGGATTGTTTTATGGTGAATAAAGTGGAAAAACTGAAAATCAATTATAAGACTTTAGAAGAATTCAAAAAGTTCAAGGAGTATGGCCACCAGGAGCTTTCAATGCTTGAGGATTTGGAAGCAAACATTGTGGAAAATGATAGCGATTCTCCGTTCTACGGAATCTACTTCGGCGACAAGCTCGTGGCCCGTATGAGCCTTTACCAGGTCAAGAAGCAGTTTGACCGCTATTTTGAGCCACCCCAGGACTACCTGGAGCTTTGGAAGTTAGAGGTGCTTCCAAATTACCAGGGCAAGGGCTATGGCAAAGCACTCGTTGAATTCGCGAAGGGTTTCGGTCTGCCGATCAAAACGAACCCTCGGGTAAAATCCCAGGACTTCTGGGAAAAGATGGGCTTTACGCCAGTCCATTATGATGTAGAGAGAGACCGTGGGGAGAATCCGCTTGTCTGGTATCCAGCTGGTGTAACTGAACAGCTTCAATAATTACAGTTCAACTGCGATATGCGCAGGAGCAAATATTTTTTTCCATAACCGTACAATAATAGCGCCTGCCATGATCGGCAGGCGCTTTTTATTGCCTATTTTTCTATTTTTTCCAGATTTCCTTTACCCTCAACCTGGAAGTTTATTCTTTGTTGTTGGTCCTCACTTTTAGGGCCTACTCTTTTTTTTGCTCGGTCCATGATGTCAATCAAGGCACGATAGTCTTCTTCCATAGAACGCAGTTGGGTTTCCAATTTTTCGTTTTCGGCAGACAAGTAATAGATTTGCTTTTCAAGCCCGCGGATTTGATCTTTTTGCACATCCTGGCTGTTTGCAGCTGCCGCTTTTTCATAGAGGTCATCGAGGTATTGTTTTACGGCTTCGATACTAAGGCTGGATTGCTTTTCCTCTTGTTCTGTAGGACTGGTAGGCACTTCGCTCACTGGCGCCGCAGGCTCCTCTGCTCTCTCCTGTGTTTTCGCCTGTTTTTTCGCTTCCTTTCGCTGTTTTTTCGCCAGCTCAATACCAGATTTATATTGCTTTCTCACATACGAATTCCAGCGGAAACCGCAAGCTGCAGCAGTCCTCGAAAGCTGTTTTCCTACTTCATCAAATGCTTTTAATTGGGTGCCGCCTTCTCGGATATTGCGCAATACTACTTCAGCCAGCAATAAGTCTTCATCCTGTGACCAGGCATCCTGACGGGTTAATGGCATCAATAAATCCCTCCTATTGTTTTTTATTCATTCATATGCATCTAATAGGAAAGATAGACTGATATCACCTAATACCCTGCTAATTATTTTTATTTTTTTTAATCATGAATTCGTCCACTTTATTATGATGGGCTTCATGCTCCCACAGTACAGCACATCTCGCAGCTTCCTCTTCCATCCTTTCTCTCATTGATAAGTGCTCCCATTTTTTATTCAATAAAGTTTTATAGGCTTCTAAAACAGTTGTCTCTTTTTTCAAGCTGCCTTCCATAAATGAGAGACAGGCATCTATCGGATGTTCTTTATAAATATGGTGGATGAATCCAATGTCCTTGAGTTCTTCTGCAGTATATATTTTCGCATCAAGCAGCATTTTCATCGCGATATTCTGCGGAAGTTTCTCCAAGAGGACCGAGCCTCCTCCCCAGCCAGTCGTAATGGCGAGGTTCCCCTGGACAAAGCCCGCTTTCATCCCTTCTCTTCCAATCCGGAAGTCGCAGGCTGAAGCAATTTCGCAACCGCCTCCTACAGCAGAACCATTTAGAATGGCAATAGTCGGTTTTGGAAGGACAAGGAGCTTGTATAAAATACTAGCCATCCTTGAAAGCATCCCATACGCCTGCGACTCTGTTTTTAAACGATGAAAGGCCGATAAATCGCCTCCGGAACAAAATGCCTGGCCGCCTGCCCCCGTAATAGCAAATACTTTAACATCGTTTCCAGCAGCCATTTCGATTGCTTTTTCCAGTCCGGCCATTACATCATAATCAATGGCATTTCTCCTGTCAGGCCTGTTGATTGTAAATAGCAGTACTCCATCTTTTTCTTTAGATATTATGTATGGATTCATTGTGTTCCTCCTATGATTCTCGTCCCCTAAATTTTATCAATATTAAGTACATTTAAAAAGTGCTTGAGTCTCGGAGGTGATTAAATTTAAATCTGATAAGGATAGAGAAGAAATTTTTCCGATGAGGATTAGTTGATAAATTTCAACATCAGTTAATTGAGTAAAATAAAAGTAGTCTGAAGCATTAAAAAAATTTATTAGAACACGAATTCATATGCCCCATCGGCAAAAGTGGCTCAATAAGGGGGATTGGAACATGAATTCATATGCCACATCAGAAAAAATGTCTCAATAAGAGGGATTGGAGCACGAATTCAAATGCCACATCAAAAAAAGTGGCTCAATAAGAGGGATTGGAACATGAATTCATATGCCCCATCAAAAAAAGTGGCTCAATAAGAGGGATTGGAGCACGAAATCCAATGCCACATCATCAAAAAAAGTGTCTCAATAAGGGGGATTGGAACATGAATTCATATGCCACATCAGAAAAAATGTCTCAATAAGAGGGATTGGAGCACGAATTCAAATGCCACATCAAAAAAAGTGTCTCAGTAAGAGGGATTGGAACATGAATTCATATGCCACATCAAAAAAAGTGTCTCAATAAGAGGGATTGGAGCACGAATTCAAATGCCACATCAAAAAAAGTGGCTCAATAAGAGGGATTGGAGCACGAAATCCAATGCCACATCATCAAAAAAAGTGGCTCAATAAGGGGGATTGGAACATGAATTCATATGCCACATCAGAAAAAATGTCTCAATAAGAGGGATTGGAGCACGAATTCAAATGCCACATCAAAAAAAGTGTCTCAATAAGAGAGTTTGGAACATGAATTCATATGCCATGTCAGAAAAAGTGGCTCAATAAGAGGAATCTAAAGCAGCTTAAAATGTCGGTAATCGGGGTAAACTGTCAGCAGCATTTATACGGATTAAAGCAGAAGTGGTGCTCCAATGTCCTACTTCTTGAAGGCAGATGACTTTTTCAAGTCTGCTAAAATGAAAAAAAGCACAGGGATGCAGTTGCATTCTGTGCTTTTTCACGAGAAAATTAGTCGTTTACAACTTCTTTCCCTTTGTATGTTCCGCAAGCTTTGCACACACGGTGAGCAAGTTTCATTTCACCGCAGTTAGGGCATGCTACCATACCCGGAACTTGTAATTTAAAATGAGTACGGCGTTTTCTTTTCGCAGTTTTAGACGTTCTTCTAAATGGTACAGCCATTCTTCCCACCTCCTTAAAAGGAATAAGAAAGTTTATGAAGGCCAGTCCTTTTCTGGACCTCCACGCTCTTTTTTAATCGATTAGTCAGAGGAACCCTTAGAGTCCTCAAAGAATTTTGCAAGTCCGGCAAGTCGGGGATCAAGTTTTTCGGATTTCTCCTGTTCCTCGATTACTTCCCAATCCTTACCTGACTGGGGTGCGCCTTCTTGACCAGCGCTATCATCACAGAATACCTGCATGGGAACTTCCACTAGCAAGATTTCCCTGATGATGGGTTCAAGATCAATGACATCGCCTGTTACTTGATGAACTTCCTCTTCAGCCTCATAGTCGTGGCTGTTTAGCATGAAAGTTTCAGTTGTTTCCACATCAATTGGATATTTTACATCAACCAGTGTCCGTGAACAAGGCAGGATCAGATGTCCATCAACCCGGATATGGAATGTCACTCTTGTGGCACTGATATCTGCCCTTCCCGTTAGATGGATGGGAGATACCTTACGGATTGTCGGATCTGTTTCCTTAATCGAGTCCATTGGGACAAACTCGTCAATCAGAAAGTCCTTGTTTCGATGTTTTTGTATCTGACTTATTGTCCATTTCATAGAATCACCCCAAGGCAACAAAGGTAATTATAGACCTTCGCGTAATCATTTGTCAATATTTTTTCTTTACACTATAATTTACATAAATACTTTAAATTAAACTTCAAGACAATGCAATATCCATCTTAACATGAAGGAGTGCAAGAATGAAAGCAGTTGGAGTTGTTGTAGAGTATAATCCTTTCCATAATGGCCACTTATTCCACTTGCAACAGGCGAAGGAACAAACTGATGCAGATCTGTCGATTGCGGCGATGAGCGGGAACTTCCTGCAGCGCGGGGAGCCTGCACTTGTCTCGAAATGGGCAAGGACAAAGATGGCTCTCGAGGCAGGCGTTGACATCGTCTTTGAGCTTCCTTACCGTTTTGCGACACAGCATGCGGAGACTTTTGCAGAAGGGGCAGTTTCGATTCTTTCTGGTGCTGGCTGCGACACTCTTTGTTTTGGCAGCGAATCCGGTAATTTGGAATCATTCACTAATACGATTTCCTTTCTTGAGGAAAACAAAGATGAATTCCAGGAAAAAATAAAATTTTATACAGGGGAAGGCTATAGTTACCCTAAATCAATCGCTCTTAGCTTCCATTCGCTTGCTCCATCTGAAAGCTTCATCGATATTTCAAAGCCGAATAACATTCTCGGACTTCATTACATACAGGCAATCATCAGGCAAGAAAGCTCAATGAAAGCTGAAACGATCACCAGGAAGAATGCCGGGTACCATGACGAGCATTTTGCATCAGCGACAATAGCCAGCGCGACAAGTATACGTAAAGCGTTATTTGGATCGGCAGGAGAGATTGAAACGATCAAGCAATACGTACCAGAAACAACATATGCTCAGCTAATAAACTACAGAGATCAATATGGCGGGTTCCATTCATGGGAAAATTACTGGCCTTTATTGAAATATAAACTGACCCAAAGCGATCCATCAGAATTAAGGGAGTTCTATGAAGTCGAAGAAGGACTGGAGAATAGATTGCTTGCCGCTGCATCTTCCTCAGGCTCTTTTCAGCAATTCATGGAATCAATCAAAACCAAGCGTTATACATGGACAAGGCTGCAGAGAGTATGCCTGCATATTTTAACTAATACACGAAAAGACACCATGAAAACGAGCCAAAAAACAGTGAATTATTTGAGGTTATTAGGTGCAACGGAAAAAGGCCGTTCCTACCTGAATTCCAAAAAAAAGGATTTCAGTCTGCCGCTCGTTTCGAAGCTGTCTGCTTTTTCTGACCCTGACATCGAACTGGATATCAAAGCGTCAAAGATTTATGCTCTTGGCCAGAAGGATCATGGCCAGGAACAGCTGCTTGCGGAAGAATTCAGCCGGCCGCCAATCATGTTGAAAAATAGCCGTCAATGAATCTACAGGAAATCTTTAAGATAAAAAAAATCAAGCTGGATTCAGCTTGATTTTTCTTTTAAATTTTCCAGATACGATACAGCTTCATCAAAAGTATCCACAGGAACTATTTTCATTTTTGTATCAATATCTTCAGCCGCTATAAGTGCTTCTTCGTAGTTCGATCCCTTTGCACCTTTTTCAAACGGAGCAAAGAAGATTTCTGCACCTGCCTTATCCGCAGCTACGACTTTCTGCTGAATTCCGCCGATTCTTCCTACCGTTCCGCCGGGACTCATTGTGCCTGTACCAGCTATTTCATAACCTTTTGTCAAATCTTCCTCGGTCAATTGGTTGTAGATTTCCAAAGAAAACATAAGTCCAGCCGATGGTCCGCCGATTTCCTCGGATTGTACTGTTACGTCAGGCTCAACGTCAATTTCTTTGTCATCCACAAGCTGGATCCCTACTACCGGCCGATTGCTTCCATCATCCAGTGCCTTTAGTGGAATTTTCACTGAATTTGTTTTCCCATTCCGTTTATATGAAAGCTCCACCGTATCTCCTGGCTTTTTGGAACTTACATAATCAATGAATTCATCAGATGATTCAAACTCATTCCCATCAACCTTGAAAACCAGATCGCCAGGCATAAGCTTGCCTTCAGCAGGCATTCCATCCATTATCCTTAAAACATAAACTCCCTTATAGTTGTAGCCAACTGGTTTTCCCGCTTTTTTATAGGCGACCTCTATTGCCGATGTCTTCGAGTTATCCATCATGTGCAGCTGGCGAATATTATATTCTTCATCCGATTCATTCTCCGCCCTTATATCTTCTACTGGAAAGATTTCCTGGTATTTGCTCAGCTTGGCAATGACATAGGCATATATATTCGCTCTTCCCATCCTGACTGTCGTCAGCATGAAACTTCCTTGCTCATCATAACCGTCTTCAACCTCGATAATCGGCTCCAGCTCCTTTGCCATTCCCGGTTTTGTGACATAGTAAGGCAGGTAAAAAAGAGCGCTAGCCATTATTAATATAGCTGCCAATATAGACAGACCTAAAGACTTTTTTCTGCTCATTCTGTTTGTGGCTCCTTCCATTGTTCAATGCACTTTCTGATCTTATCGATATGCTTTTTAGCTTCTTCTTCACCGATTGCGATGATTTCTTCAATATTAGTAAATGCTTTTGAATTAAACATTTCAACTGGCGGCCTCAGCATTACATCCGAAGCGACCTCTCGATTTGCGACCAGCTCCATTTGCATGATATCAATACTCTGCATGATCACATCGAAAATCGAGGTAACATCCTCGTTCATCTTCACGCTGGATACATCCACTGCGATCACAATATCTGCTCCCATCTCCTTAGCGACAGAAACGGGGATCCGGTCAACAACTCCGCCATCAACGAACAATCTTCCGTCCAGCTTTTCCGGAACAAAAATGCCCGGGATCGCGATGCTTGCCCTTACAGCTTCCGCCACAGGTCCTTTTTTAAAGACGACCTTCTCCCCTGACATCAGGTCTGTTGCAACAATCCCAATCGGGATATCCAGCTCCTCGATCATTTTGCCATGGGTAAAAATCCTGATGAGCTCCTTCACCCTTTTGCCG
This sequence comes from Bacillus sp. ISL-45, assembly GCF_018613195.1. Taxonomy (GTDB): domain Bacteria; phylum Bacillota; class Bacilli; order Bacillales; family Cytobacillaceae; genus Mesobacillus. The sequence continues at coordinate 358,007 of NZ_JAGGQQ010000004.1, forward strand.
GCGATAAAGCCCATCTTAGGGACCGTAAAATCGAGATAATACTTCCGTTTGAACACACGCGATAGTTTATAAAGCCGGTCGACGTCAAGGCCAGCACCGTAAAATGAAGCCACTAGTGCCCCCATACTGCTTCCGGCAATCAAATCGATTGGGATGCCTTCATCTCTTAATACTTTTATGACACCCAGATGGGCAAATCCCCGTGCCCCACCGGATCCAAGAGCTAAACCAATCTTTGGACTTGCCAAAGCTTTTTCCTCCCTTAAAACCATGAATTTTTCGATACAGACTAAACTTGGTCTAATTTGGAGTTCAGCGAGTATATTGATTTATATGAGGACAAGAGTGACAACTAATCATTATTTATGTATTCTCTGGCTCTTTACGCAAACTATTTTACTCAGACAACAAAATATATTATGAGTTTTAAATGATCTCCAGGAAGTGGTCTCATTTAAACACAGCCCGATACATATATGAATGCTAAAAGCAAAAGTCAACGCGAACACTGCCAGCATCAAAAGAAGCAACAAGTTTCAACTCCTTTTGCATACGGTCCGGTAAGTACATATACTTGGATCTTTAATGGAAAACGATCCCTCTGGTGAGTTTCCTCTATTTTACCATTGATTAATACAGTTTCACAGCAAGACCGCAGGAAGGAGGATTTTAGGTGCTAAAATCAAGAATGAAAACACTTTTCCTAGCAGCCTCCGTCACTTTACTGGCTGCTTCACTCATTTCTTTTCCCCAGCAATCCTTTGATGCATCGATTAGAGGCTTGAATATGTGGTGGGAAATTGTCTTCCCCTCACTCCTTCCTTTTTTCATTGTTTCCGAAATGCTGATTGGATTTGGTGTCGTTCGTTTTATTGGTGTCTTGCTGGAACCACTGATGAGGCCTCTGTTCAAGGTACCAGGTGTTGGCGGATTTGTCTGGGCGATGGGCATGGCTTCCGGCTTTCCTGCCGGTGCAAAGCTGACGGCCAGAATGCGTCAGGAAGGGCAGCTGTCAAAAATCGAGGCAGAAAGACTTGTATCTTTTACTAATTCATCTAACCCGCTATTCATTTTTGGCGCAGTATCAGTTGGGTTCTTTTATAATGTCCAGCTTGGTGTTATTCTTGCACTGGCCCACTACCTGGGAAACATCAGTGTAGGGTTGGTAATGAGGTTCTACGGCAGGAGCGAAGAAAATGCCACAAAGGAAAAGGAACGAAACCTTACGATCAGGGATGCATTTGCCGCCTTGCACAGGACAAGGATAAAAGATAATCGCCCGATAGGAAAACTGCTGGGTGACGCCGTGATGTCCTCGATTCAGACGTTGTTGATGATTGGCGGATTCATTATCTTATTCTCGGTTATTAATAAACTATTATTCCATCTTCACATCACCGCATTCCTGGCTGAATTCCTTGAAACATTGCTGGTGATGCTTGGGATGACAGAAAGCTTGAGCCTGCCATTCATTTCAGGCCTATTCGAAATCACTCTCGGCAGCCAGATGACCAGCCAGATCCAGGAAGCTACTTTGATGCATCAGGCAGTAATAACTAGCTTCATTCTTGCATTCAGCGGGTTTAGTGTCCAGGCTCAGGTTGCCAGTATTCTTGCCCAGACAGACATACGATTTCAGCCTTTCTTTTTTGCAAGAATCCTTCATGGGTTCTTTGCGGCATTCTATGCTTTCATTTTATGGAAGCCGGTTTATGAGCGCTACTTTGAAGATGGCCAGCCATCGAATGCTTTGCCGGTTATGGAATACCTTACTTCGGAGGGCAGCCGCCTGGCAGATGCACATAATATGCTCACCACGGCAGGCCCTCTGATTACGATCGCCAGTTTGCTCGTTTATGTTTGGTTACTTGGAAACCGCATATTAAAAGAGAAATAACGGGCATCTCTGCCCGTTATTTCGTCTCTTCATTCTTGAATTTTTTTAACAAAGCCTCTTCGACCTCAGGCGGAACCAATTCGGAGATTTTTCCATCATACTTCGCAACCTCTTTAACGATACTAGAACTCAAGAACGAATACTGATTGTTTGTCATAATGAAAAAAGTCTCGATTTTATCACTCAGCACTCTATTCATAGATGTGATTTGCATTTCATACTCAAAATCCGAAACAGCTCGCAAGCCCCTGATAATGGCATCGGCGTTAACGCTCTCTGCATAATCAACTAGCAAGCCCTGGAATGAATCTACTTTTACATTTGCAATTCCCTTCGTCACCTGTTCAATAAGTTCGATTCTTTCCTCTACAGTAAACAAAGGTTTCTTTGAAGAATTATTCAAAACAACTACATACAGCTCATCGAATACCTTTGCTGCTCTAGTAATGATATCCAAATGCCCCAATGTAATGGGATCGAAACTGCCTGGACATACTGCCACTCTTGCCACTTAAATTTCCCCCTCAGCATCTGCATCAACTTTATAAAGAGTAATTCCGATTATTCCATATTTTTCGCTTCTTGACTGTACAAGCGCCCCTACCTTATCTGGCAAGGTGATATCAGAAGCATGCTCACAGACGATCAACCCATCATGTTGAATAAGCCTTTCTTTCTCAATCAATTCCAACAGCTTGACCAGCTGTTGTTTTTTATATGGCGGATCCAAGAATATAAAATCGAAAATAAGGTCTCTTTTTTGAATGGCCTTCAAAGCCCTGACAGCATCATTTCGGTATACTTCTGCCTTTTCTTCCAAACCGCAGGATCTAAGGTTTTCATTGATGATATGTATTGCCTTGCCTTCACGGTCGACAAAAATAACTTTATCCAGGCCTCTGCTTAGAGCTTCAATTCCAAGCCCGCCGCTTCCTGCGAATAAATCCAGGCCCAGTCCTCCTGTAAAATAAGGCCCAATCATATTGAACAGCGATTCCTTCACTTTATCAGTAGTAGGCCTTGTGGACGTTCCGGGTACCGCTTTCAAAACGCGGCCTTTCAAATCACCTGATACAACTCTCATATTTTATTACTCCTCAATCATTTAAGCATTTTCATTTTATCTTATCGCTATTTTCGCTTTGATCGTTACTTTTGAACACATACAGAGATCCGCATTCTTAGCGTTTTGAGGCTCTTTCCGATGATGCTTCAGAAACGAATATGCGAAGATGGGTGAAAAAGCAACAAAGTTTACGAAAAGAGCTTATGTAAATTACTCCCTTATCCTACCACACATATAAAAAATTAACCAAATAAGTGTATATCCCTTCCTATTGTGGAAATAATGATGATTAACAACATCAATTTGAGGATGTTGTTGCCAACCGCGGAGAAGACTTACGTTTCCCCATAAGTTCTTCCTCCGGTTTCTCCTCTCCCTTTGCCTTCTATCCTGTTGACAGGATATAGAAGGACCCTGCAGAAACTGCAGGGCTTTTTTTTGCCATAAAAAAGGCTACAAAAACAAATTTATGTTTCAAGAAATAACCGGTCATCAGTTTCCGAAAATTCCACCTTAAAAATCGCATGAAGCCAGCGCTTTTCCACGTACCATTCTCCATTCAGATACTGGAATGGATTTTCAAGAAGCCCGAAGCTTTGGCCATCCAGAATGAATGTTTTATTCTTTAGGTTGAAGGAGTACTGGCTGCTGTCTGATGAGAGTTCCATTACCGTAAAATCAATTCCTGTTTTTACTTTATACCCTAGAGCAGCCATAGTCGGCACTAATGGAAATAGGTGTTCCTCCCCTTTGATCACTACCTCCAGTTCATCCTTTTCATTTCCATTCACGATGATGCTTCTTGTGTCTGTGAAAAACATCGGAAATCCTGCTTGACCTTTTTGGCTGTTCTTCAAGAAGAACTTGGTGTTCATCCCTTTGATTGATGACAAGTACTCATCGAGCGATCTGACATCAAGTTGTCTCTCTTTGGAAAAATAGGTGATGAAAGCAGCGGTTTCTTCCGCTGTCAAAGTATTCGCCAGCTCTCTGACCATCGCTTTGCTTTTGGCAGTTTCCGGTTCCAGTTTTGTAACCAGTGACGTGAGTGCCTCTAGAGTCCAGCCTTCTGTGCCCCTGTCTGTTCCAAACTTGGATGCAAGTAAGGCCATAGCCAATTGCCGCTCAAGTTCCTTGTTAGTCAGCTTGTTTCCAACCAGCAGGAGACCGGTTCCATGGGTAGTCCTTTGACCCTCTGTGATGACTACAGATAAATGATTGTCGGAAAAGGTTCCAAGACTGTCGAATTCGTAAATGATCTGGTCCTTCTTACTAATATAATAATCGATACCCTTTTGTTCATTTAGTTTAAAAAGGGGCTTTTCCTGCCAATATAGTGAAGGAGTTGAATTTACTCCTTCAAACACATAGTAGTTCAGTAATTCCGTTTTCTTAAAACCCTTCAAGGGGAGCCCGGCAGCCCATGTCCCTTTGCTGTTATATTGGTCTATTATCTCTATTCTCGTCTTATTGACCGCCGCTTCCTTCAGTATAATCATCCACTCATTTAAAAGAAGCGAAAGCCCGGGGCCAGTTTTTAAAATGTACTCAAACTGAATTTTTTCTCCTTTTGGCAACGATCCATCCTCGCAAGGATTCTCTTCTGAATCGGTACATTTGACCTCGACAGCCTGTGACGGGATGACTGCCTGGTATTGCCGGTTCGACTCCAGACCATAAAAAATCTGCTTTACTAGAAGCTGGTTCGACTCCACCTTCACCGAAGCAACGATAGAGGGTTCTTCCTTTCGTTCAGCTGGTTTGCCGCTGTCTTCTGAAAAAGCATTCCATTGCAAAAAAACAGCTGCGCAAATAACTATGAATAATCCTGAGGTCATCAGGATAGACATCTTTTTCATTGTTTACTCCCCACTCCTCTACTACTATTAAAATAGCAAAAACAACGGATGAGCGTAAGATAAAGTTTTCATTTTTTTAAAAAGGATCAAGTCTGACAAACGCTTCAATTTTCTGATCACAAATGGTAAAGTATGATGGAATGATAAGTTGGAAGGGGTAATTCAGATTGATTCAGCGTTTTATTGAGCTTGGTGAAGGATATTCTGATCTTTACGAACTAATAGAAACTGCCAGGGCAAACCAGCATCGATTGATGCATTTGATGGCGATCCATACAAAAATAAACGAAAAAGAAGTAAGCTCCCTTGTCGTTGTGCTAAGGCCAACCGCCCCTGGGAAATTCCAGGCACTATATGTCTGCAGGGAAGGCATTCCAAACCCACATGTCCTTAAGAACAAACGCTTTGACATGTTTGCAGAAATGGCTGCTGAACTTGGCAAAACCATCATTGAATTTGATGCCAAGCCATCGACGATGTTCGCCGAAAAAGAATTGTACTATCAACACCTCATCGGCATTTTACGGCTGAACCACTATATTCCGCCGCTGCAATAGAAGAACAAAAAGCGCAAGCGCCTTGGTCAGCCCCGACAAGCGCTGGAAGGCCGACCGGTGAAGTCGTTCTTTGACTTCATTGGGCGGACTGAAGCGACTCGAGGGGCTAGGCGCTGGAGCTAGACACTAATCAAAGTGTAAAAGTCTATACTTTCTGATACAAAAATAAAAAGGTGAGGGTTCCCCCTCACCTTTTACTCCTAATCCTTTGCTATATAAGTACGGTTCTATATTCCCATCTTATAATCATATTCTTTTGCTTTATCAGGGGAAGAGTTTTCGAATTCCATCTTTAAGAATGGTTTATAGGAAGGTTCCACCTTTTTAACAAACGAATATGAATTGATTTTTTCCATCAGCGACTCTGCCTCATCCAGATTGCAATATATTACTGCATATTTCAATTTTTTCGAGACAAAATGAACATTGCCAAATCTTCTGAGCATCTTGGCCTGTTTTAATGAATACAGCCAGACGATGATTCCCTGCCTCTGTCCTATCATATTCTTTTCCCCTTTGGTAAACGTTTGCTTTGTACTAGTCTAGCATACAAAAACCAGTTTTTTCAATAATCAATCCTATTTAACCATCTATTGCGGTCAAACAAAGCTAATTAAAAGAAAAAAGCATGGATAATCCATGCTTTTGGCAACGATTTATGCAGAGCACCCGCAGCTTCCTCCGCTGCCGCAGCCGCCTCCGCAAGAGCTTTCGAAAAATGGATTCCCGGTAGGAACTTTCACGCTCTCCGAAACGGATCTGCCGATGATCACGCTAACCTCATCAAGCAGGCTTTGCAGGTCATTTTCCGCTCTCTTGAATTCGGCGATTACCTCATCCATGTCCAGCTCTCTTTTCACAATCCTGATCTGGCCCATGACTTCCTTATAGTCAGGATGGTACTTTCCGAAACGCTGAACCTCTTCATAACGTTCCTTCATGTCCACAAACTCACGAACCTTCTTCTGTGTCTCCGGATTGTTTTTAACATTATATAAACATTCCCGATAATTCTCGGCAATATCAGATTGTAAAATCATGCTGACTAACTGTTCAGCTTCTTCCATCAATAATACTCTTTCTGATGTAACAGCAAGCAATGCTGGCTCACCTCCGAACCTCATTTTACCATGAAACTGCCAGAAAAGCGAAACTTTCCGGACCGGGCGACTGAAAGCCGTCATATGCCAGCTTAATTCACTTACATAAATAATCAAAGCTTTCCTCATTCAGAAGAAAGCTTTGTCAGGATGGGGAATTCATGCTCGAGAACATATGCATCATCATTGAGGCCATCTGGACATTGTTGGAGAATTTTTGAACCTTATGCGGGATCGTTTTTTCAAAATGGTGAAGCGCGGCGATCTCTGCAGAATAAATATCCCTTGGATCCCTGCTCAGCTTCCTGTACCAGTGTGGCTGGGATCGGACAAACTCGATCAATTCTTTATTCGATCGTAATTGCTCCATGACATCTTTACGCATTTTTAGCCTCCATTCTAATCCTTTCTGAATGAAAAAGGATGTGCAGGCCCCGAACCTTTAGATGGCTGTTGTCCACCTTTATTGCCCTGAAACTGGGATAGCACCCCCTGGATCGCACCGAGCGCCTGGCTTATATTATGGATTTGCCCTTGCACCTGCTCAGGATCCATATTTTTTACAGCACCCATTATCGTCCCTAACCAATCCGTTTTCTTTTCCTTTTCTTCGCTTTTTTCATCCTTTTCATTCATGCTTTTGTTCCATTTAGGATCATCATCACCTAGCAGGTACCAATCTTCATACATTTCCTGCCAGGTTGTATTTCCCTTTCTGACCTCCTGCACGAGCTCTGGGTGTTTTTTTACAAATTCCTTGAACTTTTCTACAGAGGGATGCAGTTTCTTTTTGGCCATAGCTTTCACCTCACAGTGTAACAAATGCCTATAATAGCATATGAAAATCATCGGTATTGGTGAAGGACCTTTATGAGTAATTGTTGTTTTAAGAGAAAGCTTCTGGTTATTCGGTGTTTTCCTGGCAATTTTATGGTCGCCCACAACTTTAAAACTTCATCAAACTTTTTTTAAGTGTTAAAATAAAAAACAGATTAGAAAATGGCTTTTTTAAAATAATGATTTTCATTCGATATTAAAGGAACAGAGCCATAAAGAAAGAGGTAATAATATAGTGGAAAAAGAATTGCAAAAGCTTTTAGACGAATGCATCTCGTTATCGGGCGAGCAGGAACTTGAAGCCCTCAGAACGGTACTGGCCGGGGTTAAAAATAAACTTAGCGGAAAAAACAGTACGTATATCGACGGCCTTCTGCATATGGACAGGCGACTCGATCATGAAACTTGCGAAATTGATATTCCGATTACAAATGTGCTCGATAATACCCTTGGCATAGTCCATGGCGGTTTTACTGCCACGATACTCGACACAGCGATGGGCACACTTGCCAACAAACTGCTGCCAGAAGGTTACGCCGCTGTCACATCTCAAATTAACATCCATTACCTTGCGCCAGGTATCGGTGACAATCTCCATTGTAAAGCTACGCTGATTCATAAAGGAAGAAGCACCGTCGTCCTTGAAGCCGATGTTTTCAGATCCGATGGCAAAAAAATCGCTCATTCATCAGGCAGTTTTTTTGTTGTAGAAAAACAGCATAAATAAGGTGATCAATAATGGTTACAGCAATTGCAATTCCGATTGTCCTGGCCTATTTTTTCTGGCTGACGAAGAAAGAAATGCAGGCGAATTTCCAGGAATGGATCGAACTTGAAAATATTCCTGAAGAAGCGATCGTAAGCGGAAAAATCATCGAGGTTACTGCATATAAAGAACGTTTCTATTATCATCGGTATAATCATATAACAGTTTTAAAAATCAACACAGGAATAAAGGAGTTGACCGTAAAAAAAGTGACGCCATTGAGGAAAGGGGCTGTTACACCTATATTCCATGAGGGGGATATGGTACATCTTTACGGCAGCTGGAAACAAGGTTTCTTTTCAATCAACAGGGCCATCAAGCAAAACGAAGGAGCATGACCTCATGGGTCATGCTCCTTCGCTACAGTTAAAGAATGAATGTAAAATAGCAATTACTGTGGTTCTTCCCACGTTTTCAAGAAGTTCTGGGTATAATGCCTTTGATACACGCCTACACCAAGATGCGTGAATTCTTCGTTCAATAATGCCTCACGGTGGGTTTCACTATTCAGCCAGCCTTCAACTACCGCTGGTCCATCTGTATAGTTAGCTGCAATGTTTTCCCCAGCCAATTGATACAAGATCTCTGCTGCTTTTAGCCTTTCCGATAAATCCCCGTGTTTTTCAGATTCATGTGAAAAATAGTCCTCAATGGCCATATCCTTGCTATGGGCATATGCAACTTCTGCTGTTTTTTCATCCCATTCAAGCGTTTGAAGCTCATGCCTTAATCTGATCGCATTTGTAATGTCGAGGATTTGTTTTTCGAGACCGGCTTCAATCCTGATCCAATCCCCTTCCGATAATACAGGCGGTTCAATCAGCGTTCCTCTGTAGACCATTTCATATGGTCGCTGTTTGACGAGCGTCTCCTTATCCATATAACGGATGCTCGAAACAGAACTAGTGAATTTATCAATATAGAGCTGAACAAAATACTCCCCCATTTTTATAATGGGACGTGTGTTCATATCCTGCTCGGACAGCTCAAACTTATAGGAGCTTCCATTATATTCAAATGTTACATCAGGTTCAATGACATTCATAGAGAAAACTTCTTCAATCGGCTGGCCAATTTTAAATGGCTGCACATTTACAGAAGGACCAATGCCGTAAGCCGTCACGACCTTGCCATTCAAGACACCAGCCTGGATATATTCTTCAGGGTCATTGTTAAAGATCCACCAGTGGAAGCCATAGGCTGAAAGGTCAACCCTTGATGGTTCACCTAAGGTCGCCTTAAGAGAGTCAATATCCTTCCCTAACAAGGAACCAACACCTTGTGAGGGCTGATCAATACCCTCGCTGATACTTTGTTCACTGATGTCCTTTTCGAGGGATTCATCTACTTTAGGAGTGGACTTCTGTTCGATAACCATTTCCTCATTATCTTCCTTGTTATATCCCATGTATAAACCAATAAGTAAAAAAATTGCGGCAAAAACTAATATCCTTGCAATAGTTCTCAGGTAGATCCCCCCTTTTTGACTGTTGCCAGCTACACTAATGTGAGTCAAAAGACACTATGCTCTCTCTCTATCACTATATGAGTGATTTTTGAAATTATTATATCATTTATAGTGTTCGTTTTAATAGAAGTGTTCGATAGGACTCGAAAAATTATTGAACTTTAACACGATTGACACTACTACTTGCAATATCGCTGGTTAACCTACTTTTAACATATCGCTTGCCCGATGTAAAATCAAACAACCCCATACGGAAAAGGAGTGGACACTTTCCGAAGAAATGATGGTAAAAGGCACCCATTATGAGTGCCTTAGTCTATTGCATATGGTTTCCAGGCTCTGAGATTTCAGATAAGGCGTGCTGGGCTTGTTCATCTGTCAGTTCGTTCACAGCAAAGTCTCCTAACGCTACGATTCCTACTAGTTTTTCGCCTTCAACTACAGGCAGCCTTCTTATTTGATGATCCGCCATCAGTTGGGTTGCTTCTTTAGTGGACATATCCGCCGTTGCTGTAACGAGGTGATCACTCATGACACTTTCAACCTTTGATGACGGCGGATGTTTTTCCGCTATCCCTCTAATGACAATGTCCCGGTCGGTAATCATGCCTACAAGTTTATCCTCGTCTACGATTGGAATGGAGCCAACATTCCATTCCTTCATTTTGACTGCCACTTCGAATACATTGTCCAACAAAGTACAGGTTTCAACATCGCTAGTCATAATATCACGGATTTTTCGCATTTTCTTTTCCTCCTTATGAATCAAAGCTTGGCCTGCTCACTGTTAGGGTAGCCCGTATGGTGCTAATTATGCCCTCAGTTAGATAATTCTTATTTCTCCATCCTTCCTTTGATAAGCAGAAGGTGAGAGCAAAGAATTTCGCTTTTATATTCATTGCAACTTAAGCATATTTTTACTATTATTAAATTTGAGATATAATCTATTTTAGGCGATATTACTGCAGTGTGTTTTTAGGAGGGAAAAGGATGAAATTCGAAAATACAGGTATTGAGAACCTGAAGGCGGATTTGAACCGTCTTGATGAGGTTATGTTAGAGCACGGTCTGGTACGTGAAGGACAATGGGACTATGAAAGAGTAACCTATGACAAAAAAATCGTGGTCAAAGAAGGAACATTTTATTTGCGTGTACAGGGCTATGCTCATGAAGGTGATATCGGCGCACACAAAGCGATCATTCAGTTGATGACTCCTTTGCTGGGAAAACACTACTACCCGCATGGCGTTGAATATGGTGAAGGTGAGCAATTCCCGAAAGCACTTGTCAGCCAGTGTGAAAAGCTTTTAAACGATGTGAAAACAGAAGTAGAAAAATTTGCAATTTAACATAAAAAAGACGCAATCATTGCGTCTTTTTTATTGGCTCTTTTCTCAAACTTTGTTGTTATTGACTACAAAATAGGATACCTAAGTTTCTTTACAAGATTAACGCTTATTATGTGAAAAGAGCTTGCAAACTAAGTACCTACATACAAAATGACTTTTATCACGTTAAAATCGGCTTAAGGATTTTAACAGACTTATTTATTTAAGTCCCGTTATGATTACATCAATTTTCTTCGGCAAGATAGAAATCAGCAGCACAATCTCCTCTTCTAAATTCTTCTGAAGCTCCCTTGCAGTATTAAGGATTGAGTAATTCCCTACCACTGTGTCAACGTATACTTTGATTTTCACGTTACCCTCGTCTAGTTCAACAATTACTCCATTATCAGCAAAGGAATTTCTTCGTATCCGGGAAATCCTGTTTTTTAACTTCGACTGGTGGAAAAAGTGGTTTTCATTTATATTGGCATGCACAATCGCACAGACTGCACGACATACCTCTCTATATTGCGGAGGCATGATTTTTATTGACTCCTTCATTTCCTCACCCCTCGCTGTTAAGGTTGCGGAACTTGATTTACATCGGGAGAGATAGAGATGGAATACCTTTCTATCGTTTAACTAAGCGAGCTCACTTGCTAAAAATCAACAAAGTTTACAAAAACACATGGATAAAAGCTGATTTTTGTTGTTTCTTATATTAAATGCGTACTATAATTTAATTGTTAAGGAATTTTTTGCGGTTTTTGCTTAAGTGCCCTTAATACATTGCTTTTTAGAGGTATATACTCTTTAGGAGTATAGAAAGGAGCTTCACTTGTCCGGTATTTTCACTAAACGAACGATCATTATTGCATTAATCACCATCGTAGTTGCAGCCATTCTTTACATTATCCTGCCGGTATCCATCCCGTTGATTGCTGCATTGATCACCGCTCTTTTTCTCGAGCCTGCAGTTGTTTACTTCCAGAAAAGATTCAAAAGAGGGCGGCGCCTGGCAGTCTTGGCGATTTTCCTCCTGTTCGTATTGCTCATTATGGTTTCAGGCTATTTCCTGACTACGACGGCAGTCACCGAGGCAATTGACCTGATAGATAATACTCCAGTTTATATAAATGAAATTACAAATGCCTGGTATAAGGCCGAAAATAGCTTTGTTGAGGCTGCCAATGACCTTCCAAGGGAAGTGGTAACCGAAATCAGCAACCGGGCTGAGGACTTTCTCAATAAACTCAAAAACGACATGATTGCATTTATCAATATAGATAATTTGAAGGCATTGCTGACCTACATTCCGAATTTCTTGATCAGCTTCCTGGTCTATTTGATTGCGCTGTTTCTTTTCTTGCTGGAGCTGCCGTCTTTAAGGCAAAGTGTGTACAGCCATTTGACAGAGAGAACTGCAGATAAGGTCCATTTCATGACTTCACGACTTTCTTACGTTGTATTTGGTTTCTTGAAAGCACAATTTCTAGTGAGCGTGATTATTTTTATCGTTGCACTCATCGGGTTGCTTTTCATTACGCCAGAATATGCAATTGTCATGTCGGCGATTATCTGGCTGATTGATTTCATCCCGCTAATTGGCTCAATCGTTATATTGGCGCCATGGTCAATCTTCCACCTGGCCACGGGCAATATCGCCCTTGGAACCCAGCTGGCTGTGCTGGCTGTCATTTTGTTGATCATCAGGCGAACGGTAGAACCTAAAGTGATGGGCAGCCATATTGGCCTTTCTCCATTATCCACCCTGATTGCCATGTATCTTGGCTTGAAGCTATTCGGCTTCATGGGCTTTGTAATTGGACCATTGCTCCTTATTGGGTTCAATTCAGCCAAAGAAGCTGGAATCATTAAATTGAAATTCAAAATTTAAACCAAAAGAAACCCGGGTGAAATAATCACCCGGGTTTTGTGTTTGCTAATGGCTGTTTTCGTAAATAATTTGTACGTGATAAAAAGCTATTTTGTAGGTCGGTATGAAGTGTGCAAAGTCTTTTCTCATAATATGGCTTTAATTTTGTGAAGAAAGATAGGTCATTCAATCCTATTTTTTGTAGTCAATAGCAACAAGAAAAGAGCCTTACTAATTAAAAGAAATCATAGAAAAATGGCTTGAATGCTGGGATTGCCTGCTCCAGCTCCTCGACTTCATTGATGTCTCCCTTGAGAAGATCTAATTTAAATAATTCAAGAGGACGTTTATAACCGAATAACATGGCTGTCAGTGTATTGATGTTCATGTGCATCCCGCGCTTAGGAGCTGTTACGCATGTGCCTCCCTCTTTGACAGGATGAAACCTAACCCCTTCCCGCCCTATTATATATGTCCCTGTATTCCATGGAGCATCAGTATCATCGAGATGAAGGAACACATTCTTCCCATCCGTGCTGGTGATGAAAGGATAGGAAGAAAATGCTTTTTCAGCATTCACAATCCTGCCCATGAAATATGGATAAACTTCTGTCTTGAGCTTAGGCTCCTTTAAAAAGAATGGGAATGGGTCATGGACTGATGTCAGCACCTCTGCTCGCTCTACCATTGAATCATGCTGGCAAATGAAATTCCATAAGCCTTTTCTTGCTTCATGGGTTAAAGAGACGTATTCCTCAACCTTCATAACATTATTTTTAATCTCGTATATCAGATATCCTGCCGCTTCTTTTTTCGAGTCATAATAAACAGCAGCTGTTTGTTCGCCGTATATGCTCGTGCGCCACCATTCCGAATCCCTTGCGAGCATCGCACTGTGCATTTCTGCATATCGATCATACACCCTCTCGATATCATTGGAGTGTCTTTTCTCTGTATGCCGCTTAATTATTCCCTCCTGTCTTTCTACAGGTTTTAGATCGATTTTTTCAATCGTGATTTTTCTTTTGTCAGAAATGATCTCCCAGCCAAACCTTCTATAGAAATCAATCTGGAAAGGATGCAGAAAGGAAACTATATTCCCGTCTTGATTCATATCCATCAGTGCCCTTTTCATAAGTGCGTTTACATGTCCTTTACGCCTGTGCTCTGGATAGGTAGCAACTCCCGCAATACCCCCCATTTTCCATTCAAGATGACCAAGCTTCACTTTCAAAGAAAGAATATGTAATTTGGACGCAAGCTCTTCTCCTTCAAATATCCCAAGCAAGTGATGTTTCTTTAGGGTTTCCAAACGTTTAGGAATATCACTTTCCGGTACTTGATATTGAAAAGCATACATTGATAAATTCATTGACTCCAGATAATGTTCTTCAGATAGAACCTTAATATCCAAGCAAATACAACCCCCTTATACAATCTAATAGATTCGCCTGTTAAAGCGGGAATACCTTCTTAAAATAAAAAAACATTGCTAAAAGCAATGTTTTTAGAGTCTGCTATGTTCCGAGTATGGCCTTGATGACTGATGTTGTTTCTCCGCCTTTATAGAACACATAAAGAAGCAGGTATACTGCAACCCCCGTGATACCTGTAAAGAACCAGGTAACACTTGTAACAGGTCCAAGTTTGCGATGACGCTCTAATCTGTTTTTATATCCTGTGTAAAGTGAGATGATTCCAAGGACCGCTCCAATTGTAGCAAGTGTAATATGGAAAATTAGGAACACGGTGTAATAAATCTTGATATCATCAGGTCCTCCAAAGGAAGTATTTCCGATGAAGATTGTCCTTGATGCATAAATGACAAAGAATATGATCGCGAATATCCCAGCCAGCGTCATGGTCTTGCGATGCTGATCAATCTTTCTTTGTTTTATTTGGGCCCAGCCAATTGCTACAGTAATCGCACTTAAAACAATAAATGTTGTGCTGATCGTGGGCAGGATCGGTAAGTTAGACATGTACGTTTACCTCTCAATCATTATTTCTCCATAAGGTTAATTGTAGGTGACCTGTCACTTTTTTTCAATATTTGAATGCATATAACTGATAAATTTTCTCTGGGATAATAAAGACAAATGAGAAAAAATAAAGCTCCCTTTAAGGAAGCTTTTACAACTCAATTTATTTTACTGGCTGTGGAGCGCTCGCAAGATTGATTGCATCCTGCTCAGCCTGGTGATCTTCTTCATTACGGAACCATTGGAAGAACGCATAACCCAGGAAAATACCATATACAATTTCCTGAATAACCTTCATGATTACTCCGCCAAGCTGCTGGTCATGCAGGAGCGAAATAGAACTGAAGGTTTCCGGACCGCTAAGATCCAGTGTCGAGAGCATCGTAGGCGGTACACATAATTTCAAAGCCTCACCCCATGCATTCGGGTCTGAGAAAGTTGCATACATTGGTGTATCAGCAAAGATGATCAAAGCGCATGCTGGTGTGATTAGCACACCATCAGCAAAGATATACCCCATTTTCTTAACGCCCGATAATGTCTGATATTCTTCCAATTTATTGATCAGCGGCCACCACATGAACATCGCTAGTATAAATAGCACCGATGTGTACCCTGCATGCAGCCACATGTCAGTTTTTACGATATCAAAAATCAGCGGGATATGGTAAATAGAGAAAATTCCATTGAACATAATCAAAGCAATAAGCGGCTTTGTGAAAAAGCGGAACAACGGGTCAACTACCGGCAGCGACAAGAACGATCTCCAAAGCCAGTCAGGCAGGCCAAAAATCAAAAGAGGCGGAACAACAAGGTATAGGACTGCCATCTGGATCATGTGCATGTAAAAAGTGATATGTGCCATCAAATCGACAGGCGACCCTTTGATGATATATAGCACGATGATAGCAGATGTAAAGTAAACAGCCTGTTTTCGTGTCGCAGGTACACCTTCCTTGAAACGGTCATAGTACTTGAAGACAACCAGATAATAAGCAACTAATATAGCTGCCATTAACAGAAAATATACCGGACTCCATAGTGCTCTGAACCCAAATATATCTAGTGTAAGCATCGTATTTTCACCCCGTCCTGTTTAAGAACTTTACTTTCATTATACTTCCAAAGGTATGTCACTTCAATAAAACGGCCCTTCCATTAATTGTTAGTACACTTCCATACATAGAAAAAATCGGCTTTTAGCCGATTTTTTCTTTAAGTCATATTACCACCAGATAATAGTTGTGAAAGCCAGTACTGTTACTGCTCCTACAACAACACCAGAATATAGGAACAAAGCAGGTGCTTCGTGTCCCTTATGGCTCATGTGCATGAAATAGTAGAGCTGGAAGATTACCTGGATGACAGCGAGCAGAAGGATGAATGGAACTGTAAACCAGCCTGAGAATCCTTCATATCCAACTGCAACAAAGGCAACAAGTGTCAAGAAAATCATCAATGCAAAGGAAACGATTTGGTATCTCATCTCTTCGGCGCTTTTTTTGCGACGATATTCGACGTCTACTCTTGGGTTCCCTGAACTTGGTTGTTGATTAGCCATCAGTTTATCCCACCATTCCCATTAGATATACAACCGTGAAGATGAATACCCATACAACGTCGATGAAGTGCCAGTAAAGGCTGGCAACATAAAACTTAGGAGCGTTGTAAAGGTTCAAACCACGTTTGGAGTTACGGACCATCAAGGTAATGATCCAAGCAAGACCGAATGCAACGTGACCACCATGGAATCCTACTAAGGTATAGAAAGCTGATCCAAACGCACTGCTAGTGAAAGTGTGCCCGAATTCATGTACATAGTGATTGAACTCATAAATCTCAAGTGCAAGGAAAGCCGCACCCAGAGCTACTGTCAATCCAAGCCACAGCTGCATCTTTTTAAAGTTGAAGTTCTTCATATGGTACATTGCATATACACTTGTCAAAGAACTTGTTAATAGAAGCATTGTCGCTGCAAAAGCCAGCGGTATTTCAAAGATATCTTTGGCTAGTGCATGGTCAGCATTTGGAACCTTATCCTTCAAGGCAAGATAAGTTGCGAACAGCGTCGCAAACAATACTGTCTCTCCACCAAGGAAGAACCAGAAGCCTAAAAACTTGTTCTTTGCTTCGAGGGTTGCTTTTTCAGGCTCCGCAGGCCATGTTTCATAAGTGAATTTTTCTTCAGCTTGCATTATGCCTTTGCCCCCTTATCATTATCATCGTCCATTAAGTCTTCTTTATGAATATGGAATCCATGATCATCTTTAATTGAACGCACGAACATGGCTCCTAGTGTTACAGCCATGCCGAGGATCAGCACTATTAGTCCCCAGCTTGTATCAGCACGGTACATTGCACCGAATGCTGCGATGAAAAGACCAAGTGAGATAACGAAAGGAATGAAAGAGTTGTTTGGCATATGGATATCGCCGAGCGGTTCTGCAGGCGTCATGCCATTCTTGCCTTCCATTTTCTCAAGCCAGTAAGCATCAAGTCCGCGAACAAGCGGAAGCTGCTTGAAGTTGTAGAATGGCGGTGGAGATGCAATCGCCCACTCTAGTGTGCGACCGTCACCCCATGGGTCATTCCCAACTTTTTCATTTTTAACTTGTGTCATGATTACGTTAATTAATAGAACGATTGTCGCAATAGCCATGAAGATGGCTCCAATTGAACTGATCAAGTTTCCAGTTTCCAGTCCCTGTCCAGGCAGGAAAGTGAAGATACGGCGTGGCATACCCATCAATCCAAGGAAGTGCTGGATGAAGAACGTCAGGTGGAATCCAAACAGGAACAGCCAGAACGTGATCTTACCTAGAGTTTCATTCAGCATTGTACCGAACATTTTTGGCCAGTAAAGGTGTGCACCTGCAAATAGTGCGAATACTACACCACCAACGATAACGTAATGGAAGTGAGCTACTACGAAATAGCTGTCATGGTACTGATAGTCAGCTGCAGCTGATGCCAGCATGACTCCAGTTACACCACCGGCAACGAATGAAGGAATGAAGGCTACTGCCCAAAGCATCGGAGTTGTGAACTTGATGCTTCCACCCCACATCGTGAACATCCAGTTAAAAATCTTGATACCTGTAGGAACGGCGATTGCCATTGTCGCTACTGCGAAAATCGCGTTTGCGATCGGTCCAAGACCAGTTGTGAACATATGGTGAGCCCATACCATGAATCCAAGGAAACCGATCAATACAGTTGCGAATACCATGGATGAGTAACCGAATAGACGCTTTCTAGAGAAAATAGCAAAAATCTCAGAGAAAATACCGAAAGCCGGCAAAATTAAGATATAAACTTCTGGGTGACCAAAGATCCAGAATAGGTGTTCCCAGATAATTGTGTTACCACCATTTGTTACATCAAAGAAATTAGAACCAAACATACGGTCAAAAATCATTAAGAAAAGACCAACAGTCAGTGGAGGGAACGCAAACAGGATAAGAGCTGATGTTACAAATGTTGCCCAAGTGAACATCGGCATTCTCATATAAGTCATTCCCGGGGCGCGCATGTTAATGATTGTTACGAGGAAGTTAATCCCCCCGATTAGTGTACCCGCACCTGAAATCTGCAATCCTAGAGCATAAAAGTCGATACCATGTGTTTCAGACGCAATTGCAAGTGAAGCGTAAGAAGTCCAACCAGCATCAGGAGCTCCACCAAGGAACCATGAAAGGTTAAGGAATACTCCACCAAAGAAGAATAACCAAAATCCTAAAGAGTTCAAGAATGGGAACGCAACGTCACGCGCACCAATTTGGAGTGGCATGACAGCATTCATAAATGCGAACACTAGCGGCATCGCTGCAAGGAAAATCATGGTTGTTCCGTGCATCGTCAGGATTTCATTATAGAAACCTGCGCTTACAAAATCATTGTTAGGTACAGCGAGCTGGATACGGATGAATAGAGCTTCAAGTCCGCCAAGGATGAAGAAAAATCCGCCAGCGATAAGATAAAGGATCGCGATTTTCTTATGGTCAACCGTTGTCAGGTAGTCCCACAAAGTTGCGCCGAATCCTTTTTTCTGAGCATAGGTACTCACAGTTTTACCTCCCTTTCAAACAAATCCCCTTTTATTTCTGGACTTTCAAGCCCATCAGATATTCTGTTAATGCATCAAGTTCTTCTGTAGAAAGCTCAGGATACTTGCCAGTCATTTTGTTTGCTGGCTTGTATGCTTCTGGGTCTTCCAGCCATTTCTTGATATTTTCTTCTGACATATCCAAGACACCAGCAACACGAGAACGATCTCCGAAGTTTGTCAGGTTAGGGCCAACACGAGCTTTTTCTGGAGCCGTGTTTGCCGGAGTAACGGCGTGACATCCAATACAGCTGTTGTTGAAGATTTCCTGTCCCTGCTGTGCAGTTGCAGTTTCAGCCTTAACAGGTTCTTTAACACCTTGCATATCTGCTACCCATTGATCGAATTCAGCGCGTGGCAAAGCTTTTACTTTGAAGTCCATCAATGCGTGTGAAGGTCCGCAAAGCTCAGCACATTTTCCGAAGAAAAGTCCGCCAGCTTCATCAGCTCCTTTACTGTCAAACTCAAGCCAGAATTTGTTGATGTTGTCTGTATTCGTATCCATCTTTCCACCAACAGATGGAATCCAGAAAGAGTGCTTTACATCAGAAGCCTTAAGATTAAAGTAAACCTTTTCATCAGTAGGGACTACTAAATCCTGGCTGGTGATGATCTCTTCATTTGGATACTCAAATTCCCACCAGTAAAGATTCGCGCGCACGTTGACTACAAGCGCATCAGTCTTTCCTTCAGCGTTCTTCTTTTCCATTGGGGAAACATCCGCCAACTTAAATGTTGCAGCAACTGTAGGAACAGCAAGAATTAGAAGCAATAAGATCGGAATAACAGTCCAAAGGATCTCAAGCTTGTGGCTTCCCTCGACCTGCTTTGGAATTTCTTTGTCATTCTTCCTGCGGAATTTCATAATGACATAGATAAAAATGATTGTGACGACAGCAATTACTCCCACCATAATCGCCGTGCTCAACAACATAAGTTCATACTGGGATTGAGCAACTTCACCTGCAGGTCTTAATGTTGACAGGTATGGCTCACCACAGCCGGACAAGACTAATGCCATCAATGTGAACAGTGACAGCAGACGCCATTTAGCAAGCATCTTCATAGCTTAATTAAACCCCTCTTTCGTAAAAAATCTTATAAATTTGGTTGTAAAAAAATATATGGAAAAATCCTCTCTAAACAAAGAGTGAATCTCCTAACAAAGGTTATATAAGTGTGACAATTACCATAGCGACAAACATGACAGTTAAGTATTGTAAAGAATATACAAACATCAGTTTTGCCCATTTCATATCATCTTTAAGCTTTTCGAGGTAGATTCCCAAAACAAGCCATCCAATATTCAGGATTGTTGCCAGAATCATGAATGATAGGCCAAGCTCCTGAAGGAAGAAAGGCAGCGGCAACAAAGCTGCAATCCACATATAGATCGACTTTTTCGTCGCTTTGAAACCCTTTACGACAGGCAGCATCGGGATACCAGCTGCACGGTATTCCTCTACTCTTCTCATTGCAAGAGCGTAAAAATGAGGCGGCTGCCAAACAAAAACAATGGCAAAAAGCATCCATGCCATTATATCCAGATTAGCATCCACTGCAGCCCAGCCGATAAGCGGAGGAACTGCTCCGGATATGCTGCCGACAATTGTATTGGAAACATATTGTCGTTTTGACCATAATGTATACAGAACAACATAACTAAAAACTCCGAAAAGACCGATTACAGCAGCCGTGACAGTAGTCGTAAGCAAAAACGCGGTGCCAATCCCAATCAAAAGGAAGCTCATCAATGCAACTTTTCCAGGCTGGACTCTTCCTGTGACGGTCGGCCTGTCTTTCGTCCGCTCCATTAAATGGTCTATATCCCGGTCGATGTAGTTATTCAGGCTGCATGAACCAGCGACGATCAGCGAAGAACCGATCAAGGTCGCAAGAATTAAATCAATATTGTCCAGGAACCGTGCTCCGCTAAAATGAAGCGCGAGCCATAATCCAGTAAAAGTGGTCATGGCATTGGAATTCACAATTCCTACTTTAATAAGTGCAAGAAAGTCTTTCATCATCGTCTTCTCCACGACTGCAGGCTGTCCGTTCTCTAATACAGCTTCTGTTAAAGCTTTTGAATTAGACATCCATATCCTCCTTCATCCCTTTTCCATCAAAATTCCAGAGACGAAATTTTTACAAAAAAAAGAAGAGTATTTGTACTTTATATTCCGGAAAGTTTTCACTATTCTTAACGTGTTAAGGCTGTTAAATGTTTGTGTAGAAAAATAAAGCCTACGTTGTATATTAAATCACACTTCACAACTTTTTTGTGAATTTTTTTTGAACAAAATTTGACTAATTTGTGTCTTACCGCCATTATCCATAAAGTTCATTTTTATTGCAAGGAATTTTAACTTGATATTAATAGATTGTTGAAAGAGCTTCTTTTATTCGAATATACATATTCTTGGATAATATTTTCATGTTTGTAAAATTGCTGGTATGTAATCCCATAATTTATAGCAACTCGTTATTGCCAAGTGCATTTTACCGATAAACCTGTTTGTTGTCCATGTATAATAGTAAGTATTGAAATATTGACTATTATTGTGTAGTATCTTAAGTATTGTTTTCTATCCTTTTTCGTCAAAATTCGTTATTATAGGGGTAGAATTTTTTCTTTTCTACAAGCTTCTTCTATTATACATGTCAAGTTTATTATTTGACAACTTATCGAACTATGAATAAGCAGGTGATGATCATGAATCGTTCCCTTAAGTGGCTGGCTGTTTTAACCACAATTGGGATGCTTTTTGTTTTGCTCGGAGGAGCTTTGGTTACCAAAACTGAATCAGGTATGGGGTGCGGCAAATCCTGGCCCCTTTGTAACGGGGAATTCGTTCCTACTGATATAACCCCGGAATTGGTAATTGAACTTGCCCACCGATTAGTGTCGGGCAGCGTAGGCATTATGGTGCTTATTTTGTCCATTTGGACATGGAAGGCTATTGGGCACATTCGCGAAACGAAGTTTTTAGCAGTTTTATCTTTTTTCTTCCTTGTTCTTCAGGCATTGATCGGCGCAGCCGCTGTGGTTTGGGGACAATCTGATTTTGTCCTTGCACTTCACTTCGGAATTTCGCTGATCTCTTTTGCGGCTGTACTTTTATTGACCATGCTTATTTTTGAAGTCGATCAAAAGTTTCAGGCTGAAAAACTGGTGATCGATAAAAGGATGAGGTTCCATATTATCGGGCTTTCCGTTTACAGCTATATTGTCGTATATACTGGCGCTCTGGTCCGGCATATGAATGCCAGCCTGGTTTGCAAAGACTGGCCTTTATGTACAAATGGCGGTGCCTTCCTTCCTACCAACATTTACGAATGGGTACAGATGGGGCACAGGGCTGCTGCAGGTTTCATTTTCATTTGGATTGCATATGTCACCTACATTGCCGTCAAACATTACAAACATGAAAGAGTATTATACTGGGGATGGATCATTTCAATGATCCTTGTGTCACTGCAAGTCATTGCCGGCGCATTGATCATCTTCACAAGACTCAATCTGTACATTGCCCTGGGACACGCTTTCTTCATTTCTGTTCTGTTCGGAGTATTCAGCTACTTTATCCTTTTAGTTTCGAGGAGCAAGAAGAATGCTGCCAGAGTCGAAAACCCTAAACCCGTTGAACTTTCCCCGGCAACGGTAAAATAAAAAGCTGCAGCGTATGCTGCAGCTTTTTTTTACTATCTCAATGACTACGACCTGACTTATAAGAATTTTGATTTACTGCAGCTTTTGCAGGTATAGACTGAGCAGTCCTGTCCTTCTTATACTTCTCTTCATATTTAACAAACATCGAAACATTTACCAATATCCCCATCGATAGTGCGAGCTGCAGCAAGGAGGAACCTCCATAGCTTACAAACGGCAGCGGTACTCCTGTCAGTGGAATGACCCCGGAAGCCCCCCCAAGATTAACGAATGACTGAATCCCAATCATACTGGAAATCCCAATTGCCAGCAAACTGCCAAAGGGATCCTTGCACTTAAGCCCGATATGAATCCCTTTCAGAACGATGAAGGCTAGACTCAGCAACACAAAGCCTACACCAAAAATCCCCAACTCCTCAGAGATGACTGCAATGATGAAATCCGTGTGTGCTTCAGGCAAATACCCAAGCTTTTGATTACTTTGTCCTAATCCCAGTCCTGTCAGCCCGCCTGAACCAATTGCATAATAGGCATTAGCCAGTTGATATCCGGATTTTTGTTCATCATCGAAAGGGTTGCTATATGAGGTAAGACGTTCCAAGCGCCGCTCCGAAAATACTTCATCTTTCAATATTAGCGAAACAGGTACCAATAATATCACTACAATCATTACCAGCTTCAAGATATTTTTAAAATTCATGCCTGAAGACATAATGATTGATGCTGCAATCAGCATGATAATACCTGCTGTCCCGAAGTCAGGCTGAACAGCGATAAGGAAAAACACCATGACCAGAAATAGCAGAGGCGGGAGCACACCTTTATTGAATTCATTTATGTATGATTGTTTATTTGCATACACAGCTGATAGATAGATAATGACACTTAATTTAGCAAGCTCCGATGGCTGGATGCTCCTGGCTCCAACTTCTATCCAGCTAAGGGCATTACCCGCTACTTTACCTACGACGAACAGGATGAGTAAGCCTAATAGAGTAACGATCACCATAGGAAGTAAGATCCTGGTGCTTCGCATTGCTTTGTAGGGAAATAAGGCCGCTAAAATAAATACAAACAGAGCTGTTATTAAATTGAATTTTTGTTTGTCATAAAAGAAATCACTGTCTACTCCATGCCAGGTGACCATGCTGGCACTATAAACCATGACAAGTCCGAACAAGCTCAACAGAGCAACAACAATGATCAATGAATAGTCATAGGATTTCAGTATTTTTTTAAACATCGTCTCTTCCCCATCTTCTAAGTTGTTTAATCTATTCTACTATAAGTTGAAATATCCTGCCTTTGTCAAAGGAAAAGTTATGGAATTCTTAATATATTGTCATCAAAGTGTAATGCAGTTTACGAGAAAAAACTTGAAAACTTATGTAAAGAGCAACATCCCCAAAAGTACCTCACAAAAAAACTCAAACAATCGTTAAGGACTGTTTGAGTTTTTAGGAATATTATTTTTTTAACGAAGCTTCATGCAATATGGAAAGCTCTTGTTCCAATTGGTCGAGAATGACTTTCCCATCTGATTCTTCGATTAAGCCGAGTCTTACTGCAAAATCTATCTCTCTCGATAATCCAAACATTTGCGTATCTAAAACCTCTTCATAAAGAGGGCATTGAGGCATTGTCAGGTTATCCATTTGCACTTTGATCAGCTTTAAAATTTTATCAGCGTCAGCCTTTAATAAGGCATGTGCTTTTTCCTGATGATTGATTATCATATCAGACGCCAACTTGATCCCCCCGTTTCCGAGCGATTACCTAATCCTATCTTTAAATTTTACCCTTAAGTGGACAAAAAAGCAAGAATATTAGGGATGCAGAATTTAATGGTTAGCGTGCTTTAGGGGAGTTGAAATGACAGCTTGCCAAAATATCGTTATACTGAATAAATAATATATGTAAAAATGCAGGAGGAAATTATGGAGACAATCATCCCTATCGGAGGAAGAGTTAAATACAAGATTACTTTGGATCCTGGTGTCTGGATTTTCGACGACCGCAAAGTAGATTTGAATACATATTTCAACGAAGACCAAAAAACCGATGATGCCCTAGAGGAGTATACTAAATCTGTCTCAAAGCATTGGGACCGTGAAATTATGGAAGGTGCCGTTTATCCGCCTACACTTAAAACAGAAGTTAAGTTTGAAAAGGAAAAAGTCCTGACAGGCACTTTCGGCATTCCCTTTAAACCATTTCTTGATAATGCCGAGCCAGATCAGACTGCTGGGACTGTTGTAATTGAATACGGCGATAATGATCAGATAGCTCTTTCCCTCAAAGAAGCTTCTGGTATTATCCTCGGGTTTTCCAAGGACGGCAAACCATTAAAAGAAGACGGACCACTGCATGTATATTTCAAGGATGGCTCCAATAAAGACAGTCCAATCAAAAATGTTACCGGATTCCTAGTGGAATAAGCTATAAGGCACTGCCAACGGGCATCATATGGATGCCCGTTTTATTATTGCCTCTTCCCGAATATTAAGTACAGAATATCAATTCAACAGATCGGCTGCGAGCTGGGCAAGAGGTGATCTTTCTCCTTTTACGAGCCGGACGTGACCGGCAATCTGCTGATCTTTGAATTTTTCCACCACATACGTCAGGCCATTATTGTAAGCGTCCAGGTATGGATGGTCAATCTGGTCGGGGTCACCCATCAAGACGATTTTACTACGTTCCCCAACCCTTGTCAGGATGGTCTTCACTTCATGCTTTGTCAGGTTCTGTGCTTCGTCAATAATAATGAATTGATCCGGAATGCTCCTACCCCTTATATACGTTAATGCTTCTACCTCGATTGAACCCATTCCTGCCAGTATGGCATCAAGCTCTCCAGGTTTTTTTGTATTGAAAAGGAATTCGAGGTTATCATAAATAGGCTGCATCCATGGTCTGAGCTTTTCCTGTTTTTCACCAGGCAAGAAGCCTAAATCCTTCCCTACTGGCACGATTGGCCTTGCTACAAGCAGCTTTTTAAAAATGCCCAAGTCCTCGGTCTGCAGAAGGCCTGATGCCAATGCGAGCAAGGTTTTCCCTGTGCCTGCCCTCCCTATCAAGGTGATCAGAGGCATGTCTTGCCGTAAAAGCAGTTCCATCGCCATGATCTGCTGTACATTCCTCGGCTTGATTCCCCAGATGTGTTTACCCTCATGTTCAAAAACAAGTTTTTTCACTTTTTTACTTTTGGTATCGATCATACCTATTGCGGACGCTGAACTGCCGAGAATATCCTTCATGATCACAAACTGATTTGGGTAAAAAAAGTTTTGCCCTTTTAAATCAGAGATATTCAGTTCTCCTCTTTCATAAAAGCGATTAAGCTCTTCTATTTCCAAGTACACTTCTGCATAGCCCGAATACAGATGGTTAATTTCCACAACCCTGTCACTTAAAAAGTCTTCAGCGATCAGGCCGATGGCATCTGCTTTGACACGGACAAGCGCGTCCTTACTCACAAGGATTACTGGACGCCCATCTTCCTTCGTTTCCTCTTCAAGGCTCAGGTTTTTAGCTACCGCCAGTATTCGATTGTCATTTGTTTTTTCAACGAAGATTTCCTGCAGTTGGTGGAAGGATCGATGGTTCAGCTCTATCCGAAGCGTCCCACCGCCCTCAAGGTTGATTTTCTCATGCAGCTTACCTGTTTCCCTCATGCCGTCTATGAGCCTTGAAACCTGGCGTGCATTGCGCCCAATCTCATCCATATATCTTTTCTTTGAATCCACTTCCTCCAGAACTACAGCAGGTATGACAACTTCATTGTCTTGAAAAGAAAAAATTGCGTGCGGATCCTGTAGTAAGACGTTTGTATCCAGTACGTATATTTTACTCAAATTGATGCCTCCCGCCTTATTAATCTCGACTTTGGCCAACTTGGCAGCCTTGGCCGGGACTTTGGTAAAATATATGACTTTTTGAATAAAGATAGAAGATATTTTGCACAATAACCTTTGAGCATTTATTTTTTACAGCTCCTGTTGGAAACTTTGTTGCCTGCTTTATTCCCACTTCAGGCTATATCCAATAGGGGGGTTCACGAGAAAAATCACAAGAGAAATATAAAGGGAATACTGGCTAGGAAACTGCTTTCTTCTTTTTAATACTTAGTTGTGGATAAGGACTTTTTACGAATAAAGAATCGGAGGGGTTCATTAATGATAAAATTGGTTGCTGCCATTTCGTTTGTGCTGCTTTTGACTGCGTGCAATGGACAGAACAACGCCAACAAAGCTGACGAAGATCATAAGGTTAAGGTCCAGAATAGTGCAATAGAAGATGTTGACCGCCAATCTGGCCAGGAGATATCCCGCCATCTTGTGAGCCTGACAACTCACATCCCGAATGTGGACGATGCCGCTGCTGTAGTAGTCGGACGCTTTGCTATAGTGGGGATCGACGTTAAGGATAAAATGGAGAGGTCTGAGGTAGATACCGTTAAATATACAGTGGCGGAAGCATTAAAGAAAGATCCGCACGGTGCCAGGGCAGTAGTTGTTGCGGACCCAGATATCACAGCGAGATTAAGGGAGATATCAGAGGATATACAAAACGGCCAGCCTATCCAGGGTATTATGAACGAGCTTTCTGACATAACCGGCAGAGTCATGCCAGAGGTTCCAGCCGATATGATTGAGCCGCAGACCAAAAGCCCGACCGAGGATCCTAAGAAGAAACTGGACGATGGTGAACAAAAACAATTGGAAAAGGAACAGGAACAACAATCGAATTATCATAAATGACAAAAAGCTTAGTCGATTGACTAAGCTTTTCTCATTGCATCCATTACCTGATTATCCAGGCGTGCCGCAGCGTCTTTATCATATGTCTTGTCGTATTGAGGTTCAGCGACGATTTTTGATCCATAGAACATAACGTCCCTTACTTCGCTGATTTTGATTTCAACTAACGCCAGCTTCAAAGGTACACCTTCGAGCTTTTCCTGCTTGACGTTCGCTGACCCGCTGATTGAATATGTAGATTCATTTGCGATCAGGTTGATTACTGCTTTGTCATTGCTCTTGATATTCTCGATGATTCTTGAACGGTTATCCACCGCAAAGTAAACGGTTTCCTCATCCTTTGCCAGTACCCAGGAAATCGCACTGACATTCGGGCCGGTGGTTTCATGGTCCACTGTTGCCAAGGTGACAAAACGCTCTTTTTGCAATTCATCAAACAACGGTTTGATTAGTTTAGGTTCTACTTGATTTGCCATATTCACCCTCCTTACACTATCATAATAGTACTACGAATTCTTTAGGCAGGGCAAATCAAATGATTTTCCCTGTTCAGTTTGGAAACAATGATATACTATAATATAATCCAATCTCAACCAGGCTATGTATTATAATTATTGATAAGAGGTGTAAGAATGAGAGTCAAATGTGTACTTTGCGACAAAATTGAGAATATTAACAGCGATACCCTTCAGGCTAAGCGGCTCAGGAACCGGCCGATCCATACATATATGTGTGAACCATGCAATGAACGAATTGCCGAAAAAACGAACAATCGAATCGCCACCGGGAATTTTAAGTTATACCGCTCCCGTATAAAGAAGGATGATTGGTGATTGTGTATAGTCCTCTATAAAGTTTTAAGGAGTGGTGCGGGACTGATTCAGACAGCTTTTGGGATTCCCCCTAAAACTAGTCTGAATCCACCCATACCCTTATGCAAGCTTTTCCCTCTCTATAAGGGTACGATTCTTGACTAATCATGCCCTTATGCAAGCTTTTCCCTCTCTATAAGGGTACGATTCGTGACTAATCATGCCCTTATGCAAGTTTTTCCCTCTTTATAAGGGTACGATTCTTGACTAATCACGCCCTTATGCAAGCTTTTCCCTCTCTATAAGGGTACGATTCTTGACTAATCATGCCCTTATGCAAGCTTTTCCCTCTCTATAAGGGTACGATTCTTGACTAATCATGCCCTTATGCAAGCTTTTCCCTCTTTATAAGGATACAGTTCCTGGTGAATCATGCCCTCTCTGAATCCAGAACTTCTTTTGACAGCTTTCCAGCTCTGCCTCAAACCTGCCTTAATTCACGTCTTGAAATAAACAACAGCAAAAAAATCCGCCCATACACGGGCGGATTTTCATTAGTCTTCTTCTGGGTAGTTGACGTATTTGTCTGGTTCCTGCCTGATCTGGTCGAGCATGACTTCGATCAGGTCGCGGGGGAAACGGTACTCTTTAGAGTTGCCTTCCTGAACGACGGTGACATAATACATTAATGCATCTCGTTTTAATTCTTTTGATTCAACATTATGTTCATCGGCAAGAATTTGTTCGAATAATTGTGTTGTGTCTTGAGCAGCTGTATCTTCTGGCCGAGCGTCGCTGACAATTTTGATGGTCAGCCAATTATAAATTGCATCCTGGAGTGATTTCATTTCCCCAACTCCTATTTGACATTCGCTTCTGCTTTTTTATGCTGACGCAGCCTGAGCTTGTATATGATCAGAATAAGCGCAGCGACCACAAGTCCTTCCGTGATGGGAAGGAAAATAGCAAGGAAGGTCAGGACTGTAGAGCCAAGCAATAGGAACGTGTAGATAATGATACTCTTAAACAACGGCAGCTTCTGCGCAAATCCAAGTTTATATACAAGGATGCTGAGAGCGGCAATTGTCAGGTAAAGCATCCACATTCCAACCGTCGGATTCTCATCTACCCTGAATAATGCTGCAAAAAATGATAATCTCTGGCTTACATCCATCCTTCTTCCCCCTACTTAATTAAGCTTCAGCGAATTTTTTCTTTTTAGCTTGTCTTTCACGCTCATTCTTATCAAGAATTTTCTTACGGAGCCTGATTGATTCTGGTGTTACTTCGCAATACTCGTCATCGTTCAAGTATTCCAAAGATTCCTCAAGAGTCATGATTCTTGGCTTTTTGATAACGGAAGTCTGGTCCTTATTGGCAGAACGAATATTAGTTGCTGCCTTTACCTTCGTGATATTTACCGTGATGTCATTTTCACGAGTGTGCTCTCCGACAATCATGCCTTCATAAATTTCAGTTCCAGGCTCAACAAAGATCGTTCCGCGGTCCTCTACTTGCATGATTCCATAAGTAGATGCCTTTCCTGATTCCATTGATACGAGAACACCCTGGCGGCGTCCGCCTACCTGGCCCTGAAGCATTGGCTGGTAACTGTCGAATGTATGGTTAATGATACCATATCCGCGAGTCAATGTTAAAAACTCTGTTGTGTATCCGATAAGTCCGCGTGCAGGTACGTTGAAAATCAATCGAACCTGGCCGCTTCCATTGTTAATCATATCAAGCATTTCACCTTTACGTGCGCCGATAGATTCCATAATAGATCCTGTGTGTTCTTCGGGAACATCGATTTGAACGCGTTCAACCGGTTCACATCTTACTCCATCTATTTCCCTAACAATAACTTCAGGCTTTGACACTTGAAGCTCATAGCCTTCTCGGCGCATGTTTTCTATTAAGATAGACAAGTGCAGTTCTCCACGTCCTGAAACGATCCATTCATCAGGTGAGTCAGTATTGTCTACTCTAAGACTAACGTCAGTTTGAAGCTGTGCGCGAAGTCTTTCTTCGATTTTCCTTGCAGTCAGGTATTTACCCTCACGGCCTGCGAACGGGCTGTTATTGACCAGGAACGTCATCTGTAGGGTTGGCTCATCAATACGTAAAACCGGCAGTGGATCCTGGTTGTCGAATGGACATACTGTTTCACCAACATTAATGTCTTCCATTCCGGAAACTGCAATTAGGTCACCAGCATTGGCTTCCTGGATTTCCTGG
Organism: Bacillus sp. ISL-45; assembly: GCF_018613195.1. Classification (GTDB taxonomy): domain Bacteria; phylum Bacillota; class Bacilli; order Bacillales; family Cytobacillaceae; genus Mesobacillus. The sequence continues at coordinate 388,332 of NZ_JAGGQQ010000004.1, forward strand.
CGCTTTAGGCCGAAGAAACCAAAGATCTTAGTTACACGGAATTGTTTTACAGAACCGTCAAGCTTCATCAACGCTACCTGCTGGCCAACCTTCATCGTACCACGGAAAACACGGCCGATTCCAATTCTGCCTACATAGTCATTGTAATCAAGAAGGGCAACCTGGAATTGAAGAGGCTCTTCTCTGTTATCAACTGGTGACGGAATATTATCAATAATGGACTCGTACAACGCCTGCATGTTCTCATCCTGTTTTTCAGGGTCCATGCTTGCTGTTCCGTTGATTGCAGATGCATATACAACTGGGAACTCAAGCTGGTCCTCATCTGCACCAAGTTCGATGAATAAGTCTAGGACTTCATCAACTACTTCCGAAGGACGAGCAAAGTCTCGGTCAATCTTATTAACGACAACAATTGGCGTTAAATGCTGTTCAAGTGCTTTTTTCAAAACAAAACGTGTTTGCGGCATGCAGCCTTCATATGCATCGACAACAAGCAATACGCCGTCAACCATTTTCATGATACGCTCTACTTCGCCGCCAAAGTCAGCGTGTCCAGGAGTATCAAGAATATTGATACGTGTATCGTTATAAGAAATGGCTGTATTTTTCGCGAGGATCGTAATTCCTCGTTCTCTTTCTAAGTCGTTTGAATCCATTGCGCGTTCTTCAACATGCTCATTTATACGGAATGTGCCTGATTGCTTTAGAAGCTGGTCAACCAAAGTCGTTTTACCATGGTCAACGTGGGCAATGATCGCTATATTTCTAATATCTTCTCTTAATTTCAAAAAAGTCACCCTGCCTTTAATATCATAATTTATCTATTGGCTTTTTACACAACTTACATATTATAACACAATTAGAGTAGAAACCTAAAAGCATTTTATTGTACAATTAAATATATTATTATTTGCACCAAATGTCGAATGGGGGAATCACCTTGAAGCAGATAAAATGGCCATTATTATTTTTCGCATTTGCAGCCGCTTCATGCATGATCGGTATTGGAATCGCCATCGGTGAAAGGAGTATTGCCGGTACTCTGGCATGTATTATTGCCCTTGTTTTCGTGATGGGATTCGGCTTTAAGAAGAAAAAGCAGATGAGAGAAGCAGGAGAACTTTAGAAATTTTTCTTTTCTTAATAGTAGGACCGGCTGGGTTTCCAGCCGGTCATTCTAAAGGGCGGACCATGATCAAAAAGGTTTCGCCCTTGTTTTCTTCTGTTTTGAATTGTTCAAAGCCGCAGTCTGTAAGGAAGTTGGACCATTCATATTCATCGATGGGAACAGCGGCAAAAACAGCTTTTTGACCATTCACTTTAAATTCATCAGAGAGCTGGTTCATAATGGCTGATGCAATTCCCCGCCTTCTTTCCTCCGCTTTCACCAATATGGTGCCAAGCCACGGTTTTTGGTTGGAGGGAGCCGATTTCACATGATAGGAAATTGCCACAGGAATTCCTGCCTTTTCCCAAACCCTCCATTCACCTGAAAAACCTTCGTAATGTTCCATATACTCTTCTAAAGACAAGCTCCTCAACTCATTTTTTCTCCATTTTGAGCTAGTGGATATTAATTCCTGAAAAAACACGAAATCCACATTTTCAAATGGCCGACAGGTTAAAATCACCATTTTCCATCCTTTAGATAATTTCTAAGTATTTCCCTGTGCAGGCCTGGCTTTGATACAAACAAAGAGCTCTGCTGAAGCAAATCCAGCTCTCCTCCCCTAAGGTCCGTAGCTGCTCCACCAAGTTCCTTAATCATGATGATGCCGGCAGCAATGTCCCAAGGTGCAAGCCTAGGAGTCATATAGGCATCTATTCTCCCAGTAGCGACATATACCATTTCCATGGCCGCCGATCCATAGGAACGTGTCCCTCTTACGTCTTTTACCAGGGGAATGAGCATCTCGTGATCTATTCGTTTATTAGGGGCCACCCAGGTAGCATTAAGAGCAATAATTGCTTCACTCACCTTTGCATCTGTAAGTTCCGGAATTGTTTTTTCGTTTAAATAAACACCATTCCCTTTGACGCAATGATAGAGTTCATCGTGGACCACATCATAGATGAGTCCGATCACTCCTTCCCCATCAATATAAATGCCGATAGAAATCGCAAAATTGCGCTGCTGGTGAACAAAATTCATTGTCCCATCGATTGGGTCTATGATCCAGACGACTCCTGATAAAGAAGTTACTTCGTCTCCGTACCCTTCCTCGCCCATGATGCGATGTTCAGGATAGGTACCTTTAATCTTTTCGATAAAGTATTGCTCTGTCCCTTTATCAATATCTGTAACCAGGTCATTCGGATTTGATTTTGAGGTAACATTTAAAGTCTTCGGAAAAGAAGCCCTGATATTTTCACCGGCTTCCTTGATCCAGCTTTTCGCATATGTATCAATTTCTTTCAGGTTATATTCCATTCAGCTTTCCCCCGTTCATATATTTTTACGATCAATCAAGCTTTAGGAATCTATTTAAGCTTATCGGATAATGTTCAATATCATCAAGTATTAGGATTACCCGCGGCAACTATATAACATGCAAAATTCCAGGATGAAAATGATTTTTCGCAATGGGTTACTGACAGAGCATTATGATTACCTTATAATTCATTGCTACAATAATACCGCCGATTAGGATATTAAATAACTTATTCATTCATTCCGCAACGGCCAGCTGAGACATTTAAAACACACTTTTTCATGTTTATTTTTGCAGCTGTTCCTTCATTTGCGGCATTTTAGTGGTCGTTATTACATAAGAAACGAACTCCATCAATTTTACAGGAGTTCGTCAAGGGTCTTGATTGCTGCAGATTTCCATTATTGTCATCACACTTACCTTCTTCTTCCGCAGAACATTTTATCTCTTACAGAGCTTTTAATCGTAATAATTCTTGTCGAATTCTTTCGAGTTTCTGTTTGCATTCTTTCATTTTCGGTTTATCAGAGTCTGACATTGCGTCAAAAAGGGTAGCTAATTCATAATCCATTTCCAAACGCAGTACAGCAGTTCGTTGGAGTTCGCCATTTCTTTTTCTTGTTGAGTTTATCAGTTGTTTCATTAATTTACACTCCTCTATTAATTTCTGGTTTTTTATTTATTGTATGAATTTTCAGCTGGCAGTGGTACAAATTTGTGCGTATACCCATAACTCTGAAAAATGCCTGTCGCTTCTTTTTTCATAAAGATTTTGCTACAATATTTGACAAAGTACTAGGAGGTTTTTATATTGTCATTTTCAGGATTTGAACAAGCAGATTTCAATGTTTTTAAAATAGACGGCCTTGATGAACGAATGGAGGCTTTAAAATCCCAGATCCGCCCGAAACTGGAAGACCTCGGCCAATACTTCGCTCCAACGCTCTCAAGCATTGCAGGCGATGAGATGCATTACCATGTCGCAAAACATGCAAGGAGAACGAAGAATCCGCCTAAAGATACGTGGGTAGCGTTCGCCAGCAACTCCAGAGGATATAAGATGCTCCCCCATTTTCAGATAGGATTGTGGGAAACCCACGTCTTTATCTGGTTTGCTGTAATTTACGAAGCACCTGAGAAGGAAGCGATCGGTAAAAAACTCGAAGAGAATATCGATTCCATCTACACCAGCACCCCAAAGGATTTCTATTGGTCAATCGACCATATGAAGCCTGAAGCCACTGTTCACAGTAAGCTTTCAAAGGAAGAACTTCTTTCCATGTTCAAGCGCCTGCAAACCGTTAAAAAAGCTGAAATCCTATGCGGTCTGAACATTCCCCGCGAAGAATCCGTCAAACTAAGCGGTGATGAAATGCTTTCCAAAATTGAGTTGGTATTTAAAGAAATATTACCCCTATATAAATTGGCATAAACCTTGAAATGCGTAGGCGACTGCCCATTTTCGACAAGCGCTGCCCGCCTGAAACGCCACATCGTGTGGGTGGCGGGTCTAGCATATCGTGTGCCACGGAGGCCCTGACAGTGAAGTCGTTCTTTGACTTCAGTGGCAGGGCCGAAATCGAAAAGTATAGCCGACTGTCCAGGAGGCGACATTAGACAAGCGTCTTGAGGAAATAGGAGCCGGAGCTGGACAAAAGAAAGAGCCCATTTTGCATGGGCTCTTTCTCCAAATTTATCTGATTCTTATTTTTTTCTTTTCTGAACTACTTTAACCTTTTCACCTGAGCCGGTTTCTTTAATTGCTTTTACTGCCTGGTATGGTACATAGCCACTCACTTCTTCAAATTCATTGAATAGTGTTTTTTCCTGGGCCTTTCCAGGCACGATTTCTTTAAAGCGTCGGTATGCTTCAAGTAATGAATCTCGTTCAATTCCTTTTTCATAAGCCTTTTCAATGCATTCATAAAAATGAATAACATCGACAATTTCATCTGTTGACCATGTGTAGTCTATTGGATACTGGTATTCCATTATTTCACCTGCTTTTTGTGCTATGCCCCGGCTGCTCCTGGGCACCCTTTGTATGTTTATCGATTTTACAGGTATTTGTAATGGATCGCAAGAAAATCGGGCCTTACTTACTCCAGATTGTTCTTATTTCTTCGGCTTCTTTGATGATTCTGCCGAAAAGCTCCGCCACTGAAGGGGAGTCTTTAATCAATCCCATCACCTGGCCAGCCCAGCCAAAGCCATTTTCATCATCCCCTTCATATATATACTTACGGTTCGCGCTTCCGCTGATCAACTCTTTTAATTCTTCATAACCTCCGCCTTGTTTCTCTATTTCGAGGATCTTTTCCGTCAATGGGCTGGCAATCGCCCTTGCTGGCATCCCGAGCGTCCTTTTTATAACTGTGGTATCATTTTCGGTGCCTTCCACAAGCTTCTGCTTGTACAGCTCGTTTGCATGGACGCATTCTTTGGTAGCGATGAAGCGTGTACCCATTTCTATCCCTTGTGCTCCAAGGCTCAACGCTGCCATCAGACCTCTTCCATCACCAATACCACCTGAAGCGATAACAGGTATGCTCACTGCATCTACAACTGATGGAATAAGCACCATCGTTCCTATATCACTCTTCCCTAAATGTCCGCCGCCTTCCTGACCGACAACCATCACTGCATCTGCACCCAGCTCCTCCGCTTTCTGTGCCTGCCTTTTCGCTGCTACAAGGACAAGTTTTTTAATGTCGGTCCCTTTTAACTGGTCAAAAATCGGTGCAGGGTTTCCCCCTGTCATCGAAATAACAGGAACATTTTCTTCTATAGCAATAGCCAGAAAATGAGAAAACGGCCTTCCATGCTGCCCGATGGCAAAATTAACTCCGAATGGCTTGTCAGTCAGCATTCTCAACCTATGTATTTCTTTTCTTAATGCCTCAGGATCTGGGAGTGACATTGCTGTTATTTGACCCAGTCCCCCTGCATTTGATACAGCTGCGGCCAATTCTGAATAAGCCAGATACGCAAGACCTCCCTGGACAATCGGGTATTGTATGCCTAAAAGGTTCGTTACATCTGTATTCCAGTTCATATTCCCTCTCCTCCAAATGCTGTTTCTTTAATACTTCTATTATAGGAGCCATATTTCCTGTTTTCTTTATGCTGGATTGGAGTTTTTCTTCATATTTTGAATTTCTTTGCAAACACCTTGATTAGTGCTATAATGCATGTGTTTTATTTTTTCAAAAGTTAATCATAACCTATAAACAAGGAAATCCAATACATTAAAGAGGTGTGATCGTCAATTGTCACAAAAAGAAACACCGTTGTTTACAAGCCTATTAGCGCACGCAGAAAAGAATCCGATTCAGTTTCATATTCCCGGCCATAAAAAAGGGAGCGGGATTGACCCCGAGTTCAGAGAGTTTATTGGTGATAATGCCCTGTCCATTGATTTGATCAACATCGGCCCCCTTGATGACTTGCATTCCCCTAAAGGCATCATCAAGCAGGCACAGGAACTTGCCGCTGAAGCATTTGGCGCTGATCATACTTTCTTTTCAGTACAAGGAACAAGCGGCGCGATCATGACCATGATCATGACTGTCTGCGGACCTGGAGATAAGATTATCGTTCCCCGGAACGTTCATAAATCAATTATGTCGGCTATTGTTTTTTCTGGAGCCATTCCGATCTTCATCCATCCTGAGATTGATAAGAAGCTCGGAATTTCTCATGGAATCTCAACTGACTCAGTCGAAAGGGCACTGGAACAGCATCCAGATGCAAAAGGTCTTCTTGTAATCAACCCAACGTATTTCGGCTTTGCAGCTGACTTAAAAAAAATCGTTGAACTTGCTCATTCTTACGATGTTCCAGTTCTGGTGGATGAAGCCCATGGGGTCCATATCCACTTCCATGAGGATCTTCCGCTTTCAGCCATGCAGGCAGGAGCTGACATGGCTGCAACAAGCGTCCATAAGCTTGGCGGATCAATGACGCAAAGCTCGATCCTGAATGTAAAGGAAGGTTTGGTATCGTCTAAGCGTGTTCAATCAATCATCAGTATGCTGACAACTACCTCCACTTCTTACCTCTTGCTCGCATCACTGGATACAGCGAGAAGAAGACTTGCTATTGAAGGAAGGGACATCATCGACAGGACGATCAAGCTGGCGCAATGGATTCGCGGTCAGGTAAACGAAATTGAACATCTTTACTGCCCTGGCGAAGACCTTCTTGGCACGAATGCAACCTTTGATTTTGACCCAACAAAAGTACTCATCAGCATCAAAGACCTGAATATTACTGGATACGAGGTCGAAAAATGGCTTCGCGAGAAATACAATATCGAAGTAGAACTTTCAGATTTGTATAATATCCTTTGCATCATCACCCCTGGTGACACACAAAAAGAAGCTGAAATTCTAGTTCAGGCATTACGTGAACTTTCTAAAGAATTTCACCACCTTGCCGAAAAGGTGCATGCTGAAGTTATGCTTCCGGATATCCCGTTACTGGCGTTGACACCTCGGGATGCGTTCTACGCCGATACCGAAGTTGTGCCTGTAGAGGAGTCAGAGGGACGAATCATAGCAGAATTCGTAATGGTGTATCCACCAGGGATTCCAATTTTCATTCCAGGAGAAATCATTACAGAAGAAAACCTTGTATATATAAAGACCAATATGGAGGCCGGCCTCCCTGTGCAAGGCCCAGAAGATGATGAACTAAAATCCTTCAGGGTGATCAAGGAACACAAAGCAATCAGATAAGAAAAGCGCAAGCGTCTTGTTCAGCCCGACAAGCGCTGGAGGTCCGCCCAGTGAAGTCGTTCTTTGACTTCATTGGGCGGACTGGTGCGACTCGAGGGGCTAGGCGCTGGAGATGGACAATTCTCGAAGTGAAAATTTACTGTTTCTTATCTTGTAAAAAAAGAGGGCATGCAGCTTTGCATGCCCTTTCATCTATTCTTATCTTTCCTCTGCACCTTCATGGTCGCAGCAGTTGCATTTTTTTGAATATAATACCGTTACTTTCTCATCTTCGAAATGGTCAATTGTAGCATTGCAAGTTTGACAAACGATTGTGCCCATCTTTTCAATCTCCTTTTCGTTTTGATTTTTGAAAGCGCTTCATCATTTCTAATTATATAATAATATAACACTATTAAGATTTCAAGCCTAAATTGTATAACACTTTTTCTTTTTAAGAGGTGATTTTTATTTTATGTACCCATTATATAAGAAATAAAAACAATTAGTATGACACTATTTGCACAAAAGTTAAATCGCTGTTGTTCATGGGTTAACTTGTCATCATGGCAATTCCTAAGAAACTAAAAAACAGGCCTTTTTGGCCTGCTCTCGTCTCCCGCTTATTCGTATTGAGTCTGGAACGGGGCTGTCGGCAATTCTTCTTTGAAAAATAATGCAAGGTCCTCAGCCTGCCGGACTTCTGTAATATGGAATGCTTTCTGCAAATATTCTACGTCTTCAATGTCCTTAGGGTCGAGGAGTGCTGAACGCCCCGTCTGCATGCAGACTACCAGAGGTTTTCCGAAAAACATGTTGGTAGAGACAATCCCAAAGTCATAACGAGTGTCATTAGTAGTAAACCCCACAAACCTGACGTGAACCTTTTCATGCTCATCATAAAGCTTTTCGAATAGTTCCATATGCCTCCTCCTTTTTAATTAAATATTTAGAATATTATTATAATTTATTTTTGACAAAAAGGCAAGTGTATAGAAAGCTAAAAAGCTTTTATTCTATTGTCAATGGTTTTTCAGGAGTGATAAAATGGTGAAGAATAGATAGGAAAAGGGGATTGGACGATGTCTAGTAATGCTTATATTAAACTTGTTCCATCATCATCTCAGCAAGCCATTTCCACTGAAGAACTAAAGGATTTATTTAATTATTATAAGGAAATAACTGCTAAAACAGGTGACCAGGTTGATTGGAATTATGAAAATTCAGCATTTCCTTATGATCTGAAGGAAAAAGAGGATGGGAAAGGCACATGGTTCTATCTGCAATCATCCCAAGATCGTTATAATGCAGTACTAATCGGCGTTGATAAAGAAACAGTTGTCGACGAAGACGGGACAGAACGCGAACAATCATACATACAAATTACACTTCCTCCAACAGCGACAGCTGGGGATAAAGGAAAAGCAAATGAATTCAGTAAATTCATCGGTAAAAAATTGCAGGGCGAACTTCATTTATTTAATGGAAGAGTCATGTATTTCTATCCACGTAAATAAAGGTTACATAAAATACACGAGAAAAATTTTTGTTTAAAACATCAAAAACGGCTGCTACTGGGCAGCCGTTTCTTTATTTGCAGGAGTTTCGATAAGTTCAGGATCGACAATTTTATATCCTTTATTTTGCAGGCCTTTTACGATATCCCCCAGCGCTGTGCTTGTCCACTGTCTGTCATGCATCAGTAAATTCGCTCCATTCCTGAGTAAAGGCGTATTCACCATAATATCCGCAAGAGCTTCCTTTGATTGATAATCCTTTTCCCAATCATAACCATAGGTCCAATTCATTAGCAGCATTTTCTCTTCTGCGGCCAGCTGCTTGCTGTAGTCAGTATTCATTCCGAATGGAGCCCTGAAGAATTCCGGCCTTTCACCAATCAGTTCCTCAACCCTGTCATTAAGATCTACAATTTCTTTCCTTTGCTGTTCCTCGGATAAATCCCTTAACGATTTGTGATTATATGTATGGTTCCCAATTGGAAAGCCCATTTGATGAATTTGCTTTAGCACTTCCCCTTCTTCTGGAGTGTCAAGGAAGTGGCCATTTACAAAAAAGATAGCTTTTACATTTAATTCTTTTAAAGTTTTGGCCATCTCAAGAGCATTTTTGTCCGGAGCGTCGTCAATTGTCAATAAAACAATTTTTTCATCAGGGTTGTCAATATTTTGGATAGAAAAATCGCCTTTCATCCTATATTGTGGTGATGCCTGTAATACTTCTTCGCTCTTTTTTTCATCTTCAGCTGGTTTCTCCGCTGGTTCTGCAGCTTCTGTTTCCGGCTTTTCCTCCGCGGCTTTTTCATCTTTCTGGATTTGTTCTTGCTGTTCTTCACTGGTGCCTATTGGCTTCTGTGCTTCTTCTGCAGCCCCGCACCCGGCTAAAATAGCCGAAGCAGCTATCACTGATACTATTGTTTTTTTCAAGACTTTCCCCTCCCGCTGGTATATCTTTGCTGACAAAGCTGATGGATTATAATTTTTTACATGCTCAGTTTTTCAGGAAATAAAGGACATTGTCATATGAATCGACCCATAAATAGCCAGGCTCAAAACCGTTATAAGAAATGTTTTCCTTGTGGATTTCATTATATGATTGCCGATTATTATGGCTAAATAGAAAAATACCAAGAACATAATACCATTATAAATCGGATGATCGTGTTTGGATAGCCATTCTATTAAGGTATACCCACTCCAGATAATGAATTGAAGCAGCATAACTGCATACACTTTCAAACCCTCCACCACCATGTCTAAATTATCTTATTCCCAAGTCACGTTAGGTTAAACATTCAGATCTTTTTACTAGTATATGTCCTGATGATTAGGATATTTTTCAATTATGTAACAAATCAATAACATTCCATTCTTTTGGAAATTGCTATGATAGAATATGGACAAACAGTTACATGGTGAAACAACATTCCGAAAAAAAGTGAGGCAAAGATAAATGAAAAGCTTGTCTTTTGTTTTTGTCGCAACGTTCCTATTTCTCACGGCTTCTTGCAACCCAGTCAACGATTCAGATGAATTGGAGCTCAATGGAGATATTAAACAAGTCGTTTTCTTTTCTGATGATGAGAACTATAGACAGGAAGCATCCTATTATGATGCTATTATAGAATTAAAGAAAGAATACCCTTCCGCATTCGATGATATTGTTGTCATTCCTGCTGCCAATGCCAATAAATACTATGACCTTTTTAAGGTAAAACAATTTCCTGCCATCCTGATTGTCCATCAGGACCAGGTCCTTGCCAATGTGAATGGCAATGTTACAAAGGACCAGATCATCGAACCATTATCAGCAGTTTTAAATAATGAATAAAAAAAGTCCTTTCCTGATGGAAAGGACTTTTTTTAATTCAAAATCAGGAAGAACTTTTCAATTTGAGAATTGTCCAGCTCCTGCGCCTAGCCAGTTTTCATCCCTGCTAGAGCTTCTCGAGTGTCTTGCGAGAAGCGTTAGCTTTGAGCAGCTCGAGACGCTTCGGGGCTGATCAAGGCGCTTACGCTATTCATATTATTTTACTATATGAATCGGATTACCAAGTGCTACCTCTGCAGCTTCCATCGTAATCTCACCGAGAGTTGGGTGAGCGTGGATTGTCATTGCAAGGTCTTCAGCAGTCATGCCTGCTTCGATTGCTAATCCAAGCTCTGCGATCATGTCAGAAGCATTAGGTCCAGCAATCTGCGCACCGATGACAATGTCATCTTCTTTACGTGTGATCAGCTTCAAGAAGCCGTCTGTCTGGTTAAGTGATAGTGCACGGCCATTTGCCGCGAATGGGAACTTAGATGCTTTAATATCAATGCCTGCATCTTTCGCTTCTTTTTCAGAGTAGCCTACTGATGCTAATTCTGGATCTGAGAAGACAACTGCCGGAATAGCCAGGTAGTCGATTTCTGAAGGATGTCCAGCGATTGCTTCAGCAGCAATTTTACCTTCGTAAGAAGCTTTATGGGCTAGTGGCGGCCCTTCGACAATGTCACCGATCGCATAGATGTTGCTTACGCTTGTACGGCACTGTTTGTCGATTTGGATAACGCCGCGATCAGACATCTCGATGCCTACCTGCTCAAGGCCTAGTTCGTCCGTGTTAGGCTTTCTTCCTACCATGACAAAAACGTAGTCTGCTTCGATATTCTTTTCTTCACCGTTTGCTTCATACTTAACTGTTACGCCAGAGTCAGTCTCGTCAACACCTTTCGCAAGTGCCTTAGTAATGATCTCTGCACCCTTCTTCTTAAGGTTTCGTTTTACTAATGCTGACATCTGCTTTTCGAATCCATTAAGAATTTCGTCTGCGCCTTCAAGAATCGTTACTTTAGTGCCAAAGCTTGCGTATGCTCCGCCAAGCTCAGTACCAATGTACCCGCCGCCAATAACAACAATGCTCTTTGGAAGCTCCTGGAGGTTAAGTGCTCCTGTTGAGTCAAGTACGCGCTTGGAGTACTTGAAAGCTGGGATTTCGATCGGACGGGATCCCGTCGCAATGATTGCATTTTTGAATGTATATGTCTGTGCTGAATTTTCATCCATAACACGAATCGTATTGGAATCGACGAAATACGCTTCGCCTCTTACGATATCGATTTTGTTGCCTTTCAATAAACCTTCAACGCCGCCTGTAAGTTTTTTAACTACTCCAGCCTTAAACTCCTGAACTTTAGAGAAATCAAGCGTAACGTTTTCCGCTTTGACACCCATATCTTCAGAATGCTTAGCGTTTTCGAATCTGTGTCCTGCAGAAATCAAAGCTTTTGAAGGAATACATCCCACGTTCAAGCACACTCCGCCAAGAGTTGCTTTTTCCACGATTGTTACTTTTTGGCCTAGCTGGGCAGCGCGAATCGCTGCCACATATCCGCCAGGGCCGGCACCAATGACAAGAGTATCAGTTTCGATTGGAAAATCTCCTACTACCATTTATTACCCCTCCATTAACAATAGTTCTGGATCGTTCAACAGGCGCTTGATGTGGTTCAATGCATGCTGTGCAGTAGCGCCGTCAATCATTCGGTGATCGAAGCTTAAGGAAAGCGCCAATACAGGAGCGGCAACTATCTCACCATCTTTAACAACTGGCTTCTCAGCAATGCGTCCGATACCGAGGATCGCTACTTCCGGATGGTTGATGACTGGAGTGAACCACTGTCCGCCAGCAGAGCCGATGTTCGTGATTGTGCAAGAAGCACCCTTCATTTCATCAGGTGACAGCTTTCCGTCACGAGCTTTACCAGCTAACTCATTAATTTCATTAGAGATTGAGAATACGGATTTGCGGTCAGCTTCTTTTACGACTGGAACAAGCAAGCCTTTTTCCGTGTCCGCAGCAATTCCGATATTGTAATAGTGCTTGTGAACGATTTCGCTTGTAGCATCATCTAATGATGTGTTCAATGCTGGATATTCACGCAATGCACTTGTTAATGCTTTTACCACATAAGGAAGGAATGTAAGCTTGATTCCTTTATCTGCAGCTACTTCCTTGAACTTCTTGCGATGAGCGACAAGCTTTGCTACATCCACTTCGTCCATTAGTGTAACATGTGGAGCTGTATGCTTGGAATTAACCATTGCCTTAGCAATCGCTTTTCTGATTCCGCTCATCTTTTCGCGTGTCTCAGGGTATTGTCCTTCTGGAATCGCCTGAGCCGCTGCAGCTTTAGGTGCCTCATCAGTTTGTGCTGCCTGTGCTTGATCTGCTTGTGGTGCAGCTGCTGCAGGAGCACCTCCGCTTAGGAAGCTGTCGATATCATCCTTCACGATGCGGCCATTCTTGCCTGAACCAGCAACCTGACGAATGTCAACGCCTTTTTCACGTGCATATTTACGGACAGATGGCATTGCCACGATATTACGGTTTGGGTCAACCTCTGCTTGTGGTGCAGCTGCTGCGCCAGCACCAGTCTGGCCTGCAGGAGCAGGAGCATCTGCTGCTTCTTTCTCGATTTTTTGTCCGGATTCTAAAGTAGATTGAACCTGGGCTTCTGTCTTTTCCTGTTTAGGCTGTTCAGCAGGTGCATCTTCTTCTTCACCTTTGAATTTAAGGTGCTCGTAGCCAGGAGCGTCGAAGGTTACAAGAACCTGTCCTACTGTTGCTACTGTTCCTTCTTCTACTAAAACCTCTTCGACTGTACCAGCTACAGGTGAAGGAATTTCTACTACTGCTTTGTCATTCTGCACTTCGCAAAGTACATCGTCTTCCTGAACTTTATCGCCAGGTTTTACGAACCATTTGACTATTTCACCTTCGTGAATACCTTCACCGATGTCTGGCAGCTTAAATTGGAATGCCAATGGAATTCACCCTCCTAAGTTTTTCAACCTTATTAATTTCAGTATTTAATTTAGAACGTAAGTACTTTTTTGGCTGTTGCAATTACATCTTTGTAGTTAGGCAGCCATACAGATTCTGCTTGAGAGAATGCGAAAACTGTATCTGGAGCTGTCACACGCAATACTGGTGCCTCAAGGCTCAGGATTGCACGATCATTGATTTCTGCAACAATCTGTCCGGCCATACCAGCTTGTTTTTGAGCTTCCTGCACGACTATCGCTCTTCCTGTTTTTTCAACAGAAGCGATGATTGTTTCAATATCGAAAGGCATTACAGTTCTTAAATCGATTACTTCTACAGAGTATCCTTCTTTTTCAAGTTCTTCTGCTGCCTTTAATGATTCATGGACCATAGCGCCATAAGTGATAATGGACAGGTCTTTCCCTTCACGCTTAACATCTGCTTTCCCTAGAGGGATTGTGTATTCTTCCTCTGGTACTTCCTGACGGAAAGAGCGGTAAAGCTTCATGTGCTCTAAGAAAATGACTGGATCATTATCGCGGATTGAAGAAATCAACAATCCCTTTGCGTCATAAGGAGTTGAAGGAATTACGACTTTTAGGCCAGGCTGCTGTGCGACCATTCCTTCAAGGCTGTCAGCGTGCATTTCTGGAGTATGTACGCCTCCCCCGAATGGCGAACGGATCGTAACAGGTGAGCTGTAGCGGCCGCCTGAACGGTAACGCATACGAGCCATTTGCCCTGCAATAGAATCCATAACTTCGAAGACAAAGCCGAAGAATTGGATTTCAGGAACTGGACGGTAGCCTTGCAGCGCAAGACCAATTGCCAATCCGCCGATACCTGATTCCGCTAGAGGTGTATCGAATACACGGTCTTCACCAAATTCATTTTGCAGGCCTTCAGTAGCACGGAATACACCGCCGTTTACGCCTACGTCTTCCCCGAATACAAGTACGTTTGGATCGTTCTTCATCTCTACGCGAAGAGCGTCTGTAATTGCTTGAATCATTGTCATTTGAGCCATGGCTTACTTCGACTCCTTCTCTTTATATATTTCATATTGCTCTTTTAAGTAGTCTGGCATTTCATCATACATGATTTCCATAAGGTCAGTTACTTTTTGCTTAGGAGTATCATCCGCTTCTTTGATAGCGTTTTTGATTTCTTCTTTTGCTTGTTCGATTGTTTCGTTTTCCATTTCTTCAGTCCACAGGTCCTTCTTCTCCAGGAATTTACGGAAACGTACTAGTGGATCTTTCTTTTCCCATTCATTGTCCAGATCGGATGTACGGTAACGAGTTGGGTCATCACCAGCCATTGTGTGAGGACCATAACGGTAAGTCATTGTTTCGATCAATGTAGGGCCTTCGCCATTAACTGCGCGCTTACGTGCTTCAAGAGTTACAGCGTAAACAGCAAGCGGGTCCATTCCGTCAACCTGGATACCAGGGATACCTGCAGCAACTGCTTTTTGAGCAATTGTCTCTGCAGCAGTCTGCTTTTCTACTGGAGTAGAAATGGCGAAACGGTTGTTTTGTACGAAGAAGATTGCCGGAGCTTTGTATGCACCTGCAAAGTTGATACCTTCGTAGAAGTCACCTTGAGAAGAACCGCCATCACCTGTGTAAGTAACAGCAACCGCTTTTGTTCCGCGTTTCTTCATTCCAAGTGCTACACCTGCTGCCTGGATATATTGTGCACCAATGATGATTTGTGGTGAAATGACATTTACACCTTCAGGAATTTGATTACCCTTAAAGTGTCCGCGTGAGAATAAGAAAGCTTGCGTAAGCGGAAGTCCATGCCAGATCATTTGCGGCACATCACGATATCCCGGAAGGATGAAATCTTCTTTCTCAAGTGCGAATTGAGATGCAAGCTGGGAAGCTTCCTGTCCTGCTGTAGGAGCATAGAATCCCAGACGTCCTTGGCGGTTCAATGAAATTGAACGCTGGTCCAGAATCCTTGTATAAACCATGCGCTTCATTAATTCTTGTAATTGCTCATCAGAAAGCTCAGGCATAGCCGCTTCATTTACGACTTCGCCCTCTTCATTCAAAATCTGGAACATCTCAAATTGGCTTTCAATCTTTTCGAGCTGCTTCATTGCATCAACAGTGTTGTTTTTTGTTTTAGATGCCATCAGAGCCACCTCTTCCTTTCATACTTCATGAATTTTAAATTGAATATACAAAAATAGGTTACCCAATATCAGGATAAACTTCCCCGGGTTTCTAAATACCTGTCAGAGCTGAATTGTTTTTTCTTAGGGGTTTATGATTGCTTCAAGAGAGTTTTATAAAACAGCTCGTACCTGGAACACCATATGAACACACCATTCTTTAGTTTTCCACAGATCCACCATAAAAAAACTTTTATTTCTCCATTCTAGCACCAGAAATTCTGTATCAGTGGAAAAGAAAAATAGAGTAATACAATCCGCTCATTCGTTTTTTAGTTTACATCACCAAAATAAGTCCGTCAAATACTATGTTTCATCTTTTTTAATTTTATTCACTATCTGTATGTTATTATCTCAGAAAAACAACTGTATTACTTTTTATTAATTACTGTACTATAATAAATTACTTTTAATTCAGACTGTATTAGTGCTGTAAAAGGGTATTTAAAAGGCATATATCGTTAATTTCCATGGATATGTACCCGGCCTCTTTAAAATGGACTTTCTTCCAAGCAACAAAAAAAGCCGCTTAATCTCAAAGCGGCTCACTTCTCACTCATTATTTTTCCTGATTTGAACTAACTTCTATTCCAGCATTTTTGTAAAAATCCATCTTCTCTTGATTATACTGGTCTGTCTTATCATTGAATTCCTGATTGTCATTCAAGACAGTTTCATATACTTCATTCACTTTATTGATCTGTTCTTCAAGTTTTTCAAAGCTTAATTCCTTATCTTTAAGCATTTCATAAAGCTCTTTGTCATATTGAAGGCCTTTTTTATAATTTTCGTACAGCTTATCGTGGGTTTCATATCTTTCTTTCATAGTTGCCTGCAGTTCAGTTGCCTGCTTCTTTAGGTTTGCGTCATCAATTTCCTCGATGATTTCATCTACTTTCCCAAACTCTTTTTCGGATTCATCTATACTTTCTTTTTCTTTCTCAATATGCTCTGCGCGTTTGTCAGCTAAAGCAAGCGCCTCATCTGCCAGCTTCACAATTTGATCATATTCCTTCATTCCAAGTGAAATGATTTTCTCATAAATCTCTTTTTCCTTCTTTTCCAGCTCAACAAGTGGGTCCTGCTGGTCCTCAAACCCCTTTTCAATTGAAACAACCTTTTCAAGTGCTTCAAACATCTTCTCTTCTGGTGATTGCTTGTCCAGACACCCAGCTAGACTGAAAACTCCAGCCATCATAATAATAGCTAAACTTATTTTTTTGACTATGGACAAAATAATAACCTCCTCATTAATACCAATTTTACTATAGCGATTGCGGCGAGATTTGACAACAGATATGAAAATTCGCGGGATGAATTGTTAAGACTGGAAGTGGCGTATGCTTGTCCTTACCCTATATATATACCTACCTCTGGCTGTTTATGCTCTAGGCTTAAGCCTATACCTATATTTTTCTCTTGCATAGGCTATAGCAATCGACCGATTTAAGGGCGAAAAACACAATTGAGGAGGTTTTCCTGATGCACGGTTACGGATATGGATGTGGTTATCCTGTTGCAGGAGCAGGATATGGTAGTGGATTCGCTTTGATTGTCGTATTGTTCATCCTTCTGATTATTGTTGGCTGCGCCTGCTGGAAGTTTTAATTAGTAATAGCGTAAGCGCCTTGGTCAACCCCGATAAGCGCTGCCCGCCTATAACGCCACGTCCTGTGGCTGGCGGGTCTAGCATATCGTGTGCCACGGATGGCCTGCCGATGAAGTCGCTCTTTGACTTCATTTGCAGGACCGAAATCGAAAAGTATAGCCGACTGCCCAGAAACGCAGAAACTGGAGACTCCGCCAAAGAAGCGCTTTTTGCTTCTGCCGGCGGAGTTGAAGTTTCGGAGTTTTTAGGAGGCGACACTAGATAAACGACTCGAGCTGCGCAAAGCTAACGCTTCTCGCAAGATACTCGGAAGTAGCACAAGCAGAGATGAAAACTGGCTAGCGCTGGAGCTGGACACCAATCTTAAGGCTAAATGCTTTCTTATGCAGTTAAGAAAGAGGGAGGGCAAGTCCCTCTCTCTTTTAACATTTCTAGTTAACTTTTTACTGTTCATTTGTTAGACTTAACATTATTACATACTAGAGGTGAAGTTAATGTTGACGATGAATGATATCGTCCGTGATGGACATCCCGTGCTCCGAAAAGTCGCGGAAGAGGTTCCTATGCCCCCTTCACAGGAAGATAAGGAAGTGCTTGAAAGCATGATTGAATATGTTAAAAACAGCCAGGACCCAGAAGTTGCCCAAAAAAATGGGCTCCGTCCCGGAATCGGTCTTGCTGCACCACAAATAAATGTATCGAAAAGAATGATTGCTGTTCATGTAACTGACGAAAAAGATAATTTATTGAGCCATGCCCTTTTCAACCCAAGAATCATCAGCCATTCAGTGGAACGTTCCTACCTTGCAGCCGGTGAAGGATGCCTGTCAGTTGATGAGTCGATCCCTGGATATGTGCCGAGATATGCCAGGATAACCGTAAAAGGAATAGATCTTGAAGGAAATGAAGTAAAACTTCGCCTAAAAGGCCTGCCAGCGATTGTCTTCCAGCATGAAATCGATCATTTAAACGGCATCATGTTTTACGACCACATCAATAAACAAGATCCATATACAGAAATTCCCGATGCAAAACCAGTTGAAAGATAAAAGCCGAATCCTGAGATTCGGCTTTTTTGTGGCTTTAACCACTTTAATAACATTGAAGGCATAAGCTAAATCAAAGTCATTTATGACAGGTTTCCGGTTTCACCCTGTTAACCTGTCTAAATTGCGATGTTTTCTTAACAGCTTTCCTCTGGTTTGATTCGAACCTGTCTTTATTCCGGTACATTTTTGCCAGCTTTTTCTCTAAATGGGCTTAAACCTGTCATAATTACCACGGTTTCTTGACAGCTTTTCAGGTTTTTGGCTCAAACATGTCATAATAATCACGGTTTCTTGACAGCTTTTCATTATTACACCGTCAACATGTCATAATTCCGGGGGGTTTCTTGACAGCTTTTCCTGCATCCCGCTCAAACCTGTTTTCGTAAAGATTGTTGTTAAAATCCTAAAGCCGATTTTAACGTAATGTAAGCCATTTTGCAGGTCGGTATTTAGTTTGCATGCTCTTTTCTCACAAAAGAATCAACTTTTCGAATAAAAATAGGCCATTCAATCCTATTTTGTAGTCAATAGCAACAAAGTTTGAGAAAAGAGCTTTATTCTAAATCAAATCCAGCTCTTTCAAACCGTGCCAGATTCCATCGTCATCTACATCCCGGGTAACCATATTAGCGAGTTTCTTCAATTCAGGAACAGAATTGCCCATGGCAACCCCTGTACCGACTGCTTGAATCATCTCAAGGTCATTCAACCCATCACCAAAAGCGTATACATCTTCCCGTTTGAAACCTAATCGCTCCACCATCTTCTTGATTCCTTCCGCTTTAGACCCTCCCGCTGGCAGAATATCAACAGAGTATGGATGCCACCTGATAAAGTTAAACTCAGGATAGGTCTCCCTATAATACTTTTCCTGGCCTTCTTCGCAGAACAATAGCGTTTGGTAGAGGTCCCGATCTACATAAAATCGGTCATCATGTTCAGGATGGGCGAACTTCAGGTCACCCAGGCTTTTTTCAATGTATTCGTGGTGCTTCACTGATGATTTCATCGTCATATTGTTCATAAAAACGACTGGATGGCCCTTATCTGCAGCTTCAAAATAAAGTTCTTCTATCTTTCCATTATTCAATGGATTCTGGCTGATTGGCTCCCCTTCAAACACAACATATTGTCCGTTAAAACTTACAAAAGAATCGATCTCCAGCTCTTCTCTCAGGTATTCGAACATAAATGGAGCCCTCCCTGTAGCAATGGCTACAAAAACCCCATTATTTTTTAATGTAACAATTGCCTCTTTTGTAGAATCCGGCAGATTTTTATCATGGTCCAACAGTGTACCATCTATATCAAAAAATACGATTTTGCTCATGATCTTCTCCTTCGATGCTATGATTAAATTATTTTCTTACTTATTGAGCTGTATTATGTAATCCCGGTAGTCTACCAAATCGTTGCGTGCATGTACAGAAATAAGAAGTCTAAATCTGTGTCAAAACAATGACAATTTGTGTCATTCCATCAATACCCATGAAAAAATTTGCTATTTCATCATATAATATAAACAAAAAGATAGGAATTTGAAAAATAATCTTAGTTAAACTTTTCCTTGTTTACTTTACTTTGGACAAGGATAGTTTAAAATAAGAACTAAGGAGATGATCCACTATGTTAAAGAAGCTAAGAAAGAAGCTTTTAAAACAGTGGAAAGATTTGCTTCGAAAAAAAACAATCGCTTAACTTTTTGAGCCCTTCAAACTTGCGAAGGGCTCCTTCCTTATTGTAAATTGGTTAATAGCGGAAAAACATGGCACGATGGATAATAACAATGGTGACATTGTTAATTTTTATATATGGCGGATTTCGTTTATTGTTTTGACAGAGTTATGCTTTACCTACAAAATCAGTTCGTCTACCTTTGGTATATCCCAGGCAGGGAATCGCATAACTCTGCAAAATGTGTCATCGGAAATTGCCTATAAAATAGAAAAAGTTAATTTAAGGAGAGAGATTTTTAATGATTTTTAAAGTTTACTTCCAGGAATCCAACAAGCAAGTACCAGTTCGCGAAAAAACACAAACCATTTATGTGAAAGCCGACACTGAAAGAGATGTAAGGACAAAAATAGCTGATCGCCAATATAATATTGAATATGTCGAGGCAGTTGAGGGTAACTATTTTGAGTATGAGAAACAAAAAGAAAACTTTGAAGTATTGGAGATCGAATAATTTATGAAATTCGTTAAAAATGACCAAACAGCCGTTTTCGCGCTCGGTGGACTAGGCGAGATCGGCAAGAATACCTATGGGGTGCAGTTCCAGGATGAAATCATCCTGATCGATGCCGGCATAAAATTCCCAGAAGATGAATTACTGGGTATCGATTATGTTATCCCCGACTATTCCTACCTGGTAAAAAATGAAGACAAAATTAAGGGCCTGTTCATTACCCATGGCCACGAGGACCACATCGGCGGTATCCCTTATTTGCTGCGCGAAATCAATGTTCCAATCTATGGCGGCAAGCTGGCACTCGGCCTGATCAAAAACAAGCTTGAAGAGCACGGTTTGTTGCGAAAAGCGAAGCTGATCGAAATCAAGGAAGACGACATTATCAAGTTCCGTAAAACTTCGGTCACTTTCTTCAGAACAACACACAGTATTCCCGATTCATATGGTGTAGTAGTGAAAACGCCTCCTGGCCAAATTGTCCACACAGGCGATTTCAAGTTTGATTTTACACCGGTAGGTGAACCAGCCAATTTGACAAAAATGGCTGAAATTGGCAAAGAAGGTGTCCTTTGCTTACTTTCGGACAGTACAAATGCCGAGGTTCCGCACTTCACGATGTCTGAACGCCGTGTTGGCGAAAGCATTCATGATATTTTCCGAAAAGTGGATGGACGGATCATCTTTGCTACTTTCGCTTCCAATATCCACCGCTTACAGCAGGTTGTTGAAGCTGCGGTCGCAAACGGCAGAAAAGTTGCCGTATTCGGACGGAGCATGGAATCAGCGATCAATATCGGACAAGAACTTGGCTATATCACTGCGCCAAAGGATACATTCATTGAAGCACAGCAAATCAACAGACTCCCTGCCAACCAGGTAACAATCCTTTGTACCGGAAGCCAGGGCGAGCCAATGGCTGCTTTATCAAGGATTGCGAACGGTACACACCGCCAAATCCAAATTCAGCCTGGCGATACAGTAGTGTTCTCGTCTTCTCCGATCCCTGGTAATACCATCAGCGTTAACAGGACAATCAACATGCTGTCACGTGCAGGTGCAGATGTTATCCACGGTTCATTGAATGACATCCATACTTCAGGACACGGTGGTCAGGAAGAGCAGAAATTGATGCTTCGTCTGATCAAACCGAAATACTTTATGCCAATCCACGGGGAGTACCGCATGCAAAAGATGCATACGAAACTCGCTACTGATTGTGGAGTTGCTAAAGAGAACTGCTTTATCATGGATAACGGTGAAGTACTTGCTCTTGGCGATAACGAGGTTGGCGTAGCCGGGAAGATTCCTTCCGGCAATGTCTACATTGACGGAAGTGGAGTTGGCGATATCGGGAACATTGTTCTTCGCGACCGCCGAATCCTGTCCGAGGAAGGCCTTGTTGTTGTAGTAGTTAGCATCAATATGAAGGAATTCAAGATTGCTGCAGGTCCTGACCTGATTTCACGCGGGTTTGTCTATATGCGCGAATCTGGCGACCTGATCAACGACGCACAAAGCCTGATCAATAAGCACTTAAATAAAGTAATGGAAAGAAAAACAACTCAGTGGTCAGAAATCAAAAACGAAATCACTGATACGCTTGCACCTTTCCTCTACGAAAAAACAAAACGCCGTCCAATGATCCTGCCGATCATTATGGAGATTTAAAAGAAAAACCGTTGCGAGTGTCGCAACGGTTTTTTTGACGCCTTGTTCAGGAAAACACAATTTCGTTGTGAGTCATTACAAGTGTTTCCTACCCCTGTTCAGCAGCCTAACCTATCAAGGCACTTGCACTTCTTATCCTCAGCTATCGGAATCTACATTATTATTTTGTCCTTGCACAGCTTTCTTTCTGACAAAATATATGATGGCAGCCACAATCACTCCTACAATTATGAGGATAGGGAGGTTGCCAATAAGGAAAACAATGATTCCTGAGCCTGCCGCCAGCAGGATGTTGATATTATCAGCAAACTGCTTTTTAATTTTTTGCCAGGTGTTCAAGCTGTCGTTATCTATTTTCGGGACTGGCACTTCATTTTCTTGCAGAGTGATGGTAACTGTTGAAAGTGCCGTCTGGTTTTCGAGGTATTTCTTCCTTCCCGCTATTTGTTCAATCTGTTCCTGAACATCTGCCAGGTCCGATGAAATCTTCAAGAGATCCTCTGTTTTCTGAGCCCCTTTCATAAACTCAAGTAATCTGGCTTCGACAGCTCTTTTCGATTTTAACCTGGATTCCAGGTCTACATACTCCTCAGTAACGTCCTGACCGCTCACACGGCGATTGTTAACTTGAACAGAAAGACCTTCGGCGTCAGTTAAGAATGCCTGGAAATGTTCCTGTGGGATTCTGAATGTCATCGTGCCACTTTGCTGCTCGTCATCATAACGGTTCGAATCAGATTGTACTATATAGCCATTGTAACGCTTGACCTTTTCTTCAAGGGCACTTCGCGCATTTTCAAAATTTTTAACCCTGATATCCATTTCAGCATTATAGACGACCATCCGCTGAGCAGCCGATTCATCCGCACCCTTGTCGGACTGTCCCTCTGCTTCCGGTTTCTCTCCAGCGTCAGCAACTTGTTTTTCATCTTCTGAAAAGCTATTTTCCTCATTTACATTTTCCATGTCAGCAGCAGAGTTCATATCACCTTCAGAACTCATCTTACTATTTTCCTGTGACATCCCCCCGCTGCAGCCTGCCAGCAAAAGTACAAACAAAATACTCATAATAAATACTTTTTTCAACAATGAAAGGCCCCCTTGAAACACTTCTATTTATGAATTTGACGGTAACTCTGTTAAAAAGTTACAGAATGCATCTTAAAGTGGATGCCCCCCTCTTAGCCGTATCAAAAATACTGCAAAAAAAGCCTTCACGAAGAAGGCTTTCTACATTTACACTGCATCTAGCATATTGAATTGTGCTTTGACAAGGTGATGATATTCTCCTTCAAGGTCCATAAGCTGGTCATGATTGCCCTGCTCGATGATCAAGCCATTCTCTAGCACGAAGATATTATCCGCTTCCCTGATGGTCGATAGTCTGTGGGCAATGATGATAGCCGTGCGGCCGTTCAACAGTGTTTTTAGAGCCTTTTGGATTTTCATTTCTGTTTCGGTATCAATGCTCGCTGTCGCTTCATCCATAATCAGGATTCGTGGGTTAGCAAGCAACGCCCTGGCGAATGAAAGGAGCTGCCTTTCACCGACTGAAAGGATATTACCCCTTTCTTCCACTTCTGTCTTATATCCATTAGGCAGCTTCTTAATGAATTCGGCTGCTCCTACAGCTTCTGCAGCAGCTATTACTTCTTCCTCTGCAGCATCCGGCCTGCCGAACAGAATATTATCGTAAATTGTTCCAGAAAAAATAAAGGTGTCCTGCAGTACGATACTGATATGCTTCCTCAGGCTGCCTATAGAGACTTCTTTTAGGTCATGACCGTCAACCAATACCCTGCCCGAAGTAGGATCATAGAACCGGCTGATTAAATTGGCAATCGTTGTCTTCCCTGATCCTGTATGACCAACGAGGGCAACCGTCTGTCCAGCCTTCATTTCGAGGCTGATCCCCTTAAGCGCCGTTCTCTTTTCATCATATGAGAAGACGACTTTATCAAATTTAATTTCTCCTCGCATTTCCTCGAGCTCAACCGGATGATCAGCCTCAGAAACAATCGGCTTCTCGTCAAGAAACTCGAAGATCCGTTCCGATGAAGCCATCCCCATCAATAACTGGTTATATACCTGGCCCAGCCTAGAGATTGGTTCCCAGAACATACCAAGATAGAAGGCGAAGGAGACGAATACACCAATTGAGATCGTTCCATTTTGGATCAAACTCGCTCCATACCAAATTAATACTGCTGTACCAAGTGCATTGGTCAGTTCAACCATCGGACGGAACATCGCATTTTTCTGTGAAGCCGACTTCCAGCTCTGGAAGGTCTCATCGTTTACTCCATCAAAAAAAGCCATGTTTTCCTTTTCCTGCGTAAAAGATTGTGTAACCCTGATACCCTGGATACTTTCATTCAGGTGGGAATTTAACTTGGATTGCTTCATGCGAACATCCTGCCAGGAGCGCCTGATGTTTTTTCTCAGCTTTGTTGAGATCAGGAACATGATCGGTAAAATAATCATGATTGCCAGTGTAAGCTGCGGACTTAACGAGAACAGGATAAAGAAGATGCCGACCAGCAGAACAATGTCCATCAATAAGTTGATGACACCATTGGTGAACAATTCCTGAAGGGAATTGATGTCATTCATGATCCGCACGAGTATGGATCCAGCTGAACGCTGGTCAAAAAAGCGATGCGATAGATTTTGCACATGCGTGAATAAATGTTTACGCAAATCATATATAACATTCTGGCCTAATTGATTCATCCAGCGGATTCTGTAAATGTTCGCAATATAGGAAGCTGTATAAAGCCCCCCTATGAGCGCGACCAGCCAGAAAAGCATAGTGACGTCTTTATTTTTAACGGCTCTGTCAAGAGTGTAGATCCCAATCAGAATTGGGATTGTCAGTCTTACTGCTGTCGTGATTAAAACCATGGCAATCGACAGCGGCACAAGCGTCTTTTTATATGGGAGCATATAACCAAAAAGCCTCAACATCTGTTTCCAGTTAAAAGGCTTATCAATAACCTGGTCAGTAGAATAGTGGAACCTTTTCAAAACTTGAGAGTTACCTTTCTTGCTCAAAATCTTCCCCCCTGTACATTATAGATAACTGATCCGGTATGAACGAAATGACGAACATCTATCAATCATCCCTTTTTGAATTTCAGCCAGTTTGCGATACTTTTTGGCGGTCCTTAAATTGTATATCGTAGATTTTTTGATATGTTCCGCCATTCTTGATCAGTTGTTCATGGGTTCCACGCTCAGCAATTGCCCCATTTTCAAGCACGAGAATTTCATCTGCGTGCTTAAGGGAAGAAATGCGGTGTGCGATGATAAAAGTCGTCCGTCCCTTCATGACTTCCAGGAGTGCTTGCTGGATCTTGAATTCAGTTTCCATATCTACTGCACTTGTGGCATCATCAAGGATCAAGATACTTGGATTGACACAAATCGCCCTGGCAATCGCGATTCTTTGCTTTTGGCCGCCAGACAGCCCCATTCCTCTTTCCCCAAGGATCGTATCATACCCATCCGGCAGTTCCATTATAAAACTATGTGCCTGCGCCCTTTTTGCGGCAGCAATGATTTCCTCCATCGTTGCCTCTGGATTGCCATAAGAGATATTGGCTTTAATCGAGGAAGAAAAAAGGAAGGACTCCTGGAGGACAATCCCTATGTTGCTGCGAAGTGAACGAATTGAATAATCCTTAATATCCAGGCCATCAATCAGGACTTGGCCAGCGACCGGCTCATAAAACCTAGTCATCAGCTGAGTAATGCTTGTTTTTCCAGAACCTGTCGACCCAATCAACCCAATTGTCTGGCCAGGACGTGCTTTAAAGGTAATATTATATAAAGCTTCATTTTCATCATCGCCATAACGGAGTGTTACATTATTGAACTCTACGTCTCCTGAGAGTTTTTCAACCTGAAGGGCCCCACGCTTCTCTTCAATCTCCTCATCAGCTTCAAGAATCTCCAATAATCGTTCCCCTGATGCTTTGGATTGGGAAAACAGATTCACAACGAATCCGAGGTTCATGATTGGCCACATGATGTACCAAACGAGGCTGTAGAAAGCCACCAGCTCTCCCGGCAGCAAAGATTCATTCATGACCAGGAAGCCACCGTATCCTAAAAGCAGGACAACACTTAAATTCCCCAAAAACTCCATTAAAGGGAAATACTTCGCCCAGATTTCCGAAGTGAATAAATATTGATCTTTATAATTTCCATTTGAGGAATTGAATCTGCCAATCTCATAATCTTCACGAGAAAGAGACTTTACAGTGTTGATTCCGCTTATATTCTCCTGAACCTTGGTATTCAGTTTCCCAAACGACTTCCGGATCCCCCTGAACGCCGGATGGACTGCCCTGTCAAACTTATACACGACTACAGCAAGGAAAGGCAGTGTAGCGAGAGTCACAAAAGTCAATGAAATAGAATAATAGAACATAACGGTAAAACTAATACCAATTAAGAGGACAAAACGAATCAACTCCGAGAAGCCAAAGCTTAGGAAAAAGCGAAAGCCTTCCACATCTGCAGTAAGCCTTGACATTAAATCACCTGTCTTCGCATTGTCGTAATAACGGAAAGAAAGGAACTGAAGCCTTTCATAAAGCGAGTTTCTCAGCTTATAGACAGAATGAATGCCAAACAGATCTCCTGTATATTGATAAATGTAGGTACAGATACCTTTAACGACCATGGATCCCACAAAACCGGCAGCAAGAAGTGGAATCAGATCATACCGTCCTCCAATGACGGCTTCATCGATTGTAAGCTGCAGGATCATCGGATAAACCACGGTAATCGCTGTTACAATCAACATAAATAATATTGACCATATAAAGTAATTTTTAAAAGGCCAATAATATTCTTTTAATTTTTTGAATGTCTCCATTCATATCCCCCCCTTTGGAAAATTAGAGATTGTTAAGGCAATAATGGTTTGTTTCCTTCTTCGTACGTGTAGGAAGGAATCGTACCCCCAACCTTGTAAAAATAGCAACGCGCAGAAAAAAATTGGAAAAGCTTAGCAAAAAAGAAAAGCACGTATACATTAATATATCGAGTTTCGAAATATTTTTCCAGTATTTTTTAGAATTTTTATATTTTTTTGTATATGGAAATTATCAGATTTTAACTGAAAAAGGCAGGCGAAATGGTGTTGGACTTTGGAATCAAAGGAATCAGAAGGCCTCGATAGGACAAGCTTGTGGTCATAACAGAGAAAAGTGTCCGTTAGGTGAGCTATATCGGACAAACTCGTTGTCTTTATGCAGAAAAATGTCCGTTAGAAGGGCTCTATCGGACAAAAACGTGGTCTTTATTCAGAAAAAGTGTCCGTTCGAAGGGCTATATCGGACAAACTCGTGGTCCTTATGCAGAAAAATGTCCGTTAGAAGGGCTCTCGGACAAACTCGTGGTCTTTATGCAGAAAAGTGTCCGTTAGAAGGACTCTATCGGACAAACTCGTGGTCTTTATGCAGAAAAGTGTCCGTTAAACCCTCAAAAGGATTCATTCTTCCTTTTCCATTTCTTCGAGAACTCTGATCACACGTTTTTCAAGCATCTTTAAACCGCTTCCGCCAGCCTGAAAATGCCTTAACAAACCATTATGATCAAAAAGGTAGTAAGCTGGTACATATTGATTCTCAAACGCGTCCGTCAATATGTGGTCATGATCAATAAAAATGGGCTGGGACATGCTGTGTTCAGCTGCCACCTGTTTGATTTCTTTGATATTCATGTCTTTTTCTGACCGTGGCATATGGACAGCCACCACATTCAGATTATCTTTATATTGATTGCGCAGTTCATTAACCGATGGCATTGCTACCTTGCATAGATGACAGCTGATTGACCAAAAGTGAATCAGAGTCGGCTTTTCACCAACCAGCTGTTCTCTAGTAACCTCTCCATTGAGCCATTCAGCGGCCCCGTTTATTTCAGGCATAGGTTGACGCAATCTCATATTGAACACCTCTTTTTTGGAATGGCAATTACACTGTATCACTAAGCCAGATTGAAAAGTTCATAGGTTTATTTGCTTTTATACTCAATATACTCAGTCAGCAGGTCAATTGCTGTCTTGATGGCGTCCTCATCGGGGTCAAGCCTGGCATGATGAAGTCCATGATCCGAATGAACACCGAGCCAGAACATGAAGCCAGGGATCTCTTTAAGCATATATCCAAAATCTTCTCCAGTCATTGCTTCTTTACAAACAATTACGTTGATCTTCTCTTTATCCTCAGCAAAGGCGATAAAGTCACGTGCTAATTCTCCATTATTATAAACTTGATGATACATGGCACCATAGTCTATTGAAGTCTTGCATTGATAGCCTATTTCGATACCTTTAACGAGTGCTTCAATCCTTTCCTTAACTCTCGCCATAGATTCTACAGAAAGTGTGCGGATTGTCCCTTCTAGCCTTGCTGTTTCAGCGATGATATTTTGAACCGTGCCTCCGGTTATTTTGCCGATTGTTACAACAGCACTGTCGAGTGGATCCACATTTCTAGAAACAACAGACTGAAGCTGGTTCACAAGAGCACAAGCGGCAACGACCATATCATTAGTTTGGTGAGGATAAGCAGCATGCCCTCCCTTCCCCTCAAGGTCAATAAACAATTCAGAAGTATTGGCAAAAAGCAGACCTTCTCTAGTTGCAATCGTGCCAACCGGATATTCCGGAGCGATATGCAGGGCAATGATCATATCCGGCTTCCATTCCTGCATGATGTCCGTTTTAAGCATTGGCTCGGCACCACCGGGACCTTCCTCTGCAGGCTGGAAAATGAACAGCAAATGATCATCAATAGGGTGAGCAAGGAAGTATGAAATCAATCCAAGGGCAATGGACATATGAAAATCATGACCGCATGCATGCATCTGCCCTTCATGAAGTGATTTGAATTCCAAGCCGGTTGCTTCTGTGATCGGAAGACCATCGATATCAGCTCTGTAGCCAATCGTCTTTTTTGGATTCATTCCTTTGATCCTGACAAAAATCCCTGTCTTCCATGTCTTTATTTCCAGGGTATCCTGAGGAAGGCTGCTTAGATAGTCAAGGAGATACGCCTGGGTTTTAAACTCCTTGAAACCCAGCTCAGGAATTTGATGCAAATCTCTTCTAATTTTAACGAAAGTAGTAAAATCCATAGAGTTCTCTCCCCTTATTAAGAAAAGCGCAAGCGCCTTGGTCAGCCCCGACAAGCGCTGCCCGACAAGAACGGCACTTCCTGTGGCTGTCGGGTCTAGCACGTCCTGTGCCTCGGAGGGCCGACCATTGAAGTCGTTCTTTCACTTCATTGGGCGGACCGAAATCGAAAAGTATAGCCGACTGCCCAACTCCGACATGCGTTGGAGGGCCTGACAGTGAAGTCGCCCTTTGACTTCATTGGCAGGACCGAAACGTCTCGAGGAGTTAGGAGCCGCAGCTAGACAAGCGACTCGAGGGGCTAGGCGCTGGAGCTGGACAATTATCGAAGTAATATATTTCTCCTATCACGTAAAAGAAAGCGCGGACTACGATCCACGCTTTCATGCTTGCTATTAAAGCTGGCGAAGCTCCTGCTTGATTTCAGTTTTTGATTTCGTTTTCTCGTCGATTTCCTTGATGACACGTGCTGGTGTTCCGGCTACAACTGTGTATGGAGGAACATCGTCGATTACGATTGCGCCTGCAGCGACTACCGCACCCTTACCTACTGTGACACCCTCAAGAACAACAGCATTCGCTCCGATCACTACATCATCTTCAACAACAACAGGCTTTGCTGATGGCGGCTCGATAACTCCAGCAAGTACAGACCCTGCACCAATGTGGCAGTTCTTGCCGACTGTTGCACGTCCTCCTAGTACTACGTTCATGTCGATCATCGTACCTTCACCTACAACAGCACCGATATTAATGGATGCACCCATCATAATAACAGCATTGTCGCCGATTTCAACCTGGTCCCTGATGATTGCACCTGGCTCAATACGAGCCTTGATATTCTTCATGTCCAACAAAGGAATTGCCGAATTTCTTCGGTCATTTTCAATGACATAATCTTCAATTTTAGCCTGGTTTGCTTCGATTGCCGGATTGATTTCAGCCCACTCACCGAAAATAACGCCGGTGTTGCCTGTGATGAACGTCTGGGTATTGTCGCCAAAGTCGATTCCTTCAAGGTCACCTTTAATATATACCTTTACCGGAGTAGCTTTTTTGCTATTTTGAATAAACGAAATAATTTCATTAGCATCCATCATTTTCATATACTTTGCCTCCAAATTATGTATGTATTTGCCCCATTCCGCTAGCGTGCTGCTCTTTTATAGAATTAATCTGCTAAAGCAACAACACGGAAAACAGCCTATTCTAAAAATTACTTTAACAAACAAAAGTTTTTAAAACAAGAAAAACTATTTATCTGTTTTCTTGGTCTCAACAATATGTTCTTTAATGATATCAATGAAGGCCTGGACTTGCTTCAATCGGAAGGCCGATTCATATCCCAGAAGCCAGGTGTCCCTTCCTAAAGGTTCATTGTTTTCATCGCGAAGCGGGACTTTAAAGATGTCCTTTTCCGCCCCATTCAGTGTTATTGCCGGAAGAATTGCGTAACCGATTCCGTTGAAGGTCATCTGTTTACATGTTTCAATCTGATCGACAATGATTGTTCTTTTTGGTGCTGTCTGGAATTGCCTTAACCACCAATCCTGTATTTCCTGGTAGTAATTCGAATCACTTTTAAATTGGATAAACGGCCGGTCTGTATCCAATACTTGTTCAGGACTTGTTATTTCCGTATCGACTAAATACAGACTGTCCTTAAATAAGTGGATCTTGACACCTTTCCAGTCCGGTGTACCCCTTATAATCCCGATGTGCACCTGATCTTCGTATAGTGCCTTAGATATTTCACTGCTCCAGCCAGTCACAAGTGATATTTTTGCCTGAGGGTAGCGGTTTACGTATTTCTTCAAGACCTGTGGCAGCCAGTTTTGGCCAACGATAGATGCAACGGCTATTTTAAGGGTTCCATACACCTCTGAATTTAATGCATGAATGGATTCCCTTGCTTTTTCCTCCCTGGCAATGGTGTCGTTGACAAATTGGATGACGACCTCTCCCGCAGGCGTCAATGTCAGCCCTTTCTGGGAACGGAGAAATAGCTTGGTACCCCAATCTTTTTCGATCGATTGCAGTCTTTGGGACAAAGCGGGCTGTGATACAAATAATCTCTCCGCTGCCTTCCTCATATTCATTTCCTGAGCTAGTACAGACAACAGATGGAACTCCGAAATAGATGACATAACTCGACCTCTTAATAAGTATTTCTTATATTATTAATTACATTATAATAAAAAACTGCAGAAATCTGCAGTTTTTCGTTTTAAAGCTATTGCTGGAACTCCCCTTTTATTATTTTTGACCACTATGCAGGGGTGTTCCTTTTACTGATTTCATCACATTTCTTCTTTTTCGGGCATTGCAGGTGAACCTCTTCTAACATGTTAATCAAACTTCCTCTTTTTTAGGCAGGAATAAGATGAACAGCAAACTGACAATAGCAAAAATGAATACGACAATGTATACCGAATGAAGGGCGTTTGTCAGCGCATCCTGCAGGAGTGCTTTTAAGTCTGCCGGAAGCTTCATCCTCTCTGATTCATTGAGCAGGACATTCGCTGCATCTATCGAGAGATCCTGACTTGCTGCTCCATTGCTTTTCATGTAGCTCAAGATACTGCTGTTCAGAACTCCTCCGAGCAAGGCAGCTCCCACTGTATTGCCCAGGTTCCTCATGAACATATTGGCTGCTGTCGCGATCCCTCTTTGCTGCCAGGCAACAGTACTTTGGATGGATACAATGAATGCGGTACTGGTCAGCCCCATACCCACTCCGACGAAAAACGACCCAGCTGCTGCCCATAGAGGTCCAGCTTCAGGCGTCAGGGTAACAAACAGGATACTGCCGAGTATCAATGCGGCACCGCCAAATAAAGAAGTCTTGCGATAGCCGATACTCAATAGCAGGCGACCGCTGAGAGCCGAAGCAATCGGCCAACCTATTGACATGGCCGTCAGCGTAAAACCTGCAACAATCGGAGATTTTTCCATGACTCCCTGTACAAATGCAGGCAAAAAGCTGGAAATGCCAATAAGCATGACACCGGTTGTCAGAGAAGTCATATTGGCAATGAATATCGACCGTTCCCGCCAAATATTAAATGGCATCATCGGCTCTTCTGCCCTTCTCTCTTGAATTATAAAGAGAATCAAGGTCAGTACGCTCAAGCTGATCAGGCCGATTGTTTTTGGAGACGTCCATGCCCAATTCGCACCCGCTTCGACCAGGATAATCATTAGTGAGCTAATTGCCACAGTAAGAAAAACCGCACCAGGATAATCGATCTTATGCTTCTTTTTCTCAATATCTTCATGAAGGTAAAGCCAGAGTCCCGCTATAGCCAGGATTCCGAGCGGAACATTGATCCAGAAAACATATCTCCAGCTTGCATATTCCACCAGCAAGCCTCCAAGCGCCGGTCCCGATACAGCTGAAATGCCCCATACACTGGAGAGATAACCCTGTATCTTCGCCCTTTCTGCCCTGGAATAGATATCCCCAACAATGGTGGTGGCAATCGGCATGACTGCACCAGCCCCAAACCCCTGAATGAACCGGTATAGAATCAGCATTTCCATCGTTTCAGCCGTCCCGGATAAAATCGAACCAATCAAGAAGATGATAATACCAAATGTTAAAATTGGCTTCCTGCCAAATAAATCCGATAATTTGCCGTAGATAAGAACAGTAACAGCATTCATCAGCAAATAAGCAGAGAAAACCCAGCTATATAATGCAAAACCGCCCAGATCACCGACGATTGCGGGCATAGCTGTAGACACAATCGTTCCTTCAACAGCTCCCATGAACATGGCAAGCATGACTGTTGCCAGCACAAAAGAGCGTTTTGTTTCTTTCCTTTTTTGTTCAGCCTGTCCCATATACACACCTCTAAAAGAAAAGCGCAAGCGCCTTGCTCAGCCCCGACAAGCGACTCGAGCTGCTCAAAGCTGACGCTTATCGCAAGATACTCCAGGATGCCCTCTCAGGGATGAAAACTGGCTAGGCGCTGGAGCTAGACACTAATCAGAGTAATAAAGTTTATTCTTTCTTATACAGTAAAAAATTCAGCCCCCGAATCCGGGAGCTGCCTTATGATATTATTTCTTATTATACCTTTTTACTTGTTTGCTCAATTTCAGCAGGACAGTCCGCCTTGTCAGAATACCCTCAAATATACCAGAGTCATCTTCTATACAGAGGAAGGGGTGATCAACAAGAAGGTCCAGTGAGGATTTAAGCGTTGAGTGGATGTTGATTCTTGGTATTTTTGTATTCATGGCTTCTTCTACTCGCTTCCTCTCAAGCTGCTCAAACTCGATTCTTTGGAGGCCGAGAATTGAATCCATTATGATAGGTGTACTGATTAAACCCATTAGACGATAATGAGGATCAAGAACAGGAATCGCAGTATACCCGCTCTTCGTTAAAACAAGCAGTGCGTGCTCCAGACTATTGCCAACTTGAACATGGGCTACGCGTTCAGAAGGAATCATCAGGTCTTTAATTGACACTTCCAAAAACTCACCGCTGTAAAGACTAATCATGGCGAAAACTCCCTAAAATGGATTTCTTTCCATTACATTTTACCACATTATAAATGAGGGTGCTTTTATTTAGTTTACTCCCGGAAAACGAGATATTAAGCAAAATTCAAACAAAAAAGGACCACAGAAGGGTCCCATTGTTATTGATGATTACTGAATAAGATCAAAGATCTCAATTGTAATCATATCAATGTTGTCGAATTGATATTTCTTAGGCTTTTCCTTGTCATTGTATATTTCCAATTCGTATGTTTCAGTTTTTGGATGGTATGTAACCTGGCATTTACGCTCACCATTCACTTCAAAAAAGCGTTGAGCAGGCTCTCCTCCATTGGACTGCTCTTGCAGATTCTTTAAACGAGTGATTATTCCCTGAAGCTGTGACATTATGCTCCCTCTCCTTTCAAAACAAAAACCAATAACTTATAAATAGATTTTGCAATTGGCCTATTTATATCCATGTAAAATGATTTCAGAATTTTCTATACACAATTCTTTACATGTCAATATTAACAGAATAAAATAATGTCAGAAGATGTACAAGTAAAAGCTTTGAGAAAAGGAGTGATTTTTTGAAAAAACCAGTGCAGCTATCTGAAAATGTCTTTCTGATCGATGATTTTGATTTAAGTATGCCTGAACGGACAGGTACATACGTATTAACAGAAGATAAGGTCACGCTCATCGAAACATCCGCTAGCCCGTCCATTCCCTATATCCTTGAAGGCTTACAAACACTAGGAGTATCCCCTGGAGATATTTCATACATAATCGTGACACATATACACCTTGATCATGCTGGCGGAGCGGGGCTAATGTTACAGCACTGCCCGAATGCGAAAGTAATTGTACATCCCAAGGGTGCCAGGCATCTTGCTGATCCTTCAAGATTGATCATGGGTGCAAAAGCCGTATATGGCGACAAATTTTCACAACTTTTTGACCCAATCGTTGAAATACCGGAGGATCGCCTGATGATTAAAGGTGAAGGCGATACAGTAAAAATAAGCGATAAGCTTACACTGAAGTTTTTAGATACTCCTGGCCATGCCAACCACCATTTCAGTATCTATCATCCGCTCACAAACGGAATTTTCTCTGGTGACACTGCCGGTATTTTTTATCCGCAGCTTGACCGCGAAGGAATCGAGTTCTACCTGCCTACAACTTCACCTAACCAGTTTGATCCTGAAAAGATGGTCCAATCCATCAGCCGTTATAAGGACCTCAAAATAGAGCGAATTTATTTTGGACATTATGGCATGTCTGAAAATCCGGCTGAAGCTTTCAGGCAAGTGGAGAGTTGGCTTAAAGTTTTCATTGAAGAGGCAAAACATTCTGTATTGGAAGAAAAACATCCAGAAAAGCAAGTTGAGCAGATTACACAGAAACTTTATGATAAAATTAAAACTCACTTGACCCAGCGAGGGCTGACAGACAACCATCCAATATATGAACTGCTGTATCTGGATGTGAATGTCAGTGCCATGGGGCTGGTCCATTATTTGAACAAAACTACCGGGGGAACTAAATAAAATGAATGAGATCATTATATACACCCAGAACGACTGCCCTCCTTGCCAAATCATTAAGATGTTCCTGAGTGAATTCGGCTTCTCGTATACAGAGAAAAATATCTCCCTGAATGACCAGAGCAAGCTTGAACTGACGGAGATTTACAATTCCTATTCCACGCCAACCATCGTGATTGGAGAAGAAATCATCACAGGCTTTGATCTTGAAAAGTTGAAGCGAGTTTTGGATATCAACGAGTAGCGTTGAGTTTAACAGAAAGATAAAAATAAAGCGTGAAATCTGATCAGATTTCACGCTTCGTTCTTTATAATAACCCGAAAAACAATGTCCTGTTTTCATTCCTGAAAATGACTCCCAACTCCATGAACGTCTTCAGCGTGGAGAAATTCGGTCCAAACACAGTTTCTCTGATCATTTCCTTGTTCTCAGTTTCAGGCTTTGAAGCTTGTTGCTGCTCCTTCGCTTTTTCCGGATAGGCTTTATTGATTACTTCCTGGGGAACTTCATTATATAAATATTGAGCTACCTTCCAGTCACCATCCTCAATAACCAGTTTCAATCCTTCATAATGGTCTTCATAGCCTACTGGTCCTTCAGTATTCCCAGGAAAAAACTCGACGACATAAATTTCATTCTTCATTTCAACCACTTTCGTCTTTTCTGAAAAAGCGTAAAACGGAATGTAATATGGGGCGAAATCTGTTCCATAAGTCTGGTATTCATTTTCCTGTCCAACTACATTCTCATCAATAAAACGAGACTTATAGTCTTCTGTAAAATAAGGATCCAATACAGCTTCAATTTCTTCCATCGTCCTGGCCTTTTCACTTAAGGAAACCTGTGAATCAAAAGCCTTTCCGAGGAATGCAAAAACGTCTTCCCTGCCATCCAAATCTGAGTCAGCAAACGCATTGGCCGGTACCAAAAATAATAAAGATGATATAAACAAAAATAATAGCTTTGACCGCTTGTCCATTTTTTCCCCTCCTCCATGATGACTAGTAAATACAATTTTACCAACATTTACACGGTATGATTATGAAATTCATTCGTAAAATAACCACAGCATCTGACACGATACCTGTTTTACAATATCAATTTACCCTTAACTGACTCGAACTAACGCAAATGTTAAAAAATTTGTAGTATGATCAGGAGCTTTTCAAAAAAAAAATAACCCCCGTTTTGGAGGTTAATATCCGGTTCCTGTGGTCACCGCAAAATAAACGATGAACAACAGGGCTATGGAGATGACGATTATATAGGTTAAAAAAATCGGGTTTCGAATGTAAGCGTGCTCCTGTACAGCCCCTGGGACCTGAGAATCCAGGTTGCCTTGAGCTCTTTTCTGCCCCTTTCCAAAAGTCCAGGTATAGAAAAGGCCGGCAACCAGCACCCCTGCCCCCGCCAATAAAAGCATTGTCATATATATACTCATAAAAATCCCCCTTTATAGAAGGCTGTATATATAAATTGTACATATTTCAATTTACTATGCGCTTTTCTGTTTGTTAAAATAACCCTTCACGTTCATTAAGAAAAGATGCGCTTAAATCGACAAATAAGAATTCAGCTCCATTCAAAGGCAATGAGAACGTCCGGATTACCTCCCCCGTTTCAATATCACTGTATCGATCTGACAGGATCCCCTTTTTCCCTGTTCTCATTCTAATAATGTTTTCAAGAAAATAAGGTCGCCAGCTCCAGTTCTTATCCAGGTACTTTGGCTGCAGAATCCAATGCTCACCTGTTTTATAAAGGTTAGGTGACAGCTGGAAGCCGTCTTCGTCACATATATACATACGGAATGCGATGCCATCAAGGCTTTCTCCAATTGCCATCAGGAATTCACTAGGATTTTGCCCTTTTTTATTTCGGCTTATCAATTCCTGGAACTTCATGTTCAACTCGATTCGCAAATCAAAAAAAGAGTGAAGCCGTTTCTTCTCGGATAAGATAAACCCATGTATTTCTGCCTTTATTTTTTCCTTTAGAATATCTTTTGCTACTAAACTTCGCTGAGGTTTTCTTAGATAATATCCTTGATAAAACCTGCCTCCGTTCTTCCAGGCAAACTGCAGCTGATACGGCGTTTCAATGTTTTCAAACAAAAGTGTCGCGCCAATTTTGCGGGCAAGGATCGATAAAGAATGAAGGACATCCAGATAGGCAGGCCCTGCATTGTTTGATCTTAGCGAGGACATATCAATTTTTAGAATTTCTGGTTCAATGCCAGCTATTCGCTCAAAATATCTGCTTTCACTGCCGACTTGGGCCATCGCAATTTTTATTCCAAAGGATTTGTAATAATTGATTAGATGCTCAATATGGCTTTGTACATTACGATCAGATATTTCAAGCACTATGTGCTCAGGCCTCAACCCTTTATCATGGAATGAAAGGAGCAATTGCAAAAATCCCTCTCCATCATCCACCATCAATAATCCAGCATCCTTGTTGACAAACCATAAAAGGTCCTGGTCACCTGAGCGTGACGCTATTTCCATCGCTTTAGAAAAAACGACATTTTCCACTTCAATCCGGTACTCTTCAGGAATTGTATCATCCTGAAAAAAAGACCCGAGACTGATTTCCTCATTTCCGCTTATATACCGGCCTAAAACTTCATATCCAATGATTTTATGCTCCTCCGCATTAAAAATCGGCTGAAAAAAAGGGACGACATGTTCAAGGTCGGTTAAAATATCCAGAGCATCCAATTCAATCTGAAACCTCCCTAAAACCTGCAAAATTTTGTTGCGCTCCACAACGTTTTTAAAAGTTCTTACCACTAATTTGATATGAATAATTTTATCATATTATGAGTATTCCCTCAGTTACACTGTTTCCATTTTCCTCAAGTTATAAAATCATCGTGATAACCTAAAATAAATACAAGCTTATGGAAGGATGATGACATGAAAAAGTGGCATTTCATCGGCATTCTTCTTCCATTGCTTGGATGCAGCCACGGCTCGCCCGCCGAAAATGAAGCACAAATTCAACAAAACAACAATGAACCCATCATTATTGAAAGTCCTGAGCCAATTCAGGAAATGGCGGTCCCAAACCCTAAACAGAAGCAAGGCCAACACCCACAACGGAAAAGTAAGCCATTACTGAACGTACCCTTGATAAGGCAAAATCCAGAATTAAAATACGGTTGTGAAGTGACCAGTCTGGCGATGATGCTGAACTTTGCCGGAGCTGATACAAATAAAATGAGGCTTTTCGAGGAGATACAAAAAGATAATGATCCTCTGAAAAGATCTGCAAATGGAGATATTTTGAGTTGGGGAAACCCAGCTGAAGGTTTTGTTGGAGATATGACCGGTAAACACGCAGGATATGCGGTCTTCGATAAACCAATGATTGATTTGATCAATCGTTATTTACCAGGCAGGGCCGTCAATTTTACGGGCAAGGACTTCGAAACAGTACTTGACCATGTATCTGCTGGTTATCCAGCAGTTGTATGGACTACCGGCGATTATCTGCTGCCCGACCGCTGGGAATCCTGGACGCATGGCAATGAGGTCATCAAGACGCCACTAGACCTGCACGCGGTAGTCCTGGTCGGTTTCAATGAAACAACGGTCTACTTGAACGACCCTCTGTCTGGCCGAAGACAGGTGCCAGTAAACAAGACTCGATTTATACAAACATGGAAAGCGATGCAATCAAGAGCAGTCAGTTACCGATAAGTGATAGGATAAGGCTGGATGTTTATTCCGGCCTTGTCTTTTTATTCACCTCTATTCACAGGAACTTTTAAAGGCAATTCCTTCTAATTTTCTCTCCTCTTTTTCAGAAGCGACC
This sequence comes from Bacillus sp. ISL-45, assembly GCF_018613195.1. GTDB lineage: Bacteria > Bacillota > Bacilli > Bacillales > Cytobacillaceae > Mesobacillus. The sequence goes on from NZ_JAGGQQ010000004.1 coordinate 427,532, forward strand.
TATGAAGCTTTGCAAGTGAATGGACGACTGTCCTTTTCTTATTGAACCCTTTTGCGCTTACACTTTCACCATTATAGACGGCTACTGCATTTCCCCATGTTCCTAAATGATTAAAACCGTACACAAAAACTTTTATATATCCATTTTTTGCTGGAATAAAAATCATTTCCATCTGGAGTTCATGATCACCCATCCACAACACCTCAATTCTGCTTTAGCTAAAAAGGGCTTGTCATATTTCCTTTCTCTTCCCTTATGTCGTGTCGTAAAAACACCCAAACTTCATGATTAGGGACCTTTCCCTAAAATGGCACTTCTATTTTCCATGTATGTTTGCTAGTATAGTAGAGAAAATCAGGGGATAGGTTGGTATTTTTCATGTCTGAACAAATCACTCGGAGGACTTTTATTAAAAAGGCAGTTGGAACCGTATTAACTGCTGCAGGACTCGGCACAGGGGGCTATTTCTATGCCCGTGAAGTCGAACCCCGCATGCTTGATATTACCCGTCATACTATTAAAAATGCGGCGCTGCCATCCGGGTTTGATGGAGTGAGGCTTATTCAGTTCAGTGATACCCATATTGGATTCCAGTATACGATGGAACAGCTGAAGCAGTTGATCACCCAAATCAATAAGCTGAACCCTGACCTGATCGTTTTTACAGGGGATTTACTAGATGACCCAAGACATTTTGGTGAAAAAACCAGGCTTATTTCCATATTGAGCCACTTGAATGCGCCTCTCGGAAAGTTTGCCGTATACGGAAACCATGACCATGGCGGCTACGGTTCAGATTTATATAAACAGATCATGGAACAATCAGGTTTCTCTTTATTACTGAACACCTCAGCTAATATCAAGCTACTTGATGGCAGTTCGATTTGGATAGCCGGAATCGATGATGCTATGCTCGGCAGGCCTGATTTGAACACGTGTATGGCCAACATACCAAACAACTCATATACCATCCTCTTATCCCATGCACCTGACAAAGCAGAAGAAGCTGCAGAACATCCCATACAATTGCAGCTGAGCGGTCACAGCCACGGAGGACAAATCCAGATCCCATTTTACGGCCCACTGGTCACACCGCCTTTTGCCGAAAAATATGTGGAGGGTTTTTATACTGCAGGCCGCAACAACAGTCTTACACTATACGTGAATCGCGGCCTTGGAACGACCAGGCTTCCTTTCAGGTTTTTATCACAGCCTGAACTTGCGATTTTCACCTTTAAAAGTGAAAAAACAAGCAGCTGATCAGCTGCTTGTTTTTGGTTTCAGAATGAACTTCTCCTCTGCTTCCTCCGCCCTTAATGGTCTGGCAAAAAAGAATCCCTGTGCTTTTTCGCAATCGGCATTTGTCAGGAAATCAACCTGGCTCTGCTCCTCGACCCCTTCCGCAATCACTTCCATGCCAAGACTGTTGCCAAGGTGGATGATCGTCGTAATGATTGCGGCATCCTTGCCGCTGTACTTTATATCCCTTATAAAACTTTGGTCAATTTTCAATACATCAATCGGGAACTGTTTCAAATAACTAAGCGAAGAATATCCTGTGCCAAAATCATCTACCGAGATTTTTATACCCAATTCCTTCAACCTTTTCAGGGTTGGGATCGTCTCTTTTGTATCCTGCATGGCACCCTCGGTAATTTCAATCTCCAAAAGCGATGGATCAATCTTATGCTTCTCAATCGAATTCTTGATGACCCGGACTAAATCCAGCTGCATGAATTGCTTGGGAGAAATATTGATAGCGATTCTGATTGGTTTCCCTGTTTTCTTCGTCCATTCCTTGATTTGTCGGCATGCCCTGTCAATAACCCAGTTGCCAATCGGGATGATCAATCCAGTGTCCTCTGCAAGCGGGATGAATTCGGCTGGTGAAATAAAGCCCAGCTCACTGTTGTTCCAGCGCAGCAATGCTTCAAAGCTGGATATCTCATTGGTAACTAAATTGATTTGGGGCTGATAATAGAGTTCAAGTTCGTTTCGTTCAATCGCTTTTCGCAAATGTGCTTCGAGCGTTATAACATTAACACCGGTTGACTGCATGTCCGAGCGATAAAATTGATAATGGGCCTTTCCTTTTTCTTTTACGCTATATAAGGCTTCATCAGCATATTTAATCAATGTTTCTGCATCTTTGCCATCATTCGGAAAAAGGCTGATACCAATACTTGGTGTGATATAATACTCCTGGGAATTGAAATAAAAAGATTCATTGAACCTGCATAATACTTTTTGCGCAAACTCCCCGGCACCATTCCTGCCTGTCTTTTCCAGGACAATGATGAATTCATCGCCTCCCTGTCTGTAAACAGTACAGTTTTCTTTTTGGATGTCAATCAACCGGTCTGCTACTTGCTTTAAAATCTGGTCACCAACAAGATGCCCAAGCGTATCATTTAAGTACTTGAAACGGTCTATGTCCAGAAACAGCAATGCAAATTCTGCTCTTTGCTTTTTTACATTTTTCACAAGACTATCCAGTTGATCCAAGAGCGCGCGCCTGTTGCGCAAACCTGTCAGCTGGTCATGGAATGCCATGTACTTAATAAGTTCGGTGCTTTTCGCCTGCTCAGAAAGATCTCGGATAATGATATACATACCCTTTATTTCAGAATGGATCACAATGGGGATCGTCTTCAAGTGAACCGTAAGGAAATTACCTTTTCGGTGCATGAACCGACAATCGAGCGATTCTTTAGCATTCCCTAATTTCGTATGTGATAAGACCTCGTTAAAAGTCGGCAAATCACTTTCACATATCAAGCCACTGATTTTTTTCGATTTAAGCTGTTTGACAGTATAGCCTGTCAATAATTGAGCAGCCGGGTTGACATCCAATATCTTCCCCTTCAAATCAATTGAAAAGACTGCATCCAGATTATGGTCAATGAGTGAGCGATACCGTTGCTCGCTATCAATCAATCTATTCTTTTCTTTGAAGTTTTCTGTCATATCCCTAGTGACTGCTACAACATATTGAACTTTCCCGTCAGCTGCCTTGATTGGGGTCAACAGGGTCTCGCCAAAAACCTGCTTGTCATTCTCCAAGTCTACCTCATCATGGAAAACAACTTCCACTCCCTCTTTCACTGCCTTTACATACTGTTTTTTCAAAGGGTTCAGATGATCTTGGGGTAAAACCTCGTCCATCGTCCTGCCGATATCATGTGCAGCCATCCCAGCATGGAGCAGTCCGTTCTCATTGGCAAATAAATAACGGAATTGATTACCCGGTTCGACCTTCATGATAAAAACAAGGTCCTTTACATGTTTAAAGATGATATCTGAAATCATCTGTTCTATTTTTGTCGAAGCAGTATTGCTTCTTAGTTTAGATTTTCTTGATTGCTTACTCTGATTCATCTAACCATCCTCATTCCAGAAGTACAATTGTACCTGGTACATGACTCCGAACTAGTGTTATTCCTATTTTACCTTTTCAAAAAAGGAAAAACGATACTATTTTTTTAATTTTTACAAGTTTCGCTAAAAAGCGACAATTAATGACCATAAGGAGCCCTCCTCAAAAAACCGGCATACACTGCATTAGAGGAGGAGATTTTATGTATCATATTGTTAAAAGAGGCGAGACGCTGGCAGTGATTGCCGCAAATTATCGCAGGCCGCTTCAACAAATCCTGGCAGCAAATCCTGGTATTACAATTCCTTCACTTATCTATCCTGGGCAGCGAATCGTAATTCCGGGACTTCCTGACCCAGCTACTATTCCTTACTCGATTTCGGTATCATTGGGCAGCAAAAGGCTTACACTTTTTCACTCCGGGAGGCTGATAAAATCCTATCCCGTTGGCATCGGGAAAATGCTGACGCAAACTCCTGTCGGCGAATTTGTGATTGTAAACAGAGAACCTGATCCCGGCGGCCCATACGGCTCAATGTGGCTGTCGTTATCAAAACTGGGTTATGGCATTCATGGGACAAATAATCCAGGATCAATTGGCAAGGCTGTTTCGAAGGGATGCATTCGTATGCATAACCAAGATGTGCTGGAGTTGGCCCGGCAAGTACCGAATGGAACTAGAGTAACTATCACACCATAATTCTCCATCGGAAGGCTTCTATTTCTCAATCAGCCAAATTAAGGGTATAATGATATTAGATAGTTTTTATACACAAATGCCGTAATAATGAAAGGAGCCTATCCCATTGAATAATGAAAGGAACAAGATCCCCTCACTCCGCCCAACGATCGAGAACCTCTCACAAGCAATCTTCACTGTTAACCGTCATGCCAAGACTGCTCCTAATCCGAAGTTTTTATATCAGTTAAAACATGATGCGATTAAAAAAATGCTTGCTGAAGGCAAAGCTAAAAAAACAGGACTCCATTTTTCAAACAATCCGAGAAACAGCCAGCAGCAATCAGACGTTTTGGTGGTTTGCGGTGAGTACACATTCCACATCCCGCCGTCTAAACAGGACTTCGAGCAGCTTCCCCACTTAGGAAAACTCGATCAGTCAGTGAGGAATCCAAGGGCCTCCATTTCATTGACCAGCGCGAAAAAGCTATTGTCATCCTACACAGGCCTGAAAGAGTCCAACGAAACCGCCGGAGCAGGCAAGACGAGGAAATATGCCAAACCTGTATTCAAAAAGCTTGGAGAACGGTATCCATAAAAGAAAGCTGGAAAATCAGCTTTCTTTTATGCTTTTCTATAAGCTGTTTTCGTAAGGCTGTTTTCGTAAAGATTGTTGTTAAAATCCTAAAGCCGATTTTAACGTATTATAAGGCCATTTTGCAGGTCGGTATTAAGTTTGCATGCTCTTTTCTCACAAAGGAGTCAATTTTTCGAAGAAAAATGGGTCATTTAATTTTATTTTGTAGTCAAAAGCAACAAAGTTTGAGAAAAGAGCCTTTCGTAAGATTGTTGTACGTGATAAAAAGCCATTTTGCAGTTCGAATTAAGTGTGCAAGATCTTTTCTCATAATTTTTTGTGAAAAAACATTGGTTATTCAATCCTATTTGGTAGTCAATAGCAACAGAATTTGAGAAAAGAGCCTTTCTATAAAATTAATTCATCGATCTTCAGTACCAGTTCACTAATCTCTGGCTTGCTGATCTGTGCATCCGCCCCCACTACACTCCCCTTATGTCGCAGTTCATTCGTAATCAAGGATGAAAAAATGATAACAGGAAGTTTTTGAAGAACCGAGTGCTCTTTTATTCTTTTTGTCAGGTGATGTCCATCCATTTGCGGCATTTCTATATCTGTGATTACCAGTTGAACTGACTTTGAAAAGACGTCAGTATCCACTGCCAGGTGTTCAAGATAGGTTATGGCATCATGGCCATTCTCAAAGAATTCAAGATACTGGAATCCTGCTTCACTCAAGGTGTCATGAAGCATTTTCCTTAACATTGCAGAGTCTTCCGCAATCACGATCCTTTTCGTAGAGCGTTCCCTGGGACCAAGTTTGTTGACATCGCTAACCTTGATTCCAGACTCAGGGTTGATTTCAAGAAGGATTTTTTCAAAGTCAAGGAATAGTACCATTTCCCCTCCTAGCTTGATTACTCCGATAATTTGGCTCTCCTGGCCCTGATACATGTCTGATGGCTTCTCAATCTGAGACCAGGAGATTCGGTGGATTTGTGAAACCGCATGGACATGGAACACTGTCTTGATCTGGTTAAATTCCGCAACGATGAACTTATCCAACTGTGGATTTGTTGATTCCTTAAGCCCTAGCGCCGCTGAGACATTGATGACTGGCAGCACTTCGCCCCTCAGCTCCATAATTCCTTCAACAAACGGATGAGCGTTAGGAATCGCCACCACCGGAACTGGGTTAAGAATTTCTTTCACTTTCATGACATTTATCGCAAATTTATTCTGGCCTATGCCAAATTCGACAATTTCCAGTTCATTCGTGCCTGATTCTAATAATATACTGCTATCATTCATAAAGATCTTCCTTCTCGTTATAGAATTAGTACTATATACCTCTTATCGGCAGGATGATTTAAACTGTTTAGTTAATAAAACTGGATCGGCTATAGTAGTCGACATGGTAAGACCTGCATGGAAAAAATACAGAATCAAACCAAATAAAAAAGCAAACCGAAAGCTCGGTTTACTCCTCTTATTTAACGCAAGTTTTCCATTGATTGCTGCTTGTTGAACATAGCCTTGCTTCCGCAGCTTATAAGCGGGGGAAACGATAGAATTGGTCAGTTCAAGCAACCTGGATACGAAAATAGCTTAATCATTTAACTATTGTCCAGCCTAATACCGAATTTACCTGATTTTGATGGTGAAGGTCGTGCTCGATAAAATCCATGATATACGTACCGACCGTCATGTGGTGATCAGAAATTTTGAATGCCACAGCCAACTTGTCATTGTCCATTTCTTCAAGCATCTTTTGGAACTGTCCTCGAACAGCAAGAAGGCTATCGAGAATCTCTTCTTTTGGGGTACATTCTGCGTATTCCTGGGCCCGTTCGTTGACCTTTTGAAAATCAGGATAGGATGGCAGTTGAGCTCCTTCTTTGAAATAAGGAAACCTTTCCTCTAAAGAGTATTGATCCCAGAAAAGCAGATGCGATACAACTGCTGCTACAGACCACTGCCCTAATGGCATGTTCCACTCTGTGTCCGTTAGGCCCTTTAGTGATTGGATCCATTCGCTAAAATGTGTATAATGTTGTTTCATCTGTTCTAAATTCAATCTGAATCTCTCCTTTTGTTTAGTTCTTCAATTTATATTCGCTCCCCAGATGAAATAACCTTTTGCTTAAGCAGACGAATTTTACAACTTTCCGGTCCATCATGTTAAAATAGTGATATTCAATCGGAGGGATGAAAGAAGTGGAACATTTAATTAACAATAGGGTGAAGAATATAGAAATATCAGGGATCAGAAAATTCTTTAATATGGTGGCAGATGTGAAAGATATGGTTTCTCTCACCATCGGTCAGCCTGATTTTCCGACACCAGAACATGTCAAGGAAGCTGGGAAAAAAGCAATTAATGAGAACGTCACTACATATACACATAATGCTGGACTGATCCAGCTAAGAAAAGCTGCAGCTGATTTTTATCGTAAAAAATATAATGTTGAATATTCAGCGGAGCATGAAGCGATCATTACTGTTGGAGCAAGCGAGGCTATTGATATCACTTTCAGGACCATACTTGAAGAAGGCTGTGAAGTTATCATCCCAGGGCCTGTTTATCCCGGGTATGAACCAATCATCAAGCTCTGCGGTGCCGAACCAGTCTATGCTGATATCAGGAAAACACAATTCAGGATGACGGCAGGGTTGATTGAAAGCCTGATCACAGATAAAACAAGATGTATCGTACTCCCCTATCCTTCAAACCCAACAGGCGTCAGCTTGAATGAGGAGGAACTTAAAGAAATAGCCCAGCTGCTTGAGGACAAGGACATCTTTGTCCTTGCTGATGAAATATACAGTGAACTCGTTTATGAGCAAAGGCATGTTTCAATTGCCCAGTTCATAAAGGAAAAAACAATTGTCATCAACGGACTTTCCAAATCCCACTCGATGACAGGTTGGCGGATAGGGATGCTGTTCGCGCCTGAGTATTTGGCCAAGCATATTTTGAAAGTGCATCAATACAATGTAACTTGTGCAACCTCGATCTCGCAAATGGCTGCTTTAGAGGCCCTGACAGCTGGGATTGATGATGCGTTGCCAATGAAGCAGGAGTATGCTTCAAGGCGGGATTATGTATTCAGCAGACTCCAGTCTATGGGCCTTGATGTAATCAAGCCTGAGGGCGCGTTTTACTTCTTTATCAAAATTCCAGCTTCCAATATTTCATCATTTGATTTTTGTATGGAATTAGTCAATGAAGCAAAATTGGCAGTGGTTCCAGGGAGTGCTTTCTCTGAATTTGGAGAGGGCTATTTCCGGCTTTCATATGCGTACTCGATGGATACGCTAAAAGAAGGGCTCAATCGTTTGGAAAGTTATTTGCGATAAAACTCGAAAAGCCGTTCCTCGTCAGCAGGAACGGCTTTTTATTAGGCTCTTTTCTCAAACTTTGTTGCTCTTGACTACAAAATAGGATTGAATGACCTATTTTTCTTCGCAAAGTTGACTCTTTTGTGAGAAAAGAGCATGCTAACTTAATACCGACCAACAAAATGGCCTACTATTACGTTAAAATCGGCTTTAGGATTTTAACAACAATCTTTACGAAAACAGCCTTTTATTATCCCTTGTATTTTCCGTTATTTTTGGGGGCTTTCTCTTTTTTTGCTTTATCCTTATGGATCTTATTAGTCGCAGCACTGCCAATCTCATGTGAGAATTCAGAATCAATGACTGCAGAATCAAAACCCTTCTTGTTCTTTTGCTGCGGGTCATTCTTTTTCGTCCTTTTAGCCATAAAAATCCCCTCCTTTAGGTTATAGTATCTTACCTGGAGAGGGGTCTATGACTAGCAAATATTATGATTGTTTCCAGTACTTATATAGCGCCTGAGTGCCGCTGTTTTCTTCGCCTTTTTCCGCGAGTTGTTCATATAGCGACAATGCCAAAGAAAGTCCTGGTACTTCCATATCCATCCGCTTTGCTTCATCCAGGGCGATTTTCATATCCTTGATAAAGTGCTTGATGTAAAAACCGGGCTCGAAATTATCATCGATCATCCTTGGTGCCAGATTGGAAAGCGACCAGCTCCCTGCAGCACCCGTCGATATGCTCTTCAATACGGTCTCTGGATCAAGACCCGCTTTTTCAGCATAGATCATAGCTTCGCATACTCCGATCATATTGGAAGCAATGGCGATTTGGTTGGACATTTTTGTATGCTGCCCGGCACCTGCTTCTCCCTGGTGAACAATATTTGTTCCAAGGATGTTAAGCAGTGGTTCTACCTGAAGAAAAGCCTCATCATCGCTGCCCACCATGATGGCAAGCCTTGCTTCGCGGGCACCGATATCACCGCCGGAAACAGGCGCATCAATTGCATGAATCTCTTTCTCTATTGCCTTTTCGTAAATTTCTTTTGCAAGGGAAGGAGTCGACGTGGTCATATCAATTAAATAACTGCCTGGCTTTGCATTAGAGATAAGGCCGTCTTCCCCCAGATAAATTTCTTCCACGTCTGAAGGGTAACCGACAATCGTAAAAACGACATCAGCCTTCTGTGCTACCTCACGTGGGGAGTCTGACCAGACAGCTCCCCTTTCCAGCAAATTAGCCGCCTTTTCCCTCGTCCTTGTAAAAACAGTGAGCTGATAGCCCGCATCAAGCAGATGCCCTGCCATGCTTTGTCCCATAACGCCTGTTCCAATAAAGCCAATTACCGTATCTTCTTTAGACAGCATATGTACTCCTTCTTCCCTTTTCAATTTTACCTATATTTTAACATTATAAATTGCAAAAGGCCGAGAATTTACTCCTCGGCCTCCAGAACGTTCTACCATTTTATGCGCAATAATATTGTACCCTGTCATAAACACATCCAAACCTATTAAATTGATTATTGCTAAATACATCAGGCTGAATTCCAATATAAAAATTTCGCATTGTACGATTTGACCTTGCATTAAAAATCTTCTTATACTAAGTCTATACTATATTTAGAGGTGCGGATATGTTTTATAAAGAGCTTTATGTATATGACGGCAACAGACCGTTAAAAGCAATCATTCGTAATTATACAAAGGATGATTTTGAGCAGTTGATATCGGTACAAAAGGAAGCCTTCCCGCCTCCTTTTCCAGAAGAACTCTTATGGAACACCGAGCAGCTGGCCAATCATGTAGATTTATTTCCCGAAGGTGCCCTCTGTGTGGAAGTCGGAGGTAGAATCGCGGGTTCCATTACTGGACTGGTTGTTCATTTGATAAAAGGCGACGAAGATCATTCGTGGGAAGAAATAACCGATAACGGCTATATAAGGAATCATGATCCGGAAGGCAATACTCTTTACATTGTCGATATTTGCATAAGTCCGGCTTACCGCAAACTTGGTCTTGGTAAATGGATGATGCAATCTATGTATGAGACGGTCGTGCAATTAGATCTTGAAAGACTTTTGGGCGGCGGAAGGATGCCAGGATACCACTTGCATTCCGCAGACTTGTCCATTGACCAGTATGTAGAAAAGGTACTTAAAGGTGAATTGAAGGATCCAGTCGTTTCCTTTCTGCTGCGCTGCGGACGTACACCGGTCAAACCAGTAGCAAATTATCTTGAGGACGAAGAGTCATTGAATTACGGGATGCTGATGGAATGGAAAAACCCCTTTAAAGCTTAGACGCTGCCTATCCGGCAGCTTTTTTTATTCTTTGCCAAAAGAGGTTCGCTATCAAGACTTCTGAACCTGTCTGAAGCTGCTCCTTCTTCTGACAGCTTTTCTGCTTTTCCCTGCAAACCTGTCTGAAGTTACTCTTTCTTTTGACATTTAAAAGACTTAAACAAAAAAATGCCGGCTGATAAACAGCCGGCCAAATCTGGGGGAAAATGAGAATGATTAGCTTAATTAAAGTCTAACCAAAGTGCTTACTCATTTATACCCGCCCTATATAGCGTAAAACATTTTTTATATTACAATTACGTTACAAAGAAATAGCTTGGTTTACTGCTTCAACCACTTCTTCAGTCGTACTCATGTTCAACACATTTGAAGCCAGCTTTTCCATATCGGCTTTGTTTAAGTTTCTGATCAATGAGCGTGCTTTCAGGATTGAAGAGGCACTCATCGAGAACTCGTCAAGGCCAAGTCCAAGCAGAATTGGAATTGCCGTTTCGTCACCGGCCATTTCTCCGCACATTCCAGCCCATTTACCTTCTTGATGAGCTGCATCAATGACCATTTTTACGAGACGAAGAATGGATGGGTTGTATGGCTGATATAAGTATGATACTTGCTGGTTCATCCTGTCCGCTGCCATCGTGTATTGAATCAAGTCATTTGTTCCGATGCTGAAGAAGTCTACTTCCTTCGCAAACTGATCTGCAAGGACTGCAGTAGAAGGAATTTCAACCATGATGCCGAGCTCGATATGGTCAGCAACCTCGACGCCTTCCTGGATCAATCTTGCTTTTTCTTCTTCAAGCATTGCTTTCGCTTCCCTGAACTCGTTCAGAGTAGCGATCATCGGGAACATAACTTTCAGGTTTCCATGAACACTAGCTCGCAAAAGAGCGCGCAGCTGCGTACGGAAAATATCCACTTCCTCAAGGCACAGGCGGATTGCCCTGAAGCCAAGGAAAGGATTCATTTCTTTAGGCAGGTTCAAGTATGGAAGCTCTTTGTCTCCGCCGATATCAAGAGTACGGACCACGACTGGTTTGCCTTCCATTCCTTCAAGCACTGCCTTATATGCTGTATATTGTTCCTCTTCAGTAGGAAGCTGGTCCCTGTCCATATAAAGGAACTCTGTACGGTAAAGACCTACACCCTCGCCGCCATTTTCAACTACGCCCTTCAAATCTTTAGGTGTACCGATATTAGCTGCAAGTTCAACATGATGGCCATCAGCTGTTACAGACTTTTCGTTAACAAGTTTAGCCCATTCAGCTTTTTGCTTCTCGAAATCTTCTTGAATCTTCTTATAAGCTTCAAGCACTTCAGGAGTTGGATTGAAGTGAACTTCGCCCTTCAATCCGTCAACAACGACGAGATCCCCGTTGTTGATTTCTTCTGTAGCTGCCTTTGTGCCTACAACTGCCGGAATTTCCATTGAACGAGCCATGATTGCTGAATGGGAGGTACGGCCGCCGATGTTCGTTGTAAATCCTTTTACAAACTGGCGATTCAATTGAGCAGTATCTGAAGGAGTCAAATCTTCCGCCACGATGACTACTTCTTCAGCAATCATGCTAGGATTAGGAATCTGGATACCTAACAGATGGGCTAACACCCGTTTTGTGACGTCACGGATATCTGCCGCCCGTTCTTTCATATATTCATTGTCCATGGATTCGAACATGCTGATGAACATATCAGCTGTTTCTTTTAATGCAAGCTCTGCATTAACATTTTCCGTTTTGATTTTGTCTTCGATGGGTGAAATCAATTCTGGATCGCTCAATACTAGAAGGTGAGCATCAAAAATCGCTGCTTTATCAGCTCCTAAAGCAGTTCCCGCATGATCGCGGATTTTTTCCAGCTCAACTTTTGCTGTCTGAAGCGCTGACTGAAAACGGGCAATTTCTTCAGCGGGAGCGTCTATTGTTTTTTTTTCAAAAGAAAAGTCCGGTTCTACCAGCTTATAGGCTTTGGCGATCGCAATGCCGTTTGAAGCGGCAATTCCCTGGAGAAAGCCCATTATTCAGCTAAACCTTCTTTTTTCAAAGTTTCTTCTAAAGTATTAAGAGCGTCTTGCTCATCGCTTCCTTCAGCAATGATCGTGATTTCTGCTCCCTGGCCGATACCTAATGACATTACACCCATGATTGACTTAAGGTTAACCTTTTTTTCTTTATATTCTATGTGTACTTCTGAATCGAACTTGCTTGCAGCCTGTACCAGCATCGTAGCAGGGCGTGCGTGGATTCCTGTTTCAGCAACAACCTTGAATTGTTTTTGTACCATACTATATCATTCTCCTTTTAAATAGATAATTAAGATGACCATACATGATGCCTTTCCAAACTAAATGGTTCAATTCAGCGAAAGGTCAAAACTCAGGCCTAGCCAAAATGATATTTGTATTTTACCCATTTGTATTGTTCTTTCACACCATATATTGTTTCCAATCATTTCCGAAGAAGTTTGGATTGGCATCCCACACAAAAGAATAGCATTTTGCATAGTCATAGACAATGAAAAAACATTGATTTTTAAAGGTTTAGAGTCATTTTTTTCAGTAAAACGTTTTCATTTTATCGAAATTGTGACAAAAAGTATTTTAACGTCTGAAAAGGTGTTTAAAGTTTTCCTTCAAACTTTTTTTGCTCTCTTCCTTCTTTAATTTTTCCAATGCATTGATTTGCTTTTTTACCTTCTTTATTTCGTCTTTGAACCAGCCATCCGATTTTTCGTCCAGCTGCTCACCGTACCTGACCTTTTCATACGTCTGGATTGTCCGTCGGTCATATTGTATGCTAAGCCTGTCGAACCATTCTTTGACATCTTCATGGTTAAGCCGGCCCAGTTCCTTTTTCTGGGCATATTTTTCAAGCTGAAAGATTTCCTTCCTTATATTGTTTTCAGGGGCCGCTTTCTGCCTCCTTGTAAACTCTACGCTATTTGCCCCTTCGATATGGGCAGTGATTATAAATCCTGCTTCTGCTGCTTCTTCCTCCTTCTGCCTGCTGAAAAGACTGGTTTTTTTATAAATGAAATAAAATCCAATGCCAATCAGGGCAGCGAAAAGAATAGGTCCCCAAAAATCCGGGTCGAAAACCTGCCTGGCCTGCTTAATTGATGTTTCATTTTCCATATTGAGCAGATTTTCAGAAAATACTTTGTTGGCTCTGGCCTGCATATCCGCAGAACCAATCCATGCAAAAAAGGGATACAGCAGCATGGAAAGCGTCCATCCTGCCAATTGCAGTACAAAAAAGAAAATGTCTTTTAATATTCCTCTTCCGAAAGTTAATACCGCAACAAGGAGCAGAATAATCCCCAGCAGCTTCGAGTAGGTGGCTGCAAATCTCTTTTTCAAGGCCTGTTCGATATCAATCCACTTTAGCAAAAATTGCCCTGACAATATAAACAGCAGCTGGAAGAGAAGAAGGAATACAATTTGGATCAAGTATGAGCCGCCATAAAAATAAGCAAGCGGCGAAAGGAATACCCCAATCAAAAAGGTGAGAACAAGCCAGACACTTTCTGATTGACTCGTTGAATCCTGGTGAAACTTAAGTACTCTCCAAAAAATGAATATTGCCATAATCCCTGTATAAAAGTTCTCAAGATTGCTCAAATTGCCTGCAACAAAGAGAAGCGGCATAACTACAAGAAGATAAAAAGGCTTCGCTAGACGTGGCTTCAGCACCAATAAAAACGTGAAGAGAATGGAGGCTGCAGCGGCTATTATCATAGTTGAAAACAATGGCATTCGTTGTGATGATAATAAATGAAATACCACCAGAATCAGGCTTACAAAAGTCCACTCTATAAAAAAGCGAAAAAAAACATTTAAGACACGGCTTTTCATTTGCTCGCCACATCCTTTAAAATAATGTTCATCGGTTCCAGTAATGCATGTTCATTATGCGTTTTTAGCTCGAATAACTGTACGCCCGCATGTGTCCATTCCTGTATATAGGCATCTGCTCCTCTTGTACGGATTCCTGCATGGATCATGGTCGGCGCAATCGGCAAATGCCGCTTGTAAAAGAACAGCAGCTGTTCATATGGAATCGTTGGGGAATGAAAATCGGCAATAGCCAGCAGGTCAAGCAGCTTTTGCAAGTGGTCCTTTCCAGACCCCAATGGCAGGTAGGTAAATGGAGTAAATCCAGCAGACCTTATATTCATGCATAGCGAGAAGGGAATATTTCTTCGGTTAAAGAAGTAAGCCATTTCCGCTGTACTGCTCATCAAAAATTCCAGCTTGCCAGTAACTGAAAAACCATCTGAAATATTAATGAACAATACGGCACCTGCTTCATTAATTCGTTCATATTCCTTCGTCTGCAAAATCATTTTCCTGGCACTTGCTTTCCAATTAATCCTGTTAAAGCTGTCTGTCGGGAGGTAATCCCTTGTACCTATTGGTCCCATATTGTCTTCAAATAGTGAAAAGAATGATGGATTCTGGCCTGGCTTAATTGACTTATGCTTATCCAAATTTTTCACCGAAATAGTTTGAGGATAGACGAGCGCCTCGATATTGATAACGTCGGAGAACTCAAGAATTGTATCTCCGAAACCAAAGAAATGAGGGATGTTGAGCTCCATTTTCCTTATCTTTGATAATCCTCGCTTTTCTGCGGCAAATGGAACTTTGATATTAATCCTTTCTCGCTGTCCAACCGAAAACGGCAGGCTTATATCGACTCTAGAAGAATGAATATGATACTCGCCCGTAACAGGTACAACTGCACTATCAAAATAAATGGAGAGATTCCCTTTCATGATTGGAAGACCTTGATTGTGAAATTGCAGGCTCCACTCTCCTTTGTCCCCGATAAAGAAGCGATTCCGTTTACGTTCATTATCAAAAAACAAGCCTTCTCCTATATGCTTCAGATAATAGGAATTCCCTCCAGCGATAAATAGGATCATCATGCCGACTCCGAACATCAGCCAGGAATTTATGTAAAAGCTTGCGATCAGTAATAGAATCCCGAGAAAAGCCAATATGGATAGAAAGCGGTCCTCGATAACGATTTTTTTCCATTGCATGGGCTTAAACCTCAACTTCAACAGGGAGAGGAATGGATTCCAGCAACTCTTCGACTACTTTTTCGGGAGTCATTGTCAGCGATGACTCCGCAGATAAATAAATTCTGTGTCCTAACACGAAGGGAGCCATCTCTTTTACATCATTCGGTACCACATAATCTCGACCCTTAATCAGCGCCCTCCCTTGGGCAGCCTTTACTAATGCAAGCGTCCCCCTCGGACTGATTCCTAGCTCGATCGAAGCATGGTTCCTTGTTTTTCGTACAATCTGTAATAGATAATCTTCAACAACCTCAGTTAACTTCACATTCATGATTTCCTGTTTCAATGAATTGATATCCTCTTCACTAATAATCGGTTTGACTTCCTTGGCTGATGTTCCAAACCTATGTTTCTTGATCATTTCTCTCTCTTCATTCACTTCTGGATACCCGAGGGATAACTTAATAAAGAAGCGATCCATCTGCGCGACCGGAAGCTGGAATGTCCCCTGCTGTGATTCCACTGGATTCTGGGTTGCGATTACAAGGAAGGGCGTTTTCAAGGGGATAGTGTGGCCGTCAATTGTAACCTGGTGTTCTTCCATCGCCTCAAGCAAGCTGGATTGAGTCCTAGGGGTAGCGCGATTGATTTCATCTGCAAGCAGAATATTGGTGACAATTGGACCTGGTTTTAATTCGAACTCCTGAAGTTTAGGATTAAAAAACTGGATTCCTGTAATATCACTAGGCAATACATCAGGTGTAAACTGAACCCTCGAGAAATGTCCGCTTATTGCACGTGCAAATGTTTTAGCAAGCAATGTTTTCCCCGTCCCTGGTACACTTTCCATAAGAATATGGCCATTATTCAAAAGGGCAATCACCATCAACTCTATTTCATCGTCCCGTCCGACCACATTTTTACCTATTTCAATTTTTAGCTGCTCTAGTTTATTTGCCATTTCCATCCATTTGTTCCCCCTATTGTGAATGTTCTATTGGTTACGATTGAAAGACTTATGAAAAGTTTACCATCAGGAAATAAAAATGTGAATTTACAACCATTTTTATCCAAATAAAAAGGAGCACTTTTTTTTAAGTGCTCCCAATAAATTTACTTTGTTAAAAAGAACCGTTCTTCCTGAACTACATTTAAGAGTTTATCCAGCTCCTGGCTTGCTGAAATAGTCTGTACGCTTAGAAAACCTGTTTCCTTCGCGGCTGAAATCATTTCTCTCCGTTTGAGTTCGATTTCTTCCATTAGCCTTTCAGGAGAAAATGTTTCCATCAGCGATCACCTCACCAGTACATGTTAATATTTTACTACTATTCCACAAATAGGGATAGTAAAATTTACAGTGACGGACCACTTTTTCTTTGTTATTTAGCTCCTCGCCTCATCTATATATGTAAAGATGACATCTCCGCCCCTTTGAGCGATTCCCCTGAAATGTTTGAAATCCTCCCTTTTCACCAGAAATTCGCGAAATTCCATGAAATCCTGTTTAGCGACAAAGATTTCCTCTACTTCTTTATTTTTTAAACTTTCCAGCATTCTAATAGCCTGTTCTTTATCCAAGTGAACCACCTCGAGTTTCTTATACTATGACTATTTTATCTTCTAGTGATGAATTTGCAAATTCATCTGTCATGTTTCTTGATTGGTAGGAAGGGAATGAAATGGTAACATAATTATTTTTTTCTGGATGGAAATGTAATTATTTTATATAATAGGTTATATAAATTGAATTTTCTAACTTTTATAAAATGAAAATTTCGTGAACATTCAAATTTAATGCGAATTTTCCTTTACGCTAGTTAAAAATTAAGGCAAAATGTTAGTAATTCGAAATATAACGAAGGAGCGAGTTTATTTGAAGAAAGCCGAAGTTGGAAATGTAATCGAATTCAAAGAAGGACTGCAAGGTGTCGTAGAGAAGGTAAATGAAAACTCAGTAATTGTTGATTTGACATATATGAACAATTTCCGGGATCTGGAGCTCGATCAACGCACTGTCATCAATCATAAAAACTATAAAATTGTTAAAGATGCAGCCTACTAACCTAGAAATACGCAAGCGGCTTGCTCACCCCCGACAAGCGCTGCCCGCCTAAAACGCCACATCGTGTGGCTGGCGGGTTTACACGTCCTGTGCCTTAGAGGGCCGAACAGAGAAGTTGTTCTTTGACTTCATTGTCAGGACCAAAATCGAAAAGTATAGCCGACTGTCCAGAAACGCAGAGACTGGAGACTCCGACGGCAGAAGCGCTTTTTGCTTCTGCCGTCGGAGTTGAAGTTTTGGAGTTTCTAGGAGGCGGCACTAGACAAGCGTCTCGAGCTTCTCAAAGCTAACGCTTCTCGTAAGATACTCGAGGAAGCAGTTTCAAGGATGAAAACTGGCTAGGCGCTGGAGCTAGACACTGTTCTAGTGTAATATTTTTCACTTTATTATAAAGATACCCAAAGCAGCCTGAGCTGCTTTTTCTGTTTTATCTTTTAGTTTCCTTACCTGCAAGTTCTTTAAATGACTTTACTTTTCCATGCGGGTGCTGATCCTGCTTGCGCACAGTCCAATTACGCTCTCTCTCGCGCTTTGATTCTGACATGACCTTCCCTCCAATCAAATCTTCGTGCAATATTACTATTCCCCAACTGAAAGAAATCATTTCCTTACAATTTTAATGAATTATTTGGTACAATAAATTTTGTTTCTGGAAAGGGGTTTATGTAGAATGAAGAATTGGATGGCGGATCGCAGACTGATTAGTGGGGTTTTGATCGCGCATCTTCTTATGTTTTTTACCTTCGAAGATAAAAACGTATTCTGGTATATATTCACAGCTTCGATGCTGGTTCTGATCAGTTATTCCATCATACACGAAGAAATCGAGGACAACACTTCAACACTTTCTTACTTAACGCTTGGGATTGCTTCGGGTCTTGGTTTATTTGGCCTCTTTTGGCTTGGAAGCTTCCTGATCGAGTTGTTAAATTTGCCTTTCGCCAATCAAATCTCGCGTCTGTACAACAGATTCTCACCTGATTTATTCTGGCATTACCTTGTCCTGGTGTTAATCCTGGCTCCCGGCGAAGAAATCTTTTGGCGAGGATTTATCCAAAAACGACTTAGCAAATACTTTAGTGTGAAAATGTCGATTAGTTTTTCTGTTTTATTATATTCTTCTGTCCACCTCTATTCTGGTGAGTTTATTTTGGTTTTAGCCGCAATAATTGCTGGACTGGCCTGGAGTATTTTATACGCATGGAAACGGAGCATGCCGCTTGTTATAGTCTCCCATATCGTATTTGATTTATTATTATTTGTTTTTCTTCCACTTAACTAGTGATTACCTCAACAGATATTACCCTAAAAATGACCCATGCCAACTCTGGCTCATGGGTCATTTTCATTATTGTCCAATTTGCCTGTCCATGGTATTTTGTAAATGCGACAAAGTATTGTAACTTTCGTTATTCTATTCCGTCTAAAAATGTAGAAATCACCATATGAAATAACAGGGGGCATTTAGAAATGAACAAATTAGTAAAACCTTTAGCAATTATCGGATTGTCAACCATTATCATTGCAGGCTGCGGCTCTCCGGAAGAATCGAAGTCGACAGATAAGGCACCTGCAGCCCAGCCGGCTGCTGCGCCTGAAAAAAATGAAGAAAACCAGCAGACAACAGATCAGGAAAATAATAATAACGAAGAGGGCTTAATCCGGGTAATGGAGCAAAATATTGCCTATACAGTGGATGGCGAACAAAAAGAACAGACTGCTTTCTTAAAACACAATGACAATCAAAACTACTCTATGTATGTTCTGCCTGAATATGAATTATCAGCAGAAGAACCCAACAAAGACGTTCTGATGTGGACTGAGGACGACAGTGTATTCATGAGGATAGAACTGATTCCAAATGACGCAGAATGGGCCTTAGTCGAAGAGAATTCCAAAGCACAGCTAGCTGCTGTCGGTGCTGAAGTGAATGAAGCACAAACACCTGAAGATCCATTCTTCAACAATGCATGGGCAATGGAAACCAAAAATGAATCAGACGTCGTAACTACGTATTTAATTAAAAATGAAGAACAACCATTAAAGCTTACTTTATTCACAAAAGAAGGTGCAGACCACCGCAGTGCATTCTTAGAAATGGCCAAGACCATTATGAAAGAGAATAAATAATACAAGATAAGTTAATCGAAGTGTAATTATACATTCTCATCATAAAAAGAAGGGGCAGTTCCCCTTCTTTTTTATTTGACTGTTTTCGTAAAGATTGTTGTTAAAATCCTAAATCCGATTTTAACGTAATATAAGGCATTTTGCTGGTCGGTATTAAGTGTGAATGCTCTTTTCTCACATAAGAGTCAACTTTGCGAAGAAAATAGGCCATTCAACCCTATTTGGTAGTCAATAGCAACAAAGTTTGAAAAAAGAGCCTTTTATTTATTCACATTAACTGGTTTCATCCATAACAAGACAATAAAAATTAAACTGATGTAGCCAAAAACCGGATAAAGGATGGAAAGCAGCGTTCCATAATCAATCAAGCTGATGAAATAACAAATTAAAAAGAGCAGTGAGACGACAAGCAGGCTTGGCAGCTTGATATACTTTTGAATTTGCCTTTCCAGACCAAAAATATTACCAATTACCGAGGTGAAAATTTCCCCATATACAATCAAGACAAAAATCCAGTATAGACCAGCAGCAAGCTGTTTCATTACAACAGCCATCGGAATCTCAAATGTTTCGAATCCAGGCAGCATAATTAAAGTCAAATGGCTTGAAAGCAAAATTAAGGTAAGTGCTATCCCGCCCAGGATTCCACCCCATTTTACAGTATGATCGTCTTTCATCTCGGCTGCTACAGGAACCAGGACTGCCTGGGCAAGCGACAGGTTCAGCGCTGTATATGAAAATGGTCCGATCACAGCCTTCCAGCCATCCTCTGCATATGGAATAAAAACGACCTGTTCAATAAATCCAGGCAATTTAACTGACAGGAAGAATAAGATCAGACTGAACAAGATCATCATCGGCACGACAAAAGTGTTCACAGCAAAGACGCCCTTTAAGCCGACAACCATGACGGCAAGTGACAGTGCAATCGTGACAAAGATCCCCAGGGACTTAGTCATTCCAAGCTGCTCTTCAAAAACTGCCCCTGCACCTGATAACATAACGGCACAAACTCCAAGCAGCATAAACAGCATCATAATATTGATGATTCTGCCAAAAAACTTCCCAAATAAATGAACATTCATTTCTTCGTATGAATGGGCACCGATCGCCGCTGCGATGCGCATCAATTTTGCACCCATATATGTAAGAATATATCCCGCCATGAAAACACCAATTAATCCAAAAAGTCCAAAGCGGGAAAAGAATTCGACGATTTCCCTCCCTGTCGCAAAGCCGGCTCCCACAACAGTACCGACATAAACAGCAGCGATTTGAAAGGCAGCACCCCAGTTTGTCTTCAAAGCGTTCCCCTCCCTCCTTCTCAATATATGTCAGGATAGACAAACCATGACGAGCTTTTTTTAAAAGGTAATTAAACACAATCTCTACTAAAAATTACCATAGGCAAATATCTTGAAAGTCAAAAAAGGTCAAAGTATAATAAAGTTAAATTGATCAAAGTTAGTCAAAGTCAAGAATGATTATAATTGATCATATATAAGAATTAACTTTTTGAAGGAGGAATTTAAATGCTTTGCCAAAATTGCCATGAGAAAAACGCTAATATCCAATTGAGAGTAAATTTAAACGGTAATCAGAAGCATTTAATGCTCTGCGAAGATTGCTACAAAAAAGAAAAAGAAAGATTAGGTGCTTCCTTTGGCAGCCAGATGCCTGGTTTTCAAGACTTTGGAGGCTCGCCTTTTAATGATATGTTCAAACAGTTTTCAGGCAATATGAATAATCAAAACCCTGATCATAACCATTCATCTGGTGCTGCGAAAACTGCTGGCGGTGGAAATGGCTTCATCGATCAATTTGGGAGAAACCTCACCCAAATCGCAAAAACCGGTTTGATTGACCCGGTAATAGGACGAGACGAAGAAGTAAAACGAGTCATCGAGATTTTAAATAGAAGGAATAAAAATAATCCTGTGCTGATTGGCGAACCAGGCGTAGGTAAGACTGCCATCGCTGAAGGACTCGCTCTTAAGATTGTTGAAGGCGATGTGCCGGATAAGCTGAAAAGCAAGGAAGTCTATTTGTTAGATGTCGCTTCAATGGTTTCGAACACAGGTATCCGCGGGCAATTCGAGGAAAGAATGAAACAGCTCATTTCTGAATTACAGGCTCGCAAAAATATCATTCTGTTTATTGATGAAATTCACCAGCTTGTTGGTGCAGGGTCTGCTGAAGGATCAATGGATGCCGGCAATATCCTGAAGCCAGCACTCGCCCGCGGTGAGCTCCAAGTAGTCGGTGCAACAACTCTGAAGGAATATCGCAAAATTGAAAAGGATGCGGCGCTCGAAAGACGCTTCCAGCCAGTACATGTATTGGAACCGACAGTGGACGAGGCTGTGGAAATCCTGAAGGGAATTCAGTCGAAGTACGAAGATTTCCATCAGGTATCCTTTTCGGAAGAAACAATCAAGGCATGTGTACAGCTTTCACACCGTTATATCCAGGATCGTTTCCTTCCTGACAAAGCGATTGATTTAATGGACGAAGCTGGCTCTAAGCTTAACCTTGTTTCTGATTATACAAATAAAAGCGATGCTGAAAACCGCCTTGCTGAAATCGCAAAGGAAAAGGAAGAGGCCCTGAAACAGGAAGACTATGAAACAGCTGCAAAGCTTCGTGATGAGGAATCCAGGCTTGAAAAGGCATTAAATGAAAATGGCAATACGGCACGTCCTTTGGTCACTGTCCATCATATCCAGGAAATCATCGAAAAGAAGACGGGAATTCCGGTAGGTAAACTCCAGGAGGACGAGCAAGTAAGGATGAAGAATCTTGTCGGAAACCTTAATGGCAGGGTAATCGGACAAGTAGATGCCGTCCAGAGAGTAGCCAAGGCAATCCGCCGCAGCCGTGCAGGCCTGAAATCTAAAAACCGTCCGATTGGATCCTTCCTATTCGTCGGACCAACTGGTGTCGGTAAGACAGAATTGACAAAGACGCTGGCAGAAGAGCTGTTTGGCACTAAAGATGCCATGGTTAGACTGGACATGAGTGAATATATGGAAAAGCACAGTGTGTCCAAGCTGATTGGATCACCTCCTGGTTATGTAGGCCACGACGAAGCGGGCCAGCTGACCGAAAAAATAAGGCGGAATCCTTACAGCATTATTCTGCTGGATGAAATCGAGAAGGCACATCCAGACGTCCAGCATATGTTCCTGCAAATCCTTGAAGATGGCCGCCTGACTGACAGCCAGGGCCGTACTGTAAGCTTCAAGGACACAGTCATCATCATGACAAGCAATGCCGGAGCCGGTCACAAAACAATCAAAGTAGGATTCGATCAGAGCACAGCTGTCAACGAATCAAGTATCCTGGATTCATTGGGAGGCTTCTTTAAGCCAGAATTCCTGAACCGATTCGACAGCATCATCGAGTTCAAGGCACTTGAAAAAGAACATTTACTTCAAATTGTTGACTTAATGCTTTCTGAACTTAAGGATACACTTTCGGAGCAGAACATCACTCTTGAAGTCGAGGATGAAGTAAAGGATAAGCTTGCAGAGCTGGGATACCATCCTGCATTTGGCGCACGCCCTCTTCGCCGCTCCATCCAGCAGCAGCTCGAGGACTCCATTGCCGACTTCATCCTTGAAGACCCGGGTGCAGTAGAACTGAAAGCAGTCATCGAAAATGACGCAATCATGATTAAGCGAAAATAACGACCTCGAAGGTTCGGAGCAGATCCGAACCTTCTTTTTTTCATCTTCTGTTAAACCGCTTTGCTGCCTGGTGGGCAGCAGAGCGGTTTTTGGATCTATGGCACAACTCTTAAAGGAAACGTGATTTTCTTGACAGCTTTGGTTGCCTCTATACTTTTTAACATGATCAGTCTAGCGTCCCGTTAAAAGAGACTTGTTAACCGTGTTTGTTTAGTTGTTCTCGCGGACCAATCAAGAAGAAAATATATAATAATTTTAGCAGTTTAAAAATGAAATATACATAGAAGACATATAGAATAAGAGCATAACTTTTTCCAATGAAATGAGGTAAAATTATGGGGTTTCTCACAAGATTCAGTCTCAAAAATGCTTTTGCTGTATTTATCATTTCCTTTTTGTTAATACTCGGAGGCCTGTATTCCTTCACTCGCCTGAAGGTCGACTTACTGCCGAATATCGAGTTCCCGCAGCTTTCTGTTGAAGTCATTTATCCGGGAGCATCGCCTCAGGATATCAATGAACAAGTGACAGAAAAACTGGAAACTAAATTCAAAGGAATTGATGGACTCAAGAAAATCCAGAGCTCTTCCTATGAAAGCATCGCAATCATCAATCTTGAATTCCCTTTCGATACTGAATTGGATGATGCTGAACAGCAGGTCAATTCCTTCATCAAGGAGGCAGGACTTCCTGAAAATGTAGAAGCAAATGTCAACCGCTTTTCATTTGGCACATTCCCAATTTTCAATATTTCTCTGTTCGCAAAAGGAGATCAAGACCTCGAAAAGCTTGTGAACGATGAAATTATCCCTGAACTGAATAAAATCCAGGGAATCAACAGTGTCTCAGTTGGCGGTATGACTGAGGAGATCCTCCAGATTACTGTTGATCAGGAAAAGGCTGCCCAGTTTGCGCTTAGCCTGAATGAAATTAAAGAAAGTATCAATGCCAAAAAATTCAGCTTTCCAGCTGGCAACTTGAATGAAAACGAAATCCAAGTGCCGGTAAGGGTCCAGGAAAAAATTGAAGAAATCAATGAACTCGAAAACCTGGTGATGCAGTCAAAATTCGCCCCTAATGCACCGCAAGTTAAACTGGGGGATATTGCCTCAATTAAGGTTGCAACCGAGAAACCGGAAATCACCCGCTACAATGAAAAAGAATCTTTATCGATGGCAATTACGAAAAAGCAGGATGCCAATACGGTTGAAGTTGCCGAGAAGGTTCTGGCAGTTATAAACAGCTATGACGACCGGCTTGAATACGCGATTGGTTTCGATTCTGCAGAAGGAATTGAAAAGTCGGTCAATACCTTGGTTAAGGAAGGCTTGCTTGGAGCCCTGTTTGCTTCGATCGCCGTACTGATCTTCCTCAGGAACTTCAGGGCGACAATCATTGCGATTGTGTCGATTCCGCTTTCGTTATTGATTTCGTCGATCTTTTTAAACCAGCTTGATATTTCATTGAACATCATGACACTTGGCGGTATGGCAGTAGCAGTTGGCCGGGTAGTCGATGATAGTATCGTCGTTATTGAGAACATCTTCCGGAGAGTCCGGAAAGCGAATAAAGACATGACAGATGATTTGATTCAGGATTCCACTAAGGAAATTCTGAAGGCGATCACATCCTCAACCATAACCACGGTTGTTGTATTCCTGCCGTTAGGACTTGTCGGGGGAATTACCGGGGAATTCTTTTTGCCATTCGCTTTGACTATTGTTTTTTCCTTGCTAGCATCATTAATCGTAGCCGTCACAATCGTCCCGATCCTGGCAAAATTCTCATTCAAGAAGGTTCCTAAGGAAGAAAAAGAAGGTGCGCTCCAAAAAGCCTATGCACCTTCAATCAAATGGTCATTGAACCATAAGGCACTAGTCATCATCCTCTCGATTGCCCTGCTTGCGGGTTCAGGATTCCTTGTCAAAGGCCTTGGTTTCACGTTCATTCCTAACGAGGAGCAAAAACTGCTGGTGGCTACTTTCCAGCTGCCTTCTTCTACTTCACTTGATAAAACGAATGAAGTATCTTTGAAGGTCGAAAACATGTTCGCAGAACAAACAGAAATTAATGATGTTACCGTTGGAATCGGCAGCCGGGACTTCCAAACCGGCCTCAAACGACAAAACCAGGCGAACTATTTTATCAGTCTGGGAGATGGCGTAAGTGTTTCCGAGTTTATACCTGAGCTAGAAAAAGAAATGGAAAATATCGTTCTATCAATAGAGCCAGATGCCAAAATCGGTATCCAGGAACAATCCACAGGCGGTCCGCCATCTAATAATAATGTCAACATTGACTTGTACTCTACTGATTTGGCTGTCTTGCAGGACGCGGCTGCCAGGGTAGAAGATTACATGATGAAGCAGGAAGACCTAAAATATGTATCCAACAATTTTTCTGAGAAACAAAAGCAAGTGATTGTAGATATCGACCCTGAAAAGTCTGCTCAATTAGGGGTTTCCGGGTTCCAGGTTCTTGGTACCATAACTGATAAAACGAAGCCCGTAGACGCTGGTTTAATGAAACTGGGCGGTGAAGAACGACGTGTTTCCATAACCTATGATGAAAAATCCGAAACAATAGAGGATCTCAAGAATACGGTGATCTTCACACAACAGGGACCAGTCCCGATCACTGAAATAGCCAGTATCACTGAAACGGAGGCATTCACTTCGATCCAAAAATTAGATGGCAAGATATTCGCCCGCGTTTCAGCACAAATTGATTCAAATGATATCAGGGCTGTTTCGAATGCCGTTATAGATGGCGTCCAAAATGACATTGAACTGCCTGATGATGTTTCCCTTGAAGGCGGGGGCGGCAGTGATGAGACCGTTGAAACATTCACACAATTGGGAATTGCGATGATCGTGGCCATCGGACTTGTGTATTTGACCATGCTGATCACATTCGGTCAGGCAAGGATTCCGATTATTATTCTCTCATCCTTGATTTTCGTCCCAATCGGCTCCTTGCTTGGACTATGGATTGCCGATGAACCTATGTCAGTTAGCGTCATGATTGGATTGCTGATGCTAATAGGGATTGTTACAACCAATGCGATTGTCATGGTGGACCGGATTGGCCAGAACCGGACAGAGAAAGGAATGCCTATCCGCGAGGCGCTTGTTGAAGCAGGAATCACGAGGCTGCGGCCAATCCTGATGACGGCCTTTGCTACGATCGCTGCATTGATTCCATTGGCTCTCACTACTTCATCTGGCACCCTGATCTCAAAAGGGCTGGCAGTAACCGTAATTGGAGGGCTCACCTCCTCCACCCTGTTGACGTTGATCCTGATCCCTGTTATTTATGAGGTTTTTTTCTTCAGACAGGTGAAAAAAGAACGCAGCTTATAATGATGAAGCCCGCATGAAGATGCGGGCTTTTTTAATAAGATTTAAATTTGAAAGATACCCTTCTACAAGTATATCCACTCTCATAAGGGTACCGTTCCGGCCGAATGATACCCTTGTGCAAGCTTTCCCGCCTCCATAAGGCTACCGTTCCGGTCGAATCGTACCCTTATGCAAGCTTTCCCGCCTCCATAAGGGTACCGTTCGGACGAATGATACTGAATCCATTAATGAAAATTAAAAAATTAAATAAAAAACTGCAGACAAACCGATTCTTATCGTTTGTCTGCAGCCTGAAATTGCCACGATTCTTTTTTTACAGCTTACTGTCGTCAACTGAATCAAGCCAGCTCTCGATTTCACCAATTACTGACTGGACGCATCCTTCTTCAAATGGAGAAATCAGGTTTGCTTCCTTAACTAGGTCAGTGAAAGCCATGCTTCCTCCCAGCTTGCACAGGTTAGCATAGTCTTTCCATGCTTCTGCCTGGTTTTCTCTTGAACGCTTCCAGAATTGGAAAGCACAAATCTGCGCAAGCGTGTAATCGATATAGTAGAAAGGTGAATTATAGATATGGCCTTGTCGCTGCCAGAATCCGCCTGCTTCTAAATAAGTGTTTCCGTCATAGTCTTTATGCGGAAGATACTTCTTCTCGATCTCACGCCATTGCTGCTTTCTTTCTGCAGGTGTAGCTTCAGGATTCTCATAAACCCAGTGCTGGAATTCATCGACAGAAACTCCGTATGGCAGGAATAGCAGCGCACTGCTTAGATGCGAGAATTTATATTTATCAGTATCCTCTTTGAAAAATAGTTCCATCCATGGCCATGTGAAGAATTCCATGCTCATCGAGTGGATTTCACAAGCCTCATAAGTAGGCCAGTTATATTCCGGAATCTCAAAATGACGGCTTGAATATACCTGGAAGGCATGGCCTGCTTCATGTGTCAGGACATCGATATCACCAGAAGTTCCATTAAAATTTGAGAAGATGAATGGTGACTTATAATTTTCAATGTATGTGCAATAGCCTCCGCCTGCTTTCCCTTTCTTCGCGACCAGGTCCATCAGATTGTTTTCATTCATGTAGCGGAAAAATTCACCTGTCTCAGAAGATAGCTCCTCATACATTTGCTGTCCATTTTCAATGATCCACTCAGGACTTCCCTTTGGAGCGGCATTACCGGTTTTGAAATCGAATGGCTCATCATAGTACTTTAATTCCCCGACTCCTATACGATTCTTTTGACGTTCCTTAAGCTTCGAGGCGACCGGAACAATGTATTTATGGACCTGGTCCCTGAATGCCGCTACCATGCTGCTGTCATAGTCAGTACGGAACATGCGGTAGTATGCCAGCTCTACAAAGTTGCTGTAGCCAAGCTTATGGGCCATTTCTGTCCTGACTTTAACAAGATCATCATAAATACGGTCAAACTCTTCTCCATGCCCAGAAAAGAATGCAAATTTTGCTTCACTTGCTTTCTTTCTTGTTTCGCGATCTTTAGATTCGGTGAAAGGATCAAGCTGCGCGAGGGTTCGCTCTTCACCTTCAAACATGATTTTTGCAGAAGCAACAAGCTTTGTATATTCAGTTGAAAGCTTATTTTCCTTTTGCATCAAAGGAACGATCTCCTGTGAAAACTGCTTTAATTGTGCTTCGGCAAGAGCGAAAAGCTGTCGTCCCCATTTGGCTTCAAGTTCATCGCGAAAAGAAGAGGAAACAAGTGCTTCATAATATTTTGTCACCAAACCCTCCACCTGCGGCGCCAGTTCATCCAGGAAATCCTGTTCTTCCTTATAGAATTCATCCTCGGTATCGATTGAATGGCGGATATAGCATAGGTTGAACATGGTGCCAACATCATTCCGCAAATCATTGATCCCATTCATGGCTGTGCTTTGCTCCTCAACAGAACCAGCATTTTTAAATTGTTCAAGCAGTTTATCGAATTTGGCGGTGACTTCATCCAAATTCGGGCGAGTATATGTATATTGCTCGAAATTCACGGTATTGCCCCCTTTATCTTTATAAGGGAAGTATTATCCCCATCCCTTTCCTATTCTACGAATATTCCCTTTATCCCTTTTTATACCTGGCACTTTCCATAAGTTTTTCTGAAAAAAACAATAAAAAAACGGCATATGCCGTTTTTAATATTTGCTTACAGAAAGGCCCAGCTTTTTTAGCAACTCAATCGCTGAGTCTTTTTCATCATCATTCAGGCTGTCCATAAGTTCGTGGATCAACGCGCTGTGTTCAGGAAAGATTTCTTCTATTAGTTTTCTTCCATCATCGGAAATTTTCGCATAGGTGACTCTTCGATCTTTTGGACAGGCTACCCGATTTAAATAGCCTTTTTCTTCAAGCTTATCGACTACATAGGTAATACTGCCGCTTGCCAGCAGGATCTTTCCCCCTATTTGCTGCAACGGCTGTTCGCCTTTGTGGTATAAAAGCTCTAAAACAGCAAATTCTGTCGGGTTCAGTCCATTTCTTTGGATGACCTTGTTCACCTTCTCATTGACAGCCCTGTACGCTCTGGACAATACAATGAATAACTTCAAAGATTTTTCTGTCTCATTGTTCATACAATTTCATTCCTTTACCTTAAACGACTAATCCATAACTAGAGTATATCTGAATTTGTTGTTTTTATCAGTATTTCCCTTAATTTTATCTGAAAAACTAAATAAAGTCCTTCCAGAGGAACCATTCCTCTAAAGCAAAGGCTGTTTTCATAAGGCTGTTTTCGTAAAGATTGTTGTTAAAATCCTAAAGCCGATTTTAACGTGATCAAAAGCCATTTTGTAGTACGAATTAAGTGTGCAAGCTCTTTTCTCATCATTAGCTTTAATTTTTTGAAGAAACATAGGTCATTCAATCTTATTTTGTAGTCAATAGCAACAAAGTTTGAGAAAGAGCCAAAGCAAAAGAGAATATCCTCAGCTATAAGTTTAAAACCCTCACAAATGAGGGAAAAATACGGGCATCACCAAACAACTAAGAATTTGGAGTGGCTAGAGTGAAAAAAGGATTAGGAATTGTCATTGGTTTATTAGTCTTACTAGGAATTTTCATCATGATGGGAGTTGGCAGCTATAATAACTTCGTTGCCGAGGAAGAGAATGTCAATCAGGCATATGCCCAGGTAGAGAACCAGCTTCAGCGTAGACTTGACCTCATCCCAAACCTTGTCAATTCGGTCAAGGGATATGCAGCTCATGAAAAAGAAGTAATCCAATCCATATCAGATGCTCGCGCAACATTAGCAGGGGCGAATACGCCGGAAGAACAGGCAACTGCTAATGCCGAATTGTCCGGTGCCTTAAGCCGCTTGCTTGTCGTTGTTGAAAACTACCCAAACCTGAAAGCGGATAGGCAGTTCACCCAGTTGATGGATGAGCTTGCCGGTACGGAAAATAGACTGGCTGTGGCAAGAAAGGATTACAATGATCAGGTATCCGTTTATAACAGGAAAGTAAAGCAATTCCCAGGTGCACTCATCGCTAACATAACAGGTTTCGACGAAAAGGAATACTTCAAGGCGGACCCTCGGGCACAGGAAGCCCCCGAGGTTGACTTTGGAGGCTGAAGATGAGCATAAGTAGGTTCCCTGGCCTGGCGGCAATACTTGGCTTCCTCCTATTGCTGCTTCCCACCGGGGCAATCGCCGCACAAAATGAGATACCTGCACCAGTTGGGGATATATATGTCCAGGACTTCGCCAATGTTTTAAGCGAAAACGAGAAAATACAGTTAAAAAATATTGGAAGGTCGATTGACGATCAGACTACTTCTCAGATTGCTGTCCTTACTGTAGACTCAATCGGCGAGTCAAGCATTGAGGAATACTCTGTCGAAGCTTACCGTAAATTCGGGCTTGGAACGAAGGAAAATGATAACGGCGTTCTGCTAGTGATAGCCATGCAGGAAAAGAAAATCAGGATTGAAGTCGGATATGGACTTGAAGGAATCGTCCCTGATGGCAAAGCTGGACGCATCCTTGATGAATATGCCATTCCACATTTACAAAATGGCCAGCCTAACCTTGCTGTCATGAATACGTATCAGGCGCTTGCCAACGAGGTATCAGGTACAAATGAATTCGGCAGTGGACCCCGTGATGTTCAGCAGCAAGACCTGCCAATACCATCATGGCTGCTCGTCATCATCGTAATTGGCGTCATTGTCCTCGATTTTATGTTCTTCGGCGGGACCCTAACCTACCTGCTGCTTTCGATTATATCGAGAGGCGGCGGTGGCGGCGGACCTCGAGGAGGCGGCGGCGGTTCATCCGGAGGCGGCGGTGCCAGCCGTGGTTGGTAAATTGACAAAATACCAGAGCGCGATTGCTCTGGTGTTTTTTGTCTATACTAAGATACTCTAGTTAACCAATATTCACAATCGGCTGCTTGCTCCTAATCCTAACTGCGATTTCATCCATCATACCCTTCAATTTTTCGTCCCTATCCTCTGGGGCGATTTTTTTATGGAGAACTGCGTACAGTACAATATCACGAAGCATCAGGAACAATGGGACTTGTTTCTTCCAGCCGTCTGGCAGCAGGTTCGCTTTTTGATACCCTTCGATAAAAGCATTCAGAAATACTTTCCCAAAACGGTTTCGCTCTTCTTCCTCGCTGGCAGGGATCCGGTAAAGGATAGAATAGTACAGAGGGATTGCGATATCTGAGGCGAACCAGTGGTAACTCGCATCATCAAAATCAAAAACATGAATTTGTTCTCCATCATAAAAAAAATTCCCTGAGTGGATGTCAGTATGGATGATACCGTAATTATTCATATTTATCGGAAGCACGGAAATTGCGGCAATCACTTCTTTGGCGTTTTCTACTAATACCCTCTCGTCAGAAGGGTAATATTTTTCAACTGATAAAAGTTCGTCCTCATCCCAGCTGCTGCGTGCTTTTATGTCTTCAGATGGCTTATAAGATTTTGTGGCTTGATGCATCCTTCCTGTCGTTTCTCCCCATTTTTCGAACAACTCTTCATTGAATTTTTCTGACCGCACACTGACTGCAGCACCTGGCGCTTTAGCAAATAAACAACCATAAAATTCGCTTCTATCTTCTGCCAGAATTTCTTCTGCCAAAAGTCCGTTTTTGGAGGGGAAAACTTCCGGAACAGACAGACCTTGGTTGTTTAGATGTCTTATCCAGTCCAATTCGGATAAAACCTCATCCTTGCTCCGGTGGGAACTGTGTGTGAGCCGCATGATATATGGATGACCATTTCTATATGTTTCAAAAACATAATTCTCAAAATCACCAAGTTTTTTCACTTCCCTCTCCAAGCCAAACCGATCCAGAAAATCATTTAAAATCTCCTGGTTCATCAATGAACTCACGGCTTTTTCCATTCAAATTTCCCCCTCGGTAATAATCTGTATTTTCTAAATTATATTAGAACATATTTTTCAGCAGAAAAGCTATTTTTATCTCGTGACTTTTTTTGTAAAATGATATGTAGGAAACCGAAATATTTTTTTTCAGAAGGAGACACTCATGAGCCAATCAGCTGCCGCCGTCAGAGCAAAACCGCAGAACCAAAATGATACAGCGTATAAAATACTCTTCATCATTGGATTAGTACATTTACTGAATGATTCTATTCAATCCGTCATTCCCGCGATGTTCCCGATCCTTGAAAAATCGATGGGTCTTTCATTTACCCAATTAGGGATGATCGCTTTTTCTTTGAATATTGTCTCTTCCATCCTCCAGCCTTTGATTGGAATGGCAACAGACAAAAAGCCAGTGCCTTATGCCCTGCCGCTGGGTTTGACCTCGACAATGTTTGGGGTTCTTGGCCTTGCATTTGCTTCGAGTTTTGAGTTTGTTATTCTTTCCGTTTTATTCATTGGACTTGGGTCAGCTGTTTTCCATCCTGAAGGTTCCCGTGTAGCCTATATGGCAGCCGGTCCGCGCAGGGGATTGGCACAGTCCATATACCAGGTCGGCGGCAATTCCGGGCAGGCACTTGCCCCGCTGATTACAGCACTTATCCTCGTACCGCTCGGTCAATTCGGAGCAGTTTGGTTTACATTAGTAGCGGCCATAGCCGTTGGTCTGCTCTTATATATCGCAGCCTGGTACAGCCGTAGATTGGATTATGAAAAATTGGCCGCCAAAGCCAGGAAAGCAAGCGTACAAGTCGGCAAGGGAATCTCAAAAAATATTAAAATGGCGCTCGTTCTGATACTATTTCTGATTTTTGCCCGGTCCTGGTATATTTCGGGCATGACGAATTTTTACGCGTTTTATGCAATCGATAAATATGGCCTTTCGATTACGGAGGCACAAATATTCCTGTTTGCTTTCCTTGTTGCCGGTGCGTTCGGTACTTTTTTCGGAGGCCCGCTGGCAGACCGTTTTGGAAAGAAAAACATCATATTTCTTTCTATGATTGCAACTGCTCCATTGTCCGCAATTATCCCATTTATGCCATATACAATTGCGTTTGTTCTGCTGACGGTAAGCGGTTTTATTCTGATGTCGAGCTTTTCAGTTACTGTTGTATATGCCCAGGAGCTCGTTCCGGGTAAAATCGGTACGATGGCTGGCCTTACAGTAGGTCTCGCATTCGGTATGGGTGCCATTGGTTCTGTCGGACTAGGATACCTTGCCGACTTGATTGGATTGTCCTTGATGATCATCTGTGTCGGATTCCTTCCCTTGCTTGGAATTCTGACCATGTTCCTTCCAACAGATGAAAAGCTGGCTGAATGGAACAACTAAGCATCAGAAGTGAAAATTAAAATATTCCATTTACATTTTTATGTTTAGACATACTTCTGTTAAGGAAAAAAAGAAAGTGAGGATAAAAAGAAGGGAGATCGACATGTCTAAATTTAAGATTAACTATTTTTTTGAAAAAGATTTTAAAGTTTCACGTCCAATCGAGGTAGAAAACATTTCAGAAGCCATCCAGGATGCGAAAGATCAAGAGGGGCTGATCGAGTTCACTGGAGAAGATAATGTTTTTTATAAATTCGATACAAAAGACATTAAGCTTGTTACGATTACAGAAGCTTAATTATATACAGAAAGGGTGAAGCTTTGAGGGCTTCACCCTTTTTTAGGCTGTATTTCACCGGAATTGTCTGCTTACCGAGCGGACAGAGACGTTGCATGCTATTAAATCAATTTAATACGCTCTGCCAGCTCCTGCTTTTCTTCATCGCTGAACATATTCTCCGCCATTGGGAACAGAATGCTTTCTTCTTTAGCAAAATGGCTCACTAAAGTGTAGTTTGCATTTTTTATCAACTGGGCATTTTCAATCATTTTCTCATTTGTAAAACCTGTCGTGCCATCCTTTGTGTTATGGAGGAAGGTTCCAATGAATCGTTTTGCCTGATCATGTTCATATTCCATAACCGCAATGGGTCCCATTTCTCTTCCAATATAAGCTGCCATCATCTCAAACAGTACGCCTTCCTCTCGATCCGAATGCGGCTCCAGCTCAGCAAGGAACTCAATGACCCTTTCTCTCAGCCTTGAGAAATTCTCCGCCATTTGCTCCCCTTCTTCAATTTTCAGTGAAATATCCAAGAGATTCGCAAGCTTCTCCAATAATGGCGGATGTTCATTTTTCAATTGCTGAAGACCTGCACTTAATGTAAAACTTGAATCTTGGTTTATACCGCTTATACAACCTGTCATATCAATCGGCCTCCTATATCTTTTATAATTTGATTATAGAAAGCAATCGGATTCCCGGTTGTGATAGGCATCACAATTTTGATTTATTTAAGAAAATGTGAAGGAAAAATGACACTTTGTTAAAACTTCGAAAAATTTTAACAATTCTCCTTCAAATATTATCAACCCTTACATATAATAAAGTTATAGCTTAATGGAAAAGGAGTGATTTTACCTTGCAGAATAATTTTTACCGGGATTTTTATCAAAAGTCACTTGTGCCAGCAGGGCTTAGCGACAGGAAGGCTTTCCTCGACATCCATCCTGACATGCTGCATACCCATTTACTGATTGGGCTTCAAGGGCACCAGAAAGATGGCAGTGAATTCTACAATTGGAATGTGGCTATATACAAATCAGATTCCTCTGGAATTTATGATGCAGGCAAACCAGTTTATGCGTCAACTCTGTATGACCGTTTTGATGATGCTGTGGAGGCATCGCGAAATATAGAAAAAGAGATCCTCCGTGATCAGCTTCACGCATTGCGCCAGCAAGAAAAAATCAGTTAACCCCCCTCATTTATCCCTCTCTTGAGAGCTTCACCTTTTTTTGAACCCATTTGTGAATTAACTTACATATGATGAATATAGAACAATTGTTGATGGTTAGCTTGTTGAGTAATTTCTCTTTTATCCGCATCAGTTTGTTTATATTCCTTTTCCTTCTCCCAGTCCGCTTCATTCATTTACCCTTCCATTCTCACTCATTATTAGGCATACTAAAACAACAAAAAGACCGGCGATAATCTATCCGCCTGTCTCTTTCTGTTGTGTAGGAAATTTTAAAAGCATTTTTCTGTGGATAACTGCATCTGGGTGTCTTAATCCAGCTCCAGCGCCTAGCCAGCTTTCATCCATGAATATGCTTCTCGAGTATCTTGCGAGAAGCGTTAGCGTTTTAGGGGGACGTGGCGTTATAGGCGGGCAGCGCTTGTCGGGGTTGAACCTGGCGCTTGCGCTTTTTTTTCTTAATCATCAGGCAAGCCTGAATACGATTCCGTGTCCGCCTTTTGGATATTCCCATTTGATATTCTGGTAAGGGCACCCGATCCGGCAGCTGCCGCATTCATGACAGCCCTCATATCCTACCTGCATCCTTTTCCCTTCCCACTTGTACACTTCAGCCGGGCAGAATACGGTACAAAGTTTGTCAGGGCACTGCGTCATGCAGACGTCATGGTCCAAAACTGTCAGATGTGATTTTGTGTCACACTTAAACCTTAAAAGAAATTGTTTTTCCTCGATGTTTGTCGTTGACATTATTTCACCGCCTTCCAGGCACGATAGATGTCTTGCATGACCTTAAAGGTTCCTTTTTCAGCCGTAACGCTTCGCATTATTTCCTTTTGTTTCTCTCTCTTAGGTGTTCCATCTACTGTGAAGAATTTGCTCATTGCTTTGTTCATCATTGGCAGATATTCCTTGAAATACTGCGGGTATGTCTCAAAGGTATGTGCTGCATCCTTATATTTTTCAAGGTCTTTAATGATGAAGCTTCCGAACAAGGCTTCCTTATAGCGATTCAGGCTGCTCTCACTGAAGTCGCCGTCTTTTTTGGCTTCAACGATGGCTTCTGCAGCCATTTGGCCTGAAGCCATCGCCATGTTCGAGCCCTCACGGTGAATGGCATTAACCAGCTGGGCAGCATCCCCGACTACAAGCACACCGTTTCCGGCAACCCTTGGCACGGAATTGAATCCTCCTTCAGGGATTAAGTGGGCCAGGTACTCTGCTGACTCCCCTCCCTCTAGATAAGGACGAACCATTGGATGTTTTTTCAGATAATCAAGCAGCTCATATGGCTTCAATTTGGCTTTGATCATGCTTGACAGTGTAGTTCCTACCCCGATGTTCAAGCTTTCCTTGTTTGTATAAAGGAAGGCGGTGCCAAGATTGCCTTGTGTTGAATCACCGAAAATCTCAATCGTAGTTCCGTGATTTCCTTCAAGATTGAAGCGATCATTGATTTTATCTTTCGGCAGATTGATGACCTCCATAACCGTCAGGGCAACTTCATCAGGGCGGAATTCCCTGTGGAAGCCAAGTTGCTTGGAAAGCAGGGAGTTTACGCCGTCTGCAAGCACGACAACATCCGCAAATGCCTCTCCATCAGGGCGATCGGTACGAACCCCTATAACCTTGCCATTTTCTACGATGCATTCAGTAACAACTGTTTCATTAATCAACAATGCACCCTGTTCGACAGCTTTCTGTGCGAACCATTGGTCAAACTGTGCACGCAGTACTGTAAAGTTATTATATGGTTCAGCCGCCCATTCGAGACCTTTGTAGCCAAACTGGACAACCGATTCTTTATCCATCATCCAAAATCGCTGCTCAACAACCGGCCTTTCGAGAGGAGCTTCTTTCCAGAACTCCGGAATGATATCCTCCATTTGTTTACGGTAGAGAACACCGCCCATGACGTTCTTTGATCCTGGGTATTCACCGCGCTCTATCAACAATACTTTCAGTCCGTTTTTGGCACAGTTGTAGGCACATGACGTTCCAGCAGGGCCGGCTCCTACGACGATTACATCAAATTTTTCAGACATAGCTCATTTCCCCGCCCTTCTCTTTGCTGAGCTCTTTGAACTGCTTGATCAGTTTCGGTACAATTTCCATAGCATCCCCGACAATGCCATATGTGGCCACATCGAATATAGGAGCGTTCGGATCCTTATTGATGGCAATGATCAGCTCAGAGTTTTTCATTCCCTCGACATGCTGGATTGCCCCTGAAATACCGATTGCAAAATAGATTTTCGGAGTCACGGTCTCGCCAGTCTGGCCAATTTGCTGCTCATGCTTCAGCCATCCTGCCTCAACGACATCTCTTGTACCTCCCACACTTGCACCAATCACTTCCGCTAACTCATGAATTAGCTGGAAACCCTGGATATCGCCTAAACCTTTTCCGCCAGCCACGATAACATGGGCTTCGGCAAGGCTTGCTTTTTTTGTTACATCCTTCACAATTTTAAGCACTTTTGTGCGCATATCCTCTTCGCGAAGTTCTAACACTTCTTCGATGATGACTCCCTTCCTGTCTTCATCCAGTTCGAGGGCTTTCATCACCTTAGGGCGTACTGTAGCCATTTGCGGCCTGTGATTTTTACAAAGGATCGTGGCCATTATATTTCCGCCGAATGCAGGGCGGCTTGCTTCTAGCAGCCTTTTTTCAACATCGACATCGAGCATCGTTGTATCAGCTGTCAAACCGGTACTTAAATCCGTTGCAACTGCACTCGCCAGGTCTTTTCCATTTGGTGTTGCTCCATATAGGAAGATTTCCGGCTTATATTTTTCAGCCAGTATACAGACACCCTTCATATATGACTCAGTCCGATAATCTTTAAGAACCGGATGGTCCACGACATACACTTGATCTGCACCAGCATAAATCACTTCATTTGCTAAAGGCATGACTCCTTCCCCTAGCATGACTCCGGCAAGCGGAACTTCCAGCTTGTCTGCAAGCTTCCTTCCCGCACCCAGCAATTCCAGTGAAACTCCTTCGATTTTCCCATCATTTACTTCAATGAATACCCAGACTCCCTGGTTTTCTTCCATCCTGCTATTCCCCCTTTAAAATCGAATCAAGAGTTGGCTGTTTTTAATTTCAATAAATCTTTTCTTTCCATTAAAACGCCCATAAGCTGCTCAACTTGAGAATCAGGATTGCCTTCAATCCTTTTTCCGCCTTCAAGTTTTGGCGGGCTGAACATCTTGCCGACAATCGTTGGAGATCCTTTTAAACCCAATTGGGTCTTGTCAACATCCTCAAGATCATTCACTGACCAGATGACCGGTTCATATCGAGCTGCATTGATCATATTTGGCAGCGGTGCATACTCTATGTCATTAATCTCTTTTTCAACAGTCAGCAGGCAAGGAAGCTGCGATTCAAGTACCTCGTAGCCATCGATTTGCTTACGCTTGATGTGAACATATTTTTTTTCCTTATTAACCTCGGAAACTTCAATAACATTCGTGATTGGCGGTATATCAAGCCTGCGTGCAATCCCTGGTCCTACTTGTCCTGTATCACCATCAATCGCATGCTTTCCACAGATGACCAAGTCTATCGGATTATCCTTCGAAATTTTTTCAAGCGCTTTAGAGAGTGCATAGCTTGTAGCAAGGGTATCTGCTCCAGCAAATGCTCTGTCTGAGATCAGGTATCCACGGTCTGCGCCAATTTCAACACTTTTTTTAATAACAGCGACAGCCTGTGGCGGTCCCATTGAAAGAACCGAAATTGTTCCTCCCGTTTTATTCCTGATTTTGACTGCTTCCTGTACAGCGTGAGCATCATATGGATTCAAAATGGCTGGTGCGCTTCGCCTGTCCAGAGTATTGGTCTTAGGATTGATTTTGATGATTTTTGTATCGGGCACTTGCTTGACACATACGACAATGTGCATTCTCTCTATTCCCCTCCTCAAAATGTAAAACTATTAATTTGTAAGCGGTTACTTTTAGCTGTTTTCGTTTTAAAATCGTTTTCTTTAAAATGAGGGAAATTTAATAAGGAAGGAATTTTTGATACCAAGAAAAATCCTCCTGTTCAGCTGGCTATAGACCCTGCAGAAAACGAGTATGATGAAAACAGCTGTAATAAAGGCTTATGTGCATTATTTTATGACGAAACATGTTAGTCACTTTTCACACAGCCTTATATAAATAAAATGCTATGTAGTACGATATATGAATCGTATTACATGCATAGTACCAACAATTAAAAAAGTAGATAACATAGGTAATATTCTTTGGTGAAAAATGAGGTAAAACAATTAAAAACATAATCGAGTCAACTGTAAAATGAATGAAAGTTAATGATGAGGTGCGTTAGCAGATTGATGATAAGAAGCTATCTATGTTAAAAATATATAAAATAAGCCTATAAAAATATGATAAAAATCACACAAATATATATTATCGTGAAAATTTGAGCAAATTGTTAAATTTTTTCACAAACGCCTACAAGAATTGCCAGATGAATTGTCCTCGAGTAATCCATTTATCATCTGTATTTTTATCATGATTTTCTTATAAAAATATTTTAGCCACCGCCGGTTTATTGGCAGTGGCTAATTTTCCCCATATGTCTGAATGTTATCATGCATGTGATAAAATATATTGTTTCTTTGTAAGCAGGATCATCTGTCTGAAAAGGATTCTTGTTTTTTTCCGCTGCAGCTCCGTCTCCCTGCACAATGATTGATATTCGTAAATCAGAGTGTCAAGTTCCTGGCTGCGACGTACTGTTTCAGCACTTGTATATCCAGTTTCCAGTGCAGAAGCCACCATCAATTCCCTAACGCGATCAATTTCCTTCAACAAAGCATTTTGCGATTGATACACTTCTATATCTCCTCTACTACTTTAATTGCTTAATAAAATAAATAGATTACTTGAAGAATTATGGCAAATGCTAGGATCAATGTAAATAGATTCGCAAAATAAGACAATATTCACGGCCAAAAAAATTTACTTCGACAAAGTTTGCAGTTCGTTATGATTACTGGCTGACTTTTTCCTCTTCGTAAATTGGCACCCAGCCTTCAGTTGTCACGAAAATTCTTACCGCAACTACCTGGCGATCATCCTGAAGAGTGAAATAATGACGTGTATTTTCAGGGACTGAAATCAAGTCTCCAGGATTCAGGAACACTTCAAAAAATTCTCCGTCATTACCCTGGATGACAAACACTCCATGACCGCTTACGATGAATCTTACTTCATCATCTGTATGATGATGTTCCTGCTTAAAATTCGCAAGCAGCTGGTCAAGATTCGGTGTATTGTCTGACAGTGAAATGACATCCTGTGCCTTGTAGCCTCTGCGTTCTGAAATGTCTTCAATCTCAGCTTGGAATGCGCCGAGGATTTGCTGTTTTTCCTCGTCGGTCAACAGGAACTTCTCCTGAAGGTTTGATGGCAGCTTATTGATATCCCACTTTTCATAGATAACTTCCTGTGCGTTCAGAAATGCTTCTAGCTGCTGCTCATCAACGATTCTTTCCTTTGTACTTTGTTTTACAATATATGCCATGTGAATCTCTCCCTTTTATAATGTCTTTTATCTTTTAATGAAATCTGCTTTAATGATCCTGAGTTAAACCACCTTGAACAATTGGAATGGTTTGTGTTCGAGCAGCCTTAACTGGTAGCGGAATAAAAATTCAGTGGCCTCAAGAATTTTCTTTGCTTCAAAAGCGTTCCTTCCCCACACAGTGATTCCATGGTTACGGATCAAGACCGCACCTGTATCCCCTTTAACGTGCTCTGAAAATGCTTTAGCCAGGGTTGGTATATGTGCATAATTCGGAATTATCGGAAT
Source organism: Bacillus sp. ISL-45 (assembly GCF_018613195.1). Taxonomy (GTDB): domain Bacteria; phylum Bacillota; class Bacilli; order Bacillales; family Cytobacillaceae; genus Mesobacillus. The sequence continues at coordinate 468,156 of NZ_JAGGQQ010000004.1, forward strand.
CTTAAGGACAGCATCTTCCTCCCAAATATCGAAAGCCTTGATCAATTCCTGCCCCTGGAATTGCACCTCGCCCCTGTCTCCATAGACCTCGGAGATGACATTATTATCAATTGTATGGACATGGAGGCTGCAGCCAGCATTTGTCCTTTTGTATACCTCAACATGGAGCAGCGTCTCAGCTGATGGCTTTAAATGGGTATCCTCAACCGGCCGGCCAAATTGGTCAACCAGCAAAAAGTCCTCGTCCGTTCTTTTCCTCTTATCTTTCCCGCTTGCCGTTACAAGGAATTGTACCGGCTCGTTGTTCACTTTGATCGCCAGGTTGCCGCTCGTTCCCATAAACCAGTCACGCTCTGCCAGTTCAGTCTTTACATCCGCCAATTCTTCCCACTTACCTTCTAAAATGCTCATCCTCTCACCCCTGTCTCAGTTTTAAGAGCTTCAATACAGTCATAAAACGTTTCAAATGGTCTATATGCGATTTCCCACTCTTCGCATTTATCCTTCAAGTAATCTCTAGCCAGTACAAGATCTGCTTTTTTGGCAGCTTCCAAATCTGTTACGGAATCCCCGATGACGATTTTATAAGCATCGCTTTGTTCTAATCTTCTCATGATTGTTGGTTTGCAGCAGCCGCAATCATTTGAACACTGATCATCGCAGCTGTTTGGCCATTCAATTTTTATTGTTTCGCCGGAAAAATCTGAACCGTTGCAGTAGATGCCTGTTATCGGTCCGAATGGTTCAATGATTGGTTCGAGAAAAAAGTCAATACCGCCGCTGACGATGTAAACAGGAATTCCTTCTTCATGGGCAAAATCAAGAAACTCCTGAAAACCCGGACGGATCCTAGCCTTCTCTTTAGCAAACTGAATAATTTCTTCCTTCTTGGAGACCGGAAGGAGGGAAAACATTTTCCCTACTCCTTCCCTGATTGAAATACTGCGGTCAAGCACCGCTTCTTTTATTTCATCCCAGCCATCAGGCGCGAATTCCTTCATGATCGCTATGATATTATCCTTTTCGGTTACTGTTCCGTCAAAGTCACAAAAAATCACTGGCTGACTCACTTTGCCACCGCCTCTGACGAACCCCAAAGAGCAATAGCAGCTTTCAACTCATCATGCTCAAGTGCGCCTTCTTCAAGTGTTTTTCCTTGAAGTACGGTATCAATTGCCTGTCTGAATGCCTTCCCGCCGCCCTGTGCTCCACGAGGATGTCCATGGACCCCTCCACCAGCATTTATGATTGAATCCACACCGAAATCTTTTATAAGCAGCGGTACCATTCCAGGATGAATGCCTGCTGATGGAACCGGGAATGTCCTTGTGAATTGATCCTCAGCAGTCAGTGCCTCGGCTATTGATAACGCCTGCTGCTTTTCGAGTGCCACACTTCCATAAGGTGACGGGAACAGCGAGAAGTCAGCCCCGGCATAGCGGAGTAATTTTCCCAGAAGCAAAGAATGTGAAAAACCATATTCATCAGCCGATGTCAGCGCACCGCTTACTGCAGGGTGAGCCATGATTGGGATGCCGATTTCATCATCTTCCCTTAGTTCCTGTAAAACATCCAGGCCATAGGCAAACACATTGAACAACAGTGCGTCGGCTCCAAGTTCAGCCGCTTTTCTTGCTTTGTCCTTCAACTGTAAGGTTCTTCCTGTTAGATTGGCAGCATATAAGGTTCTGTGCCCAGTAGATTCATATACTTCTTCAAGGACCTCTTTACCAAGAGCGATCCTTTTTTCAAAAGGTGTAAGCTCATTTTCAAACAGTATTTCATCGTCCTTGATCAGATCAACACCACCAAGGCTTTGTTCTTTAAGCTGTTTTAGCAGAAAGTCCATATCACGTCCGATGACACCTTTGAAGATGCTCATTAGCAATGGACGATCATAAACACCAAGCTTGCTCCTGATTCCTTCAATTCCAAAACGCGGACCCGGAAAGTCTTTCTTTAATTCATCTCCAAATTCCAGATCGATAAGTTTTACCTTGCCATCAAGCGATAGTTTTCCAAAAACTGTTGTAAGAATGGCTGGCAGGTCTGGAGAAAAATTGAGAGCAGGGTAAGCGATTTTGATTGATGCCACTGTCTCTGAATTGTTGTCCTTACTTGAACCTTCAACAGAAACCACTCTCCCCTTATGTTTTCTCAATTGTTTTTGATCCAGTTCCGGCAAATCAGTCCAGGACCCTACCGTCAGCCCAAGCGCGATTCCCTCTGCTTTTATCTCCGGGTTATGTTTAGCATCATGGATTATATATGTCGCTGTAATTTCACTCATGAGGATCAATCCTTTCATTACTTGTGGACCCATTATTATTTTGGGCATAAAAAAACCTCTTCACAAAGAAGAGGTTAGAAAATACACTAAACTCTTCTCATCTTTCAGCTTTCGCTGCAAGAATTAGCACCGTGCCCAGCTAAATGCTGGATCGGTTGCCGGGCTTCATCGGGCTCGTCCCTCCGCCTGCTCTTGATAAGAAAATAATTTAATCAAGTTATTTAATTGGTTAAAGTGAATTTGTTAATTAGGATTATGTCAGGTTCGTAAATCAATGTCAACTATTTTTTTTGAATATTTCCAAGCTTTCAATCCTGCCAACTGCTTCATGCAATCTTTCTTCCGAAGTCAGCAAGCCAACCCTCACAAAACCCTCGCCATGCTCACCAAACCCTACACCTGGCGCAACTGCTATGTGTGCTTTTTCCAGCAAGAAATCCGCGAATTCAACTGAAGTGAATGGTTCTGGAACCTTCAGCCAGGCAAAAAATGAGCCTTTTGGAGCAGTCACCTCCCAGCCAATTTTTGTAAGACCGTCAATAAGTACGTTTCTTCTAGATTCATATAAATCATTCAGTTCAGCAACGCATTCTTGCGATCCCAGCAAAGCTTCTGCTGCAGCTTCCTGCACAGCACCAAACAAGCTGACATACATATGGTCCTGGAGCAAGTTGATTGCGGCTATTACACTCTTGTTCCCTGCCGCAAAGCCAACACGCCATCCAGCCATATTATATGTTTTTGACAATGTATAGATCTCGATCCCCACTTCCCTTGCATCCTCGGACTGTAAAAAGCTTTGCGGGCGGTTCCCGTCAAAGCCAATCGCTCCATAAGCAAAATCGTGTACTACACAAATTTCATTTTTACGTGCCAGCTCGATTGTCTGATCAAAAAATTCTTTATCAGCCACTGCACCTGTAGGATTATTTGGGTAGTTGAGGAACATCAGCTTTGCTTTATCCAATTGATCTGAGCTTAACTCATCATAATCAGGCAGAAAGTCATTTTCTTCACGGAGTGGCATGGTCACCATCTTTGCCCTGGCAATCTCGACTCCAGACCAGTAGTCAGGATAGCCGGGATCTGGAACGAGAATTGTGTCCCCAGGATTCAACAGGCATTGAGGTATTTCTACGAGACCGGCTTTACCCCCGAATAGGATGGCAATTTCCTCTTCCGGATTAAGATCGACCCCATATTCTCTTTTATAAAACGCTGCTGCTGCTTCTTTTAACGAGCGAAAACCCCTGAAAGGCGAATACTTATGGTTAACCGGATTATCCGCAGCTTGCTTCAACCTTTCAACAATGTGCTGTGGAGTCGGCTGGTCAGGGTTCCCCTGCCCCAGATTTATTATGTCTGCCCCTTTTTTTGTATAAGCGCCCACCTTTTGCACCAGTGAAGCAAAAAATTGCTTGGGCAGGCTTTTCAGTAAATCTGATTGTGGAAATTCCATCTTCTCACCTGCTTAGAAAATATGTTATTATTTCAAAATTTTAATTGAAATTCTAGTCACAAATGATATAACGTAAAGAGTAACTTGTAAAGATATAATTTTCAGAAAGTATGGCGGTGATGAAGGATGAAATTTAAAATTGCATGCCTGCAAATGGATATTGCCTTTGGGGATCCTGCACAAAACTACAAAAACGCATCTAAACTGATTGCAGAGGCAAACTCTCAAAAACCTGATATCATAATCCTTCCGGAGCTCTGGACTACAGGGTATGACCTGAATAATTTAAAAAACACTGCGGAAGAGGATGCACAAGCAGCCAAAGCGTTTTTCAAGGATGCTGCCTTGGAATACAACTCCCATTTCATAGGCGGTTCTGTTGCCAATAAAACAGAATCAGGCATTGAAAATACATTGCTTGTATTTGATAAAAATGGAGTACATGCGGGAACCTACAGCAAGCTTCACTTGTTCAAGCTAATGGATGAGCATTTGTATCTGGCTGCCGGGAAGGAAAAGGGGTTGTTCTCTTTGGATGGCCACAAATTTGCCGGCCTGATCTGCTATGATATCCGGTTCCCGGAATGGGTCCGTGCCCATGCACTCCATGATGTCGAAGCGATGTTTGTTGTCGCTGAATGGCCAATCCAGAGGTTGGAACACTGGCGGGCATTGCTCATCGCCCGTGCAATCGAGAACCAATGCTTTGTAGTAGCCTGCAACCGTGCTGGTTCAGACCCTAACAATACTTTCGCCGGCCATTCATTGGTCATTAACCCATGGGGTGAAGTGATCGCTGAAGGTGGAGAAGGCGAGGAAATCCTCCTGGCGGAAATCGAGCTTGACGAGGTTAAGGAAGCAAGGAGCAAGATTCCTATCTTTACGGATCGCAGGCCAGAACTATATTAAATTCAATCAATTAAAAAACCGCCCAGGGACAATGCCTAGGGCGGTTTTAATGCTGTTCTAGAGGGAAATCACTCAGGTTTTGCCCACATTTCTTCAGGGTTCAATTCATAAATCCCATTTTCACGATACATGTAATGATTGATGATGAACTCTCTTCTGATTGTCGCATAATCCTCGTGGAACTTCGTGATATATTCGTTCAGATCCTTTTCCGGATATTTTTTTCCGGCTTTCAAACCTCGGACCATGTATTCAAATACCATCAGTCTCTTCTTCCGTTGTGCCGGTATATTTTTTAATTTACCGTCTTTCGTAAAGAAATTATCGATCACCTTTTGCCTTTCGATATTTTGTTCAATCATAGCTTCCACCTTCCCTTCTTTTTTCTCGATTAACCTGCCTAGCGTCCTTGCCTGTTGCTTGATTACTGATTCATTAAGGTGAAAATAAATTGTATTTTTGTCTCTGCGCTCAACAATGACATTGATATCCCGCAGTTTCTTGATATGATGTGTGATTGTTGGCGGAGTAAGGCCCAGCTTTCCGGCAATCGCCTGGCCATGAAGCGGCCCGTTCGCTAGTAATGCCACAATCCTGATCCTTGTAGGGTCTCCCATCGCTTTATGGAAGGCGACAATTTTGTCCAATTGCATAAAAACACTCCATTTAATTTAATATTCATCTAATTAGGTATACATCTAATATTAAAGCATTCTTTGCGAAATTTAAAGGGGATTTGGAGAATTTTTTATTTCTCCTGGATGGACCCCTTTTATGGCACCGCATCCACCCATGGAAAAACGCCTGATTGATTTCAATCAGACGCTTCCTTGGTTATTGGCAAATAAATATGAAAAATAGTTCCGTGCCCCACTTCGCTCTCTATTTCGATTGTACCCCCGTGTTCTTCAATGATTTTGAAACTCACCATCAGACCGAGCCCTGTTCCTCTTTCCTTTGTGGTGTAAAAAGGTTTCCCAAGCTTTTTGATCTGATCGGCCGGGATTCCTTCGCCTTCATCCTTGATGCAGATATGTATTCTGTTCCCTGGAGCCTGACTGACAGTCACAGTCACAAAACCCCCTTTTGACATGACTTCTAGTGCGTTTTTTATGATATTGATAAAGACCTTTTTTAATTGATTAGGCTCACACATAAGTTCCGGCAAATCATCGTCATAAACGGTTTTGATTTGCACATCATGGAGCACCGCCTGTGCGCTAAGAAGGGCCACAGTCTCATCCATGATTCTTGAAATATCGGTATATTCAAATTTAATTGATTGCGGTTTGGCCAAGACCAGGAACTCATTGATGATTGAATCAATCCTCTGCAGTTCGGTCTTGATTACCTGGAAATATAGCGAATAAGCATCACCCGAGCTGCTCTCGAGCAGCTGGATGAACCCTTTTAGCGCGGTCATTGGATTACGGATTTCATGGGCAATGCCTGCTGCCAGTTCCCCTAGCATATTAAGCGTATCTGACTTATGCAGCTGGGCTTCCATCTCTATTTTTTCAGTGATGTTCCTGAACACAATGAGATTCAAATTGTCGACCAAGTGACGTTTGATACTGTATTCAAAATGCTTCATCCGGCCATCTTCATATGGAATGGTAATCCTGCCGTCCAGCCTCCCTTTACGAAGCAATGCCTCGATTTTTTCATCGATCAATTCTTCGGAAAGTCCGAGATTCATGAACAGCTTCTGGAAGTTTTCCTCTTTCAGGTCTTCCGGCTTCAATTCGAGTTTTGCCCTTCCTGAAGGATTAATCTCGTAGTGCTTGCAATCCTCCTCCCAAAGAATCATCCCCTCAATTGATCCTTCAAAAATATTCCTGAAGCGCTCTTCACTTTTCCGCAGCCGCTGTTCCATATAATAGCGCTCACTTGCATCACGGACAATGGTCATATGATAGCCATCGCCAGCATTGAGCTTTACAGTAAATTCAAGCATCCTTTTCTCCCCATTCGGGAGCAAAAAGAGAGTTTCCTCACGCAATGCACCTTTTTCATTGATCGTTTGTTTCATCTCTCTATATTTCTCGTCTTTTTTATAGATAAAGTCCGTTATTTTATGTTTTAACAATTCATCTTGTGTGAGCCCGAAAATCTTACAGGTTGCTTCATTAGCTGCAATGATTTGACCACATTTCCCCCAGAACACAATCCCATCCAATGTATCCATGAAAAAGCTTTTCAGCAAACCCTCGTCCGTACTGAATCTATCAGCGAAATTTGTTGCCGGGCCTTCTGCAGGGACCTTATGTACAAAAGAGTCGGATGCTTTTCTCTGATCGCTATTGATCCTCTCTATTAATGAGGAATTTTCTTGTTCTAAAGCGGCTATTTTTTCCTTCAGTGCTTTAATCTCATCTGCCTTGTTAGCACTACTCACCAGAAAGCCTCCTTGTCGGATTCCCATTTTTCTAGTAATTTCTACAAGGATGGTAAAAATCCCTTTAAAATCGTGATTATTTCCTGGATATTCTGCTTTCTTTTCAACCATCGTTTAGTAGTTTGTAACACAAAAAGAGAAGCCAAATTAATGGCTTCTCTTCGTTTCTTATAGGTATTCGTTCTCATGTTTAGCCTTCAGACGCTGCCATCTTTTTTCGACTTCTTCTTCAAATTCTACAAGCATATTTTTATTTTCTTCTTTTAATAAATGCTTGGTTTTCCCCATATATTTCAACCAATCAGCTAATGGAATCTTCTTGTTTTTTGCTTCAGGATCATAGGTTATGTTTGTGATACCTTGTTCCACTTCGTATAACGGGAAGAAGTTCGAGTTCACAGCTGCTTCGACAATTGTCTGGCCAAAGCGGTCTTCCGATTTCCAGTTGAGCGGGCATGTTATCAAAAGCTTACCGTAAACTGTACCTACATTTTGCGCATACCACTGTGCCTTCGCAGCCTTCTTGACAAGGTCCTGCGGGAAGGCCTCCGTTCCAGTGAACACATAAGGTATATTGGTAGATGCCATGATCTGGGCAGTATCCTTATGATGGAATGCTTTACCCTTTTGTGCCTTGCCGACGTTTGATGTGCTCGTCATGTGGCCAAAAGGAGTTGAGTATGATAGCTGGGAGCCGGTATTCATATACCCTTCGTTATCATACTCAAGCATGATCAGTTTGTGTCCGCGTAGTGCCGTACCGATAGCAGACCCCATGCCGATATCCATACCGCCATCGCCGGTTACCATTACGAAGGTTGCATCTGCAGACACTTCGATTTCACCGCGGCGCTTCAGTTCAAGGAATGCTTCGAGAGTACCTGATAACGTTGCTGCACCATTCTGGAACAGGTTATGGATTGTCGTCTGCTTATGGGATGTGTGAGGATACGCTGTTGTGACAACATAAGCACAGCCCGTTTGGAATAGTATGACCAGGTCTCCTTCAATTCCTTTAAAGAATAGCTCCAGTCCGCCGAAGATGCCGCAGCCTGGACACGCGCCGTGACCTGATGCAATTCGTTTCGGCTTTGTAGTCAAGGCTCTTAAAGGCGAAATTTTGACATTCAGTTTATTCTTTTCTTCATCTCTTGTTACCTGGATCAGTCCTGAATTATAGACATCGCCATGCTGCGGTTCAATGACCTGCTTCAACGCTTTTTCAGGATCGCCAGCAACATGTCCGTAATAGTCGAACGGCCTTTCTGCATATCCTATTTCCATAGCGTCAATTGCCATAGAGAAAAATGCTTCAGCATCATCTGCATAGAAGTCTTTGCCGCCAAGTCCAAACACCCTGCTCTGGACGATTGTCGCATTTTCCCTGTCTTCCTGCAGTGCGGACTTAATTTCGTGCGTCAGGTTTGGCCCATGTCCGCCGTAGGAATCTGCGCGCTCACCAACAAGAAGTGATTTGACATTCTTCAAAGCTTCCCTGATTTCCTGTGCAGGGAATGGCCGGATGATATTAGGGCTGATGACACCAGCCTTGATTCCCTTCTCACGAAGCCTGTCTACAACATCCTTAGCAGATTCAGCCGCAGAGTTCAACAGGAACAACGCTACGTCTGCATCTTCCATTTGATAAAGGTCTAGAATATCATAGTTGCGTCCTGATAGTTTGGCATATTCTGCCGCCACTTCTTTATAAACACCTTTCGCTCTGTACATTGCTTCTGACTGCTGGAAGTGGTTGTTGATCAAATCGTCGCCATTCATGTGGGCTCCGATTGTCAACGGCTTCTTTGGATCTCTGGCAAAATTATATTCAGTCGGTGCTTCGCCAACAAATCGCTGGACTACAGCCCGATCCTTGAAATAGTTCACTTTGCGCTTTTGGTGGGATGTAAAGAAGCCATCATAAGCCACCATGACTGGCAGGCGCACATCAGAGTGTTCTGCGATTTTCAGGGCCATGATGTTCATATCGTAGACAGCCTGTGGTGTCCTGGCGGTCAGGATCACCCATCCTGTATTTAACGCAAAATACAAATCTGAATGGTCACCACGGATATCAAGCGGACCGCTGATTGAACGAGTCACCAGGTTCAAGACCATCGGATAACGTGTACCGGATTGGACCGGGAGCTGCTCAAGCATATACATCAAACCGTTCGCGCTTGTTGCGTTGAACACGCGGGCTCCGGTTGCTGCAGCTCCATAACAGATGCCTGCTGAACCATGTTCTCCATCTGCAGGGATCAATTTGATATCATGTTCTCCCCTGGATTTCATCATATCCAGATACTGTGCAACTTCTGTAGAAGGGGTGATCGGGAAATAGCCCATGATATGATAATTGATCTGAGCTGCAGCCATTGCTGCCATTTCATTTCCGGATTCAAAGGTTGTCACCTGTTCTGCTGTACTCATTGCCTTCACATTTTCTTCAAGAACGGACATTAAGAAACCCCTCCAGTCACATAAGGATAATTATGTTTCACTTGATTCTCCTCAGCATAGCCAATCATTTCCCTCAGCTCGCTTAACGCAGCAGTAGGACATGCCTCAACACACTTCAGGCAGCCTTTGCAATATTGATAATCGATTCCCTTTAGGAACATTTGCTTTCTGCCGCGTTTGTCCTCTCCTTCTTCCCAAACAAAGCAATAATCAGGACATGCAGTATCACATGCAGCGCAGTTGATGCATTCCTGCTGATTGAATTGAGGCAGGAATCCCTGTCTGGAACCGCTTAAATCCTTGAGGACGCTGTTTGCCTGCGCCGTAATCACACCGCCGATTTCCTGTGTTTCATATCCAAGCAGCGGCATTGGACGTTTAAATTCTTTGCCCAGTGCTCCTTCTTCAGGTGCGTATGTTTTAAATTGAACGTCATTGTAGCCTCTCTCGAACGTTCTGATATTCGGCTCAACTAAATGAGGATATTTCTTTTCAAAAGTTTTGCGGATTACATTTTTCATCGCTTCGGGATCCAGGAAATCAATAATGCGGTACAACGCTCCAAGCATTGCAGTATTTACTTTCGTTTTCTCCTCGACGGCGATGGAAAGTGCATCAACAATCGCAAGTGTTCCATGCTCTAGATGAAGATCTTTTTTGATCTCGTCAAAGTCTCTCGTCGAATTCACCAGCAGGATCCCGTCTGGGCGCAAGCCGCTGACAACATCGACCATTTTATAAAGTGCCTCATGGAATACACCGACAACATGCGGCTCTTCTATTGGACTATGGACCCGGATCTCAGTATCTGGTTCACAGAAACGGACAAAGCTTTTCACCGGCGACCCTTTTTTCTCCGATCCATATGAAGAAAAGTTAGAACCGTTTAATCCAAGGCCCAGAACACCTGCTTCCGCAAGCATCTTTCCAGCAAGGTTTGCACCTAGCCCTCCAATCGACTCTAGCCTTATCTCATAAAAACCCAATTCATTCTTTTTCGGTAAGATAGACATAATCTCCCTCCCCAATTTAGTTATAAAGGTAATTGACTTTAAAACATTCCCCATTAATAATTTTATAGACTTTACAATCATTAAGCTGTGACATATATCAAACATTTGAACTTTTTTTTGAAACACACCCAAAAATATTAGACTTAAGCCGTATGCTATAATGAAAAACCTTTTATATAACAGAAATAGAATTGTAATAGTACAGAAATACTTTTTCCTTTTTTAGGAGCTTGTTCCTTAATTTTGAGCAAATAGCCTGGTTTGTTTTTATCCTTACAGGGGTAAAAAAGGGTTAGTATTTTGGGGGTCTCTAATTAAGGGAGGAAATATGAAACAACAGCGAGATTACTACTTTGACAATGCCAAGTTCATCTTGATTTTTTTCGTCGTATTTGGCCATCTTTTGCGCTCGTTCATTGAAGACAATGAAATGATTTACAATATCTATAAAGTCATTTATACATTCCATATGCCGGCCTTTATCCTTGTTTCGGGATTTTTTGCAAGAGGCTTCAATAAAAAAGGCTATGTAATGAAAATTGCCAAAAAGTTAATATTGCCATATTTTATTTTTCAGCTGATCTATTCTATTTTTTATTATTTCCTTTACAGCAAGTCTACTTTTACGATGGATCCATTGAACCCTCATTGGTCTCTATGGTTTTTGATCAGCTTATTCTGCTGGAACCTTATGCTGATTGGTTTTTCAAAACTTAAGGCACCCGTTGGACTGTTGATTGCTTTTGGATTGGGATTGGGTGTCGGGTATGTAGACTGGATATCCAACTATCTAAGCCTTTCGAGGACTTTTGTCTTCTTTCCATTGTTCCTGCTCGGGTACCATTTAACGAAGGACCACATAAAAACATTGACAAGGCCCGCCTTCAAAGTTGGAGCACTGGCGGCCTTCACTGTAGTGTTTTTAGGATTTTTGTTCAACCCGGAAGTAGATTACAAATGGCTCCTTGGCTCAAAGCCCTATTCAATAATGGAAGCAGCTTCAATATCAAGCATGTTTACTCGATTAGGCTTTTATCTATTAAGTCTGCTGATGGTGTTCAGCTTCTTGACCATCGTTCCCAAGAAACAATATTTCTTTACAAACCTTGGCAAGAATACACTTTACGTCTACTTGCTGCACGGATTTTTTGTACGAACCTTCCGTGAAAGCGAAGTTCAGAACTTCTTCCATAGTCCTGAACGTATCCTTTTGCTGGCAGTCATCGCACTGCTGCTGACCTTCCTGTTGTCCAGCAAGTACGCTGCAGCCATCGCACAGCCGCTGATCGAATTCAAAACCTCAGGGATCAACCGACTCAAAACCCGGTTAACAGCCATCCTCAGGTTCTATAGAAGGAAGCTGATGAGTAATTAGACAAATAGCATTGTAGAAAAAAGAGACTGTTAAAAGGTATATAAAATTACCAAACAGTCTCTTTTTCTATGCCCTTTTTTAGATCGCTCTCTCCATGTTGATTGATGCGCAAGGCACGAAGACTCCTCCGAAAATGCTAACGCATTTCCATCGTGCGTGGGAAGGTTCGAGGAAGCTCTTCAAAGTCATGTGGGAGTATGGGGCAACGGGAGACCCCATAGGCGCGTATAGCGCCGAGGAGGCTCACCGGCAGCCCTAGGAAGAATTCGCTTTTTGTAAAAGCCGGCAATTGGGCTTTTACAAAATTCTTCCCCGCGGAAAGCGAAGTGCCTGGAACTGAAATCAACAGCTCCATTTCAGCACCAACCAAAATAAGACGGTAAACAAACACGATTTTCATCGAGTTTGTCACCGCCTGAGAGCCATTCATCAAGAATGGCTCTTTTCCTTATTCTTCAACTGCATTCCACCTGTCTTTTTTGTCCAAACTGAGATATAATTTAAAGTTGATTTGCTGCTGGATTTTTACAAAGGAGATTATTTCAATGAAAATAGTTTTAACAACGCTTAACGCGAAATATATACACACAAACCTCGCCATAAGGTACCTTAAGGCATATGCTCAGCCGGAGTTTGACGTGACGCTCGTTGAATATACAATCAAAGACCCTGCAATCAATATTGTCTCGGATTTAGTTCAAAAGCAGCCTGATGTTATTGGGTTCAGCTGCTATATTTGGAATATTGAAGAAACCATTAAAGTCATCAAGATGATTAAAAAAATCAATCCTGAAATAAAAATCATTGCAGGGGGACCAGAGGTTACTTACGACGTACAGGAATGGATGAAGGAAGTGCCGGAGTTTGATTTCATCGTCATCGGTGAAGGTGAGCAGACATTCAAGCAGCTTCTTTCTGCACTAGCTTCTGGAGCTGACTTTTCAGAAGTACCGGGCATAGCTTATCGAAAACACGAAAGCATCCAAATGAATCCCCAACGCAATAAGCTGGATTTGAAAGAGCTTCCTTCTCCATATCGTTTTGAAGCTGACCTTCCCCATCTATCTAAAAGGGTCACTTATCTGGAAACAAGCCGCGGATGCCCGTTCAGCTGCCAGTTTTGTCTTTCCTCGATTGAAGTTGGGGTCCGTTACTTCGACAGGGAGAAGGTCAAGGAGGATATCCGTTATTTAATGGCGAATGGTGCGAAGACAATCAAATTCGTCGACAGAACGTTCAATATCAGCCGCAGCTACGCAATGGAAATGTTCCGTTTCCTGATTGACGAGCACCTTCCTGGGACGGTGTTCCAATTTGAAATCACTGCTGATATCATGCGCCCAGAGGTCATTCAATTCCTGAACGAGGATGCGCCTCCCGGGTTGTTCCGCTTCGAAATCGGCGTCCAGTCCACTAATGACTATACAAATGAGCTGGTCATGAGAAAACAGAATTTTGAAAAGCTGAAGCGTACTGTAACAATGGTCAAGGAAGGGGGCAAGATAGACCAGCACCTTGATTTAATTGCAGGTTTGCCAGAAGAAGATTATCATTCGTTCAAAAAAACGTTTAATGATGTGTTTGCCATGCGGCCTGAAGAATTACAGCTTGGCTTCCTGAAGATGCTCAGAGGGACGGGTTTGAGACTGAGAGCTGAACAGCATGATTACGTGTATATGGATCATTCACCGTATGAAATCCTTGGGAATAATGTCCTTAATTTCAATGACATCATCAAGATCAAGCAGGTTGAAGATGTACTCGAGAAATATTGGAATGACCACCGGATGGATCGTACCATTGAATATCTGGTTACAAAAGTATTCCCATCGCCATTTGACTTCTTCCAGGATTTCGGTTCTTATTGGGAGACAAAAGGCTGGTCCCGGATTGGCCATCAGCTCGAAGACTTATTCAAAAGACTGGTCCGCTTTCTTCAGGAAAAAGGTGTAGATAATCTTGAAGCAATCGAAAGCCTGATGAAGTATGATTATCTTGCCAGCATGAAATACAAGCCTAGAAAGCCATGGTGGGAACTGAGTCTGGACAAACAGGAGCGTTCCGAATTATACCGCGGCATTATCCATAAGCCTGAATCCCTTGGTCATCAGTACTCCGAATTGAACATTAGTGAAAAAGATTTATATAAGCATACACTGCTTGAGGATATTACCATAGATCTCGAGAAGTTTATTGAAGATGGAGAAATTGAGCCTTCTTCTTCCTACATGCTTGTTTATTTTGATTCTAAAATGGAGCATCCTCAATTCTTCACTTTTAAGATGAAAGATGTAAAGCCGGCTTAACACAGCCGGCTTTTTTACTTTACCTAGAGTTTTATTTACATTCTTTATCTGCTTTATTTTTCAACTTTTTGCTATTAAAAGGGAGCTCATAAAGCTTACCAGCATTAATATCGCCAAACTCCATGCCAAACTCAACGTTCATTGGCTTTTGGTGCCGACCTTCATGCTTTTTCATCACGATCTTCCTTTCCTGCCCTGCTTTGAATTTCTGTTGGCAAATTTGCCTGGATCTTCCCCGTGGGAAAACTCTGCAGAAAATTCGCTTTCCTGAAGATTTTTCTTAGGTGTATTCGTATATTTAGCCAAAGCATTTCTTTCTGCCTTCCGTTTAGCCATTCTAACCACCTCCATGCTACTATTTTTTTCAATCGGCGATTTGCTATGTACCGATTTGATTACCTAATTTTACAAAAGGAACTATCTAATAAAATACGGCATAAGGCAAAAAATAAGCTCAAAAAGGAGGAGCTGCTATGACAAAAAAAGACCGGGAGTTAAAACCACTGGATATCGACGAAACCATGCCTCATCAAATAAATGCTCCTAGCTTTAAAGATACAGGCATCGAAATGAAAGCTCCATTCAAGAATGAGCATGGAGTTATCATTGGAGACAGTCTTTACTCATCCGAAAACTCACCGCTTGAAAATTGGACTGACGAGACCGATCCAGCAGTCATGGCCGGCAATGAATGGGTTCACCCTACGAATGATATAGGGTGGAACACAGCTGAAAACAGGGAGCTTCTTGAGGAAAAGAAAAAGCCGCAGGCCTATCCATTTATGCACCCTACAAAAGATGTTAGCAAAGGTCAGGACTAAAAAAATCCGGGATTCCCCGGATTTTTTTATCCTATTATCACCCGTTCTTTCGGATAGCGGATGCTTTCCTTCTCAGCCTTTCCCCCTATTATGAATAGGAAAGAAATAACACCTACCCTTCCAATGAACATTAGGGCAATTATAACGATTTTGCCTATTGAGGTTAACTCAGGGGTAATTCCCATTGATAACCCAGTTGTTCCAAAGGCAGATGCCACTTCAAATACAATTGCCAGAATAGGCTGATTTTCAGTGACCATCAAAAGGACAACGGCAAAAAAACAAATAAAAACGGCAAGAATAGAAACAACCAATGATTTTATGATATCTTCCTGGTGTACTTCCCTGTTAAATATCTTTACAGACCTTCGTCCTCTAGCAAAGTGATAAAGGAACAGCAAATTAAGTGCAAAAGTAGTTGTCCTGATTCCGCCTCCCACTGAACTTGGAGAGGCGCCGATAAACATCAATGCCACCAGTAACAGTAACGTTGGCTCGGAGAAATCATTTATATCCATAGTAGCCAGGCCACCATTCCTCGTAGTTGCTGACTGGAATAATGAGTAAAAGAATGATTCATGCCACGTCTTATTTGAAAAGAAATGATTATATTCTAATACAAATATTGCAATAGTCCCAAAGAACAGCAAACCGAAGAACGTAATGGACGTCAATTTTGTATATAGCGAAAAAGAATAAGGAGTTTTCTTATTCTTTCTTAGCAGGTATCCCTTTAGTTCAATTAATACAGGGAACCCTATTGCTCCTAAGGTCAATAATAGAATATTGATGGTTTGGATGAAATAGTCATTAGCGAAGGGCATCAAAGACGATCCCGTTATATCAAATCCTGCATTGGTTGTTGCACTTACAGCAGCGAACATCCCTTGTAGGAAAGCTTCCTGCCAGGTTGGGAAATACTTAAGAAAGTATACTCCCAATACTAATGATCCAATAATTTCAATCAATATGATAATAAATAAAATTTCTTTTAACAATTTGACAAGCCCAGCCATACTCGTTTGGTTTTGGTCCGTCATTATCAACTGGCGTTCCCTTAATCCTATTTTTTTTCTTAGGATCAGCCAGAAAAATGTGCCAAGCGTCATTATTCCAATACCGCCAAATTGCAAAACAAACATTAAAATAAAAATTCCTGGTACAGTGAATGTTTCACTTGTTGTTACGACAGTCAAGCCTGTTACACTTACTGCACTTGCAGCGGTGAACAGCGCATCCAACAAGGACCATTTCGCATCGGGTTGAATTGCAATTGGAAGACTTAACAGGCCCATTGATACAGCCACCGCAATTAAATAATAAGATACAATTATTTGAGCAGGTGTTAGTTTGTCAAGGTTCTTTCTAAAATTTTGCCACATAATTGATTCCTTTCAGCCTGATTCGTTTACATACTTATGATATAGAATATCACCTGATTAATAAAGTACTTTCCCTACAGTTATTCCCGGAACTTACTTTCTTTAGAATTGTACTCTAATTTATTGCAAGTACTCCTAATTGGTTATTAGAAACCTAAAGAGGAGATGACCGTTAAAAAATCACGGCAAACATTATCCAAAAGGATAAAAGATTACCACTTATGATTTTACCCGCAATGTTCAAACTATCTATACAGAGAAATTTTTCTCTGCATACTATCAGAGGAGTTGATAACGATGGCTCGTAATTCAAATAAATTGCTGGTTCCTGGCGTTGAACAGTTCATGGACCAGGTTAAATATGAGATTGCTCAGGAATTCGGAGTGAATCTTGGGTCCGATACAGTTTCAAGAGCAAATGGCTCTGTCGGAGGAGAAATCACTAAACGCCTTGTTCAGCAAGCACAGTCACAGCTCTCTGGTCAAAACCAGCAATAAATGACTGTAAGATACGTTTGGATATCCATTATCTACTCAAATAATTGAATATGAACATGGAAAAAAGTCCGGATTGGATTCCGGACTTTTACTGTTAACTATTTTTTGCTGCCAGGATTGTCTTTGCTTTTTCCTGCTTGTCCCCTGTTGTCACTCTTGGGGCCTTGCTGTGTGTTAAACCTTTTTTCATTTTTATGTTGTTGTCGGTCTTGACCATTACTATTGCCTTTATAAACCTGTTTGCTGCTGCCCTTGCCATTACTGTTCAACCCAGAATTTTTATTCCCTTTGCTTTTCTCAGTTGCAGGTGTTTCCTTATTGTTTGGTTTTTCTTTTGGAAACTCAGGATCTTTCTTCTTTTCCTGACCTGGTGGGTGCTTCTTTTCAGGTTGTGGAACAACTGTTGGAGCAGGATTGTTCTTTCCATGCTCTGGGGTGGCTTTCTTAACCTTTTCAACCGGCTTTGCTGCAGGCTTTGGTGCATCTTTTAGCTTTTCTTTGTATACACCAGTTGTAACACCCTGTTTTTGGGCCTTTTCCCTGTCTTCACTTGTGGCTTCCATCACCTTGAAATTCAGGTCTTCATCTTGTGTTGATTTTTTTATTTCGGATATCTTTTTTTCTAATTTTTGATCAACAGATTCATTTGCCTTTTGATTATGGACCGTTGCGATGACAACATCATTCTTTTCTTTAAAGAATCCCTCTTCCTCGATTTCCTCAAGGATCATTTCTGCAACAACCGCTGCATCCTTCTTTTTCCAGTCTTTTATTTCCCCAATGATTTCTTCCCCTTCAGGATTATACCCTTTCAAACGAAGGACCTTTAAATCATCATTGACTGCCAGTTCAATACTTGGATTCACATCGATGGACATATAGGCGTAAACCTGTCCGTTTTGATACGCAGGAACAAGCGCAGTCATCGCAAGCATAAATACTGCTGCAAGCGCAATACTCCTTGTCTTAAAGCTATTTAAAAATGATAAATTAAATTTTTTCTGTTTAACGGTTTGCGTGTCTGGAAAAAAATGAATTTCTTCTCCTACCTGATAATCTTGTTGAAGCTTTCGGGCCCGTAAGAACTCGCCTTCGGGGGTCAACAATGTTAGGTAAAGATCATTGATTTCAAGGATAACCCCTTTTCTCATGTCTCTAACACCCCTTTAATATAATCCTTTAAATATACATAATCCCCAATTAAAATAAGTGCAATTGCTATAATATATTTTCTGTTTCTCTCTATGGTTTTTCTGCTGACGTTGACTATGTCCTCCAATTGCTTGATTGGCAGCCGTTTTTTATCTAAAAGCAAATTCTTTAGTTCCTCGTTCTCAACCATTGATTTTGCAACAAGCATAGCATTCTTACGGGCATCTGCATGCTTAGGAGACTGCTCGAGCAAATCCTGGAAAGACAAATCAAAGTCTTTTAATACTCCTTGGAATTGGATGATCTCTTCTCTTCTCAGTTCCTGTTCTGTCTTTTTCCTGAAATCATCGAGAGAAAGCTCATCTTCAATAGTCGACCTCTGTTGTTCTTCCTCAGTCGGATCATTCGATATATGGAAACTTAGGTTTTGATTCCGGCTCTGCTGGCGGATGTAATCAATTACCCTGCGCTTGATCATGACTTCTGCAAAGCTTAATAATGAATTGCCTTTTTCAGATGAATATTTCTGGATTGCCTCATTAAAAGCGATGAGGCCAATGCTAAATTCATCGTCCGACTCATGTATGTATCTCTTGCAGACAGACGAAACAGTCTTTGCGATAAATGGCTTGTAAGAATCAATCAATTCTTCTCTTAAAGCAGCATCCCCCTGGTGGATCTTTTCTACGGTTTCTTCCAGCGGCCTGCGCTTTTTCTTTGCCATGAACAATAAACTTAGCAATAGACTCACCTCTTTTCTCCCCACATTATATCACAGTCTGTCAATTACGCTTTTGTGGTTAGGCAGTGAAAAGATAGCCGCTCATGGCTACCTTTTCGAGTCTATTGTTCATTTGCATTAGTTTTGATCATTGCCTTTTCCGTTGCCATTGCCCTTATTTCCCTGGTGATTAGACTTCTTTTCTACTTTCTTGTCCTGCTTTGCCTGTTGTTTTTCTTCTTTCTTTTGCTGTTTAGCTTCCTTGCGCTCTTGTTTTTCAGCAGCTTTTTCTGCTTTACGCTCTTGTTTAGCTTTTTCTTTTTCAGCTTTTGGCGATACTACTGGTACTACAGTTGTGTCGTCATTTACAGGCATTGTCTCATCAGCAGGTGTTTCATCAGCAGGCAAAAGATCTGGCTCTGCTATTGGTTCTAATTCTACTGGCTCAGCTGTTTGGGTATCTTCTTCTTCCTCAACAGGCTTCTCTGCATATTTATCTTCTAATTTAGCTAATTTCTTTGCCATCTTAGCGTATGTCTTGTCAATGTTCTTTTGAAGCTGTGCTCTTGCATTGTCATTGCCAACATGTTCCATAGCGGCTTTCAATGCTACGATATTCTGTCTGAGCATTCCTTCAATCTCTTCGAAAGGGTCTTCGCTTACAACTTCTTCTATCTCTGAACCTTCTTCTGCATCTTCGTCACTTGGCTCTTCAGCGATTACTTCATCTGCAGGCTCTTCGCCATCTTCAGTTAATTCTTCAGATTCTGTTTCTTCATCAGAGCTAACTCCATCTTCCGTGCCGGTTTCTTCTGAGTCAGCAACTTCCTTTGATCCTTCCTCATCTACAATTTCCTGTGAAGATTCCATGTATTCTACAGCAGCTTCGATCACTTTAAGGGCTTCTTCTTCTTTTCCCTCAGCGAATAACGCACTTGCTTCTTGAAGACGTTCTGCTGCGTATGTAGCAAGCAATTCTGCTTCTTTAGCATTATCAATTGTAAAAGCGAGCCTTATTTTCTCCAATGCAACTTTTGCAAAATAGAAGAAGTCCCCAGGAATCAAAGATGGATTCGTCTCTTCAAGCTCATCGACCTGTGTTTTTGATTCTTCAATCTCTTCCGGGCTGACATTTTGCAGTTCAACAGTCTCAACCTCAGAATTGTTCTCTTCCGCCATTGCAATTGGCGAAAATGTAAATGTTCCAGCAAGCACCAGAGCCAATGTACTCTTAGCGATTTTTTTCATCTCTTGGTTTGAAAGTTTCTTCATTCGTCATCCACCTCATAAGTTTTTGGAGCGGCCGCATTAATCACTACAAAGTTACGTTTACGCTTACTATGGTATGGGGGTTTTTTAGAAAAAAATAAAAAAGCTTCAGCCAAAACTTGACTGAAGGATTAAAATATTATGGTTATATGAGGATTTGCTAAGAATTTTAGGTTTGAAAAATATAACTGAGGCAAATATAGATGGCTCAACAGCCTATCGCATTCAATCTCAATGACCTGTTAATGGAAATGGGGGATGATAGGCAATCTGATGGACCGTTTACAACAAAGAAAGATGATCACCGCAGGCAAGTAGTGGTTTTTGTATGTAATCAGGAAACCATCAATTCTAGTTGTAATAAAGCTTAAGTAATAAACTCCTGATCAGAAACCCGGTGAGCACTCCGGGGATCACAAATAGCATTGGAAGGAAAACAGGTCCTGGAAACAAACCAAATAGTTTAACCTTTGGTGAGATCATCAAACCTACAGTTACGAAATAGGCAGAAAATACAAATGGCAAAAAGGTTATTTTTTCGTCTTCCGGCATAACGCTCCTATACGCATCCCACATGGCGAACATATATAAACATGGGTAAAACATCAGCCACTGATAGTCGATGACATACATGGCCTTTTCTGTCTCCCCAAGGAAGCTGTACATTATTCCTTTATTAAAATTACTATTCACGTTAACAAGGAACTCAAGTATGACAAAGAAGATCCCCTTAATGAGGTTTCCATTCAGCAGCTGGGCAAACCCTGGAAGTGCGATGCTCCACATTACCGCTTCTAGTTTGGTTAATTTCTTTTTTATCGCCACGTTATGTTTCATCCTTTAGTCATATTATTGGTGCTATTATGAATGCTGATGTTTCCAAGGTGTAAAAGGACAACTTAGAAATCCGCGCTTCCATCATCTTGCGCATCTTGCTACTTGTTTTATATTGTCCAAATTGCTCTTCTAATTATCATTTTCCCAGTTATTTGTTAAATTTATTTCGCAATCCAATACCAACACAGAAACTAAACTTTTGGAGAAGTTAACCTGACTTCTCCTATGTTAAACTTCAAAAACATAAAAAAAGCCGCCCCTAAAATCGGGACGGCTGAAAATTATTTGTTGCGTTTTAAAAGGGCAATATAGTTTTTAGCAAAATTAAGCCAATCTCTTTTGTCGGCAAAATAGCTTTTGAATAAATTCAGGAACAAAGGATATTTGCCTTTATAGGGGTACCATTGAATTTCCGAGTTCATGAAACCCATGTCTTCCATGATTGCTTTTTCATGACAAAAGATTCTCAATCCGGCCTCCGAATGGTATCTGCCAATGCCGCTTTCCTTGGTTCCTCCAAAAGGAAGGCCATGGTTTGCCACAGTAATGATTACATCATTGATGACGACAGCTCCAGACACCAGTCTGGATGCGACACGGCGAGCCTTGGCTTTATCACTGGTCCAGACACTGGCATTCAGGCCAAACACGGTTCCATTGGCATAGTCAATCGCTTCTTCTTCCGTATCAAAAGGGACAACCGGAAGCAACGGACCGAAAGATTCTTCCTGGATGACCTTCATATCTTGCTTCACTTCAGTAATGACTGTCAGCGGGAGGAACATGCCTCCCTCCCAATCAGAAGGCTTCAGCCCAGTCTCCAATTTCGCCCCCCTTTCAACCGCTTCGTCCAGTTGAGCCTTCACCACTTCTTTCTGGCCTGGAAAAGTCATAGACCCGACATCAGAATCTAGATCTGTCCCCTGCTGAAGTGAATTAACTTCTTTTTTCAACTTTTCGAGAAACTTGCCATATATAGACTTTTGCGCATATAATCGCTCAGCACTCATGCAAACCTGGCCGCTGTTTGTAAAAGCACCCCAGGCAGCTGCTTTCACGGCCCTGTCTAGGTTAGCATCTTCAAATACGATCATCGGGTCCTTGCCGCCAAGCTCAAGAGTTGTTGGGATTAAATCCTTCGCAGCCTGCTGCTGGATGATTTTTCCTGTACGAACAGAGCCTGTAAAAAAGATATAGTCTGGTTTGCCCGCAGTAAAAGCAGCACCTACCTCTTTGCCGCCATGAGCAACCTGAACTGCTCCTTCAAGAAAGCCTGAACGACGAAACAAGTCCTCTATGCATTTTCCAACAAGCGGAGTAACTTCTGAAGGTTTTAAAATGACAGAATTGCCTCCAGCCAGGGCGCTGATCATCGGAACCATCGCCAGCTGCAATGGGTAATTCCAGGGAGATATTACCAGCACCACACCACGGGGCATATATTCTATAAATGACTTTTTGCCAATTAGCAATAAAGGTGTTTTCACTCTCTTCCTGCTGAGAACTTTTTCAGCATGCCTGATAATATGGTCGATTGCGTCAAGTGTCGGCATAATATCGGCCACAATTGACTCGGTCAACACCTTGCCTGTATCATCAGAAATGATTTTGGCAATCTGGTCCATTTCATCAACCATCAGCTGCTTCAGGTTCCTTAAATATTGGGTCCGTTCAGAAATCGTAAGGCCGCTCCAATTTCCAAAGCCCTCCTTCGCCTTCTGGTAAAAAAACGGAACTTCATGGACAGGCGTCTCTTCAATTTCGGCAATAATCTTTCCTGTCGCTGGTGCCACAACAGACATCTTTCGTACTTCTTCAACTGAATGCACGTTCATTCACCTGCCAAAAAAAATAGAGTTTTTACACTATGTTGATTTGATATTGAGGGTTATGTTTGTTTTCTCGATAAAAGTTCGCCATTGCGGCAATCCCTTCCTTGAAGTCCGGGCATTTGATTCCGGAATCCTTCAGGTCGTCCTGTGCCTGGGTTGAGTCGAAATTGCCCCTCCATGTAAAATAGTCAAGCGCTTCTTTTTCGACTCCCAGATACCTCCTGAGCACCCGGAAGTTGAGACCTCCCTTTGCCAGTGCCAATGGTACAGAACCTTTTGGCTGCTTCTTCAATAATTCGAACATCATCATTTCATAAAGCTCAGAGACCTTATATGGTTTAGGGTCTGTAAGATGATAGGTTTTCCCTGCTCCTTTATCGGAAAATGTCAAATAGGTTGTCGCCTCAATAATATAATCCACGGGTACAAGATTGACAACAGTATCGCCTCTGCCGAGCTTTGGCAAGAATGGCATGAAGCTAAGGCGATCGATAAAATTCATGATAAAATACGGCCCATCAAACTTGATGGTCTCACCTGTTGTTGAATGGCCCTTAACAATCCCTGGCCGGATGATCGTGACCGGAATTTCAGATTTCAATGCATCTACAAGCACTTCTGCTTCATATTTTGTCTCTTCATAATAGTTTTTGAAACCAGGTGGCCTAATTAATTCATCCTCGTAGAGTATACCTTCCCGTTTGCTAGCAACAAAAGCGGTGCTGAAGTACGTATATCGCTTGATATTTTTCAATGTCTTCGCCCAATCATTTACGTTCCTTGTTCCATCTACATTCACACGATAGGCAATTTCCTTCGGGACCGCGAGATCGTAAATTGCTGCCAGGTGGAACACATGTGTTCCTTCTAACTCGAGTTGAGCTTGTTTGTCTGGGTCAATAGCCAGGCCAGAAGCCGTGATGTCCCCTTCGATAATCTCAAACTGACTTTCAGACAGGCTAAAATCCCGAATGATTGCCGTTCTCTCAATCAATGCCTTATCAACCATATTTGGCAGTACTAAAACATAAAATTTTCCTTTGCCATCATTTTGACGCAAAATTTCTCGAATCAATTGATTACTGATGAATCCAGGAAATCCTGTAAAAAAGTAACCGTACTTCATGAGTATCCTCCTCAACGTTCATTAGCTATATTTTAACGATAAGCACTGGCATCCGCAATGACTTTGCTGACTATTCTGAAAAATACGACGGTTAACGGGGTCAGCCTATCTAGGAAGCTCCCCAGTTTATCGTAGAGTTCTCTCCCTCATGTGAAATAGATATGGTGATCCACAACCAAATTATTTTTAGTTTTTTGTACAATAAAAAGATGCCTGACTAATAGCTGCCAGGCATCTTTGATTATCTTCTTCTTCTATAATCTTGATTTGAATCTTCTTCTTCTTTAACGAGTTGAAGGAGCTCTTCTAACATACCGGCCATTTCTTCTTTAGTGTATTTTCCCCTTTGGAAGGTGGCCGGCCTCTCTTCCGTTCCCGATTCATAATCTGATTCAGTATGTTCTTTCAGCAGATAGGCAGGGACGAGGTGCCCATCCGGGGTAGCATACATTTTATTTCTTCTCCGATAATCCTTGTCAAAGAAACTATAGACTACCGGAATGACAAACAGGGTTAGGAAGGTACTGCTGATCAAGCCGCCAATGACGGTGATTCCCATTGGCTGATTGATTTCAGTCCCTTCTCCGACGCCGAGCGCAAGCGGGAGAAGCCCAAGAATCGTCGTCAGCGCCGTCATCAGGATAGGACGTGCCCTATCTTTTACCGACAGGACAATGGCTTCGTGCGGTATCAAACCACGTTCTTTCTTCTGATTGATATAGTCGACGATTACAATTGCATTATTAACCACGATACCTGCAAGCACAATGATTCCGATAACCACCGTCAAGCTCACTGGTGTTCTCGTTGCCGTCAGCGCCAGTGCGACACCAATGACCATCAGCGGAACCGTGAACATGATGACAAATGGATACTTCAATGACTCGAACTGGGCAGCCATAACGAGATAGATCAGGATTATAGCCAGAACGAAAGCCAGTACAAGATCATCTATTGATGATTCGAGCAGTTCTCTGTCCCCGCTGAATACGACTTCTGTTTCTTCTGGTAAATCAAGCTCGTCTATCTTCTCATCCACCTTCTTGGATATATCACCAAGATTCGTTGAGGATTTGTATTTCATCGTGAATTCAACTGCACCCTGTTGATTGATCCGCTGAACTTTTACAGGACCGCTGCCAGTTTCAATATTTGCAACCTGGCCGAGAGTGACATAGTTACCATCTGGCTTCTTGATCAACAACTGTTTCAGCTGATCGATATTCCTGGTTACTTCACTATCATACTCTACATACACACCAAGAATTTCACCATCTTCTCCAGGCATTTGTGTCGCCATATCCCCCCGGGTTACGTTATTGACAATCATGGCAATTTGCGCTGGTGCGAGTCCCTGTGCCAGTGCCTTTTCCCTATCCACAGTAATCTGGATTTCCTCGACTGTGTCATTCTGGCTTGTAGTGAGCTCATTGACATCATCAAGTTCTCTCAAGGAATCATAAATTCGTTCGACTGACTCATTCAGTCGTTCTTTACTGGAATCGCGAACATTGAAGGTCAGGGTATTTGGAGCGGACCCGGAAGTGGACTGCATATTAAAACTCAGTTCAGCACTGCTGTTTGCATTCTCCGCAGCCTGTTCCAGCCCTTTTTTAACATCATCGACAAACTGGAAGGTACTGATTTCCCGATCTTCAAGCTCATCCATCTTTACATACAGCTCACCGACATTTGCATTAGTAGTACCTCTGAATGAAGCCTCTTGAGTCGTGCCTGCCAAACTCACATATACATCGACATCTTCTTCATCCTTCAATTTATCTTCAAGTGCAGCCATGACTTTTTGAGTTTCGGAAAGAGCCGCTCCATTTTCAAGATTCACCCTTATGCTGAAGAACCCTTCATCCGTAGGAGGAATAAACTGGGTACCAACAGTTGTCACCCCATAACCGCCTCCGGCAAGCATCAGTAAAGTTACCAAAATGACGATGAATCGATGGCGAAGCGCCCATCTGATCGACTTTTCCAACCCTCTCATTGAGCCTGAACGCTGTCTTCTCGCTTCAAGATTTTTCTTGGGAGCCTTCAACAGCCTGCTTGCCAGCATTGGCACAACAGTCAACGCAACCACCAACGATGCAAACAAGCTGAATGAAATCGTCAATGCGAACTCAGTGAACAGTTCTCCGATGATGCCTGAAATGAATACAACTGGCAAAAATACTGCTACAGTCGTCAAAGTTGATGCAGTAATGGCAGCTCCTACTTCCTTAGCTCCATCCCTTGCCGCTGTTTTAGGATCCTTGCCCATTGAAAGATGGCGGTATATATTCTCGATGACGACGATGGCATTATCAACGAGCATCCCTATTCCAAGTGCAAGCCCTCCAAGCGTCATGATATTCAAAGTAAAATCTGCAAAGAACATCAATACGAAGGTGAAGATAACGGAATACGGAATAGCAATGCCGATGATAAGCGGACTCTTCACATTTCTAAGGAAGAAAAACAGGACAGCCATCGCAAGCAATCCCCCGACTATCAGGGAATTGGAAATATTGCCGATCGCCATTTTAATATAATCACCCTGGTCAAAGAGTACCTCCGACTCTATCCCGGAGTATTTATCCCTTTCAAGCAAGGTCTCCAACTCTTTTAGAAAAGCTTCAGAAACTTCTGCAGTATTGGCATCGGATTGCTGCAGGACACTCAGCAGGACGGATGGAGACTGGTTCGTCCTTGTGATTGTATTATCATCCTGTTTCTTCAGTTCAACTTTTCCGACATCCTCCAATTTGATCTTTTGCTTTGTTACGGGATTATTAAATACTGTCAGGTTCTTTAATGTATCTAAAGAATCCAGGTTACTGATGATTCTTGTCGTCAGTTCTTTGCCGTCTGTCAAAATCGTATCACCAGGCATTGATACATCGTTAGCCCTGATCAGGTCCACAATATCAGACTGGCTTAGTTTATAGTTTCTAAGTTTATCCTGGTCGAGCTCCACCCTTACTTCACGTACTGAGGTACCGGATAAATTGACGCTTGCGACTCCGTCTACCTTGGTTAGCTCCAGTTCTAGCTCTTCCGCCAGCTCCCTCAGCGCAGTTTCATCCTGGTCAGAGCTTAAAGATAGCTGGATGACTGGAAATTGAGACGGATCGAACTTCATGAATCTCGGTTTATTGGCGTCGTCAGGGATAGGGGTCATGTCCAGCCTTTGGATCACCTCATCCTGGATATCATCAATATTGGTTGTCCAGGAAAACTGCATCAGGATCAGGTTGGCGCCCTCTTGTGACGTCGACGTCATTGTCTTGATTCCCGGCAGCGTAGCCAAATTCGCTTCAAGTGGCTTCGTCACCTTTTCAACGACTTCCTCTGGACTTGCTCCCTGGTAATTGGTGACAACTACCCCAACAGGAGGATTTATATCTGGAAGCAGTTTCAAAGGAATCCTCATCAATGAAACAACCCCTAGGATCAGGACCAGGAACATGGTCACTAATGTAAAAACAGGCCTTCTGATCGAAAAATTGCTGATTTTCATAAGAAAACTCCTTTCGCCGAAAAACACGGTGACTGACCGGACGGTTATTATTCTACCAACCTAAATATAGTGAAGCACACAGGATAATTCAACTATCCTGCTGCAATTTAAAAGGACATTTTTTAACCCTTGCATCCCGTAAGCATACCTTTCATTTTATATGAAACAAATGATAATTGAAACTTTTAGGCGTTTCAACTTCCATTCGTATTAGTCACGGGATACTGCGCCCGAACTTAGAGTTTTTTTAGACTACGGGCACATAATCGACGTCTATGTGACCCGTTTCCTCCGTTTATCCAGGTTTCGGTCACATATTTGAGTTTTATCTTCCCAAATCTTACATTCTCCCGAATTACGGGCACATATTTGAGTTTTATGTTTCCCAAATCTTCCGTTCACCCGAGTTTCGGGCACATAGTAAGTATTAGTAAATAAAAAAAGCGGCAGCCTATGCCACCGCATTTTTCCTTGATTTTGATAAGGTTATTCCAGTAAATCCTGCTGCCAGTGTCAATACCGGTGACAGCAGACAAAAGAACGCAAATGGCACATAATCCATCGTGCTGACTCCAAGGACGCTGCTAAGGAAAACGCCGCACACACTCCAGGGAACAAGTGGATTGAGTACTGTCCCGGCATCTTCAAGGACACGCGAAAGATTTTTTGGATGCAAGCCGGCTTTTTCAAAATGGCCTGCAAATGTATTGCCTGTTATAAGGATCGATAGATATTGCTCACCAATCAAAAAGTTGATCCCGATTGCAGATAAAGCTGTTGATCCTACAAGGACAGGTACCTTTTCCAGACTGCCCTCAAGCCCTCGCAATAGAGCAGGAAGAACACCAAGCTTGAACAGCAATCCGCCCATGCTTAAAGCAAGAAGGACAAGCGATACTGAAAAGAACATACTTTCAAGGCCTCCGCGAGTCAGTAAGGAATCCAGCTGCTTGTTTCCGCTCTCAGATACATAGCCGGAATATAAAATTCCCGGGAGTGTTCCCCATTCCTTTTGCGGGACAACCATCATGCTAATTATCATCGCTGACAGCGTTCCTGCTCCTAGTGTCAAAATGGAAGATACTTTTTTCACTGCAAGTGTCGCAATGATCGCCAGAGGAATAAGGGAGTACCAGTGTACTAGATTCATCCCCTTAAGAGTGTTCTGCAAGCTCCCAAGTTTTGTAAAGTCGGCAGAACTCAGTTCGGGCGACAAGACGGCAAACATAACAAGTGAAATAAAGAATGCAGGTACCGTTGTCCAGGACATATTTTTAATATGCTCAAATAGGTCTACTTTTACAGTAGAAGACGCCAGGACTGTTGTATCAGAGAGCGGTGACATTTTATCGCCAAGGAACGCGCCTGAAACTACCGCCCCGGCCGTGATTGCCAATGAGAATCCAAGCGTTTCACTGACCGCCATGAACGCAACACCGATTACAGCGGAGGTTGTCAGTGAACTGCCTATGCTTAATCCAACAACAGATGTAACAATAAAGACTATCGCATAAAACCACTTTCCAGTTACTAAATCAAACGCGAAAAAAATCAGGGTAGGAATGGTCCCGGCAGCAATCCAGCTGCTGACCAGCATTCCAATAAAGAAAAAAATCAGTACCGCACCAAGGCCTGCCTTGGCACCTTCAACCATACTTTGTTCAAGATCAGCCATCTTGATTTTTTTCAACAACCCATAAATGATCAATGACCCGATCCCGATGAGGACCGGAATGTGTGGCATTAGTTCAAGTTTTATCATGCCATAACCGATTCCCGTCAAAAGCAATAATATAACTGCTGCAGCTTCAGAAGTTTTCAACGTGATTGATTGACTTTGGTTTAACATGATGATTCCCCCAATTAGTAGTAAAATACAAAAAAGCTCCTGTGCGTCTAGGGACGAAGGAGCTCCGCGGTACCACCCTAATTGGCAAATATTAATATCTGCCCACTTCATTAACAGTGCCTTCCTGTGACAGTTGTATTTCAAATCATCCATTGCCTGAATTTTCAGCAACCATCCAGTTTCTTTTTGCTGCTCATGGGGATTCTACTAGTTTCTGCCGGCACCTATTATTCAACTTTTACACTTAAACGCTTTTATGCATAAAAGCGTTATAGAATAATATTAATATAGTATCTGTGCTGAAAAATGTCAATAGAAAATACTTTTTAAATTGAAATTGTTATGTCTTGGCTTTCTAAAAGCACCTTAAGTATCATCTGATGAAAATCTTTCGGAAAACCAGGTCCCTATAAAAGAGCCGGCATTCATCAATGCCGGCTCAACTTATTATGATGCATCCATCGGATTATAAAGTTTTACTTCTGGATTCTTGTCCTGGAACCATCTTAAGGCAAATTCATTCTCGAATAAGAATACTTTTTTGCCATAACGGTCAGTGACAAGCAGACTTCTGGAACTGGACAGGTTTTCGTTTACATCGTCGCCTTCGATCCAGCGGGCAATCTTGGAACCCTGTCTTTCCATCAGGACCTCTACATTATATTCATTGCGCATCCTTGCCTCGAAAACTTCGAATTGGAGCTGACCGACAGCCCCAAGAAGATATTCTTCCGTCTTCAATGTCTTGAATAGCTGGATGGCTCCCTCCTGGACAAGCTGCTGGATTCCTTTATGGAAGTGCTTCTGTTTCATTACGTTCTTTGCAGATACCCTGACGAAAAGTTCAGGGGTGAATTGTGGAAGCTTTTCATACAGGTAGCCTTCCTTGCCAGAAACAATTGTATCGCCAATCTGGTATGTGCCCGGGTCGTAAAGCCCGATGATGTCACCTGCTACAGCTTCTTCTACTGTACTCCGATCATCAGCCATGAACTGAGTTGATTGAGCAAGTTTCATCGCTTTTCCTGTACGGCTAAGCTGAACGGTCATGCCTCTCTCAAATTTGCCTGAGCAGATGCGGAGGAAGGCAATTCGGTCACGGTGAGCCGGGTTCATGTTTGCCTGGATTTTAAAGATAAAACCAGAAAACTCCTCTGATTGCGGATCAATTTCTCCTGCTGTCGAATTCCTCGGCTGTGGTTCAGGGGCAAATTGCAGATAGGAATCAAGGAATGTCTGTACACCAAAAGTCGTCAAGGCGCTTCCAAAAAATACAGGTGTCAATGTACCATCGGTAATCCGTTCTTTTGAAAATTCATTTCCCGCTTCATCCAACAGCATGATTTCTTCTAAAGTCTGGTCGTATAATGACGATTCCTTCAAAGAATGCTCGCCGTCGATTTCTCCTTCTTCGTTCAATGGCACAAAGCGTTTGTCCTCATCTACACGGAACTGCTCAATCCGATTATTGAAACGGTCATAGATTCCAAGGAACTCCTTGCCCATGCCGATCGGCCAGTTCATCGGATATGACTCAATTCCAAGCACCTCTTCAAGTTCTGCTAAAAGCTCCAGTGGGGCTTTCCCCTGGCGGTCTAGCTTGTTGATGAATGTGAAAATCGGAATCCCTCTCATGCGGCAAACCTTGAAAAGCTTTAGAGTCTGGTCCTCGATACCCTTTGCTGAGTCTATGATCATCACGGCACTGTCGACCGCAGTTAACGTTCTATACGTGTCCTCAGAGAAATCCTGGTGGCCTGGTGTGTCAAGAATGTTCACCTTGAAGCCATCATAATCGAATTGCATAACACTTGAGGTAACGGAGATTCCACGCTGCTTCTCGATTTCCATCCAGTCACTCGTCGCAAATTTTCCTGTCTTCTTCGCTTTTACCGTACCAGCATCACGGATTGCGCCCCCGAACAGCAACAACTTTTCCGTAAGGGTCGTTTTCCCGGCATCCGGGTGGGAAATAATCGCAAATGTTCTTCGCGATTGTACTTCATCTTTTAATTTTTTCATCATTACATATTTCCTTTCTCTTTAAAGGCAAAATTCCTCATAGAAAAGCGCAAGCGCCTTGGTCAGCCCCGACAAGCGATGCCCGCCTAAAACGCCACATCGTGTGGCAGGCGGGTTTGCACGTCCTGTGCTTATAGGGCCGACCAGTGAAGTCGCTCTTTGACTTCATTGGGCGGACCGAAACGTCTCGAGGGGCTAGGCGCTGGAGCTGGACAATTCTCGAAGTGAAACTTTTAATCCTATTATTTAATCTTATCTTTCTGGCGGTAAGTTTGCAATCCTGCAATGCATATCTAAGCTTTTAAAAATTTTCCTTTAAGGATTATAATGAACCTCAGGAGGTGCAGCATGGATTCAATTACGCATACACTTTTCGGTTTAGCCTTATACGGCGCCGTTGATAAAAAACATATGGAAAAATCTCAAAAGCGTGCTTATTTACTCACCGCAGTCGGCGCAAGCCAGATCCCGGACATCGATGTCATCTCACAACTCTGGGATAATGAAGGACTTTACCAGATGTGGCACCGAGGCATCACCCATTCAATTTTCCTGACGCCATTATGGGCTGCTCTATTTATTTTACTATCATTCCTTCTCTTTAGAGTAAAAGATGCAAAACTATTTTTCCTTGGCTGGCTTGCGGTCATCATCCATAACACGAGTGATTTATTCAATGCCTGGGGAACTGGCTATCTCGAGCCATTTTCCAATATTAGAATCACATTTGGGACAATCCCCATCATTGATTTCGTCTTCTGGCTGATCCTCGGAACAGCATTTATTGCGTCAAAGTTCAATAAGGTAAAAAGTCCATCCTATTTTAAACTTGCATGGGTGTTCATTGCTCTGCATATCATTGTCCAGAGTGTCCAAGGCTGGTTACTCTACAATCAATATGAGGACAATTATGATCAAATCGCTCTTTCAGCAGGCTTCATTCCATGGACATTTACGGTAATCGCCAAAAATGAAGGTGAAGTTAATATTTATCAGGATAATCTTTTCACAGAAAGAAAGCTTCAATATGAGCTTACTTCTGCTGAAAACGCTGATCTCAATGCTTTATTCGCTGAGAAACCTGAGGCCAAGACGCTTACTGAATGGTCCCCATTTGTTGTGATTGTCGACGATGGAGATAGATTAGGAGTGTACGATCCACGCTTTTACCGAAACGGACAATCCTTCCTGTTTGAATATATTGAAAAAACCCAATAAAAAAAGAAAAGCGCAAGCGCCTCGTTCAGCCCCGACAAGCGCTGGACAATTGGTTTATGACCATACAGCAAAAAGAGCAGCCAGTAGTTTATCTGGCTGCTCTTTCTATATACATTTACAATTTCGTTGATATATCATCCATCATTTCATCTATAGTAACAGTAACTTCACTCGTTTTCCTCGCCACAGCAATGGTGAATTCCAATAACTCTTTATATTTTTCTACCGGAATCACTGAATTCGTCTTCTCGTATTCATTCACTTTAAGACCGAGATTTTGCAGGATCATGATTGCCTCTTCTACAGATCCTCTTTCAACATCAAACATTCTGATTCCCCCTATTTCTCTGGTTGAATTCCATTATGAGGGAGTTAAACCTATTTTTAAATGGTAAAAATTTCATTTATAACCAATCGAACTATAAAAAATAGGTTATTAGTCGGCGTTTTTCCTAATTCATCTATTAAAACAATAAATAAATAGATTTTTCGGGTGAAATCACCACTTTAGAACTAAATCTTTTTCCCTTGAATATGTCTATATATTCCATCTTTCATTCAAATTATTGGATAAATTCGGTAACCTTCCGAATGAATTCCTCACCTGAAATTAATCTGCCTCCACCCTGTACAATCGTTTCGTTTCCTCCACCCTTGCCGTCAATGATGGATAGTGCTTGTTTGGACCATTCCTTTAAATTGCCTTCTGCATTCTTCCCTTTAGCAAAGACGAATTGCAGCTTTTCCTCATTTTCAGACGCAAGCAAGATAATCTTGTCTTCTGCATCCGAAACCAGCATCCTGGCTAGATTTTGAAGTTCCTGAATGTTCTTGTTTTGGAAGACGCGGCTGATGATGGACTCTTTTCCTGCCCCGATCATATCGGCTGCTTCATATTTTAATAATCGGTCCTTCATTTCATCAATGGCTTTCTCAAGCTCTTTCTTTTGGCCAAGAAGTCTATTTACTGCTGCACCCATATCCTGTTCTGGTGCATTCAGCAGGGCTGTGAGCTCCTTGATGACTTCATGCTTTTGGCCGAGCTTGTCCAGTACCCTTTGGCCGCAAACAAACTCGACGCGTACCAATTTCTTTTGCCTTTCCCACCCAAGGATTTTCAGCGAGCCAACTTCTGCAGTGCTTTTTGGATGAGTGCCGCCGCATCCATTGTAGTCAAAGTCGGGTATTATGACGAGCCTGACGTTATTCGATACAGATAGCTGTTTCCTGAGCCTGTATTCCTTCAATTCCTCTGTACCAACCCATTTTGTATGAATTGGTCGGTTTTCAAGGATTACCTGGTTAGCGAGCTCCTCCACCTTTTCAGCCTCAACAGCACCCAGAGTTTCTATGTCCAAGTCGATTGTCAGTGTATCTTTCCCAAGATGGAAGCTGACCGTTTTGTATCCATACAGCTCCTCAAACGCAGCCGAAAGAATATGCTGCCCAGCGTGCTGCTGCATATGGTCAAATCGGCGGTCCCAGTCAATTGCCCCTTCAATACGATTTCCATCCTTCAGTTCTTCCTTTATGTAATGGCGAATTTCACCGCCAACCTCCTCAACATTCACTACTTCTATGCCGTTAAGAATTCCTAAGTCGGATGGCTGTCCGCCTCCTGTCGGATAAAAAGCTGTCTGTGAAAGGATTACATAATTCCTCCCAGCTTCATCTTCCTTTTGCGTAATCAGTTCCGCAGAGAATTTTTTTAAGTAGGCATCGTGATAATACAATTTATTTTCCATGGATTTCTTCACGCTCCGATTCGTAAATATGCTAAACAGTATAGCATTTTTTTCAGCAAGCAGTCCTATCGGTATTCTGATCACCAAAACCTACATAAAAACAGCTCCCTATTCCGGAAGCTGTCGCTGTATTACTATATCGTACCTAAGGCCTGCTCTGCCTTGTTGATCAATATCTTTCCTTCTTCTACAAGTCCTTTTGGGAATGGAGCATCCTTATCAGCGGGAGATTTAAATTGGTCAAAAGAACCGGTCAGTGCTCCAATGTTCCCCTCCTCATCGACATCTGTCTGGAATTGATGATCAAGCAGGAATGGAGTCCCGATCTGGACGAAGGTGCCATCATTATCCAATGGACCTCCAGTCGACTTGAATGGAATGCGCACGTACTGGCGATCACCATGGTCATCGTTCATCTTGTAATCAATATATGCATGGTCATATTCCCACTGACCATTGACATTGAAGCCAAGCGGGCCAAGTTTTTGCTTCAGTTCACCCACAGTAAGCTTTTTGCCGTCTATATTGGATTGTATCGGGATCATACTGCAAACCTCATTTCGTAATGGATTGGTATATTAGCTTTTTCCACCCCGAAAAGGTCATCAAACATTCAGCAGCACACTGGGAAAAATATTATAGGTATTTTTAATGATAATCACTAAATCACTACTATATCGTTAATCACCACTACTTTTTGTACAAATATAATAAAAAAAAGCGAAGACCCTTATAAGGCCTCCACTTTTACTATTTCGTTAAATGATATACGATCGATTCGTATGGACGGAGATTGATTACTGATATATCTGCAGATGAATCTTCATAATTGGAAAGCAGGACTTTAGCTTGATAGCCCTCAGCTTCAACGGAGTCTGGCAATTCAAACACAGTGTCTTTTCCATAAAAATTATTGACGACAAGCAGTTTTTCATCCTGTCTGTTCCTTACATATGCAAATATTTCAGGATCTTCTTCATGGATGAGCTGGTAATCGCCATAGGTGATGATGTCATATTGTTTTCTCAGCTGGATCAGTTTTTTATAATGATAGAACACTGAATTTTTATCAGCAAGCGCGTTTTCAACATTTACGGTCTGATAATTCCTGGCAACATCAATCCATGGAGTCCCGTTTGTAAAACCTGCATGCTTTTCTGCATTCCACTGAACAGGCGTTCTGGAATTATCACGTGACTTGCTCTGCAGAATCTTCAGGATTTCCTCCTCGTCCATGCCTTCTTCCAATTTGATATTATAAATATTCAGGGATTCAACATCTCGATAATCCTCAATTCTTTTAAAATAAGGATTGGTCATGCCTATTTCTTCGCCTTGGTATATATATGGCGTCCCCTGCATCATATGGACTGCAGTACCCAGCATCTTTGCTGATTCCAGGTGGTATTCACCATCATTTCCATATCGCGAGACGACTCTCGGCTGGTCATGGTTACACCAGAACAATGCATTCCATCCGCCGCCTTTATGCATCTCAGCCTGCCACAAAGATAAAATCCGTTTAAGGGCAAGAAAATCAAAATCTGCAAGGGTCCACTTGTCACCATTTTCATAGTCAACCTTCAAATGATGGAAGTTAAACGTCATACTTAATTCGTTCCGCTCAGGGTTCGAGTATTTGATGCAATTTTCGATTGTAGTAGAAGACATTTCCCCAACCGTCATGCTGTCATATTTGGAAAGAACCTCAGAGTTCATTTCCTGCAAATACTCATGAACTTTCGGGCCATCAGTGTAAAATTTCCGGCCATCACCCGGCGGTATCGAGCCATCATCATCAGGGAAATCCTGATCCTTTGAAATAAGGTTTATAACATCAAGCCTGAAGCCATCGATTCCTTTCTTGAACCAATAATGCATCATTTCATATACATCATTGCGGAGCTGTTCATTTTCCCAGTTCAAGTCGGCCTGCGTCACATCGAACAAATGAAGGTAGTATTGTCCTGTTGACTCGTCATATTCCCATGCATTCCCGCCAAATTTGGATTCCCAATTAGTCGGAGCACTTCCGTCTTCCTTAGGGTCTTTCCATATATAATAGTTTCGGTAACGGCTATCCTTGGATTTAAGGGCATCCTGGAACCACTCATGCTCAGTTGATGAGTGGTTCACGACTAAATCCATGATTACCTTGATGCCGCGTGAATGAGCTTCCTCAAGCAAACGGTCGAAGTCTTCCATTGTTCCGTATTCTTCATATATCTGATAATAATTTCTAATATCGTACCCATTATCTCTCTGCGGTGAATCATAAACAGGCGTCAGCCATATTACGTCCACTCCAAGTTCCTTCAAATAGTCCAGCTTGGCGATAATCCCTGGCAGGTCGCCTGTTCCATTGCCGGTTGTGTCATAAAAACTCTTTGGATAGATTTGATAGACAACCGACTTTTTCCACCATGGTTCAGTCATGATAAAATATCCACCTCCAACAGGATTTACTCTCTAGTTGCGATTATGCTTCTTTTTTCTTTCTTGTTTTAGCCATTATGAAAGTCAGTACGAATGGTACGACAAGCGCGATTCCCATCCCGATGAAGAATATTCCCCAAAACTCATTGAAAATGGATAGGAAAGCCGGCAGGCCGCCAACACCAATTGATGGTGCCATGACTCCACGGAGTGTAATAACAATTCCGGCAATTGCTGAACCGATGATCGCTGCTATAAATGGATATCTGTAGCGAAGATTCACACCGAACATTGCTGGCTCGGTTATACCCAGCCATGCTGAAATAGCGGAAGTCATAGAAAGACCCTTTAATTTTTCATTGTTTTTATCAGCAAACATCATTGCAAAAGCTGCTGATCCCTGCGCGATATTTGAAAGTGCCACCATCGGCCATAGGAAGGTACCGCCGATTGTTCCTATCAACTGTAAATCCACTGCCAGGAAGGTATGGTGCATACCTGTGATAACGAGCGGTGCATAAAGGCCACCATAGATCAATCCGCCAATAACTGGCGCTGCTTCAAAAATTCCGACAACCCCGTCAGTGATCAAGTTCCCAATTGCAAAAGTGATCGGTCCGATCAGGATGAACGATAGGAATCCTGTTACCAATAAGGCAATTGGAGCTACAGTTAACAACTGGAACGCATCGGGGATACGCTTGCGTAAGAAGATTTCCATTTTCGCAAGTACATAAGATGCTAACAATACTGGCAGTACCTGGCCCTGATAGCCCACTTTCTCGACTGTCAGTCCAAACAAATTCCATGTAGGAACTTCTTCTGCTGCCCCGTAACCCCAGGCGTTCAGCAAATCAGGATGTACAAGCATGAGTCCCAAAACAATACCAAATAGCGGGCTTCCGCCAAATTTATTTACCGCACTCCAGCCAATCAAACCTGGAAGGAACACAAAGGCGGTATTGGCAATTAGATTAATGATGCTGGCAAAATCGGCCCAGCCGGTATAAACATCAATAAATGCCTGTCCTTCGAAGAAGATGTCTTTTCCAGTCAGGATATTATTAATCCCCATCAATAATCCAGCTGTAACAATTGCCGGCAGGATTGGTATGAAAATATCAGCAAGTGTCTTGATTGCCCTTTGGAGAGGATTCAAGTTTTGTGCCGCGGCATCTTTTATTTCTTCTTTCGAAGCTTCACCAATTCCAGTAATCGCAACCATTTCTGCATACACCTTATCAACCAGACCCTGTCCAATTACAACCTGGTACTGGCCATTTGCCGAAAATGATCCTTTTACAAGATCATTATTCTCCAGCTTTTCCTTATCTACCTTACCTTCATCCTTCAAGGCAAAACGCAGCCTTGTTACACAGTGGGTGGCAGCGGCAATGTTTTCTTTGCCGCCGACAGCTTCAACAATTTGTTCAACAGCTTGTCGATCCATAGTTAACTCTCCTCCTGTTACCGTTTTCATTCACTCTAAAAAAAAGACTTTTATAAATCCAAACACTTGTATATACATGTTGTTTGCGTTTTCATTTTACTTGTATATACATGATTAGTCAACTGTTTTTATTCACCCTTTAAAATTCCCAAAAACATTGATTTCAAACAGCCATTTGCCTTATTGCAGCATTCAGGACAAAAATTTACCAGTAACCAGAGATGTTTTGTTAAAAGAAGTAGAAGGGTAAAAATAAGAGATAAGGAATTTTGCAGGAAGGGTGTTGGGAATGTTAGGCACAAAGAATCTCGAAGAAGGTTATAAAAAGTTTGAATCCAAGGCAAGAGAGTATATAAAAAAGCCAGAGAAAACGGATATTTTATTGAAGGATGCCGGTAAAAAGGCTGATGACCATAAAGGTTCCCTTGCTGAGATTTGGGACAACCTGCAGCTGCTGTTCGATTTAGTTGGAGCATGGCGCCGGGGAGAGTACCGGAAAATCCCGACAAGATCTATCGTAACCATTATCGCTTCAATCATTTACTTCGTGTCTCCCATTGATTTAGTTCCAGACTTCCTAATTGGGCTGGGAATCGTCGATGACGCGGCGGTAATCGGTTTTGTTTTAAAACAGATTACTGTTGACCTGGAAAGTTTCCGTATCTGGAAGGAAAATCATACAGCCAGCAATACCATTATTGAAGAAATCCCGTTCGAAAAGAATACGCAAGGCCTTACTTAGCCCGGAAATTCCCGGGCTGTTTTTGTTGGGAAAATTCATGTTCTCCTCCTAGGTCAAAAGTGGCCTTTTAGGGATTAAACACTTTGTCCTATTCTAAATCCATAGGCCGTTCCGTACTTTATAATTAACAGTAAATTTTTTACAAAGTTTATTGTTGCGTTATTTTTATAAAAATAAGGGGGATGAATTATGCAAAAACTGTTTCTGTTGACTTTTGTATTGCTGCTTGTTTTCTCAGGTTCTGTCATTGCCTCTTCTTCACAAAACCAAAATAGGAATGCCAGTCCCGTCGAGGATTACCAGGGTAAAACCGAAGTGAATCCAGATGGGTACACATGCTGGCAGTGTACTAAGTACGTTTATCATAATGGTTATAGAACCTGTGTATCAGGCGTGTGGCTGACAACCTGCCCAGTCATGAATTGATCACAACAAAAAAAGGATGCCGACCTCGGCATCCTTTTTTGTGTGTCCTCTACCCTTTTGTACCTGAAGAGATATTTGAGCCTTCAATAAAGTATTTTTGGAAAAAGAAGAATAACAAAACAACCGGCAATAGAACGGTGACGGACATTGCCATCAAGTAATGCCATTGCGTCTGGACAGTACCCTTGAAGGTTTGCAGACCAATCTGCAGCGTGTACTTGCTTTCATCATTGATATAAAGCAAAGGGCCTAACAGGTCATTCCATGCACCGTTAAATGAAAAGATAGCTACTGTAATCAATGCGGGCTTTGTTAATGGGAGCATGATATGCCACCATATCTGGAGGTGGCCTGCACCATCAAGGACGGCAGCCTCGATGAGTTCATTCGGAATTCCCATCATGAACTGTCGCAGCAGGAAAATGAAAAAAGCGCTGCCTAGGAATGCTGGCACAAGCAATGGCAGATACGTGTCAATCCATCCAAGCTTCGAAAAGAGGATATACTGCGGCACCATTGTCACAAACCCTGGGATAAGCATCGTCGAAAGTACCAAGACAAACAGAGCATTTCTTCCCTTGAATCTGATTTTTGCAAAGCCATATGCAACCAGTGAATTGACAAGTACACTTCCGATTGTGCCGACAGTTGCAAGGAAAATTGTATTTAAAGCCCACCGAGTGAAAGGCGCAGTCTGCCAAGCCTCGATATAATTATTGAAATTGAATTCCTTTGGGAAAAACGTCGGCGGATACTGCGCAATCTCTGCAGGTGATTTAAGTGAAGTTGAAATCATCCACCATAAAGGCATTAAGATTAATGTACTTCCGGCAAGGAGCAGCAGTGTCACGAATGAGAGTCTTACCCTATCTTTGAACTTTTTAGTTTCATAAAATTTTGGTGCTGTCATTGAACTCATTTGCCGTCACCCCCTTCATAGTGCACCCACCGTTTACCGAGCTTCATATTTACCGCAGTCAAAATCATGACAATAATGAAAAGCAGCCAGGCCATTGCAGAAGCATAACCCATGTTAAAGACTTCAAAGGCGTTATTCCACATATGCAGGTTATAGAATAATAGCGAATTTCCAGGTCCGCCACTTCCGTTTTCGGTCATGACATATGCTTCCTGGAAAATCTGGAATGCACCAATTGTACTCGTGATCACATCAAAGAAAATAATTGGAGAGATCATCGGAAGGGTTATATGGTAAAACTTTTGCCAAGGGGATGCACCTTCAATATCAGCTGCTTCATACATCTGAGGCGATACCCCTTGCATGATTGCAAGGTATAAAAGCATTCCCCCTCCTACACTCCACATTTTCATTAACAGCAATGCTGGCTTTGTCCATTCAGGGTCAAACAGCCAGGCTGGACCATCAATCCCGAACCAGCCAAGCATCGTGTTCACCAACCCTGTTGATGGACTCAGAAGCTGCATCCAGAGAAAATATACAGCGACCCCGGATAAAACGGCCGGCAAATAATAAATTGTCCGGAAAAACTTCATCCCCTTGATCTTCTGGTTCAACAGGACAGCCAGTAAAATAGCTCCCGCAGTCGTCAATGGAACAGAGAAAACAACATAATAAAGAGTATTAAAAAGAGAAGTGCGGAATAAATCGTCCATCGTAAACATGCGTTTATAGTTTTCCAAACCAATGAAATTCATTTTTGAAGTAATATTGTAATCTGTGAAACTTGCTGCCAGACTGAATAGCAAGGGACCTAAGGTCAGACCG
The DNA here is from genome assembly GCF_018613195.1 of Bacillus sp. ISL-45. Lineage (GTDB taxonomy): Bacteria > Bacillota > Bacilli > Bacillales > Cytobacillaceae > Mesobacillus. The sequence goes on from NZ_JAGGQQ010000004.1 coordinate 509,153, forward strand.
AGAAACCCAATGATCCATGGTGAAATGAATAAATAACCAGCCAGATTGTCTTTTGCTTTTCTGCTGAGTCCCTTGGTTCTGGCTGCTTCAGCAGCTTGACGTTCCCTTATAACTTTAGACCCAGCTTCTGTGTGCACTAATGTACTATCCGATGACTTCATCGTTCCTAAACCCCCCTCGTTGCGTTTAACTTGAAATTAGCGGCTTTACCGAAAAAACAGCTGTCCATTTTCGATTTTTGCTCTGTGTCCTAAAAATTTTTATCCAGGCTTTTTCCGGTAAACTTTGTTGCCTTCTCAAACCAAAGCTAAACCTGGCAGTTTTTTTACGAATATATCTAATAATCTTACGACAGAATGTTCCCGAATATTGCGGTTACTGAACGGGAATGAAAACCTGATCCCAAAAAGACATTTATCAAAAAGAGAAGGGCGGAATGCGCCTTCTCTTTTTGTGTTTATTACTTCTTCATTTTTTCGATGTCTTCTTCCGCTTCTTCCAATGCTTTTTCAGGTGAAGTTTTTCCTAATAGGGCATTGTCGATATGCGGGTTCAATCTGCTGTGATAATCCGGATACTCTACTGGTACCGGGAACATTTTTGTATGTTCCAAGTTTTTAACTGAAGCTTCATAGACCATCTTGTCAGGTCCCTCAAGTTCATTTAAAGCAGCCTCAGCAGCTTCAATGTTAGCAACATTGTCATAGTTTTTAACCGACCAATACTTTTGTGCTTCAACATCTGTCAGATACTTAATGAAGTCCATTGCTTCCTCTGGGTGTTTCGCGCCTTTCGGAATCTCAACTACAAATCCGCCGCCCTCTGCCCAGTTACCTGAACCTTCCTCGTTTGCAGGAATTGGGGCAACGCCAAATTCGACATCCTGCCCATAATCTCTTAACTGTGTGTAGAATGTTCCTACATCAACCCACATCGCAACTTTTCCTGCAATGAATGGATTTGCCTGTTCACTTCCGAATTCTGCCTGGAAGGCCTGTACCGTGTTTTCTCCGAGGCGTTTCTTCCAGTCAAGAATCCAATTAAGTGCTTCAACTTTTTTCGGAGTATTGATTGTCAACTCTCCATCTTCAATAAAACCCTTGCCGCTATCTGCATTTGTCATCCAGCTGGATGCTCCGACACTTCCCCATAAAGGATAGAATCCTACTCGCTCATAGCGATCGCCATCTTTAACGTCTAATTTCTTTGCGTAATCCTCGAGCTCTGCCCAGGTTGCAGGCGGCTTCTCAGGATCCAGTCCTGCTTCCTTGAATGCAGTCTTATTGTAGAAAAGAAGACGTGTGTCTGTATTGAATGGGACAGCATAAGACTTCCCGTCATACTCGACCGTATCCCATAAATGCGGATAGAATTTTTGTTTGAAAGAATCATCTATATATTGGCTTAAGTCCTCAACCTGCTTGTTTTCAGCACGCTGGGCAACTGTGTTGATGTCGTTGATGATGACATCAGCAGGGTTGCCAGCTGCGACTGAGGCAAGATTTTTTGTCCAAATATCGCCCCATGGCAAGAAAGTATGTTTAACAAACACCTTATCCTGGGAATTGTTATAATCATCAATGATTTTCTCTATAATCGGACGGCGTGTTTCTGATCCCCAGAACGTCCAAAAATCGACTATTACTTTTCCGTCCTTCGTTTTTTCGGCATCTGCTTTTTGCTCCCCGGAGCAACCAGCCAGCAAGCCAGTTAGCATAAATACTGCAATAATACCTGCTAGACCCCTCTTCATATCTCTTCCTCCTGTATATTCAAGTTGATTAATAAGTACAACCCTACTCTTACCACGCCTTTCGACAAACTAAACATTTTCTGTAAGCTTTTGTTAAAAACAGTAGAAAAGACACATAAAAAAACAGATTCAAAATTGAATCTGTTTTTCCATATGTTCAATCATTGAAATCACCTTTACTGCTTTACTTGCCTCTACTTTATATACCCGTTGTTCTTTAATTCTTTGTATATATACATTTCCTTCACTAATCCATAATTTACATTTATCTGGTTTCCTGCCATCATAAATTAACAATAGATCATATCCACCCTCCATCACAGGGGCATCTTTCACGGTGTTTCCGCCGTTGATCGTCTCATTCATGGTTGCCAGCCAACTTGCTTCGTCAATGATCGAAACTCCTTTTCTTGTCAGGTTGGCGTGAAGATTGAAATGGTCATTTGAATCGGATCTAGTGAGATACGTAATGACAATTTCGCTAGCCGCAAATATCTCTGATGTATTGAGAGCGGCTGCTCCCTCCTGGGCAGGAGTTTTGATTTCTGCCAGAAGGTATGCTGCGCAAACTAATATCATCACAAACGTCAGGAGACTGCCTGTCCAGTTTCTTGCTATGTAATGAGCTGGCCCCTCCGGCCGTCCGGTCCGAACGATTGTATTGTAAGTTTTTCGCTTTTGAATTTCAGACCTTGGAATGTGGCTAAGGCTCTTGAAGCTATCTTCTAGTTCAAATGATTTCTTCAATTATTTCCCCTCTTCTCTTTAACTCTTTTTTTAAGGCAGCCATTGCCCGGGAAGTAGTAATTTTCACTTTGCTTTCGCTCCAGCCAAGAATCAATGCCGTTTCCCTTATCGAAAATTCTTTGATTTTCCTTAAAATCAATACCTCCTGGTAGCTCAGCTTCAGAGCTTTGATTCCCTTGTAAAGGAGTGATGTCTTCTCCCCTTTTACAATGATTTCGACAGGCGATGGCTCACAGGATTGAATGGCATACTTATCCAATGAAAAAAAGCGCAATCTTCTCCCTCTCCTTAAGTGGTCGAAAGCAACATTCCGGGCAATTTTCACGAGCCATGTAAAAATTTGTGAATCACCGTTGAATTGATGGATATGCTTGTACACCCTTAAAAAAGTTTCTTGGGTCAGATCCTCTGCGACTTCCTTCTTGCCGGTCAATAACAGGAGATAGCCATATACCTTGTCACTGTATTCCTCGTATACCTTCTGGAAATGAATGCTGTAGTGATCACTCAAAATTCTCCCCCCTTATACAGACAGTTAGACGAACGAGCATAAAAAAAGAATCACTTATTTTCGGAATATTTTTAATTTATTTAAAAATACCAAAAATTCCTCCTCTTTTCATCGACCTAATTGACTAACCAGGAGTTTTTCTGTATCAGATTAGGAAAAAGACGATTTAAAGTGATAACAGTTTGCGGCAGGGATTTTACTATTATGTAAAAGAAAAGAGGCTGTCAAAAGGTCACAAGCAATGACCTTCTGAAGCAGCCCCTTTCCATAGTGTCATTAGCGATAGCATGCGCAGCCGACGATGATTAAGAGGATAAACAGCACAACGATCAAAACAAATCCGCTGCCGTATCCAGCTCCTCCTACACCGTAACCGCCATATCCACAGCATCCGCCGTATCCGTACATGATAAAACCTCCTGATGAAGTTTACTTATACAAAGTTTAGTAACCGAAACCCCAAGAAGCTCCGATTATGATTAAAAGAATGAACAATACTACAAGCAGGGCGAAACCGCCGCCATAGCCACATCCATCAGACATCGTAACAACCTCCTTTTTTTGTGTCCCTATATCCTATTCAGGTCAGGACATTTGTGCAATTAAACAGCGCAAAAAATACTAGCCCAATTAGAAAAGTGCAAGCATGTTGGTCAGCCCCGACAAGCGCTGGCACACAAACATAAAAAAAAGAGAACCTAGAGTGGCCCTCTTCTTTGCAGTTGGTGCCTATCCTATTTTCACATGGTTTTCTTGGGTTTCATTTAGAAATTCATATGTAATCAAAGGTTTGACCGGTATTTCCAGCCATCTTGACACACCATTATTGTTCACTTTTTCTCTGTACACCGGCTTACAATCTTCAAGCAGACATAGTTTCAAGGTCTCAAAGCCGCTTAGTTGCTGAACCGCTTCCTCGATTTCTTTTTTCTCTTCCGCAGTTGCAAGAACGTTTTCTTTCTTCGGCTCAAGCAGGACCACAATCAATTCTTTCCGCATTTGTTTTTCCAGTTCCATTCTTGCGAAAGCGAGTTTTTTTAAAGTCCTGTTCAACTGCCACATGCTGATTCCAGCTAATTTTTTATAGATCATTCTAATTGCCTCCAATTTGCCCCCAACTTCTATTCTAAAAGACAATTCGTTTGAACGTAAGATTATATTAGGGTATGGGAAAAATTCCAATGAATGTTATTAGGATTTCAATTTGTTATTAAAGAGGAGCATCAAAACCGTACTTATTAAAGTTTGTATTCATTAAAAAGAGCAGCCTGAGTTTTGGCTGAACCGGGAATGACAAAATCACAAGCTTTAGCCGGCTTTTTGTCCGAACCTGGCTTCACTTCAGACAAAATCACGAGGTTGAGTCGATGTTTTGTCCGAACCCGGCGTGACTTCGGACAAAACTACAAGCTTGAGCCGGCTTTTTGTCCGAACCTGCCTTCACTTCGGACAAAATCACAAGGTTGAGCCGGAGTTTTGTCCGAACCTGGCGTGACTTCGGACAAAATCACAAGCTTGAGCTGGCTTTTTGTCCGAACTTGCCTTCACTTCAGACAAAAATACGAGGATGAGTCGATGTTTTGTCCGAACCCGGCGTGACTTCGGACAAAACTACAAGCTTTAGCCGGCTTTTTGTCCGAACCCGCCTTCACTTCAGACAAAATCACAAGGGTGAGCCGGAGTTTTGTCCGAACTAGCCTTCACTTCGGGCAAAATCACGAGGATGAGCCGATATTTTGTCCGAACCTGCCTTCACTTCGGACAAAATCACAAGGGTGAGCCAGAGTTTGGTCTTAACCTGGCTTCACTTCCGTCAAAATCTTAAAAAAGTATAGTCCCTTCGCTTTCAGCTAGAGTCTCTATCCTCAACACAGCCAAAACAATAAAAAAAGACTGCAATAAGATCGCAATCTTTCAAGTGATTCTAAAGAGTATTACAGGTCCAGTAAATATTTCGCGTACTTGGACATCCTGTCTTGTGTCCATTTTGGTGCAGAGACCATCTTGATATCTATATGCTCGAGGCTGTCTATCTGTCCAGCCAGATGTTCACGGGCAGAGAGGGCAATATAATCAGCAAGCATGCAATCTTTATTCCTTGTAGTCATAACGATTTCAACATCTTTATCATCCTTGACACAGACTTCATAGACGAGGCCCAGGTTCACAATATCTACTCCCAGCATTGGTTCTTCTACTTCCTCAAGCATTTTATAAATTTCTTTTTTATCCATATTGAGTACCTCCTCCCATAATCGTCAGGTCAATTATCTTGCTTACTTATATCATAAGAGATGCCGAAAAAATATTGGAGTGACACTCTTCACATTTCATATTATTGTCATTAATTGAAGGTAAATTTGTGTCAGTTTACAGGAAGTGAGTTTAAAATCCTAAAAAAACAGGCTGATTGTATATCAGCCTGCTTGGCATTCACCCAATTACCTTTGCCTTATTGTGCAGTTTTTGCAAATATAACAGTGTTTCTTTATCTGATGATGTAGGAAGTTCATATATCGACTGATACTCCTCTGGTCCTTTACCAGTGATGAGAATCCACTCACCCATCCTGGCATTATCCCAGGCATTTCTGATCGCCAGGGTCCTGTCTGCAATGACTCTTCCTTTATTCATGCCAAAGCGTTCATTCAATTCCTTTAATTCACTGGCCATCTCTTTTTCAGAAATTCCGTTCAGGTCATCGAAAGTCAAGGTGAATTCATCACTCATTGCGGCTGACGCTTTGACCATATGCTCTCTTTTGGTTTTGTCGCGCTCTCCGCGGAAGCCGAATATATGCTTTATCTTAACTGCTTCATGCTCTTGGGCTGCTTGAAGACAGTATTCAATCGCATCCTTTGTATGTGCATAGTCGACAATGAAAGTAGCACCTTCAGGATGGGAGATCATTTCGAACCTTCCAGGCACGCCAGGGAAAGTTTTTAGCGCCTCAGCAATCATATCAGGACTTATACCGATTTTCACAGCTGTCAAAAAGGCCATTGCTGCGTTATAGACATTGTGGAGACCAGGTGATGGGAAAGTCAAAGGATAAGTGATTCCTCCCATTTTAATCTCAAATCTGGTTTCCCCATTCAATTTTATGTCCTCGATTTTCAAATCATGGGAGTCATCATAGCCCATTGAATATACAGGAATTCCTTTAGCTGATAATATACCAGTCAGCTTGTCTCCCCACTCTCCAAGCCTGCTTACAACCGCCGAACCATCTTTTTTCATGTAATTATACATCAATGTTTTTGCCTCGAAATAGTCCTCAATTGTCGGATGGTAGTCAAGGTGGTCATGGGATAAATTCGTGAACAAACCATAATCCAGCTCCAGCCCCTCAATTCTGTATTGCTTCAGGGCATGTGATGACACTTCCAGAACAACAAACTCATCATTGCTTTTCGAAATCAGCTCCTGTATTTGCAAAGCATCCGGAGTGGTATTGGAAGGCTTGTACACCTCATCATTTATAATATAAGACACAGTGCCGAGCAGCGAGCAGCCTTTGCCTGCAAACTCAAGAATATGCTTTAAAATATAGGAAACGGTCGTTTTTCCATTTGTCCCCGTAATCCCAATCACAGTATGCTTCCTCGACGGATGTTGATAAAATGCGCTCGCTGCCCTTCCGAGTGCCAGCCTGCTGTCAAAAACCTGAATATACGGGACAGAAAGATTAAGATCATTTTCCCCTATAACGGCTGCTGCACCATTGTCTATGGCTTCATCAATAAACTTGTGCCCATCTATTTGAAACCCTGTAATTGCTACAAATAAATCTCCTGGCTTCACTTTACGAGAATCCATCTGAATTCCAGACAATTCAGGGTCAGCATCATTCATATATTTTTTTAAACTGCCGCCGAGTGCTTCAAGCACCTTGCTTAATCTCATTTCCAAAACTCCCTTTTTAACATACCTATAAATTCCACATCCGGAATTAGAAATGTATATATTATGTCTCTTTTTATATTCCCCCAATTCATAAAACTATGCCTCGTAAATGATACAAGAAATTCTATTTTAAAAAATGAGTAAAAAGAAATAGAAAAAAAGGCCGGCAATTTAGCCAGCCTTTTACTATTCTCGTGGTTTTTCACTTGGAAAACTGGGACAAATATTTAAAATTCAGCCTGCTATGCTGTTGTAGCATAAATGCCGAGGTAGTAGAGCCTTTTTTCCGAAGTGTATTCAGGGCTTTGACCATTTCCTCAGCTGTACCAATCCCTATACCATGTCCATAATATAATCCATTTCCAAGGACAACTGCATTTTCTCCGCGCCAAATAGGTTTATCAAAATCCGGATTCATGAAATAAACGACATCGCCGGGGATAAACTCATTCCCTTCTAAAGTGATGATGGCCAAATCAGGGTCATAATTCCAATTCCAAACGAGCAGTCCCCTGAATAAATAGTTGAAATCCGACAACCTTATAGAATCCAGGACAGCTTTGTAAAAAATGACAACCATTGCCGTGGAGCACTCAAAAGCATACTCCTGACCATTTTCAAAAATATCATTGATTGCGTCAGAAGGGCGTACATTTGGATTTAACAGATAGCCCATGGGTCCTTTCGTCCAATAAACTGGATTGAATCTTGAATATTTGAAGGAAGTAAAAGCTACAGAAGCATCCTTAAGCTTTAATGCCGCTTCAATGATATTCCCGCGAAGCTTTATTTCAAAAAGAAGCTGAAAGGTTGTGTCATACTCGAACATTGTCAGGCTATTGTCTAGTTGGTCGTATATTTCCTTCTGTTTCCCAGACAGATTCTGCAGCATCTGGCCGCTTGCACCATCTGGAAACCGGATGATGATCATCACACTCCCCCTCCATATTCCCTTAGTTACGCATACATTCTAACTATATGAAGGTGAATGGCTGAAAAGACATTGGAGTGAATTTCAAAAATATAGTTCTGGATTATTTGGGCAATGACTCCACCAGGGTGGCAACGTTTGTTTTAATTATCAATAAAAGGGTATTTTTATTATTATCACAGCGACAAGGAGGCTTTATTATGACAGAAAAGAATCAAAATAAAAACGATGGTTCAGTTGAACAGGAAAATAAGAAGGCACACAACAAGGATATTGAGCCTCAAAGGGATCCAGTAAAACCTCAGGAAGAATCAAAAACTGACAGATAACCTTGAGCTAGTACGTAAATAAAGGGAGAGGTGATCACCGTGGGAAAAGAAAATAAGAAGAACATTCCAGTTGATAATACCCAAAACATGGACAATCCTGAGCAATATGAAACAACGACGAAAAGTCTTCATGACAAGTTCAAAAGTGAATTGACTGTTGATCCTATTCCGATGGAGGACCTTAATCAGGAAAAACATGAAGAAAAGGATGGCCATCACTCAAAGGATTCATCCTCAAGCGAAAAGAAATACAATGTAGATATCGACAACGAATTATAATAATCGCCCTGGTAATCCCAGGGCCTTTTTTGGTTTATGCAGCTTTAGAAAGAGAATATTAAAAACAGGTACAAAAAAAGGAGGAATCCATATGGATAGTCAAAAATTGAAAGAAAAAATCACTCAGGTTCTCGGTGAATCAAAGGTTGGCACGCTGGCGACAGTAGTGGATAACAAGCCGCACTCCCGCTACATGACTTTTTTCCACGAGGACTTGACAATGTACACACCGACAAGCAAAGAAACGTACAAAGCGGAAGAGATTGAACGAAACCCAAATGTCCATATCCTGCTTGGATATGAAGGAGAAGGGATGGGCGACGCCTATATCGAGGTCCAGGGAAAAGCCTCAATCCGTGAAGATCAGTCACTTAAGGAAAAATTCTGGAATGATAAGATGAGTAAATGGATTGAGAGTCCTAATGATCCCGACTTCATTATTCTGGAAGTAAAACCAGAAACCATTCGGTTGATGAACGATACCGGAGAACCCGAAACAATGAATTTATAATTAAGCGCTTTTCTCAAGCAATGTTGCTATTGAATACAAAATAGCATTGAATGACCTGTTTTTCTTCGCAAAGTTAACTTTAATGTGAGAAAAGAGCATGCAAACTCAATACCGACATGCAAAATGGCCTTATATACGTTAAAATCGGCTTTAGGATTTTAACAACAAGGTTTACGAAAACAACCTATAATTATTTTCAGGGGATGGAGCTATTCCATCTCCTCCTTTTTTGGATTATCTGTCAAACTTTTGTTGAATTTAAATAATAAATGCGTATTTATAAAAATTGAAATATCGTACTCTATTGGTAGATAATATTTGTGAAATAATTCACAAAACAATACAACTGGAATTTTTTTATTTTTTTACCCTGACATGTGAATATTTTCACAATAATAACAAGAAAGAGGGAACAACGATGCAAACTCCAAAAATAGTCATTCTAGGTGCGGGATATGGCGGCCTCATAACCAGCAGACAGCTTGAGAAGAACCTGCGGAACGGCGAAGCTGATATTACTTTGATCAATAAACATGACTATCACTATATTTCTACTCAACTTCATAAGACTGGTGCGGGCACTGCCTTGGACGAAAAAATCACCTTACATATACCTGAACTTTTAAAGACAGATAAAATAAAATTCAAAAAAGGAGCTGTACACGGTGTAGACTTTACTGAAAAGAAAGTACAGCTGGAGTCTGGTGAATTTATTGATTATGACTACCTGATGATTGGTCTTGGTTTTGATGTGAGTACGTTCGGAATTCCTGGAGTGGAAGTAAATGCTTTTAAAATCAAAAGCTTCAGGAGCACGAAGGCCATATACAACCATATGCTCAGACAGTTCGCTGCGTATATGGAGGATTACGACCCTTCAAGATTGACTTTTGCTGTAGCCGGTGCCGGTTTTACGGGAATCGAAATGATTGGCGAACTTGTAGAAGCCTTGCCCAAGCTTTGCCTTAAATATGATATCCCTAGGTCGGCAGCGAGAATAATCAATATAGAAGCTTCACCAACAGTTCTCCCAGGATTTGATAAGGAGGCCATTGATTTTACAGAAAGCTATTTAAGAAAGAATGGCGTTGAATTGATGACCTCAACGAAGATTCTTGAATGTTCTCCAACTTCCATCACATTGGACAACGGCGAAGAACTTCCGTCAAGGACATTGATATGGTCTGGCGGCGTCCGCGGCAATACCCTGCTTGAAAAGCTGGATTTACCCATTTCGAAGGGCCGCATCATCATTGATAAGTTTTTGCGGGTAAAAGGAATGGAAAATGTCTTTTGCATCGGGGACGCTGCACTGTTCTTGAAAGATGACGGAACCCCACTCCCTCCGACTGCCCAGGTGGCCATTCAACAGGCAGAGGTGTGCGGACCAAATCTAGTCGCTATCTTGAGAGGTAAGCAGCTTAAAGCATTCGAATATCACCACAAAGGTACAGTTGCTTCCATCGGCAACAAAGCAGCAGTGGGCAAAGTCTTCGGCCTGAAAATCAGCGGGTTATTCGCTGCCTTAATGAAGCAGGTAATCGAAGCCCGCTACCTCTTTGTACTTGGCGGACCTGGATTGGTCATCAAGCAATTCCTTAAGGTTGGCAATCCACATTCAGAGTTGGCTATTTCCAAACAAAAATAATTGCTTTTCAATAAATCATTGCAACCTTAAAAGCATCGGTGCCCAAAGGCCCGATGCTTTTTCTAATTTTGCGATGCTGTCATCGCGTCTTCCGGCGGGCGCTTTCCGCGTTTCAGGTCATTGATTGTCAGGTCAAAACGCATTTCCAGGTGGGGATAATCCTTAAAGTGTTTCCAGTCTCCTCCCCACGTAAATCCGAGCTCTTTGGCAATGCCTACTACTTCCATCCAATCAGATTTCCCATTTTCATTTCCATCATAAGTAGTATCCCAAAGGGCTTTTCCTTGTTTATTCAATAAAGCGAAATCGATTGCCAGGCCAAAATTATGATATGAGTCCCCGCCTTTAGCGTGTGTCACTATTTGTCCTTCTTTTGATCTTCCCTTTTCATATAATTGATTCTGTTCCTCAAAACTCCGGAACCCATCGGTCACCAGGACCCTGATCCCTTTCTCTGCTGCCTTCTGGATCAGCACATCCTTATTTTTCTGGACAACTGGATGCAGGTCCTGCGGCAAAGGAACATTTTCATTGATTTCAGGCTTGGTTAGGAATTGATAATATAGCAGGAGCGCAGCCAAAATCAGCAGGAAAGTGATGGATGCGTTCCCAAGCAGTTTTATTTTCACGAAAAAATTCCTTTCAGCTTTTCTTTTAATCTATTATATTACGAATTTATTGCATACTTGGTTTCATGGAAGTTTTTTGAAAACCGAGAAAAACCCGGCAATGTTTTTTGCCAGGCATTATATTATTATTGAAGCAATTTTTCGCATTTCAGAGAGCTATTCGAACGTGTAACTTTCTAAAATACGGTCGGCGATCAGTTTGTAGCCTTTATCATTTAAATGCAGCGAGTCACTGAAATACTGTTTTTTATCTCTTCCTTTGAACAGGTCATTGGTTGGAATGAAAACAACCTGTTTTTCGCTTATAGAGGCTTTCCTTATTTCCTTATTCCAATCATCAACCACCGCTTCAATTTCAACGCTGTCGGGATAGGGATTATAGAGGCCAAGCATCAGGATCGGTGCTTTCTCGTTTCCTTCCGTCAAAATATTGAGAATCGCATTCAGGTTTTGCAAATATACGTCCTGCCCTTTCTCTATTTTTTCAGGCTTCAGATTTTCTAAATTACCACCATTGCTATTGATCAAGTCATTCGTCCCGATGAAAAGAATAAAATAGTCTGCTTCATCAAGCTTCCCTCTAATACTGACATTAGATAGCTGGGTAAGGATTCCAGAAGATTCAAGACCATAAATGGCTTCATTGTCAAAGTTATAATCCTCTTTGTGTTGGTAATTCAACTTGGTTTGCAGCGTATCGATATAGCCGGAGCCTTTTTGATCACCATAACCATAGGTGAGCGAATCGCCGAATGCAAGAACCAGCCTGTCTTCTTCCTCTTTTTCAGGATTGACCATACTGAAAGCAGCCAGCATGGCGATTATAATGATAAGAGATGAGATGAGTAATGTATTTTTCTTCATGTTGTACCTCTTCCCTAAGTCTTTATACCTTATTACCCAGGATGAAATGAACATGAAACAAGAAGAATCCACCATTAAACTTCTTCTTGCTAATGCTTCGCCAACGTGTTATATTTATCAAGCGATGAGCTGAATTGTGTAAGCCGACAGACGCTCCTTTATGGAAATGCACGATGTGGCGTGCAGTCAGTCGCCTCAATACGCAGAAAAGACGCCTTTAAGGCGTCTTTTCTTATTATTCTGGAATTTATTTTCTATCCTTATAGCCGTCACGATACATACCTGATGGATTATTGTAGCCGTCACGGTCTAAATCAGTCGAATTCTTAAGTGAATCACGATTGCGGTCACGGTCTGCTTCATTGACGAGACGATCGTCATCAGCCTCCAGATGAGCCTCCTCATGCTTTACACTTTCCACGACTTGTTCAGTATCTGTCACTTCTCGCTTACCGATGACAAGCTCTTCAGAAACAACCGGTTTTTTTGTAACCTCTACCTTCTCTTCCATGATTGGTACACGGATTGTTTCATCATCATCCATCGCAGCATCAGTTGCGGAAGCAGTCTCATTCACATTACGTCTTTCCACGTAAACTTCCTCACGAGTGACAGGGATGTTAACCTTCTGCTGCTCTTCTACTACTTCCTTGTGAATTTCAACTTCACCTGCCTGTACCCTTTCCTTGGATACATCCAGCTGCTCTTCTCTTAACCTTAATGTCTGCTGGTCCGTATCATCATACGTTCCTGTTACTTCTGATGTATCCGTAACATAGCCTGTTTCTTCTACATCAAGTCCAGATGCAGTCGTTTCAGCTAAAAGAATGATACGTCCGTTTCGCACATCCTCTTCATATTCTCTTGCAGCATCATCCGTTAAGCCAGCACCAACCAGACGGTCAGAAACTGAAGGCTCATTGCCGCCAAGATTTCTGTCACCATCAAAGGCTGTCATCAAGCTTTGCCAGAAACCGCCTTCCTTACGGTCGTCAGTATCCGTTCCGATATTTTCAGTCGTTACGCCCGTTCTGCTTTCAAGTGCAGTAGTAACATCGTTCGTATCACCAATGATTGAGAAATCCTGAACGGCATAGCCGTTGTTTTTATATTCTTCAATTGCTTCAATAAGTTCTGTTTGATTATCATAAACTCCAACTACTTTTTTAGCCATTTTAAATTCCTCCATTTCAATTTGTGATTCATCCGGTTGCCCCGGTAATGTATTCTTACCCGTCTTGGACATACACTCAAACTACATAGGACTTGCCAAAATTAGCCACGGATTTTATCGGATAAAAAAAAGCCGGAATCAGTCCGGCTTTTCGTCTTCGGTAATTTTCATAACCTCTAAATAGGCAATGTGGTATTCGTCAATTTCGATAATCTTGAAAATAAATCCTCCTTCTTCTATTTCATCCCCAATCTTGGCATCAATGTTCTTTGTCATGAACCATCCGCCTATGGTGTCTACATCTTCTTCTGATATATCGATGCCTAGCAGGTCATTTACTTCGTCTATAAGTACTCTGGAGCTGAACAGATAATGATTTTCATTCACTTTTCTGACTTCGGCGATTTCATCCACGTCAAACTCATCACGGATGTCGCCAACAATCTCTTCTAGAATGTCCTCGACTGTCACAAGTCCAGATGTTCCGCCATATTCATCAATCAAGATGGCCATATGAATTCGTTCCTTCTGCATTTTCACGAGCAAATCATGGATAGGGATTGTTTCAATCACACGAATGACAGGTTTAAGAAACGAAGACAAAATCGATTCTCTTTGCAGATCCTTTTGTGTTAACTTCGCAGTCAGGATTTCCTTGATATTAATCATCCCTACTATATTATCTTTCTCTCCATCAATTACTGGATACCTTGTATATTTCTCTTTTTGAATCACATCTATAATTGTTTCAATATCATCTGAAATATCAAAGGTAGCAATTTCAGTCCGCGGTACCATTATTTCTTTGGCAATCCGCTCATCAAACTCAAATATATTATTCACATAGTTCAGTTCGTTTTGATTGATTTCACCGCTTTCATAACTCTCTGATAAAAGAATTCGGAGCTCTTCTTCAGAGTGGGCAATTTCATGCTCAGAAGCAGACTTTAAACCAAACAGTCCTACGAGAAGCCTGGCTGAACCATTCAATAACCAGATAAAAGGGTACATAATCTTATAAAACCAGATAATTGGTTTGGAAAAAGCGAGGGTAATGGCTTCTGCTTTTTGGATTGCGACCGTTTTTGGAGCCAGCTCCCCGACTACAACATGCAAAAAAGTGATTGAAACAAAGGCGATTCCGAACGATAATATACCAGATAATGACGGATTCAAATGAAAATTCTCAAAAACAGGATGGAGCATTTCTTCAACCGTCGGCTCCCCAAGCCACCCAAGGCCTAAAGCTGTAATCGTAATGCCGAGCTGGCAGGCCGATAGATATTCATCGAGATGAGTGACCACGTGCTTTCCGGATTGCGCTCCTTTCCTTCCTTCAGAGATTAGCTGGTCAATTCTTGAGCTCCTGACTTTAACGATGGCAAACTCTGTCGCTACGAAAAAACCAGTTAATGCGATCAATAAAACAACTAAAAGCAAATTAGTAATAACCAATGGGGAAGCCCTACATATGTAAGGCAGTCACCTCCTAGAAAACATTTACTCCATTTAAAATGGATTGATGGGCAAAGGGGTGTCCCTTCTGCACCTTTTGTCCATTTTTTAAATTATACCCTTATACTAAACAGCTAACGCATTATAAAGGAAAAACGTGAATCACTCAGCCCTTATTATTGGTAATCGGGCAAAGATTATTAAGGAACAGGCTTTTTTTACATTGATTATTGCTTTTCGAACACAATTGCCTACATTACTTTCAGAAGTTCATGGGCCCTAATCGCAAAAGGAAAAAAACAGAAGTACAACCCATCTGCACTTAGAAACAGATGAATCATACTTCAGGTCACATGTCACTATGATACCTTTTTGACAGTTTCCGCAGTCTTATCATTGGACAGGAACCAGCCTGCCGCAGCAATTCCTGCAAGCACTGCATAGAATGTTAGTTTCCATTCTGTTGAATGGGCAAACTCAGGATCCATTGAATATCTGTCAAATTAAAAAATCCGACTAATATAGTGCTTTTTCCTTAACTAATTTCGAAAATTGCCGAAAATAACAATAATATGAGAACGATAATCACAGTCTTTCTTAAGAAGACTATACCCAGTTGTTCTCTAAACAACAATTCGCCTAGAAGATCAGAGGGAGTGGACAAATTGCTTTTCAAGAAGAAAACGAAAACTGCAAAAAAAGCAGGAACAAAAAAGAAATCAAGCAATAAAATTTTCAACAAGAATATGAGTCTAAAACTAAAGATTGTTTCTTTAAGCATAATCTCAATGCTCCTTCTCGCATTGGCTACTACAATCTATGCTCAATACACTATAAGAACGAGCAATCTAGAATCGATGGAAGCTGAGCTTAACACGATTTCAAGCTTGTTGTCAGACCAGATTTCTGCAGGAAAAGCGCAAACCATCATTGCGAACCCTTCAAAAAACAATCCAGGTGTAACCTCAATGCAGAAACAAATGGACCAAATACTAAAAGAAAATCCATTGATACATAATCTTTATTTGGTCACAATGGAAGGCGATAAACTTTCAATCCCGACTATGAACTCGGCCATGATGACGGCGGAGTTATCATATGGTTCACATTATACAGGCGGCAAGGAATTTGATCTGGCAGCGTTTGAAGCTTTTAAGGAAAATAAACGGACAACTACTGAAATATACAATTCGCCAACCGGCTCAAAAATGACGGGCTTCGCACCTATCACAGATATGGCAGGAAAAACAATTGCCCTTTATGGGGTCGAATTCGATGTATCTCAGGTAAATAAAAAGATTAATGGCGAGGTTGCTGGAATTTGGATCCTCGCTCTTATAATCCTGGTCCTCTCAAGTGCCGCTATGTATCTCCTGGTGTCCAGGCTCATCAAGCCACTGAATAAAATCAGGGTTTTAACAGCAAACATCGCAAAAGGCGACTTATCGCAAGAAGATATTATCGTAAAATCTAAAGATGAAATCGGAGCTTTGGCTGATAGTATCAATACAATGACTGGCTCACTAAGAACTCTGGTTTCACAGGTGCAAACAAGCTCAAGGGAAGTTTCAAGCGAAACAGTTGGATTATCCACGATAGCCTCCAGTTCGGTGGAAGCAATCAGGGAATTGACTGCAGCTAACCAGCAGGCAGCAGCAAGCACACAGGAACAGAACGCAAATATTGAAGAGATGCAGGCGACATTAGAAGAAATCAATGCAGGCATCGAAGAAATCAACGCATCTGCTCAGCAGGCAAGCTATATCGCTAAAAACTCCACGGTTTCTTCCAAGGAAGGAACCGTCAGAATCGATGAGATGCTTGAAGGACTAGAAGCCGTAGATGAAAATACAAACCTGCTGGCTGATATTATTACAGTGCTTGAAAAACAATCAGAGAAAATCACGCAATTCGTTAAAATCATCAATACCATCTCTGACCAGACAAACCTGTTGGCATTGAATGCTGCTATTGAAGCTGCCAGGGCTGGAGAACACGGCAAGGGATTTGCTGTTGTTGCAAACGAGGTTCGGAAGCTCGCCGAGGAAAGCGCGAAATCAGCTGCCACTATCATTTCCATTGTTGGCGAGAATGTCCAAAACACCCGTACTGCCGTAGACTACATCACAAAAACCAAAGAAGCAGTACAGTACAATAAAAACCTTTCTGCGAACGCAAAAAAAACACTAAATGAAATTTATGAAACAACATTGGAGATCGAGGATAACTCCAATAATATTGCATCTGCTATTGAACAGCAGGTTATCGCAATTGAACAAATAACCAACTCGCTTGATACAGTCTCACAGGCTTCCCAGCAGATTGCCGCAGGTACCGGCCAGACAGACCAGTCCACACAGGACCAGCTCAGAATCGCAGAGAATGTAAACGAGACGACAAAAATCCTCCAGCGGACAGCAACGGAGTTAGAAAATTTGACAGGGAAGTTTAAGCTATAGGCCCCTGGAAGAACTTGTTGGAATCCCAAACAAAATAGTAAAACACTAATTTAAAAAGGATGCCCGCGGGCATCCTTTTTATCTTTTCCTGAATCCTTCTTCTTCTAAATATTGTTTAGCCTCATTATAAGAAAGGAATGTACCATCAAGATTCAGGCCAGCATACACATTCCACATATCATCCTCATGAACAACAATCAGGGTATGATTTTCTGAATTGATCCAGCGTTCTTCTTCATTGTCCTCTATTATGGCTGCTTCAACGGTACTGTTGCCTGAGAGGGATTCTATTGATTTTTTAATGATCGATTTAAGCTCTTCCTCAGTAAAATCACGGATATTTACCATGCCCTTGGCATCAGCCTCATATCCTTCTAAAAATTCTCCATAGACAAATCCATTCCCATTAGGATGAAGATGATATACAACATTTTTCTTTTCATAAATGCTATCTGCAAAATGAAAGTTCACACGGCCTAAAGAGACATTTTTTCGTTCAAGTTCAGAAAATGATTCAATGATTGCAAGTTTTTGTTCAAAAGTCAGCATAATTGCCTCCATATTAATCCTAAATTTTTCGATTCTGTTCATTATAACATTTGAAAGATCTTAACAAAAAATTCACAAGCATTTTGTATGTTACAAAAACAGATTTAAGATATACTTAAGTTACTTAAGGAAGTGATCCAATGAAAACGGTAAGCGCAATTAAATCCAAAAAGAAAATTATGCTGATGAAAAAATTACTTGAAAACCACTCTGCCAGGGATTACTGTTTATTTTTGCTCGGGATCAATACTGGAATTAAACTTCCAGAATTACTATGTCTGCGTGTCCACGATGTCTGCAGCAAGGATGGTGAAATAACAGAGTTTCTTACCATTCCTTCTTATAACAATCCTCCTGTTTACTTAAATGCCTCCATACGGCGGTCCCTAAAAAATTACTTAAATGAAAATTCTTTTATTGATTCAGACTATCTCTTTAAATCCAGAAAAACTGGCAATCCAATTACAAGACAACAAGCATACAGGATCATTAATACAGCAGCAAAAAATGCCGGAATTGATGAACCGGTGGGAATGACCACTCTCAGGAAAACATTTGGCTACCACGCCTACTTACAGGGTGTCGCAATTTCACTAATCCAAAAAAGACTTAAACATGCCTCTCCATCAGAAACGAAGCATTTTATTGGAGTAGGCCAAGAAACAGTCCCAGTTAAGATAAATATCAATTTATAAGGGGGAGTTTTTATTGCCAGAACATATTATTAGTACGGACTCTTTTATTATGCTATTAGCTTTCTTGTTAATTGTGGGAGTCTTGACGACGAGATTTTCAACCAGGTTGGGCGTACCCTCCCTCATCTTATTTATTATGGTTGGGATGGTGATGGGAAGTGATGTCCTTGGAATCGTCTACTTCGACAATGCATCATTGACGCAGAAGATCGGAGTAATTGCGCTCATCATCATTTTGTTTGAAGGAGGCCTGCAGACAAATTGGAAGGATGTCAGGCCAGTGATCGTCCCTTCTTTATCATTGGCGACAATTGGAGTTTTAATAACCTCCGGGATTATAGCAGCAGCTGCTAAAGTGATCCTTGGCCTTGGCTGGATTGAGTCCATACTATTCGGTGCGATCGTTGGTTCTACTGACGCCGCTGCAGTGTTTGCAGTTTTGAAAGACCATAATATTTCTCCAAAACTCGGTTCCACTCTTGAAGCAGAATCGGGTTCCAATGATCCAATGGCAGTATTTTTAACAGTCGCCATGATTGAACTGATTACCATTCCAGATACAAGTATCCTGACCTTGATTGGCGATTTCTTTCTGCAAATGGGGCTTGGTTTGCTGATGGGGCTCATCTTTGGAAAGATAGCTGTAAAATCATTGAATTCCATCAATCTGGATTCCAGCGGGCTGTACCCTGTATTTGCGACCGCTTTTGCATTGCTGACATATGGGATTACAGCATACATTAACGGCAGCGGGCTTTTGGCTGTATATATTGCAGCCATTATCATCGGGAATGCTGAAATTGCCTACCGCCATTCTATTTTCCGTTTTTCAGAGGGTTTTGCCTGGATGATGCAAATTCTAATGTTCGTCATCCTTGGACTCCTTGTATTTCCCTCAGAACTTTTTACTCCTTCTATTTTAATCCAGGGGATTTTGGTTTCCTTAATCTTGATTTTAGTAGCAAGGCCTGTTGCGGTGTTTATCTCAACGATTAACATGAAGTATTCCAAAAAAGAGCGGATCTTCCTTTCTTGGGCGGGATTGAAAGGCGCCGTACCTATTATCCTTGCCACCTTCCCTTTACTTGCTGGTATTGAGGACAGCCATCAGATCTTCAATGTTGTCTTCTTCGTCGTACTGACAAGCGCGCTGATCCAGGGAGCTACCATACCCATGCTGGCCAACAAACTGGGGTTGAACGGTCCTAAAAAAACGACACCGATGCAGTCTCTTGAGCTGATTTCACTCGGAAAAGCAGATGCTGAAATGATTGAATATGAAATGGAAAGCGATAGTGCAATTGTCGGGAAAACCTTGATGGAGATTCCCTTTCCGGAAGGGACACTTGTGAATGCGCTTATCCGCCATGGCAAGCTGATTGCACCTACCGGGAATACTGTCATTATGGCTGGAGATTTCCTTTACATTCTGTCTGGGCGAAAAAACAAGCTGAAACTGAAGAAACTTTTGAAGGAAAAATCAATCTATAAACAAGATACTTTAGAACTTAAATAACGCCAGGATATTGGTCAGCAACAGTCTCTTCTGCTGAAAAATGAGAATAAAAATAAAACCAGTGAGAACTCTCACTGGTTTTATTAGTTATGACCTTAATTTTTCCAGAAACATTGTCTGCATTTCTCTTAATATCAGCTTATATTGGTAATCTTCAAGTATGGTAGCCTGCAATGTGACCCCGTTCACCATCGCCCAAAAGATGTCTGCGTAGGTTGCAGGATCAAGATTTTTTTTAAATTCACCTGCTGTCTGGCCATCTTTAATGATTCCTGTCAGCAAAGAAACAAAGAAATTCCTGTAACGCTCAGTCAACATTTCTTTTAATTTCGGATTCCGTGTTGAGTACAGCCGGAACTCATAATGGACAATCGCATGCCCTCTGTTTTTTTCTTCATTTGGGTCATTGTCGAGGTAAGCTTCAATCAGGTAATTGAGTTTCTCCAGCGATGTCTCTCGCTCAGCAATCGCTTTTGCAAATTTACTTCCCGAGTTATTTGTTTGTCCTTCCATCAAGGCAAGATAGATTTCATCCTTGCTTTTGAAGTAATTATAAATCGCGCCCTTGCTCAGGCCGGAACGAGCCACAATTTCATCAACAGTGGATGCTTCAAATCCCTTTTCGGCAAAACAAACATGGGCACTCTGCAAAATTTCCTGACGCTTCTTTTCCTTATATTCCTCTGAAACAATTGGCGTCATATGTTTTACCCCATTTTCTCACTGGAATTATAGTTTGTATACCTTGCTATATTTCTCTTCCAGGTACTGTACCAGATAATCCGCATTCAATTCTTCGCCGGTAGCTTTAACAATCAGTTCATTTGGAGTATACAGCATGCCATACTGATGGATATTCTCCCTTAACCAGTCCTGGATCACTGCAAAATTGCCCTGTTTAATACTTTCATAGAAACCAGGTAAATCTTTCTTCACTTTGTGCAGAATTTGTGCTGCATACAGGTTCCCAAGGGAGTATGACGGGAAGTACCCCAGCCCTCCGAATGACCAGTGGATATCCTGAAGAACCCCTTCACTGTCAGTTGATGGTGTAATGCCGAGATAATCATTGATTTTCGCGTTCCAGATTCCAGGCAGATCTTTTGCCTCTATTTCCCCGGCAATCAATGCCTTCTCAATTTCATAGCGAACCATGATGTGAAGGTTATAAGTGAGCTCATCTGCCTCCACCCGGATGAAGGATGGCTGGACTGCATTCGTGGCACGGTAGAAATCATCCAATTCCACATTTCCTAGTTGTTCCGGAAAATGTTCCTGCAGCTTCGGATAGAAATACTTCCAGAATTCCTCGCTGCGTCCCACCATGTTTTCAAGAAAACGTGACTGGGATTCATGGATTCCAAAAGAAGCCCCTTCCTGAAGGACTGAATCCTGGAATTCAGGATTGATATTTTGTTCATAAATACCGTGTCCTGCTTCATGAATCGTTCCGAAAATAGCAGAGCGGACATTATTCTCAAGGTATCTCGTCGTAATCCTCACATCTCCCGTATTCACAGTTTGCGCAAAAGGATGGACTGTTTCATCCAGCCTCCCAGCTTCCATATCGAAGCCGATCAGCGGCAAAATGTAACGATTGAATTCTTTTTGCTTTTCTACTGAATAGGGCTGTTCAAATATCTCTACTGGCGGCTTGTATGATGACTCTTGAATCCTTCTAAGTAAATCAGAGCTAGATTCTCTTAATTTAACAAACAATGGATCGAGCTTTTCAACTGTAAGGCCAGGTTCAAACTCATCTAGCAGCGCATCATATGGATGGTTGTCATAACCGTAAATCTCTATAGCTTTCCTCTTAAACTCTACAATCTTCTCAAGGTACGGAAGATATCTTTCAAAATCATTATTCTCCCTGGCCTCTTCCCAGGCATCATTTGCTTTTGATGTAAGCACTGAGAAATCTTTAATCATTTCAGCCGGGATCCTTTTTGAACGGTTATAAAATTTCAGCCGTTCACGAACCCTGGCTTTTGCAGCTTCCTCTAGTTGCTCATTTGCTTCCGGCGTCGTGAGTGTGCTTAATAGCTCCCCCATTTCCTCAGAAACAGTCAGCTTGAACGCTTCCGTTCTAAGTGTTCCGTTCGCATTTGCAAATATGGACCGTCCTTTTTTTGGTGAAATCACTTTTTGGTCCCAGCTTAACAAACCTAAAATACTATTAAAATGTGAAATCTTTTCATCTAATTCATTGAACTTTTCGAGCGCAGACATGATTGATTGATTCACTATCTTTTGTTCCATGTCATTTCCCCCTTTTTCCTGCGTTTTACCAAATGGATTCATCTTATATAAAGACGATTTCAAGTTGAATCTTGTTGGCTGCCTTTACATTTAAATAAACTATCCAGTCGGTTTATTATATTCTATATTACATTATTTTTTCAATTATCACAAAATTATTAATAAATTATTTCTAAATTTTGCAACCTTTCATAACTTAGCTACGTCAAAGTTAAAGAAAAATTTTCCAAAGGAGAGCATATGAAAAAGATCATTCATTACCCACTTTTATTTTTGACCTCAATTGCGGGTCTAATATTTTTCATGGCATTTCCCAGGCTTTTTGACTTCCGTCCATCAGAGAGTGCACATCTAGGTGTCCATTTATCCGGCTTTATAAAAGCAATTGAAGCTACTGCATTGCAATTTTTCAAGCCTGAAAGCTGGAAAGTACTAGAGGGCTGGTATCAAGAAACAGTCATTGACCGCTATACATATTCTCTTGAACTTATTTTCTTTAGTTTGCTTTTCACTATTCTTATAGGGAGTGTGGTCGCCTATCTATTTATGAATCTTCCTTATAAACAGCGTATCAGAGTGAAGAATATCCTGAATTTCTTTGAGGGGATTCCGGATTTGCTGGTTATATTCATAATGCAAATGTTTTTGTTCATGCTTAACAGAGAGTTCAATATTCGCCTTGTCACTATGTATGGACTTGCAGGCAAAGAGCCAATTATCTTTCCGATGATCATTAATTCTCTCCTTCCATCCTTATTTTTTGCTCAATACCTGATCAAGGTCATGGAAGAAGAATTTGAAAAACACTACATCCTTTTTGGCCAGGCAAAAGGGTTATCTAAGCTGCAGATTCTTTTTTCACACTTAACAAGGAATATCCTGCCGGTAGTCTCAATCCACTTTAAGACCATCATCTTTATGGTTTTGACAAACCTGGTGCTCGTTGAACACATGTTTGTTCTTGATGGGTACATTCAGGAGCTTAATAAACTGCTGCAGATTAATAGTACTTCTCCCGTGAGTATCTTCTTTTATGTGGGAGTTTTCATGCTTCCTGTCATTCTTGTGGAGAGATTCGTTTCGTTGATCGGCAAAAAGTTCGGAAGCGTTCGGGGGATGGATATATGAGAAGGATTAAGAGAATTTTCCTGTCTGCGGTATCGTCGATTGCCACTAAAGTAAGCGAAGGCTTAACCAGGCTTGTCAGGGAGACAAAAGAACTGAGTCCCCAGAAAGCAAAAAGGGGATTATTTCTTTTTCTGAAATCTGTCCTAAAGATGATCGTAAAAATAAGTAACTATATCAATAATCATAGACATCGGAATATGCTGGTTGGTTCAGCGATACTTGTTACATTATTCCTGATTAGCTGGAATACAGAACTGATGCCTGAGAGCAATGAGCCGCTGATTTTCGATGAGGATGGAAACTTTGTCGCTGCTCCTCCTGCTCCTCCGTCGCTAATCTTTCCGCTCGGGACAGATTTGGGTGCACGAAGCATGGTTAACCTTGTTCTCGTTGGAGTGAAATATACTCTTGGCGCTATATTGGGAATCACACTTTCGCGCCTTTTGATTGGCACAATACTAGCGCTTGTAACGACATTATTCTATCCAGGCTTTAAACGGTATTTCACTGCTTTCTTTTGGCCATTCAGATATATCCCTCAATTGCTTGTCGCGATTATCCTGATGCTTCCAGTGGCAGCATCACCAACCGGATACTCAGCAATGGTCATATTGGAATATCAATTTATTATCATGCTGCTGGTCGGTCTTCCCAGCGTCTATTACTACATCCTGGATATGATGGATGAAACCGAGAAACAGCCTTATTTGCTAAGTTCAATACTGATGGGTGGAAGCAAGTTTCACACCTTAAAAAAGCATGTATGGCCCAATGTCAAATCTCATTTGTTGTTATTGACTACACAGCAAATCTTATCAATCTTACAGCTGTTAACGTTTCTAGGAATTTTTTCATTGTATTTAGGCGGCCCTCACCCGACCGCTTTGACCGATACACCACGGCTGATTTACCGAACTATCACCAACGAACTAGCAGGAATGGCGGGTCAAAACTTCTGGCTGATCAGAAGAGCACCTTGGATGGCCTACAGTCCGATCCTGATCATTGCTTTTATCGCCATTATCGTGAATTGGATGAAAAAAGGGGTCGAGGATCATTTAGCCGGGGTGGTGCCAGTAAAACATAGGGTGGCTGCCGAGCAGGTTGTCAAAGCAGAGGCCCGCCGATCCAAAAATTTTGTACTAGTCGGCGTGCCAAAGCAGCCTGAGGCAGATTATGATTATGAAAAGAAGAAGTATGTTAGTGACTTTATTCGTGAAAAACTCAGGATGGGCCGTGGGTACTTGCTCCGTTACAAAGTTTACCGGATCATTGACAAGCTTGCGATCAGGACTTCTGAACATATTTCAGAATACCCTAAGCCTGCATTTACCGCGTTATTGACGGTATCCTTCGTGCTATGGGCTGGTGTATTTTCATATGCGGAGTTTTTCGCAGATGAAAAAACGAAGAAAGAGGAAACTAATGTTGATGCATCAACTGAACCAAAAGAGGCTAAAGACTTATTTAGCTACAGCTATACCAACAAAGAGCATGTGCCGGTCAAATATAAGGCCGACCTGACTTATCAGGATGACGAAGCCACACTGCAGGGAACACTTAAAGTCGCAACAACCAATACAACCGGTGCCGATCAGGATAAAATCTATTTCCACCTGTACCCTAACCAATTTAAAGAACCGATTGATGGTCCGGATTGGGAATTCGTTCGCGGTCCTTCACCAACACCTGGCTGGATCGATATTCAAGACATTAAAGTAAATAATCAAAAAGCTGATTTTAAAGTTGATGGAACTATACTAGAAGTACAAATGGATAAGTGGGAAGCCAAGACTATTGCCGAACTGGACATTCAATTCAACTTCCAGCTGCCATCGAATTACAGCAATGCAAGCTATGATTATGCAGCAGTTTGGCTCGGCAACTTCCTGCCCAAGCAGGCAGTATATGATAAAAACGGCTGGAATCTGGATCCGTATACACCAATCGGCTACCCTTTTTATAGCGAAACCGCTGACTATGATGTTACTTTGAACGCTGCTGCTAAATACGAGATTCTTTCGAATGCAGAAGAACATAATGCTAGTATTGAAAACACAGGTCAAAATCAGAAATATCACGTCAACCTGGATAATGTCCGTGATTTTTCAATCGTCTTATTGGATAAACAATATTATCAAACTGAAAGATTCGTGAACCAGAATGAAACGCTTGTGAACGTATGGTATCGCCCTTCCACTGACAAACAGCAGACCGCAAACAGGAACGCAATGGGCGCCGGTCAATCGATTGATTATTTTGAGGAGTTTTTCGATTCAACATTACCTTATAAGGAACTCGATATTATCCGAACCGGTGAAGGCAACCCACAAATGGCTTACCAGGGAATGATCTTCACAGCTGGATATAATTTTTCTGATAGCAGCTTTACTTCTCTCAGCATGACAGACGGCGTAATCCGCCAATGGATGTCAGGATTGGTCGGAAGCCAGGGATATAAGGAACCATGGGTAAATGAAAGTCTCGTAAGCTATTCATTGAAAACCTATATGGGTGAAAAAGGCTACATGGCCAAGAGCTCCGCAGAAGATCAACTAAAACAGCAGGAAGAGATTGCAAGGATCCAAAAAGAAGGCCAGTATTTAAGCAGCCCATTAAGCGAATTTAAAAACCTTAATGACTATATCGTTATGATGAATCTGCATGGCTACAATATGTACGCTGAGCTGGACTATTTAGTCGAGGGAGGAAAAGTGAATAAAGCTTTGAAGACATATGTCAACGAGTATACAAATAAAAATGCCTCCGGACACGATGTAATCACCATCTTTGAAAAGGCAGGCCACCCAGAGGCCAAAGGTTATTTCGAGGGGTGGCTGAAACCTGAGGTAATAGAATAGTTTAGTTTTCACCTGAGCTTCGTTGGTAATGAGCTCAGGTTATTTTATTTGAGGCTTGTCCACCACCTCAGACAAAATAATGCCTGAGCTCCCTCATTTTGTCCGAACCTGCACCTACTTCGGACAAAATCACCGCTGGGCTTCCTTCTTTTGTCCGAATCTGTACCTACTTCGGACAAAATCGTTGCTTTGCCTCCTTGTTTTGTCCGAATCTGTACCTACTTCGGACAAAATCGTTGCTTTGCCTCCTTGTTTTGTCCGAACCTGCACCTACTTCGGACAAAATCGTTGCTTTGGCTACCTGTTTTGTCCGAACCTGCACCTACTTCAGACAAAATCGTGGCTTTGGCTACCTGTTTTGTCCGAACCTGCACCTACTTCAGACAAAATCGGATTAAGTCCATATAAT
>NZ_JAGGQQ010000005.1:0-29553 GCF_018613195.1 Bacillus sp. ISL-45
AAGAAAACATGGTAATTATGACAGGTTTCAGGGTTGAGAGCACAAAGCTGTCAAGAAAACGTGGTAATTGTGACAGGTTGCAGGGTTGAGAGCACAAAGCTGTCAAGAAAACATGGTAATTATGACAGGTTTCAGGGTTGAGAGCACAAAGCTGTCAAGAAAACGTGGTTATTGTGACAGGTTGCAGGGTTGAGAGCCCAAAGCTGTCAAGTAAAAGCCGGGATTATGACAGCTTTCATGCAGAACGCTACAAAGCTGTCAAAGAGCAGCTGTAATCGCAAGGATTTTCCATGCTCTCACCCAAACCAGGCATGAATACTGGCTCCCCGATCAATCCAGGCTAATCTCCACCTGAATGCTGACGGATGTATAGATGACCATCGACTTGATTTTCAGCTTATAGCGTTTGTCATTCACCTTAATGGATTTGTTTTCTATGACCTTGGTGATCAAATCCCTGCTTTTAAAAACCGAATCTAAATCCTTGGCAAGAAGCATGTTCAACTGCCCCTTGGTTTCCTCCTCGATCTCGTAGATACTTAGCGTATCAAGCTGCTTATATTTTTTATCATTGACGATTTTCACTTTGATCTCCTGGACAGTCAAATTCTCTTGATTCTTCTTGTTTAGCTCTTCGTAATCCTCCATCCAGATCTGGATATCGCTTTTCAGGTCGGCTATTTCATCCTTCTGCTGCTCAATTTTTTTTGCCTGTTTTTCCATCCAAACACCATGAATGTATAAAAATAATACCCAACTCAGGAGAGCGCCTATGGCCATACCAGAAAAAAATCTCTGCCACTCAGGTCTGCGGTAATAAGGAGGGATTCTCATTTTATACATGCTCCTGCGTCAGCCAGTTGATCAGCAGTGCTCCTGTCTGCGCACCGCCCATGGCTGTGAGGATCAAAAGGAACTGCTTGAAAATATCTTTCGTTTCACCGTTTAAAAGACCGCGTTCAAAGCTGTAGACAGTATCAAAGGTACCGCCGATCGCAGCAATGATCGCCCATATACGGATGGAACTTGAGAAGCGCGCAATTTCCGTCATCAAAGGCTGTCCTGTCAAAAAAGCGGCTAATCCGCCAATCAGCGAGCCGCCAAGCAAAACACCGAGCGCGATAAAATAGGCTTCGAACAGATGGGAAGCAAATGGCTGATTCAAATAAAACACCCTCAGTAAATGGTAGATTTTTTCCTCGTAATTCATCATATGGACAATCTGCAATCAATATGTTTAAACTTCCTTGAAGAAATGAGAACATATTTTCTTTTTTTACCTGAAAAGCCTATAATGAAAGAAGATGAACCTTTAAGGGTGTGAGAGAAATGCCATTTATTCACCTTCATGTCTATAGCGCATACAGCCTGCTCACCAGTACGGCGACAGTAGAGCAGCTAGTCCGCGATGCCAGGGCAAAAGGATTTTCCGCACTCGCACTGACGGATCGCAATGTAATGTACGGAACAGTCGCATTTTACAAAGAATGCCTGAAGAACTCAATCAAACCTTTGTTGGGCCTGACGGTTGACGTTGTCAGCGAGACTTTGGAAGATGAGTCCTTTCCGCTTGTGCTGCTCGCGAAAAACAATGAGGGGTTCCAGAACCTGATCAAGATTTCAAGTGCTGTACAGACAAAATCTCCCGAGGGAATACCGGTGAAATGGCTGAAGCATTATGCTTCAGGACTAATTGCGCTTACTTCTGGGACCCAGGGAGAAATCGAGTATTATTTAGCAAATGGTGAAAAAGAGAAAGCGCTAAAGACGCTGGATTTATATAAGCAGATTTTTGGCAGGGATCATTTTTACCTGGCCATACAGGACCAGGGCCTTCCGGGACAAGAGGAGCTGGTTGAACAGCTGGCAAGGGTGGGTACGGAAACCAGCACTCCACTGGCTGCTTCCAACCAGGTGCATTATCTGGAAAAAGAAGATTCTTTTGCCCAGGAGTGCCTGCTGGCGATCAAAAATGGGGAGAAGCTCCAGGATGATGCCCGTGAAAAGCTGGGCAGCAGTGAGTTCTACCTAAAGCCGGCAAAAGAAGTGGGCGAGCTGTTCTCGGATTATCCAGAAGCATTGGAAAATACCCTGAAAATAGCAGAGGACTGCAATGTCATGCTTGATTTCGAAACAAGGCATCTGCCAAAGTTCCCGGTCCCTCCTGGGAAAAATGCGGATGGAATGCTAGAGGAACTTTGCTTTAAGGGATTAGAAGAGCGATACGGAAATCCGTCCCAACAACACAAAGACAGGCTGAAATATGAGTTATCAGTCATTAAAAAAATGAAATTCAGTGATTACTTCCTGATTGTCTGGGATTTCATAAAATACTCGCGGGAAAGAGGAATCCTCATCGGACCGGGGCGTGGTTCTGCGGCTGGTTCAATCGTTTCATATGTATTGTACATAACGGATGCAGACCCGATTGAACATAGCCTTCTCTTTGAAAGGTTCTTGAATCCTGAACGTATTTCAATGCCAGATATCGATATCGACTTCCCTGATAACCGCAGGGATGAGGTTATTGAATATGTCGCGGCAAAATACGGGGAGCTTCATGTAGCACAGATTGCAACTTTTGGAACACTTGCCGCGAAAGCAGCGGTAAGGGATGTTGGCCGCGTATTCGGCTTGAACGCGAAGGAGCTTGATCGTCTGTCAAGGCTTGTGCCATCAAGGCTTGGCATTACCCTGAAAGATGCAATCGAGGAATCTGCCGGGTTAAGGAGTTTTATCGAAGAATCGTCCAAGAATAAGAGAATCCTTGAAACGGCAATGAAACTCGAAGGCTTGCCCCGGCATACGTCCACACATGCTGCGGGAGTTGTAATCAGCGAACAGCCGCTTACAAATGTCGTGCCGATCCAGTCCGGCCAGTCGAAGGTGTTCCTTACTCAATATTCAATGGATCACCTTGAAGAATTAGGCTTGTTGAAGATGGACTTCCTGGGCTTGAGGAATCTGACCTTAATAGATTCGATCCTTCAGTCCATCAAGCAAAAAACAAGGCGCGAGCTGGACATTCATGATATCCCGGCTGAAGATAAGCTAACCTTCGAGATGCTTGGAAGGGGAGAAACGACAGGTATTTTCCAGCTGGAATCTGACGGGATGAGAAAGGTACTGACAAGGCTGGAACCAACGAGGTTTGAAGATATTGTCGCAGTCAATGCCCTTTATCGTCCAGGTCCGATGGAGAATATTCCATTGTTCATTGACCGCAAGCACGGAAGGCAGCCTATAGACTATTATCATAAGGATCTCGAACCCATTCTCCGGGACACATACGGGGTCATCGTTTACCAGGAGCAAATCATGCAGATTGCTTCACAGCTTGCCGGATTTTCCCTGGGAGAAGCGGATTTGCTGAGGAGAGCAGTTTCAAAGAAGAAGAAGGAAGTTCTTGCCCAGGAACGTGAACATTTTGTAAATGGTTCTGTAAAGAAAGGATATGACACGCAAACAGCGAATCTTATCTATGATTTGATCGTCCGATTTGCTAACTATGGCTTTAACCGGAGCCATGCGGTTGCATATAGCATGATTGCCTACCAGCTGGCGTACCTCAAAGCTCATTATCCGCTGTATTTTATGGCGGCGCTGCTGACGTCAGCAATCGGGAATGATGTTAAGATCGCACAGTATGCAAGAGAACTGCAGCAAATGGGGATCAAACTTCTTCCTCCTTCCATCAACAAAAGTGCCTTCAGCTTCCAGCCAGAAGGGGATGCAGTCCGCTACAGCCTCGCCGGAATAAAAGGAGTAGGAATCGCCTCACTGAAGGAAATATTCCAGGCAAGACGAAACAAGCCTTTTAAGGATATATTCGATTTTTGCATTCGTGTGCCCCAAAAGGCTGCCACAAGAAAAGTGCTCGAAGCACTGATTTATTCAGGCGCGTTCGATGAATTCGGCCAGGACCGCGCCGTCCTTTTAGCGACGGTTGATGTTGCGATTGAACATGCACAGCTTGTGGCCCCTGATGATTCCGGCCAGATTGATATGTTCGCAGAAGCAGAGTTTTCTCTGAAGCCAAAGTATACCGAGGTCGACCCGATGCGGATCGAAGACAAGCTCAGCCTCGAAAAGGACGTACTCGGAGTCTATTTGTCGAAGCATCCCGCTTCCATTTATGAAAAGGAATTCAAGGCAGCCGGTGTCAAAAAGATTGCCTCGAAATCTCCGGGAAGCAAAGTCAGGCTTGGCGTCTATATCACTGAGGATAAGAAAATCCGGACGAAAAAAGGCGAAGCAATGGCGTTCCTTACCATTAGCGATGCAAGCGGGGAAACAGATGCTGTCGTATTCCCGGCTGTATATAAGCAGTACGGAAATGTTTTGGGCCAGGGGAAAATGGCGCTGCTGGAAGGCAAGTTCGATGAACGGGAAGGGAAGAGCCAATTTATCGTGAACCAGGTTATTGACCTTGACAGGGAAGCAAGAAAAGAACCTGTTTTATATTTGCGGATCGCTAAAGGGACGGACAGTGCCGGAAAGATGAATGAACTTAAAGCTTTATTGAAAAAACATCATGGTGCTGTACCGGTTATAGTGTATAACGAAGAAACCGAAAAATCGCTCCTGCTGCCAAACGAGTTCAGTGTAAGCACAGAACAAGGAAGTATTAGAGAACTAAAGAAGGTATTGGGTGACAATAATGTTGTCCTGAAAAATTAGTTCTTTACAAGTATAATAGATGTGTTATATTGGAAAAGGATATGTGTGGTCAGACCACTGAAGACTTTTTCTATAACCAGGTATTTTATTATTGTCGTTTTGGCGAAAATATTGCTCTTCTCTGGTTCATAGCTGAATGGAGTATGGCAAAAGCCAAATTTTGACGAAGAAAGCCTATAACTAAGGAGTGGACCTGAGTTGACTTTACGTGAAGAAGCTTTGCACATGCACCGTGTAAATAAAGGGAAATTAGAGTCAAAATCAAAAGTACCTGTAAGGAATGCAAGGGACTTAAGCCTTGCTTATTCGCCAGGGGTGGCGGAGCCTTGCAAGGAAATATATGATAAGCCCGAAACTGTTTTTGATTATACAATGAAGGGCAATATGGTAGCCGTTGTTTCTGATGGCACAGCTGTATTGGGCCTGGGGAATATCGGTCCTGAAGCAGCCCTTCCAGTAATGGAAGGAAAAGCTGTTCTTTTTAAGAGCTTTGCCGGAGTCGATGCCTTTCCTATTTGTTTGAATACAACAGATGTTGATAAGATTGTCGAGACTGTAAAGCTGCTGGAGCCGACTTTTGGCGGAGTCAACCTGGAGGACATCGCAGCTCCAAACTGTTTCGCTATAGAAGAACGCTTGAAAAAAGAAACGAATATTCCGGTATTCCATGATGATCAGCACGGAACAGCGATTGTCACAGTGGCTGGTCTCGTAAATGCCTTGAAAATTGTCGGCAAAAAAATGAATGAAATTAAAGTGGTCGCGAACGGAGCAGGAGCTGCTGGAATTGCGATCATTAAGCTTCTCTATTCTTACGGAGTCCGGGACATCATCATGTGCGATACAAAGGGTGCGATTTATGAAGGCCGCTCTAACGGCATGAATGCGATCAAGGACGAAGTGGCTAAATTCACGAACCGTGACAATGTTGAAGGATCACTTGCGGATGCCATCAAGGGAGCAGATGTATTCATCGGAGTTTCTGTCGCTGGAGCACTGACTTCTGAAATGGTCCAGACAATGAATAATAATCCGGTTATTTTTGCAATGGCCAATCCGGTGCCGGAAATCATGCCTGATGAAGCCAAGGCAGCTGGAGCGGCAGTCATAGGTACAGGCCGATCCGACTTCCCTAACCAGGTAAATAATGTTCTTGCATTCCCGGGAATCTTCCGCGGAGCATTGGATGCCAGGGCTACCCATATCAATGAAAAAATGAAGGTAGCTGCTGTTAATGCAATCGCCAGCTTGATTGAGGAATCCGAGCTTTCAAGTGATTACGTCATTCCAGGCCCGTTTGACCCGCGTGTGGCACCTGCTGTTGCGGCGGCTGTTGCGAATGCGGCGATGGAAACCGGCGTCGCGCGAATTAAAGTAGATCCGGAAGAAGTCAAAGAGCGCACCATGCGCCTAGCATTGATTGGAAAAGGTGAGTGATCTCTTAGTGACACAGCCTGAAAAAAGCACAAAGGTTTATGTGGAAATCGTCAGGCAGCTAAGGGAAATGATTAATAAAGACGGCTTAAAGCCCGGGGATAAAATTCCATCCGAACGTGAACTTTCAGAGCGCCTGAATGCCGGGCGCTCCTCCGTTCGCGAGGCATTGCGCGCCCTAGAGCTTCTCGGCTTGATTGAGACGAGAAGGGGAGAAGGAACATTCATCAGGGACTTCCGCGGCAACCAGCTTGTCCAATTATTAAGCACCTTTATCCTGCAGGATGAAAAAGCAAAAAATGATGTTGTCGAAACGAAAAATATGATTGAGGTCGATTGTCTGTACCTGGCAGCTGAAAAGATAAAGGAAGACGAAATCAGAAGATTAAAGGTCTGGATAGATGACCATAATTTTGAGGACGGGGAATTTTTCAGGAAAATTGCCGACCTTGCCGACAATCATCTTTTTTATCGAATTTGGTATATACTGAATGATTATTATAGTGCACTTCAGCTGAAAGTATCAGATGCTGAAAAAGAAGATTATCACAAACTGGTAGACTCACTTGAAACAAAAAGAGGAGATCTGATCCTGGAAAGATATCGCATGCTACGGAAAATGTCGACGGAATGACGACATGAAGTAACATCTTTTGTAGAAAGGATGTTATATACTTGTGGACATGCCTATGATGCCTGGAGGGCAGCCTCTCTTTCTTTTTTGAAAAAGTGGTCTGGCCACTTAGTGCTTTGTTCCTAAATTTAAGGTATTACAAAACAACCAGTATTATTCGGAGGGGGTTTTAACTTGCTTAAGGAGCTTTTTACGAAAACGAAAAAGAAAAAGTACGCGACAATTCCTTCTGAAGCAGCGAAGCAGGATGTTCCTGAAGGAATCATGACGAAATGCCCGAACTGCAAGAAAATCATGTATACAAAAGAACTGAATAAAAATTGTAAGGTGTGTTTCCAATGCGGTTACCACCATCAGATGAATTCAGCAGAACGGATCGATAGCTTTCTCGATGCGGGAAGCTTCCGCGAGCTGGACCGCGACATGATCTCAGGCAATCCATTGGGTTTTCCTGAATATGAGGGTAAGCTCGACAAGGACAGGGAAAAAACAGGTTTAAATGAAGCAGTAGTAACCGGGATAGGCAGTGTGAACGGCTGCGATGTCGCGATTGCGGTCATGGATGCGACATTCAGGATGGGAAGCATGGGTTCTGTGGTAGGCGAAAAGATTACGCGGGCGATTGAAAAAGCCGATGAATTATCCATTCCATTCATCATTTTTACCGCATCGGGCGGAGCGAGGATGCAAGAAGGTGTCCTAAGCTTAATGCAAATGGCCAAAACAAGCGTCGCATTGAAAAGGTTCAGTGATAATGGCGGGTTGATCATCTCAATCATGACTCACCCGACAACAGGAGGAGTTTCAGCGAGCTTTGCTTCATTGGGGGATTACAATCTTGCAGAACCGGGAGCTTTGATCGGATTCGCAGGACGAAGAATCATTGAACAGACAATCCGCGAAGAACTGCCGGAAGACTTCCAGACATCGGAATTCTTGCTTAAGCACGGCCAGCTAGACGCTGTGATTCCGAGGACAGAACTGAAGGAGAAAATTGCGGGAATACTTGAAATCCATCAGCCAGGAGGG
Organism: Bacillus sp. ISL-45; assembly: GCF_018613195.1. Classification (GTDB taxonomy): domain Bacteria; phylum Bacillota; class Bacilli; order Bacillales; family Cytobacillaceae; genus Mesobacillus. The sequence continues at coordinate 7,778 of NZ_JAGGQQ010000005.1, forward strand.
ACATTCGAATGGCAGGAGAACTAGAATTTGAGAAACCGGTATTGGAACTAAGAAAAAAAATCAGCGAGCTAAAGGAATTTACAAAGACAGCGGATGTCGATCTCACTTCTGAAATAGATAAACTTGAAGCAAGGCTCCAAAAGCTCGAATCTGAAATTTACGAGAACATGAAACCATGGGACAGGGTGCAGATTGCCCGTCATCCGAATCGTCCGACTACGCTTGAATATATTTCTTTGCTATTTACCGACTTCTTCGAATGTCATGGTGACAGGACATTTGGAGATGATGAAGCAATTGTAGGCGGTATTGCTAAGTTTCATGGCTATCCGGTGACAGTCATTGGCCACCAGCGCGGAAAGGATACAAAGGAAAACATCCGCAGGAATTTTGGCATGCCACATCCCGAAGGTTACAGGAAAGCCCTGCGTTTGATGAAGCAAGCTGAAAAATTCAGGCGCCCGATCATTTGCTTCATTGATACGAAGGGAGCTTATCCCGGAAAAGCGGCAGAAGAGCGTGGGCAAAGTGAAGCGATTGCCCGCAATCTATTCGAGATGGCTGGACTTACGGTCCCGGTAATCTGTGTTGTCATCGGCGAAGGCGGAAGCGGGGGAGCACTGGCTCTTGGAGTCGGCAATTATATTCACATGCTGGAAAACTCCACCTACTCCGTTATTTCGCCTGAAGGCGCAGCGGCCATTCTCTGGAAGGATTCTTCATTGGCGAAAAAAGCAGCCGAAACGATGAAGATTACAGCACCAGATCTTAAGGGGCTTGGGGTTATAGATGAAATCATTCCCGAAGTAAAAGGCGGGGCGCATAAAGATCTGAAGCAGCAGGCAAAGTATATGGATAAAGTTTTAAAAGATTCGATGTCCGAACTGCTTGTGCTGGATGAAGAAACATTGCTGAGCCAGCGATATGAAAAATACAAACGAATTGGAGAGTTTTCGTTTCCAACTGAATTTATAGGGGTAAAATAAAACGTGCCAATCAGCACGTTTTATTTTTTATAAAGGCTCAAATTTTATAAAACTTAAGCTTGACAACTCGAGCATGGATCAAAAAGCAACCATCATTGCAATCGCAACTGTGGTAAACATCCTTTTGAAGCGCTTGCAATTACGTGATAATTCCGTCTTATTGTCAATATTGAGGATTCAGTTGAGATACGGTATTCTACGTGGTATTTTAGAAATATTCCCGGGTATTCTGTTCATAATAAGATAAGCTAATAACAGGATACTATTGTGATTAGTTTTTGGTACAGTACATATTGAATGAGGTGAAAAGATGAAAAGAATTGGTGTTTTGACGAGCGGCGGGGATTCGCCCGGCATGAATGCTGCGGTACGTGCGGTTGTTAGAAAAGCCATCTACCATGATGTAGAGGTTTATGGTGTATATGGCGGATACGCTGGCTTGATGAGCGGAAATATTAAAAAGCTGGAACTTGGATCTGTTGGTGATATCATTCATCGTGGCGGAACTTTCCTTTATTCCGCAAGAAGCGAAGAATTCAAGACAAAAGAAGGCCAGCAAAAAGGAATCGAGCAGTTAAACAAGCTTGGTATTGACGGGCTAGTCGTTATTGGCGGAGACGGTTCTTACAGAGGGGCAAAGGCGTTGACGGAGCAGGGCTTCCCTTGTGTAGGTGTGCCTGGCACCATCGACAATGATATTCCAGGAACTGAATTTACAATCGGATTTGATACAGCGCTTAATACTGTTATCGATGCAATCGATAAAATCCGTGATACTGCTTCTTCGCATGAAAGAACGTTTGTTGTGGAAGTAATGGGACGCAACGCTGGAGACTTGGCATTATGGGCTGGGCTGGCAGGCGGTGCAGAAACAATCCTGATTCCTGAGGATCCGCATGATATGAAGGATATAGCTCACCGTCTGAAAAAAGGGCATGAACGCGGGAAAAAACACAGTATCATTGTTGTAGCTGAGGGTGTCATGAACGGATATGATTTCGCGAAGCAACTGCAGGAAGAGACTGACTTTGACACTCGCGTAACAGTCCTTGGGCATGTTCAGCGCGGCGGAACGCCTACAGCATTCGACCGTGTACTTGCAAGCAGGCTTGGAGCACGGGCAGTAGAGCTTTTATTGGAAGGTAAAGGCGGACGTGCTGTCGGAATGGAAAACAATCAACTAGTTGATTACGATATCATTGAAGCTTTGGCAAAAGAACATACTGTTGACTTGAACTTATATAAACTATCGAAAGAGCTTTCTATCTAATCTCTTTACAGTAAACCAGGAGGTTGCAAGCTATGCGCAAAACAAAAATTGTTTGTACAATTGGTCCCGCTAGTGAAAGTGTAGACAAATTGGTTCAATTGATTGAAGCAGGTATGAATGTTTCCCGTCTTAATTTTTCACACGGAAACCACGAGGAACACGCTGCACGTATCAAGAATATCAGAGAAGCTGCAAGTAAAACAGGGAAGAATGTTGGTATTCTTCTTGATACAAAAGGCCCGGAAATCCGTACGAACGATATGGAAAACGGTGCGATCGAGCTAACGACTGGCCAGGAGTGCATCGTTTCGATGACAGAAGTTCTAGGTACTGCAGAAAAGTTTTCTGTTACTTATGATCAGTTGATTGATGATGTACATCCAGGGGCGAAAATTCTCCTTGATGACGGATTGATCGGGCTGGAAGTTATCAGCATCGACAAGGCCAGCAATGAAATTAAAACCCGAGTTCTCAACAGCGGAACGCTTAAAAATAAAAAAGGCGTCAATGTCCCAGGTGTATCTGTTAACTTGCCAGGAATCACCGAAAAAGACGCCAAGGATATACTTTTCGGTATTGAGCAAGGCGTAGATTTTATCGCAGCATCTTTTGTTCGCCGAGCAACAGACGTGTTGGAAATCCGCCAGCTTCTTGAGGAAAACAACGGAACCCATATCCACATCATCCCGAAAATCGAAAACCAGGAAGGCGTCGACAACATCAATGAAATTCTTGAAGTTTCTGATGGCCTGATGGTTGCCCGTGGAGACCTTGGGGTTGAAATTCCGGCTGAAGAAGTACCACTTGTTCAAAAAGACCTGATCAAAAAGTGCAATGTACTAGGCAAGCCTGTTATCACAGCAACCCAGATGCTTGATTCTATGCAGCGCAACCCTCGTCCTACACGCGCGGAAGCAAGTGACGTAGCAAACGCAATCTTTGACGGTACAGATGCCATCATGCTTTCCGGCGAAACAGCTGCAGGACAATATCCAGTTGAAGCTGTACAGACAATGCATAACATCGCATCACGTGCAGAACAAGCGCTTGATCATAAAGAGCTTTTATCAGCCCGCAGCAAGGACACAGAGCACAATATTACGGATGCTATCGGACAATCGGTTGCACATACAGCGTTGAACCTTGAAGTCAATGCAATCATCACGCCGACTGAAAGCGGCCATACAGCACGTATGATCTCAAAATACCGTCCGAAAGCTCCAATCATTGCAGCAACTTCGAATGACCATGTTCTTCGCCGCCTGGCTCTTGTATGGGGAGTATACCCACAGCTCGGCCAGAAAGCAGAAACAACAGACGAAATGCTCGCAATCGCAGTAGAAGAAAGTGTGAACAGCGGTCTTGTTTCCCACGGTGACCTTGTCGTTATCACAGCAGGAGTACCGGTTGGAGAAGCAGGCACAACGAACCTGATGAAGATTCATGTAGTTGGTGATATCCTGGCAAAAGCTCAAGGTATCGGACGTAAATCTGCATACGGAAGAGTAGTCGTCGCAAAGGATGCACAAGAAGCGATCAGTAAGGTAAAACAAGGCAGCATCCTGGTAACAATCGGTTCAGACCGTGAAATGGTACCAGCGCTCGAGAAGTGCAGCGCCTTGATCACGCAAGAAGGCGGTTTGACAAGCCACGCAGCAGTAGTGGGATTAAATCTTGGAATCCCGGTCATCGTTGGCGTAGAAAACGCCATGCAACTATTTGAAGATGGCCAGGAAATCACGGTTGACTCTGCAAGAGGCGTCATCTACAAAGGACATGCCAGCGTTTTATAATCTTAGATAGGTCCCAAATTCAGCGTGAAATCAACTTTTGATTTCACGCTTTTATTTATGTTGCTGAAGTTAGCCCAAGTTCAGACAGCTTTCATAGGAAATGAGGAAAAGCTGTCCGGAGTTGTCCAATATCTGGCAAGATCTCCTCTGGTCTTACCTATTATGTCTGAAGTTGATACAGGGTCAGACAAACTTAAAACTAAATTCATGACAAGTATTTGATCTATAAAGGAATACCGAGCAATCATATTATTGTCTTCCTGACAGCTCGGCACGTATAATAGAAGGACACGCTATTCCAAAACATTGAGGTGGAAAATGAAATATATTTTTTTGTTTTTAGTCATTGTTCCGGCTGCTGAGATTGGTATCCTGCTTCTTTCGGGTCAAACAATCGGCATATGGCCGACGATTCTGCTCATCGTCCTTACAGGTTTTCTCGGGGCTTTTTTAGCGAAGCAGCAGGGTTTGGAAACGATAAGAAGAACTCAGGACCAGCTAAGTAGAGGCATGATGCCTGGAGATGTGATCCTGGATGGGGTGAGCATTCTCGTCGGCGGTACCCTTCTGCTGACACCCGGTTTCATTACTGACACTCTCGGATTTTTACTGCTGGCACCACCGACCAGGAAGTTTTTCAAAGCACTGATGATGAAATTATTCCGTAACTGGATTGATAAAGGTACAATCAAAGTCATTCGTTAACTAAGAAAAGCTCAAGCACCTTGATCAGCCTCGACAAGCACTGCCCGCCTAAAACGCCACATCGTGTGGCTGGCGCATCTAGCACCTCGTGTGCCTCAGTGGGCGGACCGAAGTGACTCGAGCTGCTCAAAGCTAACGCTTCTCGCAAGATACTCCAGGAAGCCTTCTCAGGGATGAAAACTGGCTAGGCACTGGAGCTGGACAAATAGAAAAAGCCAACCCTCATCGGTTGGCTTTTTTTAGTATAAGCTGTCTTCATTTGATCTCAGATCATATCATTCAGCATGACGACAACCTTATTTTATGATGACTTCGTCTTTTCCTTTAATGAAAGACCAAATATCCCGGAATACATTCGCGCGCTGCAGGGTATTGAAAATTACCAGGATGACTGGACCGACGATAAGTCCAAGGAAGCCGATGGTCTTGAAACCGACGAACAGGGCGATCAAGGTCGCCAGCGGGTCAAGGCCTATGCTTGATGAAAGAATTTTCGGCTCCATGATCTGTCTCTGGACCAATACAACAACATACAAAATACCTAACCCGATTGCCGTGCTCATCTCGCCGGCAATCGCCTCATAGATAATCCACGGGACGAAAACTGCACCTGTACCGAGATAGGGGATAATATCCACTATACCGGTAACCAGGGCAATCGTGATGGCATAATCGATACGAAGGATCAACAAACCAATCAGAATGATGACGGTAGTGATCGAAACCAATGTTGCCTGAGCTCTGACAAACCCGAATAAGGCTTTTTTTAAATCGTCGAAAACTGTCTTGCTGCTTGTCCTTGCGCGATTAGGCAAAAGCTTAGTTCCCATTGATGACAATCTATACCAGTCCTTACTTATAAAGAAAGTACCCAGCAGCGAAAAAATAAGGACAGTTGCTGCGTTTGGGAACCAGGACAGAATGTTGGGGATTTTTTCAAAAAAGTCCTTGATAAAATTCCCTGCTGTTGTTCCGATGGTGGCGCCGACATTCTGGATATTATCCAATATGGTATCCTGCTGGCCTGATTCAAGACTTTGGAACATACCGGTTAGCTGGTTGTAAATGGGTATGAGTTGAGCGGCAAATAAATGTTCAATATAATCAATCAAGGTAATCAGATGTTCAGGGACTACTTTCGCAAGGTATTCTGCCCCCGAAGCGATTTCGACCACCAGCAATGTGACCAATCCTGCGAACACCAGCATAATCAGCAAAAGGGAAATGAATACTGCCAGGGATCTAGGCATTTTTGCCTGTGTCTGGAAGAAGTTGACGAGCGGATTCATCATAAAGGCAATCAGGAAGCCGATGATGAATGGATAAGTTACCTTGGAAACGAAAAAAAGTGCAAACGCGCCGGCCACTACTAGGCCGATGACAAAAATGAAACGCAATGTTCTATATAGGTATACGGGATTCAAACAGGTTCCTCCTTTTTGGATACGGTTGTCGATACTGTTTATCCATCGTATAAGCTAGAAGCCAGTTCTAGCAGTTTCTAAAATATACTGCTTATCTTTTTAAAAGATTCTATTAAATTATTAAAATTCCTTTATAATCCAAAATATCCTGGGATACAGTTCTAACTCAGGAGTGAAATTGTTTACGAACAACTTTATAAAGGGATTCTCACTATAAAAAGTAAAATATAAAATATAGGTTTTTGCGGACACTATTCTATGCATAGAGAGCTCTAGGATTTATGCAAACCTCTGTATAACCAAAAGGTGCAGCAAGGATAATCCCACTTGCTTGGTGTAATATTTTAAATTATGTTACAATAGTTTTTACCGTGGAAGGATGACAAATTTATGCTAGAGCCTATGCTTTTTTTACTAACTTTATTAGCGATTGCTTTTCTGGCGAAAAACCAATCACTAATCTTTGCGGTGCTGGTCCTGATTGTGATGAAGATTGCTGGATTTGAAGCCAAGACTTTTTCGCTGCTGCAGGGAAAGGGTATTAATTGGGGTGTAACGGTAATCACTATTGCTGTCCTGGCACCAATCGCCAGCGGTGATATCGGCTTCAAAGATTTAGGCGGTGCTTTCAAGTCACCTTATGCATGGATCGCCCTGATTTCAGGAATGGCAGTTGCTTTGCTTGCAAAAGGCGGGGTTACCTTGCTGGCTGAAGATCCCCATATAACAACTGCACTTGTACTGGGAACGATTTTGGCGGTTTCATTATTCAAAGGAGTAGCAGTAGGCCCTTTGATTGGTGCAGGTATCGCATTTGCGGCTATGAAAATCTTTGAATTCTTTAAATAGCCTTTTTGTAAAATAATATTTTATATTGATTTAAGTTGTTTTCATTCACAAATGTCAGATAATTGTTTATAATAGGACTTGTAACTGCTTCCATCCCTCTACATAGGCCTGGGGCTGGAGTGAGAATCCGCGGTTTTTATATTTAACAAAATGTAAGCATTTTCTTTTTGCCGGTTGCCTGAGCAAGCGCTCGATACCCATAGCATCATAATAGTGGCATTTCGGCTGAAATCGGTCTGTCGCCGGCGAATGGTCCGGCTTTTCGTATAAAGTGTCAGAAATTTCTTTTTTCTGATATCGCTGTTTTTAACAGCAATCCAACATACAGACAAAATGGGATATGGGGAAATTAACTACAAAGGAGAGATTGAGTATGACAGTAACACGTGGTCTTGAAGGGGTAGTGGCAACAACATCTTCTATCAGCTCTATTATCGATGACACGCTGACTTATGTAGGCTATGACATTGACGATCTAGCTGAAAATGCTAGTTTCGAAGAAGTGATTTACTTATTATGGCATCGCCAGCTTCCTACAGCGGCAGAATTGGACGAATTGAAGAAGCAGCTTGCAGAGAATGCAGCTTTGCCAAAAGAAGTACTGGAACATTTCAAGATGTACCCGATTGACAAAGTCCATCCGATGGCTGCAGTTCGCTCGGCTGTATCTCTTTTAGGATTGTACGATGATGAAGCTGATGTGATGGAAAAAGAATCTAATTATCGCAAAGCGATCCGCCTGCAGGCTAAGATGCCGGCAATCGTTACGGCTTTCGCAAGAGTAAGAAAGGGTCTTGAGCCTATCGCGCCAAGAGAAGACCTTAATTTCGCGGCTAACTTCCTATACATGCTGACTGGCGAAGAGCCTGATGAAATAGCAGTAGAAGCAATGAACAAGGCATTAGTCCTTCATGCTGACCATGAACTTAATGCTTCAACTTTCACTGCCCGTGTATGTGTTGCGACTCTTTCTGATGTGTATTCTGGAGTCACAGCTGCCATCGGTGCATTGAAAGGACCTCTGCACGGAGGAGCAAATGAGGCAGTTATGAAGATGCTGACAGAAATCGGCACTCTTGATAATGTAGAGCCGGCAATCCGTGGAAAGCTTGCAAACAAGGAAAAAATCATGGGCTTTGGACACCGCGTATACCGTCTGGGAGATCCGCGTGCGAAGCATTTGAGAGAAATGTCCAAGAGGCTTACTGGACTGACTGGTGAACCTCACTGGTACGAAATGTCCACAAAGATTGAAGAAATCGTGACGGGCGAAAAGAACCTGCCGCCAAACGTTGACTTCTACTCGGCATCTGTATACCACAGCCTTGGCATCGATCATGACCTGTTCACGCCAATCTTTGCTGTAAGCCGTGTATCCGGATGGCTTGCGCATATCCTTGAGCAGTATGACAATAACCGTCTGATCCGCCCACGCGCCGACTATACAGGTCCTGGAAAACAGGAATATGTTGCCATTGAAATGAGATAATTTATAGAGATAGAGGAGCAATATTTTACTTTTCAGTGAAAAATTGCTGTAATAGGAGAGTAAGGAAGTCAAGCACCCTTTTCAACTCCTTAATAGGTGAAAAGGGTGCCTGATATTTCCGCGTACAAGGTTAGTGGCAAACAAGCCTGCTAACCTTTGATTCTGAAATGAATGAGGATTTTGGAGGGAGAGAATAAAATGCAAGGTGAAAAAATCACAGTTAAAGATGGAGTATTAAACGTACCAAACAATCCAATCGTTCCTTTTATCGAAGGTGACGGTACAGGTCCTGACATCTGGGCAGCTTCTGTCCGCGTTCTTGATGCTGCTGTTGAAAAAGCATACAAGGGTGAGCGCAAAATTGTCTGGAAAGAAGTTCTTGCTGGAGAAAAGGCCTTCAACCAGACTGGTGAGTGGCTGCCAAGCGAAACTTTAGAGTTGATCAATGAGTACTTAATCGCGATTAAGGGTCCTCTAACAACACCTATCGGTGGCGGAATCCGTTCCCTTAATGTTGCATTGCGCCAGGAATTGGACCTGTTCGTATGCCTGCGTCCTGTCCGCTGGTTCGAAGGTGTTCCTTCTCCGGTAAAACGCCCGCAAGACACTGACATGGTTATTTTCCGCGAGAACACTGAAGATATCTATGCTGGTATCGAGTATGCAAGCGGATCTGATGAAGTCAAGAAACTTCTTGGATTCCTGCAAAATGAAATGGGTGTAAACAAAATCCGTTTCCCTGAAACTTCAGGTCTTGGTATCAAGCCTGTTTCCAAGGAAGGAACAGAGCGCCTTGTACGTTCAGCGATCAATTACGCCATCACTGAAGGCCGTAAGTCAGTAACGCTTGTACATAAAGGCAATATCATGAAATTCACAGAGGGCGCGTTCAAAAACTGGGGTTATGAACTTGCTGAAAAAGAATTCGGTGATAAGGTATTCACGTGGGCTCAGTATGACAAGATTAAAGATGAGCAAGGTACTGATGCAGCGAATAACGCTCAGTCTGACGCAGAAGCTGCCGGCAAAATCATCGTTAAAGATGCGATTGCAGATATCTTCCTTCAGCAGATTCTTACACGCCCGAAAGAGTTCGATGTTGTTGCAACAATGAACCTTAACGGAGACTACATTTCTGATGCACTTGCAGCACAGGTAGGCGGTATCGGTATCGCTCCTGGAGCAAACATCAACTATGAAACAGGCCACGCTATTTTCGAAGCTACTCATGGTACTGCTCCTAAATATGCTGGTTTAGATAAAGTTAACCCATCTTCAGTTATCCTTTCAGGTGTACTTCTGCTTGAGCACCTTGGCTGGACTGAAGCAGCGAACCTGATCGTCAAGTCTATGGAAAAGTCAATCGCTTCAAAGGTTGTAACATATGACTTTGCTCGTTTGATGGATGGCGCTACAGAAGTCAAGACTTCTGAGTTCGGTGATGAACTGATCAAGAACATGGGCTAAAAATGTGCGGAAGGCTATCCTTTATAAGGATAGCCTTTACATAAATAACATATATTTTAAAAAATATATTCGTTCTGAGGAGGAAGCCTTATGTCATTGAAACGCAAAAAGATTTCAGTCATTGGTGGAGGATTCACAGGAGCAACAACAGCATTCTTGCTAGCACAGAAGGAACTGGGGGATGTAGTACTAGTCGATATCCCGCAAATGGAAAACCCTACAAAGGGTAAAGCGCTTGATATGCTTGAAGCGAGCCCCGTCCAGGGTTTTGACGCTAACATTACCGGTACTTCCAGCTATGAGGATACGAAAGGCTCAGACATCGTTGTTGTAACAGCTGGTATTGCACGAAAACCCGGCATGAGCCGTGATGACCTTGTCCAGACGAACCAAAAAATCATGAAAAGTGTAGCCCAGGAAATCGCCAAGCACTCTCCTGACAGTTTCATCGTTGTGTTGACTAATCCTGTCGATGCGATGACATATACTATTTTCAAAGAGTCAGGCTTTCCTAAAAATCGCGTAATCGGTCAATCGGGAGTTTTGGATACTGCCCGTTTCCGTACTTTCGTTGCCCAGGAATTAAACCTGTCAGTTAAAGATGTCACAGGCTTCGTTCTTGGAGGCCACGGCGATGACATGGTTCCACTTGTGCGTTATTCATATGCAGGAGGCATTCCTCTTGAAACACTTATGCCAAAAGATCGTCTGGATGCTATCGTTGAACGCACCCGCAAAGGCGGCGGCGAAATCGTCAACCTTCTTGGGAATGGCAGCGCTTACTATGCGCCGGCAGCTTCCTTGGTTGAAATGTGCGAAGCTATCCTGAAGGATCAGCGACGTGTATTGCCTTCTATTGCATATCTAGAAGGAGAGTATGGATACGAAGGAATATACCTTGGAGTACCAACTATCCTTGGAGCAGGCGGTATCGAGAAAGTAATCGAGCTTGAATTGACTGCAGAAGAAAAAGCAGCACTTGATAAGTCTGCAGAAGCTGTCCGCAACGTCATGGCAGTTCTTGCTTAGTCGTTAACAGATTACTAGTAAATTTAAAAATCGGGGAATATTCCCCGATTTTTTTACACAATTTATAAAGTATATGATTTAGGGACCAGAACTTCTATTGCAAAGGGGTAAATGCTATGCTGCTTGGAAGAAAACGTAAGCTTGGCAGGAAAATAGAAGAAATCACTGTCGGAGAAAAATTGACATTAACAGAAAAAATCGAGGACAAAGATCTCCTGTTGTATCTGGGATTGACGAATGATGCGAATCCTTTATATATCCAGCATGATTATGCGTCACAGACACCATATGAAAAGCCTATTGTTCCAGCAATCATGCTGAATGGAATCATCACTTCGGCTGTTTCAAAGTATCTGCCGGGACCTGGAAGCCATATTCTGAAGCAGGATATTGAGTATGTTAAGCCAGTTTACCATTATGGAACAATCCAATTCTTTTTTGAAGTAACTGAAGTGATCAAAAGCAAGCATAATGTTGAAATCACGATTATGGGAAAAAATGAAGAGGATGAGACAGTTGTAAAGGGGAAACTGCTCGTCTGTCCTCCATACCCAGTCCAGCGTATGGACGGAAAAGCACTAGAAAACTTTTAAACTTTTGGGATGCACAATATTTGTGCATCCCTTGTTGTTTTAAATTTGATTTTACCTGTTGGATTGATATTATAATGTAAATAGAGCTATTGGATGAAGGCTGTTTTCATAAAGATTTTTGTTAAAATCCTAAAGCCGATTTTAACGTGATTAAAAGCCATTTTGTAGGTCGGTATTAAGTTTGCAAGCTCTTTTCTCATAATAAGCTTTAATCTTGTAGAGAAACATTGGCATTCAATCCAATTTTGTAGCCACTAGCAACAAGGTTTGAGAAAAGAGCCTGGATGAAACAGGGGTAATAACTTTTTTGGAGGCTCATATGAACAAGAAGGTCTTGGTTGTGGATGATGAACAATCTATTGTGACACTGTTGAAGTATAATCTCGAACAGGCTGGCTATTCAGTGGTAACTGGAATGGACGGTGAGGAAGGGATCCGCCTGGCAGCAGACGAGAAGCCAGATTTAATGATTTTGGATCTGATGCTCCCAAAGCTGGATGGTATGGAAGTATGCAAACAGCTCAGGCAGATGAGAATCAATGTGCCGATTTTGATGCTTACGGCAAAGGATGATGAGTTTGATAAGGTGCTTGGTCTGGAGTTAGGCGCTGATGATTACATGACCAAACCATTCAGTCCGCGTGAGGTCGTAGCGAGGGTAAAAGCGATTCTCCGGAGGACACAGGCACAGCATGAACCAGTGGAAGAAAAGCAGGAGGACGAGGGGCAGATCAGAATTGGCGAGCTTAAAATCATGCCGGAATTCTACGAAGCTTATTTTATGGGAGAATTACTTGAGCTGACTCCGAAAGAATTCGAATTGCTTCTCTATCTGTCGAAGAATAAAGGTCGGGTTCTTACACGAGACCAGTTACTAAGTGCTGTCTGGAATTATGACTTTGCCGGGGATACAAGGATTGTCGATGTACATATAAGCCATTTGCGTGAAAAAATTGAACATAACACAAAGAAGCCATCCTATATCAAAACCATTCGAGGCCTTGGTTATAAGCTGGAGGAACCAAAGGGAGAATGACAAAGTACCGGACTCGTCTCCTGTTTGCCCTCATTACCCTGATCATCATCGTGTTGATCGGCCTGGGGCTGCTTTTAGGGCAATTATTCAAAAATTATTATATAAATTCATTTAATGAACGACTGAAGATTGAGATTAATCTTTTGACCTCCAATATCGAGCAAAATGGAGGGCTCGCATCACTGGATAACGAAGAAATTTCAAGGATGAGCGATTTGCTTAACGCAAGGATTACGATTGTTGATCTTGAGGGCGATATCCAATATGATACGGGAGAACTATCAAGCACTAAAATAAACCGGCACAGGGATATAATTGGCGACATCGTGGAAGACACACCGTCGGAACAGAGTGACCTTGAGGTGGGTGGAGGTTTTGATCTTCATTATTATTGGAATCCACTTCTCCATGATGGTAAAAAAGAGGGGTATGTATTTTTAACAACAAAGATTGATGAACTGCAGAAAGCTTATCGGCAAATCTGGTGGATTCTGACCATCAGTCTTGGCATGGCGTTGTTTGTGATCATCCTTCTTGGTACAAGAATCACTAACCGCTATACGAAACCAATCGAGTCTGCGACAAATGTGGCGATCGAGCTGGCAAAAGGGAATTATCGGGCCAGGACTTATGAGGATCACATTGACGAAACGGGCATGCTGAGTTCATCGATTAATATCCTGGCAAGAAATCTTCAGGAACTAATGAAGCTAAAGGAATCCCAGCAGGACAGACTGACGACACTGATTGAGAATATGGGCAGCGGTTTGATTCTGATAGACAGCAGGGGCTTCATCAACCTGATCAATAAGCCATACAAGGAAATCTTTAATGTAGAGCCTGCTGAATACCTATACAAGCTTTATTATGAAGTCATTGAGCATGAAGAAGTCTCCCATATGGTTGAAGAGATTTTCATGACTGAGCAAAAGGTACGGAAACAAGTTGTGTTGCCTATGGAAATCGAAAGGCGGCACTTCGAAGTATACGGGGTTCCAATCATCGGGACAAATAATGTCTGGAAAGGAATCCTTCTAGTTTTCCATGACATTACCGAACTGAAAAAATTGGAACAGATAAGGAAGGATTTCGTGGCGAATGTCTCGCATGAGCTTAAGACGCCGATCACCTCGATCAAAGGATTTTCGGAAACGCTGCTGGATGGAGCCATGAATGATAAAGCGACGCTGGAAGCTTTCCTGGCAATCATTTTAAAAGAAAGCGACCGTCTCCAGGTATTGATCCAGGAATTGCTAGACCTGTCTAAGATCGAGCAGCAAGGCTTCCGATTGACATTAGGAAAGGTTGACCTTGTAAAAGAATCCAATGAAGTCATCGAAATTTTAAAAGGAAAAGCAGCTCAAAAGGATATCCTCCTGAAACTCGGTCAAACAAGCGATAATGCGGTTATTGAAGGAGATGCGGACAGGCTGAAGCAAGTACTGATCAATCTTGTCAGCAATGCCATCACTTACACTCCGAATGGCGGCACAGTTGTAATTTCTTTATCTGTCCAGGAAGATTCCGTTTCCATCGTGGTCAAGGATTCCGGTATAGGGATCGAAAAAAGCGAAATAACGAGGATATTTGAACGATTTTACCGGGTGGACAGGGCAAGAAGTCGAAACTCCGGAGGAACGGGTCTTGGCCTGGCGATTGTGAAACACATAGTTGAAGCTCATAAAGGGCATATCGAAGTCGACAGCCAGATAGGCAAAGGAACAACTTTTACAATCAAGCTTTTTAAGAAGCTTCCTCAATAAAGATAAGTTGGATTTCTCATATCCGAGTGTAAATTTAATGAGTATACTATCTTAGCCCAATTCGAATCTGAATTGGGCTACTTCTTTTTTAAATAGAATTTACATTCCCTTAACAACAGGTTTATTTTTCCTTAACAGTTCCTTGTTACAATCATTAGTGAAAAACCCCTTCATCCAAGGAGTGAGAAAGAAGCACAAGCCGACCCCGCTTGTGCTTTTTTCATATGCTTTTTTGCCTCAATTATAATTTTCGCAATAAGCAAAAAACACCATTGTGTCAAAACTGTTTTTCTATTATCATTCTTTTGAAACTTTTACGGCTTTTAAACGTAAAAACAAACATAGACAGAAACATAGGAAGAGGGGAATGAGATGGTGAGCTTGAAGCAAATTTACGTGACGAGCGGGATTGTCGTCCTGGCCATTATTTTAGGTATTTCGGCGTTCACGACATGGTATACGGTAGATGAATCTGAACAGGCTGTCATATTGACGTTTGGAAAAGTGGAGGAAGGTATTAGTGAACCGGGCTTGCACTTTAAGCTGCCTTGGCCAATACAGAGTGTCGAGAAATTATCGAAGGAAACATTCAGCCTGCAGTTTGGTTATGAGGAAAAGAATGGGGAAATCAAAGAATTTCCTGATGAGACAAAAATGATTACTGGTGACGAAAACATCGTCCTTGCCGACCTGGTGGTTCAATGGAAAATAACGGACCCTGAAAAATATTTATTTAACGCAGATAATCCAAGAGAAATCTTATATGATGCTACATCAGCGTCTGTCAGGAGCATTATCGGAAGTTCTGAAATTGATGAAGCATTGACTTCGGGAAAAGCAGAAATCGAAGCGGAAGTCCGTGATTTATTATCATCACTGATTGAAAAGTACGATATGGGTGTATCCGTCCTTGGTGTAAAGCTCCAGGATGTTGAATTGCCAAATCAAGAAGTGCGCAAGGCTTTTACCAATGTTACAGATGCGCGTGAAACAATGAACACAAAAATAAATGAAGCGAAGAAATACCGCAACCAGAAGTTGAACGAAGCACAAGGGGAAAAGGATGCGCTTATCTCAAGGGCGGAAGGGGAAAAAGCCGCGAGGATCGAACGGGCCAGAGGTGACGTGGCGGTATTCAACAAGCTGCTTGTTGAATACAAAACCAATCCGGACATCACAAGACAGCGTTTAATTTTGGAGACGCTTGAGCAGGTCTTGCCTGGTTCGGAAATTTACATCATGAACGATGATGGCAATACAATGAAGTATTTCCCGATTCGCCCGCTTGAAGCAGATAAACCGAAGACAGAGAAGGAAGGCAGTGAAAAGAATAATGGCTGATCAAAACGTGATTGATATAAATGAACGGAGTGGTGGTTCCTGGCGGAAATATACTAAATTCGGAATTTTTCTGGTCATCCTTATTGCACTGCTTGTCTTCATTTTCACTAATGTTTTCATTGTGAAACAAGGCGAGTATAAAGTGGTAAGGCAATTTGGAGAGGTTGTCAGGATTATCGATGAACCTGGTTTAAATTACAAAGTCCCGTTTATTCAGAGTGTCACAACTCTGCCTAAATACCAGATGACATATGATGTTTCCCAGGCGGAAATCAACACAATGGATAAAAAGAGAATGTTGATCGACAATTATGCCATCTGGCGAATTGAAGATCCTAAAAAGATGATTTCCAATGCGAGAACTCTAGAGGGTGCGGAATCGAGAATGGAGGAATTCATCTATTCGGTTGTCCGTTCTGAGCTTGGTAAGCTGGACTATGACGAAATCATCAATGATGAAAAGTCATCCCGCGGATCATTGAATGACAGGGTGACTGAAAAAGTCAATGAGCTGCTCGCTGGCGGTAATTATGGAGTCGTTGTGACAGATGTCCGAATGAAGAGGACCGACCTGCCGAAAGAAAATGAAATGTCTGTTTTTACGAGGATGATCTCTGAGCGTGAGTCTAAAGCACAGGAATACCTTTCCATGGGAGATGCCCAGAAAAACAGAGTCATCGCCCAGACGGACAGGGAAGTGAAAGAGCTTCTGGCAAAGGCATCGGCAGACGCTGAAACCATCCGAGGTGAAGGGGAAGGGGAAGCTGCAAAAGTATATAACCAAACCTTCTCCAAGGATCCAGAATTCTACACGATGTTCCGAACACTGGAATCCTATAAAAAGACAATCAATGGCGAAACCGTCATTGTCCTTCCATCTGATTCACCTTACGCAAGAATGTTGATGGGTTACACAAATTAATAGAGCAACCAAAAGGCCGTTATTTTTCTTTCTATCATCTCTCGTGATAAAATAGGAAGGAATCTAACGGTCTTTTTTTTATATAAAGTCATGCACAAATGTACTTGGAATCGGCTGACCAAGGCGCTTGCGCTTTTCTAATAAAGAGGAGGAATAACATGTCTAAAAAGCTTGTGTTGATAGATGGCAACAGTATTGCATACCGTGCTTTTTTCGCTTTGCCGCTGTTGAATAATGAAAAAGGGATACATACCAATGCAGTTTATGGCTTTACGATGATGCTGATGAAAATTCTCGAGGATGAGAAGCCTACGCATATTCTTGTTGCGTTTGACGCCGGAAAAACGACCTTCAGGCATAAAACCTTCAGCGAGTATAAGGGAGGAAGGCAAAAAACTCCGCCGGAGCTTTCGGAGCAGTTTCCATTTATCCGTGAATTGCTGACGGCCTATGGCATTTCGCAATATGAGCTGGAGAATTATGAAGCGGATGATATTATCGGTACATTGAGTTTGCTGGCTGAAAAAGAAGGCTTCGAAACGAAGGTCATTTCAGGTGACAAGGACCTGACACAGCTGAGTTCTGACAAGACCACAGTCAGTATCACAAGAAAAGGGATTACCGATATTGAAGAATATACACCTGAGCATATCAAGGAAAAGTATGGTCTGACTGCCGACCAGATCATTGATATGAAAGGTCTCATGGGTGATGCATCGGATAATATACCAGGGGTTCCTGGTGTAGGGGAAAAGACGGCAATCAAGCTGTTGAAGGAATACGGCACACTTGAAAATCTATTAACTTCGGTTGAACAAGTCAGCGGGAAAAAGCTTAAGGAAAAGCTGGAGGAGTTCAGAGACCAGGCTGTCATGAGCAAGGAACTCGCAACCATCACTCGTGAAGCCCCTGTAGGACTAGAGTTGAGCGAGCTTGAGTATGAAGGTGCAGAGAACGAGAAGCTCGTGAAAATGTTCAAAGAGCTAGGGTTCAATTCCCTGCTGGACAAGCTGGGCGCAGTTGCGGAAGCAGAAGATGCAGAGCTTGAAGACATCGAGTTCAAGCAACTGGATAAAATTGAACAAGGTATTTTTGCTAAAGATAATGGCTTTTATGTTGAAGTCCTTGAAGATAACTACCATTACGCCGATATTATTGGCTTTGCTGTTGTAAATGAAAACGGAAGCTTCTACCTGCCTGTAAAAATTGCCCTGGAGTCTGAGGAGTTCAAGAAATGGGCCGAGGATGAGTCCAGCAAAAAAACAGTCTATGATGCGAAACGATCCGAGGTATCATTGCGCCATCATGGCATCCACCTGAAGGGTGCTGATTTCGATGTGTCACTGGCATCCTATATAATCAATCCTTCCGAGTCGCCGGACGACCTTGCGGCGATCGCGAAACAGCATGGATTCACGAGCGTGCAGTCAGACCATACAGTTTATGGAAAAGGTGCTAAACGAAAAATTCCTGAGGAAAGCATCCTTGGAGAGCATCTTGTACGCAAGGCGGCTGTACTTGTGTCATTAAAAGAAAAGCTTGAGCAGGAGCTATGGGACAATGACCAGCATGATCTTTTCAGCAGCCTTGAAATGCCATTGTCGCTTGTCCTTGCGGATATGGAATACCAGGGCGTCAAGCTGGATATGGACCGCCTGGATAAAATGGGCGAAGAAATCAAAGGCCGTTTAGCCGAAATAGAAACAAAGATTTTTGAAATGGCAGGAGAACAGTTCAACATCAACTCGCCTAAACAATTAGGTGTCATCCTGTTTGAAAAGCTGGGGCTGCCTGCTGCGAAAAAGACGAAGACAGGTTATTCTACTTCGGCGGACGTCCTTGAAAAATTGGCGCCAAAGCATAGAATCATTGAAGAAATTCTTAACTATCGCCAGCTTGGAAAGCTACAATCGACCTATATTGAAGGATTGCAAAAGGTCGTCAATAAAGAGACGGAAAAAGTCCATACAAGATTCAACCAGGCTTTAACAGCAACTGGAAGGCTAAGCTCAACGGATCCTAACCTGCAGAACATCCCGATCAGGCTTGAAGAAGGCCGGAAAATCAGGCAGGCATTCGTTCCTTCAGAAAAAGGATGGGTCATATTTGCAGCTGACTATTCGCAAATTGAACTGCGAGTCCTTGCCCATATTGCGGGAGATGAGAAACTGATCGATGCCTTCCGGAATGATATGGACATCCATACGAAGACTGCGATGGAAGTGTTCAATGTAGGGAAAGATGAAGTCACTTCAAATATGCGCCGGCATGCGAAGGCGGTCAACTTTGGGATTGTGTACGGAATCAGCGATTATGGATTATCCCAGAGCCTGAATATCACAAGGAAGGAAGCGGGCGAATTCATTGACCGCTATCTGGAGAGCTACCCTGGAGTGAAGGAGTATATGGACGAAATCATCAAGGATGCAAAGGCCAAGGGTTATGTCCAGACATTATTGCATCGCCGCAGATATATTCCGGAAATCACTGCCCGCAATTTCAACCTAAGAAGTTTTGCGGAACGGACGGCTATGAACACCCCGATCCAGGGCAGTGCCGCAGATATTATCAAAAAGGCAATGATTGATATGGCAGAGAGACTCCGCGAAGAGGGTGTAAAGACAAGACTGCTGCTTCAGGTACATGATGAATTGATTTTTGAAACACCTGAGGATGAGATCGAACTGTTGAAAAAAATAGTGCCAGATGTCATGGAAAATGCCATTGAGCTGAAGGTTCCGTTAAAGGTGGACTTCTCATACGGCCCGACCTGGTATGACGCAAAATAGGAGCTGCAACAGGATTTTTACAGAGAAAGGCGGGATAAAATGCCTGAACTACCAGAGGTTGAAACCGTCAGACGGACATTAGAGGTTCTGACGATAGGAAAAGAAATAAAAGAAGTCTCTGTTTTTTGGCCAAAGATGATTAAAACTCCGGATGAGGTCGAGCAGTTCAACGATGCACTGAAAGGCCAGACGATTAAAGAGGTTGGCCGGAGAGGGAAATTCCTGATTCTTTATACGGAATATTTCGCGCTCGTTTCCCACTTAAGAATGGAAGGGAAATATGGAGTCTTCAATGCGGAGGAACCTGTGGAGAAGCACACGCACGTCATTTTCCATTTTACCGATGGAACTCAATTGCGCTACAAGGATGTCAGGAAATTTGGCACAATGCACCTGTATGAAAAAGGGAAAGAGTTTGAAACCCAGCCTCTCGCCGATTTAGGGCCTGAACCCTTTTCAGAAAATTTTACAGTGGAATGGCTTTCGGAAAAACTGAAAAAAACGAATCGAAAAATAAAGCCTGCTCTACTGGACCAAAAAATCCTTGTTGGTCTCGGGAATATCTATGTAGATGAGGCATTGTTCCGGGCAAAAATCCATCCGGAAAGAATCGCGAACTCCTTGTCTCCGGAAGAGGAGGCCGTGCTTTACAGGGAAATTGTCAGCACTCTTTCCGAAGCTGTTGAGAAAGGCGGCAGCACGATCCGTTCCTACGTCAATTCACAGGGGCAGATCGGCATGTTCCAGCTTCAGCTTTATGCATACGGGCGCAGGGGTGAACCATGCAAAGTTTGCGGAACACCATTGGAGAAAACCGTCGTTGGCGGACGGGGAACGCATTACTGCCCGTCGTGCCAGAAGCTTAATTAAATATATTGGCTTATTGATTTTCTCACCATAAATGGGCTCCTTCCATATACTAACGTAGCGATTGACAGGAAGGAGCTCAGTTTATGGCACAAACAATCTCCCTGCTTTTACTTGCATTCGCTGTCAGCCTTGACAGTTTCAGTGTAGGATTAACGTATGGATTACGAAAAATGAAGATCCCGATTAAATCGATTTCTGTAATTGCGGTTTGTTCGGCTGTCGTCCTGATGGCAGCGATGATGATCGGGCATTTTCTCGAGAGCTTTTTTTCACCAGGAATGGCAGAGACGCTGGGTGGCACTGTCTTGATCGTTTTAGGCGGATGGGTTTTATTCCAATTTTTCCGCGAAGACAAAACAGAATTGCTCTGCCACGAAAAAATCATCCTGAATCTTGAAATCAAATCTCTAGGCATCGTCATCAATATTTTGAAAAAGCCAATGACAGCTGATTTTGACCGGTCGGGTACGATCAATGGAATCGAGGCTGTCATGCTCGGGCTTGCCCTGTCGCTTGATGCATTCGGTGCAGGGGTAGGGGCAGCATTTCTAGGGTTCTCACCAGGATATCTGGCATTGACAGTTGCCTGCATGAGTTCTTTATTTGTTTATGCAGGGATGAGAATGGGCAGTTATTTTTCGGAGAGCGGATGGATGCAAAGGTTTTCTTTTGTACCAGGAATTTTATTGATCATAATCGGGCTGATGAAGCTTTAACAGGCCCTTGAAAGGATAAGGGAGAATGTCATTAGTTATAGGATTGACGGGAGGTATAGCAAGCGGAAAAAGCACAGTATCAGCTATGTTCACTGACATGGGCATCACTGTGATCGACGCAGATATCGAAGCCAGGCTTGCTGTTGAACCAGGAGAGAAAGCGTACAATGATATAGTCAGCCATTTTGGCACTGAAATTTTAAATGATGATACCACGATAAACCGACCTAAATTGGGTGAGATTGTTTTTAACCATGAAGAAAAGCGGTTGCTGCTTAATTCTATTGTCCATCCAGCCGTAAGGGAGCGGATGGCACATAAAAGAACTCATGCTGAAGCCGCAGATGAAAAGGCAGTCGTCCTGGACATTCCGCTTCTGTTTGAAAGCAAGCTGACAGGACTCGTCGAAAAAATCATCGTCGTATATGTGGATGAGCAAACCCAGCTGGAAAGACTGATGAAGCGGAACGGATTCTCGGAAGAAGAGGCCGCTGCGAGGATCAAATCACAAATGCCGCTGAAGGACAAAGTCGGTCTGGCAGACGCAGTCATCGATAACAGCGGCAGCATCGAGCAATCGAAGCAGCAGCTGATGGATATTTTAAGTGAATGGGAAATCTTAAGAGCCGAATAGGCTCTTTTTTTGTTGGCTTAATTCAAGAAGATTTTTTTCTGGCTGGATAGTTGTATCTATAGTTATAAAGACAATCCAAACTGATTTCATCTAGGAGGAT